>CAWCAZ010000047.1:0-119801 GCA_963793525.1 uncultured Acidobacteriaceae bacterium
ATTCGCATAATTCGCATATTTCGCACGAAGGGAACGGCGACAGGATACCCATCACCGTCGAGCTTGTTCACTCGTCGCTATAGGTATGCGCTCGGGTTGCAGTATCTTGGGAGGGTGACAACGTCACCACAATCCGGTGACCTGGCGCTGCCGCTGCCATCAGCACCGCAGTCCAGGGATTCGGCTGATCAGGACCTCCCGCAAAGTCTCCTCCAGGAGCTCTGCCTCAGCGCCAAGGCCGCCGCCAACGGGCTAACATGCGATCAGTTCGGCGCCGCGCTCTGCGCCGTCGGCACAAAGTTCAATTACGGTTTGCCCGCTGCCGCTCATCCGGATCAGTCGCAGAAGTCGGACTTCCTCAGATCGCTGCGCCTGGAAGACCTGGCGCTGGCTACCGCCTGCGTCCTGGGACGCGAGGTCGCGTGGCAACGCTTCCTTAATCTCTATCGCGCCACCATTACCCAGGCCGCCATCGCCATCACCGGCTCAAGCACGTTGGGCCACGATCTTGCTGACTCGCTCTATTCGGAACTCTACGGCCTGCGCGAGGTCGAAGGACAACGCCGCTCTCCCCTCGCGTCTTACTCCGGACGCGGTTCGCTTCTTGGCTGGCTTCGCACCACGCTCGCCCAACGCCATGTGGATCATCACCGGAGAACGCACCGCGAGTCGCCACTCGATACGCTCGATGCTCCCGCGCTTCCACCAGGACCCACGCCGGTTGCAGCGGAACTCACTGACCTCACCCGCGCCATTACCAGCACGCTGGAGAGTCTTTCCGCGGAAGAGCGCTACCTGCTCTGCTCTCATTTTCTTGATCGCCAGTCCCTCGCGCAGGTCGCCCGCGTCCTTCATGTTCACGAAGCCACCATCAGCCGCCGCATCAGGAAGCTGCTCGCCGATCTACGCAAACGGCTGCTGCAACAGCTTCAGACGGGCGGATTGAGCAAGCGGGCGGCTGACGAAGCGCTGGGCAACGACCCGCGCGATCTGGAAATCAATCTGCGTGCTTTACTGCAAAGTTCGCAAACTTCCTCGTTCTCAGACCAGACAGCAGCCAACGTCGCTGCCGCATCCAGGCAATTATGAGCGGACCTCTCCAAGCCGGGCAGCATCCAGACGCGGACCAGCTCAGCGCCTTCGTCGAGCACACGCTGCCCGCGCATGAGCAGCAGCAGACGCTCGCGCACCTGGCCGATTGCCCGGCCTGCCGGCAGATCGTTGCGCTCTCGCTTCCGCCGGCGGACGAGGCCCCAACCTGGCAGCCCGAAGCGGTTCGCCGTCGCTGGTCGCCCCGCTGGTATCCCGCATGGGTAGCGATTCCCGCCATCGCCGCCCTCATCCTGGCGGTTCTCTTTGTCCGCCACCAGGAAACGACCGACCGTGATACATCCGCACTGTCCCAGCTGGCCGACGCCCATAAACCGGCGCCGCCCCCGCCTCCGGCCGCAAGCGCTGATCCCGAAACTGGGCGTAATCCGGCGCCACTTGCCCAGTATGCGAATGGGAAGAGTGCGGTCAAGGCTCAAAAGCAGCTCCCGCCGGTCAGGCAGTCGATTCGAGAACCGGCCGGCATCAGTGGCAATGCAGTCGGTGTCGTGGGCGGCATCCTCGGAGGCATCGGCGCCCCACCCACGCAACCGCCTGCGCCCGCCTTTGCCTCATCGGCAAGCGCCGGCGGACCCGTTACCACGGTGGCAGTCGATCGGCTTCAATCTGCTTTTTCCTCTCCAGGTCCTCTGCCCAGCCATCTCCCCATCCTTTCCATGGCCTCGCGTGGCAACCAGCGCATCGCCATTGACAGCGACCACCACGTCTTCTTCAGCGAGGATGAGGGTAGAAACTGGAAGGCCTTTGCCGCTCCATGGAAGGGCCGCCCAGTCACTGTTGCGCTCGCTTCTGCGGCCTCCTTCGGTAGCATGAGGGCCGCCCTCAAAATCAGTTCTCATCCTGTAGCGACCATAGGCTCAACGTTGTCGGGCACCATCAAGGATCCTGCCGGCGCCGTGATTCCCGGGGCAACGCTGACCGCCAGCAACTCCAGCGGCGTGCTCGTGGGCAGCGCGACCACGGACAACCAAGGGAGATATCGTATGGAATCTCTGGCGCCTGGCAGGTATCGGGTAGTAGTGCAGGCAACGGGTTTCGAAAAGCAGTCGTTCGCCACCGAGGTGGCGCCCTCACAACAAGCGGTGGCGGACGCCACGTTGCGCGTTGGTTCGGCCGCTCAGACGGTCAACATCGAGGCATCACCCGCTGCCCCGGAAACCTCGTCCGCCGACACAAACCAGGCGCTCAAGCCGGCCGTCTCCCAGCCCACCTCGCGCTTCGAGTTAACCACCGACGACGGAGAGCACTGGACCAGTACCGATGGCCAGAGCTGGACCCTTCAATAATCCTCGAAAATATTTTTGTTTTTCTACTGCAAGTTTGTAGAAGCTCCGCGTTCTCCGGTTAGACAGAAGCTGCCACCCATGCCCGGCAGCTCACTCGGAGAACCGGTATGCAGATTCGCTGGGACAGTGTTCTACTTCGTTTCCTTCCGCTTTGGTTGGTACTACTTTTTCTTGTGATCGCCGGCGCCTATGCTCCGTTTGGCGAAGCAGGCGCCGCGTCACCCATCGCTATGTTTACGCATGGAGCGGTCTCGCTCGCCATTCCCTACCATGGAGCGCGCCCGGGTTCGGGTAGGGTCATCTTCGAGCTCGTCGATCCTGAAGAGCATGTTCTCGGCCGAGTAGAACGGACGGCCGAAATCGTCAAAGGCGATGGGAGCGTGGCAGCAGAGCATCGTGCCCGCAAAACCGATCGCCTTCGAAGACCTGGTTTGGCAACGGGTGCGCTATCGCTTCGAGTACGGCGACAAGGAGATCCCAACGATCGCCGGGGTCGAGTCCATCTCGCGCATCCTGCGCCGTCCCGTGGTTCGTCTCATTGGCCAGACCGAATACCTCGCGGGCAGCGATGCCGCCATCCGGGTGTTGGTCTCCGACGCGGGCAACGAGGATGCCGCGCTCACCGGCACCGTCCGCGCCGAGCTTCTGATTCCGCAGCAGCGAGCTCGCCTGCTCTTCTCCGGTCGCCTCAACCAGCGCGGAACGGTCGCGGCTCAGTTTCGCCTACCGGCCGGGCTCGAAGGCAAATACGATATCCGCTTCATCGCCGACACACCGATCGGTTCCACCGATTACACGCAACCAGTCGAGCTTAAGGACCCGGCGTTGATTATGCTCACGACCGAGAAACCAATCTACCAGCCCGGTCAGACGATCCACGTGCGCGCGCTCGCGCTCGACCGCGCCAGCCATCGAGCAGACGCGGATCGCAACCTTACCTTCGAGGTGGAAGACTCGCGCGGTAACAAGGTTTCAAAAAGAGCACAGCGACCGATCGCTTCGGCGTCGCCTCTGCGGAGTTCTCGCTGGCGGATGAGGTGAACCTGGGCGCCTATCACCTGCGCGCCTTGATGGGCGATAGCGCCTCTCCTGCGAACAGCGCGGAAGTTGCCCTTAATGTCGAACGCTATGTCCTGCCTAAGTTCAAAGTCACGGTGGAATTCACAGAAAAAGACAACAAGCCGCGGCGTGACTATCGTCCCGGCGATCACGTCACCGGCACGGTGCGCGCCAACTACTTTTTCGGTAAACCGGTCGATCACGCAGAAGTGGCCATGAAGATATCAAGCGCGGATGTTGAGGTCTTTGAAGCAGCTTCGGTCAAAGGCAAGACAGATAAAGACGGCGTGTATCACTTCGATCTTGTGCTCCCCGGCTTCTTTACCGGGCGGAATTTCAGCCAGGGTGCAGCGCGTGCCCTGGTTGAGGCGACGGTCAAAGACTCCGCGGGCCACTCTGAGACCCGCGGCGAGCCGATCACTGTCAGCCAATCGCCTCTGCTGCTTACCGCGGTTCCGGAAAGCGGAACATTGATCCCTCATCTTGAGAACCAGGTATTTCTTTAAGCTCCTATCCCGACGGCACGCCGGCAACCGCTGCTCTCACGGTCCACATGGCTGGTGAGCACGATCAGCACCTCACCACCGACAGCAGCGGTATCGCCACCATTCACCTGGTTCCCGGTGACGTCACCCCGTCGCTCCGCGTGGATGCTGATGATCATCGTGGTGCTCGTATGACCGCAAGCGTTCCGCTGGAGACGCGGCAGGGCGCCGACCAGATCCTGCTACGTGTGAACCGCGCGGTTATGAAAGCCGGCGAACGGATGGAATTGAAAGTCCTCTCTACCCGCACTCGCGGATCCGCCTACATTGACATCGTGCGCAATGGGCAGACGATTTTGACGCGCGATCTCGACCTGCAGAACGGGCAAGCCGAGCTTACGCTCGCGGCCACGGCGGAGATGGCGGGCACACTCGATATCGACGCCTACCTCTTCGGCCGTGATGCCCAACCGGTCGCTGATCATCGCCTGGTTTTCGTACAGCCGGCGGATGAACTGAAAATTGAAACCACGACGGACGGCGGCAGCTATAAACCGGGTAGCGATGCGCGTATCTGCTTCCGCGTGACCAACGCACATGGGGAAGGAGTCAGCGCCGCGCTCGGCCTGCAAATCGTCGATGAAGCTGTCTTTGCCCTGGCGGAGAAGCAGCCGGGCTTCGCGAAAACATTCTTTTATCTGGAACAGGAAGTGATGAAGCCGCGTTATGAGATCCACTCGCTCTCTCTGCGAGCGCCATCGAACCCGTGGAAGGCCGCCGCGATCAGGAGAACGACGCCCAGCAGGATAGGGCGGCCCGCGCTCTTTTCTCGGCAACCGAGATGGCTGCGCCGGCGAAGCTCGATACCGAGTTTGGCCGTAGCCTGCCGCAGGAAAAATACTACGAATACCAGCAGCGCTACCGGTCGGCGTTCAACGACCAGGTGCGCGATCTTGCCGATCAACTCAGCCAGGAGATCCGAAAGCACCAAGCCGCGCACGATGGCCCCGCGCTGGACATTCCAGCGATGGTCCATGCGGCGCGCCCGCGCGATTCCTGGAATACACCGCTGCGTGTCGAACCGGCGCCGTGGGGCCGGTTAAGCCGCGTCTACCTGGTCCAGAGCGCCGGCCCGGATGGCGCATTCAATACCCGAGACGATCTTGTTGTCTATATCGAAGCGCGCTCCGGGAGGCTGGTTGGCCAGCAGGGAAGCCGCGGCACCCTGGATATCGATGTCGAACACAACCGCGGTCCCATGAATCAACGAGCCGAGGTCATCGGTACAGTCGTCGATGCAAGCGGCGCCGTGGTTTCCCGCGCGATGATCGCCCTGCATCAAATCTCCACGGCAAACCGGCGCATTACGCATGCCGGACCCGATGGGCAATTTGCTCTTGCGGCTCTTCCTCCGGGCAGATATCGGGTGGAAGTCTCATCGCCTGGATTCTTCAACCTTTCAAACGAGTTCACGCTTCAGGAGCGCGATCGCGCAATCCTCAGCGCCAGGCTGGACGTGGCCAGCGTAACCGAGACCGTCATGGTGGAACCGGCGCCGCCTCCGCAGTTGGCATTGAGAGCGGCGGTTGCGGGAGGTGTACTCGGCGGCATAGCAGGCGGCTTAAGGGTGGCAGACGCGCTGACCAGTAGCCCTATGGAAAAGGCAGACCTTGCTCAGCCCGTGCAGGGGCGCGCGTTTGCCGTCGCGCTTAAACCCGCCATGCAAGAGGCTGCGCCGCATGTTCGCTCCTACTTTCCGGAAGCGCTGTACATCAATCCCGAGATCATCACCGATGCCCAGGGCAACGCCGATATCTCTATCCCTGTCGCCGATTCGATCACCACGTGGCGCATGGCCATGCTCGCCTCCACTGCTTCCGGGGCACTCGGCACCGCGACGTCGAGCCTGAAGGTGTTTCAGGACTTCTTCGTGGATCTCGATCTCCCGGTCACGCTCACCCAGGGCGACCAGGTCTCTCTCCCCATCGCGATTTACAACTACTCCGGCAAGCCCGGCGAGGTCAGCCTGAAGCTTAAGCGGGAAGACTGGTTCTCGCTCGACCACGATACGCCGGAAAAATCAGTCGTTGCTGAATCGGGCCGTGTGGGCGGCTCGCAGTTCACGCTTACCGCCGCACGCATCGGCAAATTCAAGCTCACACTCTCCGCCCACATGGATGGCGCCGCCTCTCGTGATGACATCGTCGTGCGCGAGATCGAAGTTATCCCCAACGGACGCGAGCAGGACATGGTCTACAACGGCAGGCTTGAACGCTCAGCCGAACACGATCTCCACTTTCCCGAGAATGCCATTGCCGACGCCAGCAGCATTGTCGTCCGCCTCTACCCCGGGCCCCTTAGCCAGCTGATCGAAGGGATGGACTCCATCCTCAGCATGCCCGGCGGCTGCTTTGAACAAACCTCTTCCAGTACCTATCCCAACGTGCTTGCGCTCGACTACATGAAGCACACGAAAAAGCTCACCCCGGAGACGCACGCGAAGGCCGAGGGTTACATCTCCAACGGATACCAGCGCCTGCTCACCTTCGAGGTCCCGGGAGGTGGTTTTTCCTGGTTCGGCCAGGCTCCCGCCAACAAGATTCTTACTGCCTACGGCCTGATGGAGTTCAACGACATGGCAAAGGTGTCGGACGTGGATCCCAAGCTGATCGAGCGTACCCGCGACTGGCTGGTCAGCCAGCAACAAGCGGACGGTAGTTGGAAGCCTGACGCCTCCTTCATCAACGAAGGCGCAACCGATCGCTATAACTCGAACGTGCTCCGCATTACGGCTTATATTGCGTGGTCATTGGTTGATACCGGCATGGCGGGTCCAGCGGTCGATAAGGCCAAGGACTTCATCGACGCTCATTTGAACACCGCTCCAGATCCCTACACCCTGGCCGTGATCGCCAACTTTGCCACCGAGTACGGCCGCGACCGCGACTTCACGCGCCGCTCCATGCAGGCGCTGCTCGATGCGCGCACGGAAAAGGGAGATCAGGTCTTCTGGAGCGCGGAAGAGACCGGCGTTTACTCGACGGGCGCAAGCGCTGCCATCGAGACGACTGGTCTGGCTACACAGGCGCTGCTCAAGTGGGGGCAGGCATCGGAGACGGCTCGTAAGGCGCTTAACTTCATCGCGCAAAAGAAACAGGCCTCCGGCGCCTGGGGCACCACGCAGGCCACCATCATGGCTCTTCGCGCGCTACTACTGGCTACACAACTGAGCGCGAGCGACGTGCGCGGATCTGTCCACGTGATGCTTGACGGCAGGGAAGTGAAGACGCTTAACCTCACCGCGAATAACAACGACCTGCTTCAGCAGTTTGTCTTTAAGGGCATCGACGCGCACCAGACCTCCTCGGTTCGACTCCATTTCGAAGGCGCGGGGAGCCTCGCTTACCAGGTAGTAGGCCGCTCCTTCATCCCCTGGGACGAGAAGCCTGCCGCTGAGCCGCTTTCCATCAACATTGCCTACGACCGCACCAGGCTATCGCAGAATGATATAGCCACCGAGACCGTGACGATTCGGAATAACCTCAGCAAGACCGCGAACATGATCATGGTGGACCTGGGTATCCCGCCGGGCTTCGACCTGCTGAGCGAAGACCTGCAATCGTTCCAGGAAAAAGCAAACGGCGCGGACGCTGGACGACTGGAGAAATTCAGCCTGACTGCAACCCAGGCTATCCTCTACTTCAATGGTCTTGCGCCCCACCAGGAAGTTGCGCTGAAGGTCCGCTTGCGCGCCAAATACCCCATACGCGCACACACACTGCAGTCGCGCCTGTACGAGTATTACGACCCCGATGTGAGCTCGACGGCGCGGCCGGTAAAGCTGGAAGTGGCCGGACGATGAGAATTACCTAGAACCAAGCGGCTCGTTCCGTATCGAAGGCCTTCTCCCACTTCGCTACGACAATGGTGGCGACGCAGCTGCCGATGATGTTGACTACGGCGCGGGCGGCGTTCGTCAATCGGTCTACGCCGAGTAGCAGAACGAGGCCGGCAACCGGTATTTGGTGCAGCGAAGCCAACGTAGCCGCTAGAGTGACAAAACCCGCACCGGCCACTCCCGCCGATCCCTTGGAAGTGAGCATCAGCACCAGCAGCATCACCAGCCGATCGCCCAAACTGAGATGAGTGTTCGTCGCTTGAGCAATGAAGATAGCGCCCATGCCGAGGTAGATGGCGGTTCCATCTGCGTTGAAAGTATACCCGGCAGGCATGACCATTCCGACTATCGGCTCGGCGCAGCCGAGCTGCTCGAGTTTTAGCATCAAGGAAGGCAGCACAGCCTCAGAGGAAGAAGTTCCCAGGGTGATCAGGACCTCCTCGCGGATGTAGCGCAGCAATCGGAGTAGGCGGAATCCACAGAAGTGCGCAATGCTTCCCAGCACAACCAACACAAAGAAGGCGGACACCGCCCAGACCTCCGCCGTGAACTTCATGAGCGGGATGAGGCTGGCGACACCGTACTGGCCTATGGTGTAGGCCATGGCCCCGAATGCGCCAATGGGCGCAAGGTACATGATGATTTTTACGACGCCGAACATGCCATGCAAAAACAGATCCAGCATCTCCACCAGCGGGCGCGCGCGGTCACGAAATTGCGTGAGCGCCAGCCCAAACAAGACCGCGAACAGAATAATCTGCAGAATGTTGCCGCTGACGAACGCCTCACCGGCGCTGGCCGGAATGATGTTCAGGACAAACGCCACGAAGCCAGGATGCTGGGCGCTGTTTGTATAACTGGAGATCGCAGCGGGGTCCAGGGTCGCCGCATCGATGTTCATGCCTTTGCCAGGTTGCAGCACATTCACAGCAAGCAAGCCAAGCAACAATGAAAGAGTGGAGACGACCTCGAAGTAGAGCAAAGCCTTCGCGCCGACACGGCCCACTTCCCTCAGGTCGCCCATCTTTGCGATGCCAACGACCACACTGCCAAAGATAATCGGCGCCAGCGTCATGCGAATCAGCTTGACGAAGCCATCGCCCAGCGGCTTGAGCGCCGCTCCGCTGCGCGGGAAGAGGACCCCCACGGCGACACCGAGCACAATCCCGAGCAGCACCCAAAGCCAGAGTGAACTCGAGTTGGAGCGCCGGCTTGTTGTCAGGCGAGTTTCCGGAGGTCTCTGAAGCAAAGTGATTACTCGGCCAGTTGGCGCATCACACGAATAAGATCGGACTTGCCCTCAAATCCGATTCCCGGCAGTTCCGGCATAACGATGTATCCATCTTCCACACGCACTCCATCGGGAAAGCCACCATAGGGCTGAAAAAGGTCGGGATAGTTTTCGTTACCCCCCAATCCCAGTCCTGCCGCAATGTTCAGAGACATCTGATGACCGCCATGAGGAATACAACGGCGCGGAGACCAGCCGGCCATCTTGATTACCTCCAGGGTGCGCAGATACTCGCAAAGTCCATAGGACAACGCGCAGTCGAATTGTAACCAATCACGGTCGGGACGCATGCCGCCATAGCGAAGCAGGTTGCGGGCATCCTGGTGGCTGAACAGGTTCTCACCGGTGGCCATTGCTCCGGGATAAAATTCCGCTAGCGCTGCCTGGAGCGCGTAATCCAGCGGATCTCCCGCCTCCTCGTACCAAAAGAGAGGATACTGGCGAAGCATCTTCGCGTACGCGATGGCAGTCTCCAGATTGAAACGGCCATTTGCGTCCACGGCCAGCTCGGCTTGGCTGCCGATTTCAGCCAGGACGGCCTCGATGCGCCGGCGATCTTCCGCGATGTCGGCTCCCCCAATCTTCATCTTGACCACGGTATATCCGCGATCGAGATAGCCGCGCATTTCGGCTCGCAGCGCCTCCAGATTCTTTCCCGGATAGTAGTAGCCGCCGGCGGCGTAGACAAAGACTCGAGGATCGGCCAACATGCCAGAGCGTTCGGCAAGCAGGCGGAAGAGTGGCTTTCCCGCAATTTTCGCGACCGCGTCCCATACCGCCATATCGATCGTGCCGACGGCTACGGAGCGTTCTCCGTGGCCGCCGGGCTTCTCATTGCGCATCAACGTTTGCCAGATTCGATCAGGATCCAGGTTGTCGCCGGCGTCGTTCAGCAGGGTCTCGGGGGCAGCCTCCAGCAGGCGAGGCTTGAAGCGTTCGCGAATCAGGCCGCCCTGTCCATAGCGTCCGTTGGAGTTGAATCCGTAGCCAACTATGGTTCTTCCATCGCGCACTACATCGGTGACCAGGGCGACGAGGGAACAGGTCATCTTTGAAAAATCGATATAGGCGTTAGCGATGGGCGACGCGATGGGTGCGGTCACTTCACGCAGATCGGCGATACGCATGGGGTTCAATCTCCAGCTGCATGGGAATAATAAATGGGAGCGGATCAAGCAGATGTTGAAACCGTTTACAGGGCTCGGGCGAGGCAGGCAAGAGGCGGATTGTCAGGCGAGGACCCAGGCGGCTGTCGCTGCATGTTAGATCAGCCACGCCCTGGAAGAGAAGTTCAGCTGTACAGCGTCCTACTAATGACTCCGGCAGCCACAGCGATTTTCTGCCTTCTGCTCAAATCATTATGTTCGTTCAACGTCTCGCTCTCAAGGCGGCTGATTTTTTCCGCCACGGCGAGACTAATGAAGTGGTTGAGTGAGACCCCGTCCTTCTGCGCCAGAATATTTGCCATATCCTTTAGCGATATCGCGAGGCGAAGGGGGAAGGTCATGCGTCGTCTTTCGTCGATGTTCATCTTTGGACCTTCTTCGTTCACAAACTACATGCTGGTAACTACATGTTGCGGATTGTAGCCTTCGCTGTCACGTTCCGAATCACCCAAAAGTTGTAAACAGGCCGCGCTGGTGAAACCCGCATAAATAGGGGATTCCCTGATGTAGTACGCGATGCAAATAGCTCATACATAAGAAACAATTGTTGTATCTATTAAATGGCGGCCATCTCGCGCAGCTTTGTGAACACGTGATATCGCCATAGATGTCAATCTGCATCTATATCTCGCCAATGGCTCTAAAGTTACTCGACTTTGATGTTTATATGTCTAGGTTACGCAGGGCTGAAGCGAGCGGCAGCCGGCGCTCATAGCGGGCCCCCATCGCCGATACCTGGAGGTCGAGGCCGATATGCAGGGTGACATTCATCATTCGTTCGCCGATCAAATAATCTGGACTGCTTCGTTCTCTTCCGGCAAAGCTCGCAAACTGCTCTCTTCCTTATTCCGGCAGACCGCGCGTGTACAGGTTAAACGAGCCGAGCTGTGCGCCGGCTACGCATGGTTGATCGTTGTAGCCGCATGTATCGCGCTTACCGGTTGTGGCGCCGGCGGATACGCGGGCAATGGCATAACAAGCCTCTCTACCTCCGCCATCACGATCGACGCCGGACAGTCTTTTCAGATAACCGCCGCACTTACAGGAGATGCGCCGGTGTCATGGACGATGACAGGCGTCTCATGCTCTGCGGCTGCATGCGGTTCTCTTTCGAGCCCGACTGGGGCTACGGTCATCTATACAGCACCCGCGGGCATTACGACCCAGATGAAGGTGACCTTAACGGCGACGACCAGCGGGACAACAAACTCCAGCATCGCCGGCATCACGGTCAACCCGGATCCGGTGATTTCGGGAACTCCGCCGCCCGGAACGGTGGGGACTGCTTATAGCACAACGCTGAGCTCGGTGGGCGGGACCGCTCCACTGACGTGGAGCACGGTTGGATCGCTTCCTGCAGGACTTACCTTCAACCCGGCAACCGGCGTGATCTCAGGGATGCCCACGACTGCTGGTTCGATTGGCTTTTCGGCGCAGATTCTGGACTCCAGCGATGTGCCGTACACGGCGAAAGCGCCGGAAACGATTGCCATCTCAACGCCAATCGCACAACTGGAGATGATTTCAGGCAATCCTCCTGCGGGGACGGTGGGCATTGCCTATGCCACTTCGCTCAGCGCTTCGGGCGGAACAACACCATACTCGTTCAGCGTAACCTCTGGTTCGTTGCCGGCGGGCCTCGTGTTGACGCCAGCCACGGGCGTCATTGCAGGAACGCCCACTGCAGCCGGGACATCGGTCTTTACTGGCCAAGTGGAGGACGCTTCCGGCGCCAAGGCATCCGCGAGCTTCAGCATCACGATCAATGCAGGTGGTGGTGGCCAGCTCCTGACCCTTTCACCTCTGCCCGGAGCGACGGTCGGAGTACCCTACAACGCCACGATTGGCGTAAACGGTGGAACAGCACCCTATACCTGCCTGCAAACCGGAGGTAGTTTGCCTGCCGGGTTGACGCTATCGGCAGGTTGCGTAGTGAGCGGCACGCCCACCACTGCCGGGACATCGCCCTTCACCGTCAAAGCTACAGACTCCAGTAGTCCCGCTTTAACAGTGAATGGTCCGGAGAGCATTACCGTCGCAGGGGCCGGCTCGCTTACCCTGACCTCGCCACCGAATGCAACCGTGGGCACCCCTTATAGCGGCGCCATTGGGGTAGCGGGTGGAACTGCGCCTTACAGCTGCGTGATTGTGAGCGGCACGTTGCCTGGTGGATTGGCGCTGGGCTCGGGTTGCGTCATCACCGGGACGCCGACAACCGCCGGAACATCGAACCTTACTGTCACTGGTATAGATTCCAGCAGCCCGATCAAGACCATCACGGGGCCGGTCAGCCTCACGGTTCTGCCCAGCGGGCTGACACTCGAGCTGTCGACGCTCCCCGGAGCGACGGTGGGCGTACCTTATAGCGCTACCATTGGTGTTTCCGGTGGGACCGCCCCTTATACCTGCCTGCAGACCGGGGGCACGCTGCCCGCCGGACTCACCTTATCCGCGAGTTGCGTGGTGAGTGGAACGCCCACAACCGCCGGCACTTCTACGGTTCAAGTGAAGGCAACCGACTCCAGTAGTCCAGCCGAAACGGTTACCGGACCGGAGAGCATCACCGTGGCGGCGGCCGGCTCGCTCACCATCACCTCACCGCCAAGTGGAACCGTGGGCACACCCTACAGCGGGACCATCGGCGTATCGGGTGGGACCGCACCCTACAGCTGCGTGATCACTACCGGGACACTGCCTGCGGGGCTGACCTTGGGTGCGGGTTGCATGGTCACAGGAACGCCGACGACCGCCGGCATCTCGACCGTAACCGTGAAAGCGACGGATACCAGCAGCCCGAGCAAGACCACGACGAGCCCGGTGATCCTGACAATCAATCCCAGCGCGCTGGCTTTGACCTTATCGACGCTCCCGGGAGCGACGGTGGGCGTACCTTATAGCGCGACCATTGGCGTATCGGGAGGGACTGCGCCCTATACCTGCCTGCAGAACGGAGGCACGCTGCCTGCCGGACTTACCTTGTCCGCGAGTTGCGTGGTGAGCGGAACACCCACGACGGCTGGTACCTCTACTGTTGAGGTGAAGGCAACCGACTCCAGTAGTCCAGTCGAAACGGTTATCGGGCCGGAAAGCATCACGGTGGCGGCGGCCGGTTCACTCACCATTACCTCCCCACCGGCCGCAACCGTCGGCACACCCTACAACGGCACGATTGGCGTATCCGGTGGAACCGCGCCGTACAGCTGCGTGATCACTGCGGGGACACTGCCAGGCGGACTGACCCTTGGTGCGGGTTGTGTAATCACAGGAACCCCGACGATCGCTGGAACATCGACCGTAACCGTAAAAGCGACGGATACCGGCAGCCCGATGAAGACCACGACCAGTCCGGTGATCCTGACTGTCAGTCCCAGCGCTCTTGTCCTGACTTTGTCCACGCTCCCTGGAGCGACGGTCGGAGCACCTTATAGCGCCACGATTGGAGTTTCTGGGGGGACTGCGCCCTATGCCTGCAGCCAGGTAGGAGGGGCGCTGCCCGCGGGACTCACCTTGTATGGAAACTGCGTGGTGAGTGGAACGCCAACGACCGCGGGTACTTCTACCGCGCAGGTAAAGGCGACGGACTCCAGTACTCCCGTAGAGACGGTCACCGGCCCGGAAAGCATCACAGTCTCGCCTGCTCCGCTGAGCCTGACCTTATCGACGCTACCGGGCGCGACGGTCGGCGTAGCGTACAGCACCACCATTGGCGTGTCTGGCGGAACAGCACCGTACGCCTGCAGCCAGGCGGGCGGCACGCTACCTGCCGGACTTACCTTGTCTGCTGGTTGCGTGGTGAGCGGCACACCCGCTACCGCCGGAACCTCTACCGTGCAAGTGAAGGCGACGGACTCCAGTACTACTGTCGAGACGGTCACCGGGCCGGAAAGTATCACCGTCTCGCCTGCTCCGCTGAGCTTGACGCTGTCCAGCCTTCCCAATGCGACGGTGGGCACGCCTTACACCGCCACCATTGGCGTTGCCGGCGGAACATCCCCCTACAGTTGCTCGATCATCGCCGGCACACTTCCTGCGGGCCTGACGCTGGGGGCGGGTTGCGCAGTAAGTGGCACTCCAACCGTCGCCGGGACGGTTACTCTCAGCGTCAAAGCGACAGACTCCACGAACCCGGTCGAAACAACCACCGGGCCGGTCGGACTGACGGTTTTGGCCGCTCCCCCAACGTTGACTCTCACTCCACCGCCGAATGCAACGGTGAACGTGCCCTATTCGGGAACCATTGGGGTCACCGGCGGTAAAGCACCCTATACCTGCGCTCTGACGGCGGGTACCATGCCCGGAGGGCTCACCTTGTCTGCGAGCTGCGTGGTCAGCGGAACACCAACCACGGCCGGCACAGCAACCGTAACCGTCAAGGCGACTGACTCCAGTACTCCAGTGGCAACCACAACAGGCCCAGTGACCATCAACGTTTTACCGGCCACCGCAACCCTGACCCTCAGCTCTCCGCCGAACGCCACGGTAAGCGTCCCTTACACGGGTACGATCGGAGTAGCTGGCGGAGCCGCACCTTATAACTGCACTCTTGTTTCCGGTACTTTGCCTGCCGGGCTCTCACTCGGCGCGGCCTGCGTGGTCAGCGGCACTCCTACCGCTGCCGGGACATCGACGGTAACGATCCACGCGACAGACTCCGCGACGCCAACGCCCGATGCAGTGACTGGACCGGTCAGCATCACCGTTTCCCCCATCCCTCCGCTGAGCCTTACCGGTTCTCTGCCGAATGCAACGCAGGGGGTGGTGTATACACAAACCCTGGTCGCGACAGGAGGGCTGAAACCTTACACCTACGCCCTGACCGCGGGCAGCCTGCCGCCGGGATTGAGCCTGTCTTCTACAGGGACGATCAGCGGCACACCGACCGCAGTAGGCGCATCCAGCTTTACGGTCACGGTTACCGACACCGAGCCGACGCCGCAGACGGCGAGCCTGCCCTTGGTCCTGCTCGTGGTGTATCCGGCGACGGCTACTGACTCGGAATTGATCGGTCCTTATGCCTTCCTCTTCCAGGGCTATGACGATGTGCTTGCCGGTGTGCTGGCTTACCAGACAGCGACGGTTGCCAGCTTAACCGCGGATGGCACCGGCGTGATCAGCGATGGGGAGCTGGATGCCAACCATCAGTCTTCCAACCCCTCCGGAAACACCGTCAGCAGCCAGGAGTTCCTTGGTACCTACACGTTGGCAACGAACAACCGCGGTTACATGACGATTACCACCCTCAACGCCAACGGAACTACGGGCGGGACAGCTACTTATGCCATCACGGTGAAGGCTCCGGTTGCTCCTGCCACGGTGGCCACCCAGGCAGACATGATCGAATTCGACGATAACGGACTCGAAGGCACGCGCGGTTCGGGCACCATGCTGGCCCAACAACCGACGGCGTTCAGTGCAGGGCTGAAGGGCAGCTATGCTTTCGGCCTCTCTGGTGACACACCCTGCCTGCCGGCCTGCACCGTCGGGATCATTGCCGGTCCGGTTGCTTCCGTAGGCCAGTTCACTACGGATGGCACCAGCCTCCTAAGCAGCGGAACCAGTGACGCGAACATCGCCACAAAGAATTATGCGAATGCTCTCCTCACCGGCAGCTATGGGGCCGCGGATGGAAATGGACGTTTGCAACTGACGATGGATACCGCTGGAACACCGTCCGGGATCTATCCAACCGATTACGCGGTTTACCTGGTGAACGCCAACCAGGCTTTTCTCATGTCGACCGATAAGCACTCAACCTATCTGCTGCTTGCCGGCACCGCCCAGTTGCAGACGCAGACTACCTTCAGCAATGCGTCGCTGAACGGAGCCTTCATCGGCTACGAGAATGCCCAGTCAGATCCAGGGGTTCTGGGTGTGACCTTGGGCGATGTGCTCAACCTCAATACAGCGACTATTTTCCGGGCTACGGGCAGTGCAGGAACGTGCGACTTTACCAATGTGGATGTGGCGGGCCTTACTGGTCTGGTCAATCAACTGACCGGATTGGGAAGCAGCACCCCGATCCTGAATGCACTGCTGGGAACCTATCAATCCACGGGTAACAGCACCTGCACGGTTGCTGCTAACGGCCGTGGGGTTTTGAATTACCCTCCTCCCAACACTGCGCTTTCCTTGGTGTTGGGGCTACTCGGGTTGTCGACGGCTCCGCCGGCTCCACGTGAGTTTTATCTCATAAGTCCTAATAGCGGGTATTTTCTGGAGACGGGTTACGCGGGTCTGGGGAAGTTCGAGCCTCAGACCGGAACTCCGTCCACCCTGGCCTCACTGGATGGAACTTACGTTTACGCAAGCCTGCCTGCTGCGTCCTTGGCCAGCATCAACACCTCCGGAATATTCGTTGCCAACGGAGCGGGAAACGCGACCACCACCACCGATTTGAATGTGGGCGTGGGGACCCTCAACGTGCTACAGACGGATGTGACCACTACCTCCACGTATCACCTGACAAATGCCGGAGATGGACGCTTCGTATTCGATACCACCATCGTTCTCTATGAGATCGAGCCGGGCAGATTTGTCCTGGTTGACACCAATGCTCTGACTACCTCGCCGAGCATTTCGTTGTTGTATTGAGGCTTTTCTGCATTGCTGCGATGGGCACGCAGCCCAAAAGGAGTTACGAACCATGCGCGGAACGCGTCTATCAATCCTGGTCTTGGGTCTCGGAGCCTTTTCTGCCTCTGCTGCTTTCTGCCAAACCAAGCCGCAGTTCAAATTACTGGATGCTACGCGCTACGACCTCTCGGTTGGATATAACAATATCCGCGCCAATGCGCCGCCAGGCGGCTGCCCATGCTTCGATATGAATGGCGGATTTGCCTTCGGCACCGTGCGCCTGACCGACTGGCTGGGAATCTCAGGAGAATTCACGGGCGGCCACAGTAGCAATATCAGCAACCTTGGACAGGGACTTACGTTAACCACCTTCACGGTTGGACCGAGGGTGTCCCATGATTCCGCCAATTTACTGCTTTTGGCGAAGTGCTTGCCGGTGGAGCGCACGGAAGCGGTTCATACTTTCCAACCAAAGTCTCCAGCTATGCAGCTTCTTCCAGCTTTGCCGTTTCTACTGGAGGTGGACTGGATGTCAGCCTCAACCGGCGCTTCTCCATTCGCGCGCTTGATTTGCAATACCTTAGAACCTCCTTTCCCAACGGCGTCAATAATGAGCAGAACCAACTGATGATTGGCGCGGGATTGATCATCAAGTTCCAGGGGCACAACAGGGAAGAAGAAGCTGCTGCGCCGCCGCTCGTGCAACCCGTAGCTCCTCCTCTGCCGCCTCCTCCACCTCCACCGCCAAGTGTGGCTTTCACCTGCGGCACCAACGTCGCGAATGTTCCTTTGGGGCAAATGGTCGTGATCAATGGTGACGCCAAGACCGAGCCAGGACAGTTGGACCTCGATTATTCGTGGTCCACAGACGGCGGTACGATTGAGGGCTCAGGAAGTGTTGTCTCCATAAACACTACGGGGATGGCAATCGGAGACTATCGAGTCAAAGGGCATGCGACTCTGGTCTCCTCTCCATCCATCGGCCGGGAGTGCGTAGCGGTATTCAGGGTCGTCCCAGTTGAGGTACCGCCGGCTTCCACTACGACGTACGTGAACCTGGAAAAGAACGACAAAGACTTCCACGACAACGTGAAGGACGCTTATTTTGCTGTGAACAGCGCCAAGATCACGCCGGATACGCTGGCCACGATTATTCATGCTGCGCAGTACCTGGTCGCCCATCAGGCGATCCAGGTCATCATCAGCGGATGGGCGGATCCTCGCGGGTCGGTGGACGCAAACCTGACTCTGGGTGCGAAACGCGCCAATGCAGTCCGTGCTGCGCTGATCGACGCCGGAGTGCCTCCGAGCCAGCTTGAAATCATCAGCAATGGCAAGTCGAGCCAAGTCTGCACGACCAGGGACCAGGAATGCTGGCGGCAGAATCGCCGCGTTTCGTACAGCATGAAGCCGTGAGCGGCTCTCTTTAGGAAAAGCCGCATGTGTGAGTCTTGGACGGTACCGGGATGAGAGAAAACCCGGGTCGCTGTTCACTGTTCCAATTAGACTTCTACGGAATTTCGAGGAGAATGGTTAGCACGGAGGTGCCGTGGCTAGAATCTACCTCGATGCTTGCGCCTGTTGACCACGGACGACCGTTTCACCCATCAGGCCGGACGGCGTTTAGGAAATCCGACGATTCGAGTACTGAATCCGGTAAACTGGCTGCAGGAGTTGGGGCGATGATTCCTCTTGAACAGATGACGGACGAGCAGTTCGAGCAGCACGCCCTCACCATTCTCCATCGTGAACTCGGCATGTACGGACTCGCACGCTTTTTGCGTGTCTACCGGGCTGGTACTGGCGACTACACGAGGGACCGCCATCAGTGGCTCAAGGGGCTTACGGTTCAGGAGCTGGCTCGCGAATTCGAGGGCCGCGCGACCTAACTCGGTTCTGCGGCAATTCGTGCGCAGCCTGACAGTTGGGTTCAAAGCGGATTCTGAGGTTGTTGTCGTAGTTTAGGGGTGAAGAGAAGAAGCTCAGACTTCGCGAGGCGAGGCCGAAATTCGAGGCTGGCGTCCCCAACAGTCCTATTTACTGAACAGGTTTTCAAGACTGTTTACTTCGTATTTTGCTTTCTCCATGTGGTCGCGAGCAGCGGCGACATCTCCGTCCTCCAGGTCGGACTTCTCCGCGCTGAGGTAGGCATTCATGCGGACATACGCGCCGGCCACCTCCTGGTTCAAGCCTGCTCCGGCAGCCTCTTGTTCACTCTTCAAACGTTTCACGATGCTCCTGGCTGCAGCCGCCCGGGCATCCAGCTCGGCCGTCTGGTTGTGCACTTCCTGCAATTCAGCCAGTGTGGAAGCTGACAACGAGGGCTTGGCCTGTCCTTCACCTTCAGCCATAGTGTTCGGAAGCGAGGCGGTGTGATACTCCACCCGCGCAACTTTAGGCGTTGTAATCCGCACACGCTGGCTCGATGGCCCTGCCGTCAGGCGTGCCTGCGGCGGCACAGAAGCGATCGCAGGCGCCGAAGGCGGATCGCTATCCGGGATCTCTGCTGAGTCAGTCGGCGTTATGGGTGCGCTCTGTCGAGTGTTGGTAGCTGCGATGGCATCATGCGGCGCAACCGGAAATGAAGGCGACTGCGGGATCGCATGGGCGATGGTTTTTGCAGTAGCTACCATTTTGAGAAAATGCGGAAGACCGAAAGCGCTGAAGACAAGAACAGCTATAAACGCTAACGCCTGCGCCGCGATCCAGGATCTGCGGTGGGCGGCGGTCGTGAACCGCGACGTTTCGGCCGCCACCGCGGGCGGGCCAATGCGCGCGCCGCCGGCTGGAGTGGCAGCAAGCGCTTGGGCAAAGGCGGCGCTGCTCTCGATCGGGCTTGAGGCAGCAATCCCGGTCACCTGGCGCAACGCATCGCTGAAAGCCGCTGCGTTCTGGAAGCGCTTTGCGGGATCTTTCTCCAAAGCCTTCAAAATCAAATCGCTCACCGGCTTTGAGAGAAGCGGATTGACCTCGATGGGCGGTGGAGGCTCAGCCGTCAGCTGACTGTGCAAGATAACGTAGGCTGACTCATCCTCAAAAGGGCGACGCCCGGCCAGCAGCTCGTACATCGTGATCCCTACGGAATAGATATCGGCGCGCCCATCCACTTTACAGCCGCCGCGTGCCTGTTCAGGCGACATGTAGTAGAGCGACCCTACGGTCATGCCGGGACGCGTGAGCTCATCCTCCACCTTCGACTTAGCGATGCCGAAATCCGTCAACTTAGCTATTCCAGCCGGCGTGATCATGATGTTGGCGGGTTTGACATCACGATGGACGACACCGCGGTTATGCGCAAAGCTGAGTGCGGCCAGCACCTGGTGCATATAGTCGACGACTTGTTCCAGGGGCAACGGGGCCTGCCTGGCTAGCTGTTGCAAGGTGAAGCCGTCGACAAACTCCATCATCATGACGAGTTCGTTGCCAACCTGCAGCGCGGTGTGCAACTGCGCAATATTGGGGTGATCCAGGGCAGCCAGTGTACGAATCTCACCGGCGAACCGGGCAGCCAGGTCCGGCTCAGCGTTCAAGTCAGCGAGCAGAACCTTCATCGCCTCGGTGCGATGAGAGATGACGTTGCGGACGCCATACACACGGCTCATGCCGCCGACACCAAGAAGGCTTACGATCTCGTAGTCAGCGACCCGTTGACCAACTTCGAATCCCACAAGGTTACCTCCAGGTTCCATCCTCCAAAGACGTCTGAAAAACCAAGGTCTTTGAATAAAGGAGCCTACTCAGAATCACCTATGGGGGAGCAAGGACCGCTGAGCATCTTTCTGTATCACTCAACATAGTTCCCTGGGGCCAGAAGGTAAATGGCGCGTATAGGTTAAGCAGCACCGGGACCGGTACTCGTTTGATAGGTTACTTACTTTGTGACAAATGCAAGAAGGAGCGCGAGTGCCCCGGTCTTGTAACGAATGCCCCGTCCTTCGCCTGGGAACGAAGGGCATGTTGGACAGGCTCTGCCGGTTGGATACATACTTCGAGGGAGTGTGCCTGCGCCGGAACGCGCGTATTCCGCGTTATTCCGGTCTCCGCCATTCCCGCTTATTCTGTCGAGGAATTAGCTATGGTAGCGGCAACTATCACAGCTTTGGCGGTGCATCTGCATAATGTAGGCCAAGCGGGCCCTGCCGGCGCGATGCCATTTGGAAAACTCGTGACGTCCTGCGGACAATAACGAGACCGTGACAAGACTGTGTTCGTTATATCTGTTGTTGCTTGCTTCAAGTTCCTGCATTTCGTGGCAAGGCATCATGGTCCTCCAGGACAACAGTGTTCCTAGGTGCTTACGATACGGTGCTGTTGTCTAGGCTGGCTCTATAAACAGAACGAATCTGAATCAGATGTAATACACCCTGGGTGACCGTCTGGGGACCGTGAACAGCTAAGTGACAGAAAGGGTGGGCGATACGGTGCCCATTCCTTGCGTGGTAACTGCCGACTCGCCCTATCCTCCACCCGAACTCGCGCCGTACCCCTCCACAGCAATGCTTGTGGGGTCAGGCTCATAGCCCTCCTCCTGTAAGGTTTTCTGGGCTGCCGAGCGCAGTGCCTGCTCGTTTGCTTCTTTCGGAAGCTTGTAAGATCGCCGAATTACCTCTCCACCACTTGTAATTCGAATCAGCCAAGTCGACCTGCTCTTATCCCAAGTGACTTCTACCCGATCCGCACGCAATGGGCACCTCCGGCTGGAAGCTATATAACCGCGTAGACCAAGGTACAACCGAAAAGCCAATTCGTGAAGCCAACAGTGACCCACCGGCCACCCAGGCCTGATTCCTCGTATTTCCCAGGCTCACTTCTTCCGTAGAGCGGCTGGTCGGCGTTTGGGGTTGCCTTGCGGCGGGACGGGAGTCAGCGTTGGCCGGTGATACCGGGGCACGAAGCCAAGGGCTGGTAGATCCAAGAGTAGGTCAATCTTAAAGGAGCGTCCTTTTCAATGCGTCGATTCTCTGGCAATCCGAATCGAATCAAGCATGGACGTCATTCACCAGTCACAGCTCCCGTTTGTGGGAATGTCCCACGAGTTCATAGGGATGGATCATGGCAATGTCGGCATTTCGTTCTTCGTGGTCATCGGCGAACCTGGCAGGGGAGCGCCCCTGCACAAGCACGATTACGACGAGGTTGTATATGTTATCGAAGGCCGCTCAAGATGGAGAGTTAGCGGTCAAGAGCGTGAGGCCGTTGCCGGCGACGTTCTCATCGTCCGCGCCGGCGAGCCACACAAATTTAGCAACAGCGGCGACGGACCACTGCGGCAACTGGATATTCATCTAAGCCCGAACTTCGAAACCATCTGGCTCGATGAATAGTTCAGTCACTTAGTGGGATCCTTTGGTGATGGCGCCCAAGCCAGACGACAACACAATGGAGCCTTGCCCGCGAGCTGCATCAAGCGGAAGTGACTTTCCCTCGGCTGCTTCGGCGACATTTGAAATTCGATTTGGATTGGGGGCCGGCAAGAGACGTCGAATCCAGGACCCTTCAACGATCGTTCCCTTGGCCACTGCCCGTTTCGGAATGGATATGGAGAGCTGGATGGCTTGTTCTTAGCTTTCGGATTATCGCGAAAACATCTTTGAACCAAAGGAGGCCATTCAGGAACAGGAACATCACAACAAGCAAGCCAATGAACGCCGCCACGGCGTTGAAGTTCTGCGACGATACTGCCGGAGCATCCAGTGTTGAAGCGTGGTAGCGGCGCGGCATGCCGAGATAACCAAGGAAGAACTGTTGTGGGAAACTCCCATCGTAGATGCTGGGAAGCAGAAGGAGTCCGGTCATGTAGACCAACCCAAACGTTGTCTCTACAGCTAACCGGATGACAAGCCAGGCCTTTTTCATCGGACCATCGTCTCAGGCAGGACAGCGATCTACAAACTGCGCTTCAGCTATCTTGGTCTGCTTCGCCTGCTTCCGAGCCGTTTCAATGCTCCCGTCCTCGCGGAAAACGGGGTTATAGGTAAATTGCCAGCGTCCGACCCCACCGGCAGGGGAACTTAGCGAAAATGCGACTTTGCAGGCATTAAGGGAAAACTTTCCTTATGATCTGAAATGCCCGGAGTTGAGTATCATTGGCGCGAGCGATTTCGGCCGAGTTTTCGTCTTTGCTGTCAGAACTACTCGACGCATCATGGCGCCAACAGGAGGCTACTATGAGGCTTGATTCTCCGACAATTCTGATCCTCGCCCTGGTTTTCGGCGGCGCCGGCACTTTTTCTTGCGTTAAGGCACAGGACACATCAACCAGTTCCGGCATAGAGTCGCAACGTTGCGTGAACTGGGTGAACGCAATGGTACCCGTCGCCGATTTGCGTAACCTTAACCCTGTGGATTTCTGCTCAGGTGGCAAGGACGAGAACTTTGGTGGCTGGTCTGCGGTCTTCAAATGCGGAGCTTCGCCAACACTCCTTACTGGCACCGCACTCAGCTACTGTACGTCTTTTGGTCAGGTTCGCAGGCATGAGGCTTGGGCTGCTGGATTTAGCTCCACAACGAAGCACGGGCGCGAGCTTCTTGATGGAAGCTCCGACTTCCCCGACGACTCGCAGCGAAATGCGGTTACGTTCTACAGCAGGACCCCGGTCTGGATCGGAAGCCTCCGAATGGCCGCCGGAATGTACAAGCTCATACCTTCCAAGTCGCAGGATGGGTGGAATCTCGCCGTCGCCAAGTTTGATGGAGAATGGAACGCTCATAAGCCTCCGCAACAAGATCTAGGAACGATCAAAATGACGGGCTCAACCCCAGAGAAGCCTATGGGCAAAGATTACCTCGAAATATGGGGACGCCCGTTCTCGAACGCATGTGGAGGCGGGTCGCCAAACCTCAACATCCGCGAACTTCACTTCATTCTGGAGAGCACCGATCTTTTTGTTTGCATCCGCCCGGAGCAGGCTTCCCAAAGCCAACAAGCAACCTTGAATGAACGGTGATTTGCGTCCCTTCGAGTGAGATATGTGTTTAGTTGTTCTAATGCATGGGTTGACTGTGGGCAGTCAGCCAGCAAGGGCGAAGACGTGTGGCAGCCGGTCCTTGCGGAGCCAGACCGATTCACTGAAGAGCTGAACCTCCCGGAAAACGGGATTATAGGTAACTTCACTGCGTATTGATCAGCCGTTGACTGGACCGATGTGGCTACCGGAGACGATATGTCGATGGTTGTAGGAATCACCCTTGACCTGATCAATCGCGCCGAAACGGGCTGCGCACCTGGCGCACCGCGTTCGCCTGCAGTTGCAGTTGCTCGCGTGCCCAGGAGTTGCGGAATTTCATGATCTTTTCGCCCTCCGACAGTCCCTCGAGCTCGTCGCTCTCCGAGGGTGACAGTTCGGTCACTTAGTGGGATCCTCTGGTGATGGCGCCCAAGCCGGACGACAACACAATAGAGCCTTGCCCGCGAGTTGCATCAAGCGGAAGTGACTTTCCCTCGGATGCTTCGGCGACATTTGAGATTCGATTTGGATTGGGGGCCGGCAAGAGACGTCGAATCCAGGACCCTTCAACGATCGTTCCCCTGGCCACTGCCCCTTTCGGAATGGAGCCCGGTCTCATGCGAGGCGCCACGACCACCTTCCACCAGAGCAGTAGGCGTTCAAAAGGGCTGCCTGCCCGCCATGCCAATGCCTCTGCTGCGGAGGGGGAAGGCCGGTTCGGGAATCTGTCTTCGTACGCATCAATGGCGCTTTGAATCGCCAACATATCCGAGGGAGTAAGAGTCATGTGCCACCTTCAATTGGGCCGTCACGCAAAATTTCGCGGCGCCCAACGATCAACGTATTTGTCGAATGTAACCAGATTGGGTACAGATGCCTACACTATTGTTTCTAGCGAGAGTGCGATTGTAACCAGCGATTGATTACCTATGGTTTGCGAGGCTGCTTTTGCCAGCCATGGGTGTAGGAGCGAACCTCTGCGGGCGTTTTGGCTGCAGCGGGAAAAAAGCAGGCCGGCAGCTTCGTAGCTCCCAGCCTGTTCTCAAGGCCGCTACTCCTTGGGTTCAACCAGAGCCATCCTAGACCATTACTAAAGTCGGTGGATGATTACAGACGGTGTTGTAAAACACCAAAGGGACCAGTGACGGTTACGAACGGGGCATGGGTCGATGATGTTGCGTATAGCAGCAACACACACTGATTACGTCAGGGACTCTCCGTAGTGACCTAGCTGGGTCAGTTGGGTTACCGCTAGGATGTACCCCATGCATATCGTCTGGGTTATTGCCAAACTGTTTTTCCTCCTGTCATTGGCTCCAGCGGTTGGAGTGCTGGCCGGTTTTCCCCTCTTCTTGTTGAACGAACAGATCAAGATGCTTTGGACAGAACGGCCTGTAACGGCCCAAGATGGGCTCGTTTCTCTCAGTAGTCTTGGGTAACTACTCTGTGTGACCAGGTTGTGACGATCTTTAGGCCTGCTCGACACGTTGAGCGCCTCATGAGATTGTCACGGAGGTGACGGATGTGGATCGTCGCTCGATGCTTTCTTGAATCTAGAAGGCATCCTCACTCGCTGGAGTTCGTTTTCGGCGGGGGTGTCCGATCAAACCTGGGTTCTTTACCCGAAACAGACGTTGGTTACCTGGACGAGTGCCTCACGTCCGCATCACGCACCCCGGCGTGCCGTGGGGGCGTACGTGACGCCGCTGAGATCGTCCTCGGTTTGCCGTCAATTGGACTTTTGCAGCAGGACGGACTCGGCTATTCGGCGCTCAGCGCTTCCACTGGATTTACCGAAGAAGCCCTTCGTGCCGGGATCAAGCTGGCCAGCAGCGCGGAGAAGCCCAGCACCGCAGCCACTCCGGCCAATGTCGAAAAGTCCCACGCATGGACGCCGAAGAGCAGGCTGCCCATCAGCTTCGCCGCCGCAACCGAGCATGCCATCCCGATGAGAATCCCCATGCCTGTGAGCCATCCCGCCTCTTTCAAAATGAGCCGTTGGATTGTGCCCCGTTGCGCGCCCAGCGCCATCCGTACGCCAATCTCACGCGTCCTGCGGCTTACCGAATAGGCAACCGCTCCATATAGCCCCACCGATGACAACACCAGGGCCATCACCGCAAACCCTCCCACCAGCCAGGTGGAAGAGCGATGCAATAGGGCGCTTTGTGAGGTGCTCATTTGCGCCGTCATCGTGCTTTCTCCGTAGATCCCCAGGTTGGGATTGATGGCGCGCAGCGTCTTCACCAACACCGGCAGCAACTCGCTTTCATCCCCAACCGTGCGTGCCACTACCTCGAAGGAGCTGTCAGGCCCGTGATAGATGGAGAAATACTCCGCCGGCCACGCCTCATCATCCGGTGCTCCCTCGCGCACATCCTCGATCACGCCCACTACCTGCCGCATCGATCCCGGCGCCAGATCCCCGCCGCCAATCATCTTGCCGATCGGGTCCTCGCCGGGGAAGTACTTCCGCGCCATCGACTCATTAAGGATGGTCACCTGGGGATGATTTGCATCATCGGCTTCAGTAAACATGCGCCCGCGCACCAGCCTGGCCTTGAGTATGGCCATATAGAGAGGGCTCACGTCGCGTTCCAGTACTTCATTGTGTTCGCCGTGGAATGGCTTGCCGGCAATTCGTATCCAGTCGGTGTCGCAATTGCACTGCAGCGGAAGGTAGCTGGTAATACCCGCTGACTGCACTCCGGGCAGCGCGGAGACTTTATCCAGGATCTGGTGATAGAGGGCGACCTGTAGTTCGGGCTTGCCATAAACATTGTCGGGAGCCATGACATTGACCGTCGCGAGGTGGGAAGCATCGAACCCCGTTTCGACATGCATCAGCCGGTAGAAGCTTTTCGCCAACAGGCCGGCGCCGGCCAGCAGCACTACGGCCACTGCTAACTCCACCACTACCAGGTTAGCTCCCAAACGGCTCCACACTCGGCTGGCCGCGCCCTTTCCTCCATCCGTGAGTCCTTCGCGGATCCCTCGGAAGGCGAGCCGCAGAGAAGGTGCTGCAGTCAACACAACCGCCGCCATCAACGAGATGGTTGCCGCGAAGAGTGCAGTATGGCGGTTGAACCCGACCAGGGCGAGAAATGGCATTGCTTGTGCCATGGGTTTCGGAACGATCCGCGTCAGCACCGACATCATCACCATTGCGAGCGCTACTCCGGCCGCACATCCCAGTCCGGCAAGCAGCAGGCCCTCAGTAACGAACTGCTGTATCAGGCGTACTGGTGTAGCTCCCAGGGCGCCCCGCACAGCGGTTTCGCGTCTGCGGCTTTCGGCTCGCACCAGCAGCAGGCTGGCCACATTCACGCAGGCAATCAGCAGCAGCAGCCCGGCGCCGGCGAGCAGGGTCATCAAAGTCGGCCGCAGCTTGCCCACAAAGACCTCGGTCAACGGAAGCACACTCGCGCTCTGACCCTTGTTCGTGCCCGGATACTGCAGAGCCAACCGCTCCGCAATGCCCTTCAGGTCGGCGAAAGCCGCCTGCGCAGTCACGCCCTTGCCCAGCCGACCGACTCCATCCAGGTTGTGGCAGCCTCTTCGCTGCTCGCATCCGTTCTTGTCCAGCAGGGGAACAAAGAGTTCCGCGCTGGCCCGCGGTGCAAAGGCAAACGTACGCGGTAAGACGCCCACAACCGTGTAGGTTTCGCCGGTCAGGCTTATCGACTCGCCAATTACGTCGCGACGGCCGCCGAAGCGATTCATCCAGGTCCCGTAGGTGAGGATCGCGATCTTCGGCTGCCCCGGCCGGTCCTCGCCCGGGCGGAAGCCGCGCCCCAGCATCAGTTCGATCCCGAGCGTGCGAAAGAATCCGTCGCTAACCCGGGACGCGGCCACGGGCTCTGAGAGGGAACCCATGCGCAGTAGAAAACCGCCCCCTGTGTAAACATCGAGCGAACTGAGCGTCGTATTCAGCCGCTTCCAGTCGTCGTAGTCATCGCGCGACAGATTGCTGCGCGGATTCGTGGCTGAGCTTTCATCTACGTTCACTAGCTGGTTAGGATTGGCAAAGGGAAGCGGCTGAATCAGCAGCGCATCCACAAAACCAAAGATGGCCGTGCTGGCCCCGATACCCAGCGCCAGCACCAGGGTGGCCGTTACCGCGAACCCGGGACTCCTTCGCAGCTGTCGTACTGCGAAGCGCAGGTCCTGCACCACGCTTTCCGCGCGAAATCCCATCACCTCGTGGCTGCGTTCCTTGAGCAGTGTGGCATTGCCAAACTGCCGCATCGCCGCATAGCGGGCGTCCTCTGGGGTTATGCCGGTGGCTTCAAATTCCTTCGCCGCTTGCTCGCGATGGAAAGCCATCTCTTCCTGCAGTTCCTGATCGAAGGTCTCCCGCCGCAATAGGACCTTAATCTTCCTCAGCAAACGAACCAGGGCATTCATATCGTCTCCTGTACGTCTTCGAGCACTCGTCCAATGGCCGCGATCATCTTCTGAAACTCCGAGACTTCGATACCCAGTTGCTTCCGGCCGGCAGCCGTGAGGGTGTAGTAGCGCGCCCGCCGGTTGGTCTCCGTCTTCTTCCACTCCGCCTTTACCCAGCCCTGCAGCAGCAGGCGCTGCAGAGCCGGATAAAGTGAGCCTTCTTCCACCGTCAGCACAGCATCCGAGACCCGCTTGATCGACTGCGCGATCCCGTATCCATGCAGCGGTGCGCGCGTCAGCGTCTTCAGGATCAGCATGTCCAGGGTTCCCGGCATCAGTTCTGGTTTAGTTGCCATGGCTGGTAACCATAGATTGTCTATGGATAGAATGTCAATGCTTGCTCAGCTGTTGCTAGTTTTTGTTGAGCACCTTACCTGTGTTGGCTTTTGGTGCAGATGTCCTGAAAGGCTGCGTGAGGACTGTCGCTCTAGCAGAACTTGTCCTATTCCTACTGGGTTCTCTTAAACACAAAACTCTGCCGGGTGGAGTGCTCACGTAGACACGGAGAGCCTTCATCAGGTGCGTGGGGGACAGCTCGACTAAACAGGTTGCGGAAATATTCAGTCTTGTGCCAGGGCATGAGTTTAGTCGGGCCATAAACGACCCAACTAGAATCGGGCTAAAGAGTCTGTGTGCGAACGAAAGATCGGCGATTCGGAGGGATCTGCCGAGTCTTCTGGTTCTCACGCGGGGGCTTTTAGCCCCTGCTACGCAGCATCCCGCACGAAATGCTTGTCGCGATACTGAGCAGTTGGCTGTGTTTTTCCGGGGCGCAAAGAAAAACCCAGTTGCTAAAGCCCCTGAGGTACGGCTTTCCAATGATTCACGGAGAAAAACGTACCTCAGCGGCTAAAGCCGTCTCTCGCGTATTGCTTTTACGGCACGGCTGAACCCGTGCCCTTCGTAGTGAGTTCAAAACCCAGGACTAGCTTCCTGGGCTATTTTCAGCCGTCCCCTTCGACAAGCTCCCACGGCACGCTCCACGGCACGCCGGGACAGGCGGGACAGGCGGGGCAGGCAGGGCAGGCAGGGCAGGCTCTACGGGACTGGGTTTGTCTGTGGCAATCTCACACAGACTCTAAAGCCCAGATTTGGCTGGACCGCAACGGCCCGACTAGACAGCTTGCGGAAACTCTGGCCTTTGAAGGGGACGAGCTTCAGCTCGTACGTAGGTGATTAAGAACAGGTCCGGCTTTAGCCGCTGAGGGATGATTGCTTCTATGTTCAGAGACTTTTTCCGCAAGCTCTAAAGTCGTGCCCTGATACAAAGCCAATTTTCAAAATTCTTATCCGCACTTTTTCGATTGTTGGCTGGCGAGCTGGGGGAATTCGCGGTCTAGATTGCGCGCAGCATGCGGACTGGCAGCGAGATCAAGGCGACCACCAGCTCCAGCGCTCCGTGCACGGCGATGCCAGCCAACCGGAAGGGCAATAAAATCACCCATACGATTGGATACAAGAGGATCGCCATCACGGCCAGGGGCCAGCAAAGGATGAAGAGAATACACCACAGCAAAAACTTGATCATGATTCCATCCGCCCCATCGGGGAAAAACGACCACCCTTGCTAAAGATTACGCAATTTGGGTGCGCCGCGGTTCCCTGAGATTCCTGACGACTACCCCATTATGCTGCCGGCGAGACTTATCATGGAGCCGCACATCCAAGACGAGCAAGTAAGAGGGGAGAAACACCATGCCGGACAATGGAATCGTTCGTAAGCCCAGCAACTATTCGGTCGAGGAAACCCTGAGCAAACTGCAGGCCGTCCTCGCCGCCAAAGCAGTCAAGGTTTTCGCCTTGATCGATCACAGCGGGGAAGCGGAGAAAGCAGGAATGCAAATGCCTCCAACCAAGCTTCTCGTCTTCGGGAATCCAAAGGGGGGTACTCCCCTGATGGTGGCGGCGCCGAGCATCGCCATCGACCTGCCGCTCAAGATTCTGGTGGCCGAGGATGATCAGGGAAAAGTATCGGTCTCCTACAACAGCCCTGCCTATTTAGGAGAACGGCACGGGGTGCCGGCGCACTTGCTGCAGAATCTAGCCTTCGTGGAGTCGCTGGCTGCGAGCGTCACTGGTTGATCATGCAGGCAGCCGTCTTCCGTCTTGCACGATCAGATTGCCGCGCTGGCCCAGAAGGCGGGATTTTCCAAAGCCGGCATCGCTCCCATTCCACCGCCCGGCGAGGAGGCCCCCGAGCTTAGTCACTTTGAGCCGTGGATCGAGCGCGGCTATGCCGGCGAGATGGAGTATCTGAAGCGGCGCGATGAAGCCAACCGGCTGCTGCGATCGTCTCTGCGCATTGCCGTACCGTGGGCGCGCTCCGTCATTGTCTGTGCCGCCAATTACAACGCCGAGGCGCCCAAATCCATCGATCCGGCTTCTGCAGAGAGCGGCTGGATCGCCCGCTACGCGTGGACTGGCTATGCCGGGCAGCCGAGCGACTACCACGATGTTCTGCTTCGTCCGCCTGCAAGAAGCTGGAGCAAAGCCTGCAACAGGCGCTTGGGCCCTTTCAATCCCGCTGCTATGTGGACACGGGTCCACTGGTGGAACGGGTTTACGCCAAGTATGCCGGCATTGGCTGGATCGGCAAGAATACCTGCATCCTCAACCAGGAACTCGGATCATGGCTTTTTCTGGGGGTGATTCTTACCGGGCTGGAGCTGCCATCTGCCGCGCCGGTCCGGCTGGCAGAAGACCGCTGCGGCAGTTGCACGCGATGCCTCGATGCCTGCCCCACCGGCGCTCTGGTCGCGCCCTACCAGATGGATGCGAGCCTCTGTATCTCCTACCTGACGATTGAAAAGCGCGGGCCCATTGCTGAGCCACTGCGTGAGCAAATGGGTCGTCAGGTCTTTGGCTGCGACATTTGCCAGGATGTGTGCCCCTGGAATCGCCGTGCGCCCATAAGCGAGGATGCAGAGCTGGCGGTTCGTGCAGAACTCGTCAACCCCGCGCTTGCCTGGCTGGCGGAACTGGACGCGGAGAGTTTTCGTAGCCTGTTCCGGCATTCTCCTGTGCAACGCACCAAGCTGAGCGGCCTATTGCGCAATGTAGCCATCGCCATGGGGAACAGCGGCCTGGCGAGCTACGTGCCCAAGCTACAGGAGTGGGCGGCCAGTCCGGAACCCGTGCTTGCGGAGGCGGCGCGATGGGCGCTCACCCGTTGCCAGCAAAAACCGGGAGGGTAATGAAATGAGTCCCCTCAGCGGCTAAAGCCGGACCTGTTCATGGCCACTTAAGTACAGGCTGAGGCTCGCTGCGGCGAGGTAGCCCGTACCCCTTCACACAGTCATTGTGACACTGCTTTTAAAGATCAGGCGCTACGCACAACGTTGGCGGCGTTGAGTCCCTTGGGGCCTTGTTGGCATTCGAACTCCACCGCATCGCCCTCGTTCAGAGTCTTGTATCCGTTCTCCTGGATAGCGGAGAAATGGACGAAGACATCCTCTCCCGTGGAACGCTGGATAAACCCGTATCCTTTAGCTCCATTGAACCACTTCACCACGCCATTTTCCTTCAAGCGAACTCCCTTTCCCGACCTGATTAACCATCTCCAGCGTTCCTTAGGGACACCACGAGCCGCCGTTTAGCACACGGCAAATCCTGGTGTCATCTGGAATGCTTTGAGAGCGATGAAACAATTACACCAATTGGCCTTCCGAGCGTTCCGAACAGGGAACTTTTGTTCGAGCTTGATGATGTTATGGCAGGAATTGGAATCCAGTGCAAGCAAAATTTGCCTGACGGAACCATCGCGGCAATCAGCCGGCGATCCTCGGCAAGCGGACGGCTCTGTTGTCATTGAGTACAACGTTGTAGTTACCTGGAAATCATGCGGGTGATTCCGAGCCCGCTCCCATACTGCTAGCATCAGAGCCATGAGGCTCGGCATAACCGCCATCCCGCCAGTATTGGCAACGCCTGAAGAAGAAGCCCTCGTCGGTGTTCCCGCCCAACCAAAGCCGCCGGCCAGACTAGCCAGCAACGCCAGCCTGGTGGAAGAGATCGTGAGCCTTGCCCGCTACATGGCGCAGACCGAAGTGCATACCTACGCCTTCAGCGTCGCTGCCAATGCCATCCTGTCACTGTTTCCATTCATCGTCATGATGTTCACCATCGCGCGCCTGGTCTTTCATTCGACCGCGATGGAGAGTGCGATCGCGGACATGATCCGCTATTTCCTGCCCAGCGGGCAGCAATTTGTCACCAAGAACATGGAGATTGTGGCCCACGCGCACAGTGGAGTGCGGGTTGCGTCGGTGGTGATGCTGCTGGTCTCTTCCACCGGCGTCTTTCTTCCGCTGGAAGTGGCCTTGAACCGGGTCTGGGGGGTCACCAAAAACCGCTCCTACATCATGAACCAGCTGGTCTCCCTTGGCCTGGCGGCAAGCATTGGCACGCTGGCCCTGGCCAGCGTCGCCGTCACCGCGGCGCAGCGATCACTGTTGCAGATGCTGTTCTTTGGCCACACCGATAATATGGTCTTCGCCTTTGTCTCCCACTGGCTGTTGCAGATTTCGGCGGCCGTCGCCAGTGTCCTGCTGTTCTTCCTCGTTTATTGGATTCTTCCCAACCGCAAGCTGCCCATCCGCGCGGTGCTGCCGACCGCCATTGTGATCGGGCTCTCGTGGGAGGGGGCCAAGATGTTGTACGTGGCCGCCCTGCCATGGATGGACCTGCAAAAGGTATACGGCCCCTTCTCCGTCTCCGTGAGCTTGATGTTGTGGGCGTTCGTGACCGGCCTGCTGCTGCTGGCGGGGGCACACTACTCGGCCTCGCGCCATGCTCTGCGCATCGCGTACCTGGCAGACCTGGAACGCGCCAAAGAGGAAAAGCAGTCTGCACGAAGGGTACGGGAGAAATCCTTAGACGGATGAATGCGGCTCACCGTTCAGCGGCTAAAACCGGATGTGTGGCCATGGTTACGGCCCGACTAAAGTCGTGCCCTGATACAAAGCATGAGTTTTTCTGCAGCCTGTAAAGTCTTGTCCGCACACAGCGGCAGGGAGAGGGTTTCCACCCATGCTGCTAGCGAACCAGGAAAGCCTTCACCACGATGTCGTTGGGCGAGCGCCCGGCAGGAAACAAGGTGAGCAGGGAAGCGGTGTTGGCCTCGAGGCGCACGGCCGCTATATCCCCGGATTGCGCATTCGCTACCAGGAGCATGCGTCCCGATGCGGAGAAAGCTAAGGCATCGGGACCCTCGCCCACCCTGACCCCGGGGGGAACCAGCTTGCCATCGTCAATGCTGTAAATCACCACTCTCCCGGCGCTGAAATCGCTTACATATAAGAGAGAGTTGTCCGCGCTCACCAGGCCGCGTACCGGGTGCGCGCCCACCAGGTAGGACCCTCCCACTTCGTTGGAGGATGTGGTGAGTTCCGAAATCGTGTCGCTGTCGTAGTTGGAGACGAAGGCCTCACCGCCATCCGGTTTCAGCGCCATGTGCATCGGCGTGTTGCCCACATCGAGAAAGGCGAGCAGAACGTCGGCCGTCGTGGGATTGCTACCGGTGGCGTGCGCCAGCCCGATCACCATGATCTGGTGCCCTCCGGAGCAGGCGATGAAGGCCTTGGAGGAGTCGGGCAGGATCATCACATCGGTTGCGCCGGGGCAATGATCGAAGCTGCTTCTCACTTTGAAGGAGCCCGCATCGGCGATGCTGACGCTGCCGCTGGCGCGGTTGGAAATCACCAGCGTCTTGCCGTTGTTCGCGATCCGGGCGATGCCCGGCGACTCACCGGCGCCAATCACGCCGACCACACGGCGCCCGGGCAGATCGATCACCGAGACATTGTTGGAACCGGAGTTGGCGACGTAAGCGCGCTCGCCTTGGGCGTCAACGTCAATAAAGTAAGGCCGCCGTTCTACGGGGATGGTCGCGGCGACGGTGTTGGTTTCGGCGTTGATCACCGTCACTGTTCCGCTGCCGGAGTTCACTACGTAGACTTCGTTCCGGCGGGGGTTGACCGCCAACCCTGAAGGAGTGGCGCCCACCGCGATGACGCGGTCTTGCCGCATGTTGACCAGGTCGAGAACAGTTACGGTGTTGCTGCCGCCGTTGCTGATGTAGGCGTACTCGCGGTAATTCGCCGGATAGCCGGCATCGCGTTGGCAGCCGGCTGCGCCAAGCGTGATCAGGGCCAGCCAAAGCAGCAACCGCATTCGTCGCACTACGCTTCTAGATTCTCGCTTCGACTCTGCACTGGGTAGTGTAGCGAAGTGCGGCTTGCCTTGAGGCAAAGCCACTTCAGGATCGATTGCTCTATGTTTGCCAGGGGTAAAAATGCTCTAAGCCCTCGCGGAAGGGATGGGGTCGGCGACCTTGATTCCGCGGGGCAGGGACCGGTGGACAGCCGCGGCGATGGGGGAGATTTCGTCCATCAGCTCGGCAAACTGGTCCGGATAGAGCGATTGCGCGCCGTCGGAGAGAGCCTTATCCGGTTGGTGGTGCACTTCGATGATCAGGCCATCGGCGCCGACCGCGGCAGCCGCTCGAGCCAGGGGTAGAACCATGTTGCGCTTGCCCGTGCCATGGCTCGGATCCACGATGATCGGCAGGTGGCTGGCCCGCTGCACCGCGGGAACAATGCTCAGGTCAAGAGTATTGCGGGTGTGGTCGGCGAAGGTGCGTACTCCGCGCTCGCACAGAATCACCTGGTAGTTGCCTTCGCTCATGACATACTCGGCAGCCATCAGCAGTTCGTCCAGGGTAGCTGACATCCCGCGCTTGACCATGACCGGCTTGCGGGTGCGCCCGGCGCGCTTCAACAGGGAGAAGTTCTGCATATTGCGGGCCCCGATTTGGATGACGTCGGCGTACTGCGCAACCAGGTCGAGACTCTCATTGTCCAAGCGCCTCGGTCACAATCCGCAGGCCAAATTTCTCGCGGATCTCAGCCATGATCTTCAGGCCGTCTTCGCCCATTCCTTGAAACGCGTAGGGAGAAGTCCGCGGCTTATAGGCGCCTCCACGAAAAAACTGGGCTCCCGCGAGGGCGACCTGCTCCGCCACTGCGAAGGCCTGCTCCCGGGATTCGATCGAGCAAGGTCCGGCGATGACCGCCAGTTCCCGGCCGCCGATGCTGGCATTGGTGCCGGGGAAGGCGATCACCGTGTCCTCTTGCTTTACATCGCGGCTCACCAGCTTGTAGGGCTTCGTGACCCTGATCACTTCGGCCACGCCGGAGAGGTCTTCGAGGTCGCCCTGATCCACGGCGCCACTGTTGCCGGTGATTCCGATGGCCGTGCGTTGCGCGCCGGGCATGGGATGGGCGCGAAAACCCAAGAGCTGAATCTGTTCGCAAACGGCCTGAATTTCTTCTGCCGTAGCCTGCGGTTTCATGACCACGAGCATGGGGTTGGGACCTTTCCGTGCACTCTAAGTGTACTGGCTACAGTGATCTGCGGCAAACAATGGCGAACCAGGTTTAACCCTGGCGGAGGGCCAGCAGGACGAATGAGGGTGGGCAGAGTTTTTCCGCAGACTCGTCAGTCCTGATATACCTGAGCAGATGGATCACGCACGAAGGCTCCGCTCATTGCGCCGGCAGATGAAGCAACGGGGCATCGACAGCTTGCTGGTCACGCACTTGCCCGACGTGCGCTATCTTTGCGGATTTACCGGGTCCAACGCTTATCTCGCCATTACCGCGAATCGGGCCGCCATGTTCACCGACGGCCGCTATACGACCCAGGCACGGCAGGAGACCAGCGCAGCCAAGGTGGTGATCGCAGCCAAGTCCGCCCGCGATGAGGCATGCCGGTGGCTGGCCTCCAGCGGGGTCGAGCACTCTGCTTTCGACCCGGGATCTACGACGGTTACCGAGCTAGGGCTGTATCGCAAAGCCTTGAGCCCCGGGCATCGCGGGTTCTTCCGGCCCCTGGGCGAACCCCTTGTCCCCCATCTGCGCCTGATTAAGGATGAGGACGAACTCCGGCTGATGAAGCAGGCCGCCCATCTGGGGGTGGACCTCTTTCACGAGCTTTTGCCGCACCTGCAGCCGGGAGTTCCGGAGACGACGGTAGCGGCACAGCTGGAGAACAGCGCGCGGCTGCGCGGAGCCGAGGGCATGTCCTTCGAGAGCATCGTCGCCAGCGGTGCACGCTCAGCCTTGCCGCATGGCCGTGCGACCTCGCAGCGATTGCCGCGTAAGGGATTCTTAACGCTCGACTTCGGTGTTATTCTCAATGGTTATTGTTCAGATATGACGCGTACGGTTTTTCTGGGTCAGCCAACGCGCCGGGAGCGCTTCACGTATGATGCTGTGCGGGAGGCGCAACAGGCGGCCGTTGCCGCGGTCAAGCCCGGGGCTTCCTGTGGAGAGGTAGACGAAGCAGCGCGCAGCGTCCTTCGCAAGGCCGGTTTGGCTGAGTACTTTACGCACTCCACCGGTCATGGCGTTGGGCTGGAAATTCATGAAGCACCCCGCATCGCCGCGGACCAGTCGCAGTCCCTTTTGCCGGGAATGGTGGTTACCATCGAACCCGGCGTCTACATTGCAGATCACTTTGGGGTCCGCATCGAAGATATGGTTGCCGTTACTCAGGATGGTGGGCAGGTTCTGACACCGGCATCCACCGGTTGGACGCAACTCTGAGGCCAGCGTAATAAGCAGACGAGAGATTCATGACGCCTGACGAAATTAAAGAGTTAAAGGAACTGATCGAGTTCCTTAAAGAAAACGACATCGGCGAGTTCGACCTCGAACGCGGCGACCTCAAGGTCCGCATAAAGTTCGGGCATCCCTCGCATGCGGCGCCGCCTTCGGCTCTCGACATGGCCCGGCTCAGCCAGCTGCTTGACCCCCGGCGCAACACGCGCCGACCGCTCCCGCGCAGGGTATACACGCGGTGGCCTCCATTCGCCGGTTCCTGCCGCGGAGGCTCCGGCCGAAGAGGAGGCGCTGCATATCGTCAAGTCGCCCATCGTGGGCACGTTTTACGAGTCTTCTTCTCCCGGCGCCGCGGCCTTCGTCAAGATTGGGGACGAGATTGAGAGCGGACAGGTGCTCTGCATCGTCGAGGCCATGAAGCTGATGAACGAGATCGAGTCAGACGCAGCCGGAGAAGTGGTCAAGCGTCTGGTCACCAATGGCCAGCCGGTCGAATATGGCCAGCCGCTCTTCGCCCTACGGCTCCACTGAGCATGCTCACGGTCTCCCATTGAAACCTATGTTTCGAAAATTGCTCATCGCCAACCGCGGCGAAATCGCGCTTCGCGTCATCTGCGCCTGCAAAGAACTCGGCATCCGCACGGTCGCCATCTATAGCGAGGCCGATCGCAACTCGCTGCACGTCCGTTTCGCCGACGAGGCGATCTGCATCGGGCCGCCACGATCCGCAGAGAGCTATCTGAATGTGCCCGCCGTCATCTCCGCCGCGGAGATCGCCGATGTCGATGCCATTCATCCCGGCTACGGACTGCTGAGTGAGAATGCAAACTTCGCCGAGGTTTGCCGCGCCTCGAACATCAAATTCGTCGGGCCTCCTCCCGAAGCCATGCGGCTTATGGGTGAGAAGGACAAAGCTCGCCAGGCGATGAAAAAAGCGAAAGTCCCCATCCTTCCTGGTTCCGAGGGCGTGCTGCAGAATGAAGAAGAGGCCGCTGGAATGGGCCCGGTCGGTTGGCTTTCCGGTCATCCTAAAGGCCTCGGCGGGCGGTGGCGGCCGTGGCATGCGCGTGATTCGTTCCGAGGAGGAACTGCCGCAGCTCTTTCAGGCCGCGCACACCGAGGCATCGAACGCCTTCGGCAATGGCGACCTGTACATGGAGAAATTCATTGAGCGGCCCAGGCACATCGAGTTCCAGATTCTCGCCGATGAGCACGGCAACGTTCTCTCCCTGGGGGAGCGGGAGTGCTCCATCCAGCGTCGCCACCAGAAGCTGATTGAAGAGGCGCCCTCGCTCCAGGTCACGCCCAGGATTCGGGAAGACATCGCCAAGACTCTCAAGAGGTGTTTGACCGCCATCGGCTACCAGAACGCGGGCACGGTTGAGTTCCTCATGGACGAGGACGGCAAGCTCTACTTTATCGAGATGAACACGCGCATCCAGGTGGAGCATCCAGTCACCGAGGCTGTGACCGGCATCGACCTGGTGAAAGCGCAACTGCGTATTGCCGCCGGCGAGCCGTTGAGCAGCATTCTTCCGGAGACGGTGCCGATTCGCGGCCACGCCATCGAATGCCGTGTCAATGCCGAGCATCCGGAGAAGTTCACACCTTCCGCCGGTCGTATCACCGCCTTCAATGTTCCGGGTGGCAACGGGGTGCGCGTGGATACGGCGCAGTACGCCGAAGGCATTGTGCCTCCTTATTATGATTCGCTGATCGCCAAGCTCATCGTGCATGGCAAAGACCGGGCGGAAGCCATGGCACGCATGTCGCGGGCGCTCGAGATGTTTGTCGTCGAGGGCATTCACACCACCATTCCGTTGCATCGTCGAATCTTGGAAGACCAGGAATTCCGCGACGGGAACTTCGACACCAAGTTCATGGAGCGCTTCTTCGAACGCGAGAAGGATCGCCGCGAAAAGCTTCTCGCCGGGGGTTAAGAATGGCCCGGCTTGTTCTGCCCCGCTTTTATCCCATTCTGGATGCGGGTCTTCTATCAAGGGCCGGTCTCTCCATCGAGAGCTTCGCCCGCGAACTACGTGCGGCAGGCATCCGCTTTCTGCAATACCGCGACAAAGACGCAACGGATGAGCTCTTGCTCCAGCGGGCAGCGATGCTGCGCGGGATATTTCCCGCGTCGGATAGCTGTCTTATCCTGAACGACCGCGTCCCGCTGGTGCTTTCCGCGGGCTACGATGGAGTGCATGTGGGTCAGGAGGATCTTTCTCCTGCGCGCGCGCGCGGCCTGTTGGGATCAGAAATGATCGTCGGAGTCTCGACACATGGAGAGGGTCAGCTGCTCGACGCGGCCACGAGCCCGGTGGACTATGTGGCCATTGGGCCGGTTTTCGCGACCTCGTCTAAGCAGGTTCCGGATCCGGTAGTTGGACTGGAGGGGGTTCGTGCAGCGCGGGCCATCACCGATAAGCCGCTGGTTGCGATTGGGGGCATCACCCGCGCCAATTGCGCCGCAGTCATCGAGGCAGGCGCCGACTCGGTTGCGGTTATCTCGGATTTGGTTCAGAGCCCGGCCAAGAGCGTAGAGGAATTCTTCGTTTGCCTGGGCAGTCATGGGGCGTCTTCGTCTTCCCGTTGAGTCTGTTGGGCCGCTCATGAAACCGCGTTGCGTGCTGCGTATCCCACTCAAGCCCAAAAACGGGGCTTGACCCCGATTTCCTGCCACGCTGTGCTAGAGAGGTCCGCGTGTGCGCCTTTCATTAAGGAAAGGCGCATGAAGTGTATCAACGCCACAAGCCTCCGCAGGAAATCGGGGCAATGGGGCACCCAATGTTCGTTGCCGGTGCAGGAAGCCGGCGGCCTGACTGCAGCACATCCTATTCAAACCAATCCACAAAGTGGTTTCAACCTTCGCTGGACATGGGTACCGGAAAACGGTATAGATACAACCACCGATGCCTAGACTGCTGGCAACCAAGCCCCTCTCGATGCTTACCAAGGAGGCCAACGAGGTAGGGGAAAACACCCTCCGTCGCTCTCTCGGTCCCGTCAACCTGATCACGCTCGGTATTGGCGCCATCATCGGCGCAGGGATCTTCGTGCTGACTGGCCAGGCGGCCGCAATCCACGCCGGTCCGGCAGTCGCTCTCAGCTTCGTCGTTGCCGGCATCACCTGTGCATTTGCCGGGCTCTGCTACTCAGAGTTTGCCTCCATCATTCCCATTGCGGGCTCCGCTTACACCTACGGCTACGCCACGCTGGGTGAACTGGTGGCCTGGATCATCGGTTGGGATCTGGTTCTGGAATACGCCTTCGGCGCTGCCACCGTGGCCTCCGGCTGGTCTGGATACTTCGTGAGCCTGCTGGAGGAACTGCATCTGCATCTGCCGCCGCAGTTCACGACCACCTATGGCAATGTGCTTTATTTGTACAACGATCGATGGTTGCCAGCGATGTCGCTTCCGTCTACGGTCAACGCGGCGGCTCTACCCCATGTCGCCGGCGTGTTCAACCTGGTAGCCTTCCTGGCCATCCTGGTCGTGACCGCGGTCCTGGTCATCGGCATCAAGGAATCGGCCAATCTGAACTCGGCTATCGTGATCGTCAAGCTTGGCGATTGTGGGCATTTTCCTGGTTCTGGGCGGAGCGTTCCTGCTGCACCATCCTGAGGTCGCCAGGGCTAACTGGCATCCCTTCATTCCTCCATCGGAAGGCCCCGGAGCTTTCGGTTTCGGCGGTATCACGGCCGGTGCGGCGTCGGTTTTCTTTGCCTACATCGGCTTTGACGCCGTCTCGACAGCCGCGCAGGAGGCGAAGAACCCGCAGCGCGATATGCCGATCGGCATCCTCGGTTCGCTGGTGGTCTGCACTCTGCTTTACATCCTTGTTTCCACCGTGCTCACCGGCCTGGTCAACTACCGCAGCCTCGACGTGGGCGATCCGGTGGCGGTGGGCATCGATGTGACCGGCGTCACCTGGGGCAGCCTGCTGGTGAAGATCGGCGCTGTCTTTGGCCTGGGTACCGTGATGCTGGTGATGCTGCTGGGCCAGTCGCGCGTCTTCTATTCCATGTCGAAAGACGGCCTGTTGTGGAAATGGGCTTCGGCCATTCATCCCAAATTCCGCACGCCCTGGATATCGAACATAGTGGTAGGCACGATTGTTGCGTTTCTTCCCGCACTGCTGCCGATTGATAAGCTGGCGGCTCTGGTCAACATGGGAACGCTGCTGGCCTTCACCATTGTTTGTGCCGGCGTCTGGATTTTGCGCCGGCGCCACCCCAACATGGAGCGGCCGTTCCGCACCCCGCTGGTTCCGCTGGTTCCGATCCTTGGCATTTGCAGCGCCTTCTATCTCATGTGCAAGCTGCCGCTGCTCACCTGGGAGGTGCTGGTGATCTGGCTGGTCATCGGCTTGGGGATCTATTTCGGATACAGCATCAAGCACAGCAAAGTGCAGGCCATGAGTCCGGCGGAGACCACTGGCCGTTCCCGCTAAGATCCAGCCGAATATTCGTATTCATTCCTCGTGAATCGCCGTATACTTCTGTGGCCACGAACATTCTCCTGTAGTTGTGCGTTGGAGAAGCAACGTTAATGCCCTTCTGCGTCAAAAGAAGCTGGCGCCTAACTGTTCGTGGAACGGGCCTCGCAACAAGCAAACGCTTTACGAGGAGACGTCCATGAACAAATATTTCGCCGAATTGGTTGGTACCTTTGTCCTGGTTTTTGGTGGCGTCGGCAGTGCGGTGCTTGCTGGGAGCCATATCGGCTTTGCCGGCGTCGCCGCAGCCTTCGGCCTTTCACTGCTCGCTATGGTGTACACCATCGGGCCCATTTCCGGCTGCCACGTGAATCCGGCAGTCACCCTCGGGGTCTTCCTGGCCAGGAAAATAAGTGCCAAGGATGCAGGCGCATACATGGTGGCGCAAGTGATCGGCGCCGTCATTGCTTCCGCTGTCATCCTGTTTATCGCCAACGGACTCCCGGGCGGCTACAGTGCGTCTGTAGGCGGACTTGGGGCGGACGGCTACGGATTGCACTCTCCCGATCACTATTCCATGGCTGCCGGCTTCGCCGCGGAAGTCGTGCTCACCATGTTTCTTGTCCTCACTGTGCTGGGGTCGACCGACATCAGCGCTCCAGTCGGCTTTGCGGGCTTGGCCATTGGCTTGGTCCTGACCTTGATCCACCTGGTGGGCATTCCCATCACCAACACCTCGGTAAACCCTGCGCGGAGCATCGGTCCAGCGATCTTTGTTGGCGGTTGGGCGCTGCAACAGCTGTGGTTGTTTATCGTCGCGCCGTTCGTGGGGGCGATCGTTGCCGCGGTCGTCTATGCCGGCCTTGGCCACCCTGCCATCCTGATCACCACGCGGAGGGCGGAGCAAGCGCTGCCTGGTGAACAGATCGACAGGATTGCCTAAAAAGCAAACGTTCGCGGTCAGTCGTCGGCGATTGGCCGCGAACTGTTATTTTATTTTCCCTAGATAATTCTCCGTGCCAGGCGGCGAACCAGCTCCGTGGTGACGCCGTAGATCGCGTGCGTGACCAACTCACTGGCATGCTCGCGCGCGGGTTGGTTCTCTGGGCTTTCGGTCAAACCCATCATGGGTAATGCGGACGCGTGCGTGATCCCGCAAAGGGTCAAGCCGAAGTTGGCCCCCAAGCGACCGGTCACGGCGGGTTGATATTCCGCCAGAGCACCGTACACACCACCTACCAATGCGCCAAAGCCCCAATGGATGGCTTGCACGGAGACTTCCTCTTCGGTTTCTGTGAGGGGACGCGCGGAGATTCGATTGACCAACACCGCCGGGGCTGGGATTTGTCCTTGGGTACGCGGCGGATAGACTGCTTCCCCCGCGGCCTTTGCGGCTGCTCCGACCAATCCCCCGATGGCTCCGGCGAGAAAACCCTTCACCAGCGATCGTGAGCGGCGAGGAGACGCAGTTTCTTTGGTCGTTGTCATATGCCGATCCTATAGATGCCAGGTTGTCGTTAGGGTGATACGGATCGACGCACGCGGTACGTGCGTGTAGAAGGGGGCCCTGTCCTGCTAACCTATAACGTCACCGTAGGCAATGCAAGGCTGGAGCGACATGGCCATTAGCAGACAGTGGACCGAGTGGCATTTGACGCCGGCCGGTTGGGTTTCCGGATCGAGCCGCCGCGACGGGGAAGGGAACGTCTGGCGCGATGAGCCCGCGGATCGGGTGGTCACCTTTGTTTACCAGGAGCAGGTAGATAAGGCTCATCCAACGCCGCATGCTACGGTGCAGGAATCCTGGCGATCAAAGGCTGCAGGGGCCGCGGCGAATATCGAAAAGCTCCTCGCCCAGCATGGCGCCTGTCCAGGAAGGCTCTAGGCGCTGGCGCTGGCCATCGACCTCTACCACGCCAAGGTGGGCCGCCGCCCTGGGGAAAAACTCACGCTTTGTGTGAAGGCGCGACCTAACAATCCACGGAAAGCTTTGAAGCTGCGTTGAGAAGCCGTACCTCAGCGGCTAAAGCCGTCATCAGGCGCGCGGTTTACGGCCCGACTAAAGTTGTAAAGTCTCGAGACATCCTTTACAGATCGTCTCCAGACATCCTTTACACTCTTTTGTTTTTTAAAGTTGGCCAACCGCCGCAGTCGCAGGAAGGGAAAGTGGGAAACGCGCAGCGTTTTCCAAGGCGGCAGGGCCGCCGTCTTTTCCTTTCTGCTCTACGGTAAGGTTGAGCTCGCGTATGAGGGTATTGCAGTAGAACACCAGTACCCGCTGCTCTATACGCTCCAGTTTGACGAACTCGCCGCCCAGCGGCCCGGCGACCTGCCAACGGCGTCCGTTGAGCACGAGTTGTCCGGTGGTTTCCAGTCGCCGCACCTCGGCACCTTCCGGATATTGCCAAGCTGGCGGATTGGGATCGTAGCGTCGCGCGCTTGGCTGCCAGAGACTCGATGGTGTCTTCATCGCCAAGGCCTCATGCGGTCGCACGTGGTTATATTCCTGGCGAAAATCATCGAGCCAACGCTGATGCAAGGACGCTTCGGGTAGGCCGCGTCGCCTACGAGCCATCTCTAGCGCTCCGTGGAAACGCTCCACCTTGCCCTGTGTCTGAGGGTGGCGCACTCCAGAAAAGTACAGCCGTATGTTCTGTTTCATCAGCCATACCGAGAGCTGCGTCCAGCCACCGAAACCTTGCTGGTTCCACCACGGATAACCGTGGTCCATCAGCATCGCATCGGGCAGACCATTTGTCTTGAACGTGCTCTCCAGGCACTCCCGCACCGCTTCCCCACGGGTGCTGCCGGTGCTTTGTAACGCCACCGCATAGCGCGTCGCATCGTCCAGAACCGAGAGCGGGCCAATGCTGCTGCCCCAGCCCTTAGGACTCTTGAAATCCATTTGCCAGAGTTCATTGGGCTGCTCGCGCTGGAACCGGGAATTCGCCGTTGAACGCCGATTTTCCAACCGCACCAGACCCTGCCGCAGCAACACTCGATGGATCGTCGCTCGGGGAACTGCCATCCCTTCTCGCTCCAGCAGCACCGCCAGCTTCCGTGCTCCCCAGTCGGGTCGTTCTCGGCGGAGTTCCGAAATCCGCTGTTCGATTCCTGTCCCCGTCCGCCTGGGCGATCTCCGCGGTCGACGGCTCTCCTCGCGGATCCCAGCTACTCCAGAGTTGCGATAGCGCCGCAACCACTCGTATCCAGTCGGTCGAGATATCTCAAACTCCCGGCATAGCTCGCTCATGCTCCGCCCACCATGGCTAGCTGCAATCACAAATCGAACTCGCTGATCCTGAACTTCCATCGTCCTCCACGCCATCTCCCAACCCCACTCCTCGAAAACCGAAAGTGTAAAGGATGTCCGGAGACAATCTGTAAAGGATGTCATGAGACTGAACAACTAAAGTCGTGCCCTGACACAACGCATGAGTTTTCCCGCAGCCTGTGCCCCCGTGATCTTCATAGACAGTTTTTCCGCAACCTGTACAGTTGGGCCGTAAAGGGCGGCATGACGAGGGCTTCAGCCCATGAGGGATAGTTTTTTCGAAGGGTAACGGGCTTCAGCCCGTACATAACAAGGCGGCAAATAGGGATGGTTTTAGCCGCTGAGGGGACCGGCGTCATCCCCTCAGCGGCGACAGCTCATCCGACACATTCTCGTTTGCCTGTATATGGCTGATTAAACAGGCGTTTTGCTGCACAGCTCATTCATCGCCCGAGTCAGTTCCTGGGCGATCATCGGCGCAGTCGCGGTCTCAATGGCCGAGCGCTGCATCAGGTAGACCAACTTGCCGTCGCGCAAAAAAGCAATGGCGGGCGAGGTCGGAGGATGGCCTTCGAAGTAGGAGCGGGCGCGCTCTGTTGCTTCGCGGTCCTGTCCCGCGAAGACGGTGATCGCCTGGTCGGGAAGGTTCTTATTCTGCAGTGCCATCCTGACGCCAGGACGCATCTTGCCGGCGGCACAACCGCAGATCGAGTTGACCACCAGCATCGTGGTGCCCGGCTTCGCCAGGGCCGCGTCGACTTCCTCGGCGGTCCGCGCTTCTTTGATGCCCGCGCGGCTAAGCTCTTCGCGCATCGGTATGACCATGATCTCGGGGTACATGCCTGCTCCTTCAGTACTCTGGTGTGTTGCAGATTCTGAAACAACCTGAACACTTCTCTGATTGTAAAGATTCAATCCGGGTTTCGCCAGTGATATACCCTGATTGCAAAATGCAGTTTCTCGAGGAAGTGCCGCTCGCGCCCTATACGACCTTTCAGATTGGCGGTCCTGCGCGCTGGTTTGCGGAGGCGGTGAGCGAAGACGATATCGCCGCCGGCATCGCTTTCGCCGCGCGAGCGCAAGTTGCCGCTCTTCATTCTTGGCGGCGGCAGCAACTTGCTGGTTTCCGACGCCGGCTTTTCCGGTCTCGTCCTGCGCATCGCTCTGCGCGGCATCGAATCCACCCAGGAGAACGGCCGTTCGATCATTTCTGCCGCAGCCGGAGAAGACTGGGACGGGCTTGTCGCCTATGCCGTTGCCGCAGGGCTATGCGGGGGTCGAGTGCCTTTCCGGGATCCCCGGCACGGTGGGTGGGACGCCGGTGCAGAATGTCGGCGCCTATGGGCAGGAGGTTTCGCAAACCATCGTAACGGTACGCGCGTTCGATCGGAAGACCAGCGCAATTTGTGGACCTGCCGCGCCTCAGACTGCGGGTTCTCCTATCGCCGCAGCATCTTCAACAGCAGCCAGCGAGAACGCTACGTGGTGAGCCGCGTGGACTATGCCTTGCACAGGAATGCTCCTGCCAACTTCGTCTACGCCGACGTTGCCCGATACTTCGCCGCGCGCAACGTGGCCGCGCCTACGCTGGCCGAGGTTCGCGACGCAGTCCGGTCCATACGCGCGCAGAAGGGGATGCTGATGGTTCCCGGGGATGCCGACTGCCGCAGCGCCGGCAGCTTCTTCAAGAACCCGGTCGTGCCGGTATCGACACTTGATTCGCTGGCGCTGGAACTGAAGGTCGAAAAGCAGAGTATCCCTGCCTATCCGGCGCAGAACGGCGAGGTAAAGCTCTCCGCTGCCTGGCTGATCGAGCGGGCCGGCTTTGCCAAAGGTTATGCGCTGGGCAACGCCGGGATCTCCAGCCGCCATACACTCGCCCTCATCAACCGCGGCGGCGCCAGCGCAACCGAGGTAACTGCGCTTCGCGATAAGGTATGGCCGCGGTGGCATCACGCTTCGCCGTTCGCCTGGAGCCAGAGCCGGTCTGGCTGGCTTAAGAGATTCCCGTTAGGTGAAGAGGGTGACGAGCCTGGCGAGCACGTCTTCAAGGATGTGCTGCGGTACGCTCTCCAGTTTGCGTCCATTACGCGCGGCCAGATCGAGTGGCCGTGGCTGGTCACAGCGAATGACACCGCTGGTGCGTGTCCGAGCCCCGGTCAGCAAAACAGCGAAGCCGGCATTGCGGGCGAAAGAGCCACCGGAGGTGATAGGGCACAACGATCGGTACACGCGTGAAAGCGTTGAAGCGGTCCGGAGAGACCAACAGAACCGACCGGGTGCCCTGCTGCTCGTGTCCCAGGGTTGGATCGAGCGAGACGAGGTAGATGTCGCCCCGTTTCATAGCTCCCGGCCTGCCGGCCCGAGACCGAGCCAGGCACGATCCTCTTCGGTGATCTGAGGCTGAGGGTCCACACTGCGCCAGCAGTTCATCGAGAGAATATTTCGGCTTCGGTTGCGGTACTGACGACTAGCTGTTCTCCGTCCACTGCGAGGCCCACCGTTGCACCAACCTCAAGATGAAGCATGTCGAGGATGGCTCGGGGCACGGCCAACATCACGGAGCCCCCGACTTTGCGAAGGTTGGTGGTATGCATGGAACCCCCCCCCAGGTTATATATAAATATAACACTGGCAAGTCTAGCTAGCGCCCAATTGCCGCAGCAGTTGCTCACGCCGGGCCGCCAGCACCACTGGCGCCGGGCCATGAGCCTGGATCTGGCCGCTTTCGATCACCATCACATCTGCCGCGGTCTGGAAGGCTTCCGCCACATCATGAGAGACGTAAAGTGCGGGATTTTTCGCGCGGCGAGCCATTCGGTCAGCGGCTCCAGGATGGAAGCCTTCAGATCCGCATCGAGCCCGGTGAATGGTTCGTCCAGCAGCAGCAAGCGCGGTTCGGGAGCGAGGGCGCGGGCCAACGCTACGCGCTGCTTCTCGCCTCCGGAAAGATCGGCAGGACGCCGCTTGGCGAGATGGCCGGCGTGAAAGAGTTGAAGCATTTGCTCCACGCGCTCTGCGCTCGGCCCGGTTGCTAAGCCCGGAGAGCCCAAAGGCAACATTGGCGGTTACATCCATGTGGGGAAATAGCGCGGGTTGCTGGGTGACAAACCCGATGCCCCGTTCTGCCGGGGGAACCCATACTCCACTCGCGGTCTCCACCAGCGTTCTTCCGTGTAATACCACCCGGCCGCGTTCCGGCCTGATCAAACCCCCAAGTACGCGCAGCATGGAGGTCTTGCCCGCACCCGAAGGACCGAAGAGCACCGTCCACGGGGCCGACAGCGCGCACGAGATGCGCAGCGAAAGATCGCCCAGGGTGTGCTCGATGTCGGCATTTAAGATAGATCGCTAGACACCGGCTCTCCCCCGGCGCCCGTAGATGATCAGCAACGCCAGGAAGGAGAGGCTCAGCAGCAGCAAAGCCGTGTGGTTGGCCTGCGCATAAGCAAAGTCCTGCACCTGGTCGTAGATGGAGATGGACAGAGTTTTGGTCACGCCGGGAATACCTCCGCCAATCATCAGCACCACGCCAAACTCGCCCACCGTGTGGGTGAAGGCCAGCACCGCGGCGGTGAGCAGGAAGGGCCGGACCAAGGGCAGCAAGACCCGGGCCAGAATCCTGCCCGGTGCTCGCGGACAGAAGCTCGGCCGCTTCCAGGATCTCCCGATCCACCGAGCGGAAGCCCGAGGTCATCGGCTGCACGGCAAAGGGCAGGCTGAAGATGACGGAGCCGACCAGGAGCCCGGCGAACGAGAAGGCCAGGGGATGACCGAAGACCGACGGTAAGCGCTCTCCCGGCCGCCGTGCGGGGGCCCATCAGCACCAGCAGGTAGAAACCCAGAACCGTCGGAGGCAGCACCAGCGGGAGCGCCACTGCGGCTTCGACCAGTGGCTTCCAGCGCGCCCTCCCGTAGGCCAGCCAATATCCCAAGGGGACCGCGATGGCGAGCAGGATCAAAGTGGTCAGGGTGGCCAGGCGAAAGGTGAGGAAGATAGCTTGCCGATCCATATGCGCGCGGGCGATGTGCTTAAGGCGCTTTCAAGCCCCGCTCAGCCAGTTGCTTTCTGATCGGAGGAGAAAGCAAAAAGTCGAGGAATTGGTGGGCTTCGGCAGCATCGGGTCCATGCTTGAGCACAACCGCGCCCTGCAGTATACGGTGGGTAGTCGTCCTGAGGCACCTCGACGTATTTCCCGGACCCGCTCAGGCGCGGCGTCAGCGCTGAGGTGAGCGAAATGAAGCCCACGTCCGCATTGCCCGAATCGGCATATTGGGCAGCCTGCGCGATGTTTTCCGCGACCACCAGCTTGCCCTTCAAGGCCTCCGTCAATCCCAGCTTCTCCATCGCGGCCTTGGCCGCGCGGCCGTACGGAGCGTGTTCCGCATTTGCAACTGCGACGGTACGCAGCGAAGGGTTGCGCAGCGAATCGATGCTGAGCGGTTGCGCCGGGGAGTCGTTTCGTGCCCAGAGCACCAGTGTTCCGCGGGCGTAGGGAACCGGTTCAGCGCTATCCGCCAGACCCGCGGCGACTATCTTCTGGGGGAAGGACAGATCAGCCGACAGGAAGAGAGCGAACGGGCCTCCATTCAGAATTTGCGTGGCCAGGGTGGCCGAGGATGCGTAAGAAGCGTCCACTTTCTTATTCGTCTGCTTCTCAAACTGATCGATGAGCGCCGGCAACACGGGCTGTAGGTCGGCGGCCGCGGCAATCCTGAGCGTGCTGTTTTCCTGAGCCAGGGCACTCTGGACGGCGGCCAGAACCAGAAGGATGAGAAAGGTTCGTCTAAACACGCAGCACCATCACTTCAGTGGATTTGATCAGCGCGGCTGCTGTTTCACCCACCTGGAGGCGCATTTCCCGGGCCGCTTCGGCGGTGATGATCGAGGTAATAATCTGTCCGCCGATCGAAAGCTTGACCTGGGCCAGTAATCCTTCGATCTTCAGTTCGACAATGCGGCCGGTGAGCTGATTGCGCCCGCTGAGCGAGCGCAGCATCTCCCGCCTGGGGGTTTCAGGACGTTTCGCCTGGTGCAGCAGGCTATCCAGCTCAGCTTCTGGAATGCGGTAGTGGCCGCCGGGAGTCTTTACCGCCTTCAGTTTCCCGCGATACAGCCACTGCTTGATGGTGGGATAGGAAATCCCCAATCGTTGAGCGGCTTCGCGCGGTGAGAGCAACATGGCGAAAGTATACGATGCGTTGCCACAGCGCTATACGAATTTAAACGAAATAGGGACGCAATCCGGTTTCCCGACGACCGCACAGACTGCGGAAGAAACTTGAGGACGAAGGGCACGGCAGATCCATCCTATCGCTAAGGCCCTCTGGGCCTTGGCTATCAGAAGGATCTGCCGTGTCTTCTACTTCTCACGCAGACTGTTTAGCCTCGTCTCCCTTGGCCAAGTCCCACGGTGGGAGCCCCCTGCTTTAGCAGCCGGTTGTACGGCACAGCTAAACCCGTGCCTTTCGTTAAGCGCCTTTTTCCGCAAGCTTTAAAGGCCTGGCCATACATTACGTCCTGTCGTCGAGTTTCTGCGGCCGGTAGGAATAGGTTCATTGGCAAGTCTCATGCGGCAAGGGCCGGAACGCCCGCATTCGCGGATTCAGGAAACGCGATGCTAGGCTAGGCTTAAAGCATGCAAGAAGCTTCTCATCAACTGCGCTGCGTCGGTTGCGGCGCCGTGATTCCCCCGGACACCGTAGAAAAAGACTTTCGTTGCGTCGACTGTGGCGAGCTTCTGGAGGTGGAATATCCCTCGTGGAGCGAGGCCGGCGGCCCTTTTGCCAGCCCGCGCCGTATGCCCAATCCCGGCGCCTTGCGCTGGCTGTGGCAGGAGAGGCTCCAGTCCAGGCTCCCCATCGATCAGAGCGGCGTGTGGCGCTTTCGTGAATTGCTGCCGATTCTGCTCCACCCCGAACAGGCGGTCACGCTGCGCGAAGGCAACACCCCACTCTACCGGCTCCTGCAAAGCGCGGAAGAGCTCGGCCTGGAGAACCTCTACGCCAAACATCAGGGCATGAATCCAACCGGCTCGTTCAAGGATACCGGCATGACGGCTGCGCTCTCGCAGGCGCGCGAGCGGGGCTTCCAATGGGTGGCATGCGCTTCCACCGGCAATACCTCGGCCGCCATGGCGGCCTACGCCGCCCGGGCGCGCATGAACAGCCTGGTTCTGCTGCCCGAAGGCAAGATCTCCTGGTCCAAGCTCTCCCAGGCAATCGACTACGGCGCCGTCACCTGCCAGCTGAATACCGACTTCGATGGTTGTGTGCGGGTACTGGCGGAAGTCGTTCGACGCGCTCCGGTGTATCTGTTGAACTCCGTCAACCCCTACCGTCTGGAAGGGCAAAAGACCCCGGCATTGGAGATTGCCGAGGAGTTCGACTGGCAGGTTCCCGACCACGTGATCGTTCCCGGGGGAAATCTGGCCAACGGTTCCGCCCTGGGCAAGGGCTTTCTGGAAATGATGCATTTAGGACTAACCAGCAAGGTGCCGAAAATTACCGTGGTGCAGGCCGAGGGAGCGAACCCGCTCTACCTTAGCCTGCTCAACCATGACGGAAGTGAGATTGAGCCGGTGGAGGCTAACACCCGGGCGACCGCCATCCGTATCGGAAACCCGGCTTCCTGGCGCAAGGCTGCGCGCGTCATTCGCCAGACCGGCGGCTACTGCGAACAGGTCAGCGAAGCCGAGATCGCTCTGGCCAAGGCAGAGATTGGCCAGGAGGGTATCGGTTGCGAGCCGGCATCCGCCGTAACCCTGGGCGGCCTGAAAAAGCTGGTGCGCCAGGGCAAGATCCATGGCTCCGAATCAGTCGTGCTTCTGCTCACCGGCCACACGCTCAAGGATTCGGAGTACACCATCGATTTCCATCGCGAGAAGTTGTTGACTGCGCAGGAAAGTGTGGGGCTGGAGCGGGAAATTGCCGAGAAGACGGCGGTCGACACTCTCTCTCGAGGCCTCGTCTGATGCGGTGCTTCGTGTTCTTGAGGCGGCCATTCAAGCATGAAGACCGTTCGACTGCGGCTTCCCGCCACCTCGGCCAACCTGGGTCCGGGCTTTGACGCCATGGCTCTCGCCTTGGAGCTCTTCCTGGAGATCGACGCCACGCCCGCCCCCCAGTTCTCCATCGCCGCCACCGGCCGCAATCAGAATATCTGCGCCGGACTGAGCAGAAACCTGCTGATTCAGACCTACGAGTCGGTATTGGCAGCTCAGCAGCGCGAGGTTGTGCCGCTGGAAATCAGCATGCGCAACGGAATCCCGGTGGGTATGGGGTGCGGTTCCTCGGCGGCGGTCCGGTTGGCCGCAGTCGCCCTCGCCTCGGCCTTCGGGAGCCTCGATTGGGATGCCGCGAAGATCGTTGACCAGGCGGTGCGGATCGAAGGGCATCCGGACAACGTGGCGGCTTGTTGGCATGGCGGCCTGACGATTGCGGCCGATGGGCAGGAACTCGCCATCGTCTCCATTCCACCGCCCGCCCACTGGCGCGCTCTCCTGGTTCTTCCCGAGACGCCGGTGGCCACCGCCAAGGCGCGCGGGATGCTGCCCAAGAGCTACGGGCAGCAAGACGTGGTGGCGAACCTGCAATGCGCGGCCTTGCTCACTGCTGCGTTTGCCTTGGGCAGAGCGGATTTGATGCGACTGGCCACGCAAGACCGCCTGCATCAGCCTTACCGTATGGAGTTGTGTCCGTTGCTGCCGGCTCTGCTGCCCCTTGCCGGGAGCCATGGAGTGATGTCGGTTACCCTAAGCGGCGCAGGCCCGGCGGTGTTGCTGTTGACGCAAGAGCCGGAAGCAAAGGGAACGCAGGAGGACGCCCTGAAGGCGGCAATTCTGGAGCTCGCGCAACGCGGTGTGCCCGGTGGAGATTCTGACCACCCCGCTATGCCAGCGGAGGCACCGAAGTAAGCTTCGACGGGTAAGCCCCATATAATCAAAAGGTAACCTTTTTATTTCCTCAATTATTACCTTATTGTTACCTAAGTTTTGTTTACAAGCCGTGTTGCCAAGCCCTATTTTTCCCGTCGTGGGCAGTTCTGGGGGAGGGCTGCTCTAGCGCCTGTGGCCGTGAGGCCCAGGCGCTTTTGGTTTCTGCGGCATCTGCACCTTTTACCCTCGAGCCGCATCAATTGTTCAGGGCTGAAGCGTGTTGTGGATGGTATCCTCAGCCAGGAAGTGAAGGAGGAACATGGCAGGACCAGGGGTCTTTGAAGTAAATGACGCGACATTTGAGCAGGAGGTGCTGAAGTCGGAGCAGCCTGTTTTGGTCGATTTTTGGGCCGCCTGGTGCGGGCCGTGCAGAGCATTGGCGCCCGTCGTGGACGAGGTCGCGGTGCAGTACAGCGGCAAGCTCAAGGTGATGAAGATGGATGTGGATCGGAATTCGGCCACGCCGATGCGTTATGGCATCCGCGGCATTCCGGCCTTGCTTCTCTTCAAGGGTGGCAAGGTGGCTGAGCAGATTGTCGGGTTTGTTCCCAAAGATAAGATCGATCAGAGCATCAGCAAGCTGATCGATCAGCCAGCTGATCGCAGCGTAAGCGCTTGATCCACCGATAGAGTCGAGAGAGCCCCGGCGGTAAAGCCGGGGCTTTTTTGTGTCCGCTGTAGCCAAAGTGGCCACCTCGAGGACGTCCTTCAAGAGAAGCCCGCACTCCGACCGGGCAGCGTAGTAGTGAACGCGCTCTAGGCGTAGCGGCGCAGCACGCCAAGTACTCGGCCCTGAATCGCGATCTGCGAAAGCGGAACGTAGATCGGTTCCATCTCGGTATTTGAAGGCTGCAACCGCACCATCGTTCCTTCAATGTAGTAGCGCTTCAACGTCGTCTCACTCCCGCGGACGAGGGCGACGATGATCTCCCCCTGGCGCGCCGTACTGGTGTGCTCCACCAGGACGTAGTCGCCGTCCACGATGTGCTCGTCGCGCATGGAGTCTCCGCGCACCTGGAGCGCAAACACCTCCCGATTTCCGATTACGTCTCCGAGCGAGATGCTTTCGCTGGTCTCCGATGCCTCGACCGGGAGACCGGCCGCGATCCGCCCCAGCAGCGGAAGCCGGTCAGAGCGTCTCGTCTTGCTGCGCGGTGGCAGTACGTCGATCGAGCGGCTACGGTTGTGCGCGCGCTGCAGCAGGCCCTTCTTCTGCAGGTTGGTAATGTGTTTGTGCACCGTGGCCAGCGATTTGAGACTCAAGCCGCGGGCAATCTCCTCAAAGGAAGGGGAATATCCGTTGCGCTGCACAAAATTGCTGATGAAGTCGAGCACTTCTTTCTGTCTGCGAGTTACCGACATTCCGGCATTATAGCGAACAAAAAGCGAATCAAGAAAACATTTTTTAACGGGCCCCCGAGAGTCGATCCCGGCACCCGACTCAGGGTGGCTCGCAGGTGTTTCGTTTTAGGCCAATATCAGCCGGATCTATCCCGTTATGAGACCGCACAGGAAGTTATGTCTTTGAGTTGCGCGTTGCGCGGGTCAATCAGGTGCAGGGTAGAGATGCGACGCGGGAAAGTGACCCTGCCAAGCGTTCACTGAGTTGCCGAATGGTCACTCAGAAGTAACCGGGTTGTAGTCGAGTTTCCCAGGGGATTGCCGATATCACCACAAAGCTTTGATTACACCGCAAAGTCGATTTGTTAAGCAGCCTGGGCCTTTCCTCAAACAAATCAACGGTACTTCGACAGCGTTCTACGGGTCTTCAACAAAACTCGGATCTATGTTGGCTGGATGGTGATTATGCAGGAAGCAGGAAAAGGTCAGAGACGTCCCCGGCGGAGCGAAGCACCGGCGCCAGATGTGAGCGCAGTGAACCAGGACCGCAACCGAGGATCCGCAGAAAGAAATTCCGGCCGGCGGATCCCCAAAAGCAGTCCGGGCCACGGCCAGGCGACCTGCTCACTGCCGAACAGGAACTGCTCATGATCGAGCATCTACCCATCGTCCGTTTTATCGCCCGGCGTATCCATGAGCGGCTTCCGCAACATGTGCCGATCGAAGATCTTTACAGCGCAGGAGTGGTCGGGCTGCTGGATGCTTTCGGTAAGTTCGACCCATCCAAGCAGGTCCAGTTTCGCAGTTACGCGCAATTCCGGATTCGTGGGGCGATTCTGGACAGCCTGCGGACGCTTGACTGGAGCCCGCGGGAGTTAAGGCGCAAGGGGCGGGCCATTGAGCAGGCGATCCAGACGCTGACCGCCCAGTTTGGGCGTACTCCAAGCGACATCGAGATCGCCCAACAACTGCACATCGATCTGGCCGCCTATCAGCAGTTGCTGGGGGAACTGAAGGGCCTTGAAATCGGCACCCTGCATTCCGAGCGCTCAGAGGACTCGGGCGAAGAGGAGCTGGTCTACCTGCCGAACCGGCCCGAGGACGATCCGCTCTTTCGTTATCTGCACGCCGAGATGCGGGAGCGGCTGACGCGCGCAATCAGCGACCTGCCCGAACGCGAGCGCCTGGTCATGACGCTTTACTACTACGAAGAGACGACCATGAAGGAGATCGGCCTGATCCTGGGTGTGGTGGAATCCAGGATCTCGCAAATTCATGCCTCCGCTGTCTTGCATCTTCGCGCCCGCCTTGCCGATTTCGGCGCTCGCGAGGAGCCAACCATCGGCCCGGCCCGGCACGGGCCCACCTTCGCCGGGCCTGTGATCCCCCACGAACGCGGCTAGACAGACGCGAAAACTCCGCATGGTCGGGCTGCGGCTTACGAGATGTTCCAGCCTGCAGCGCACCTGCCACTTTGTTGACCGCCGGGTTACCACAGCTCCCTTTTTATCTACTGCTGATGCTGCTAGGCTGAAGGTCCGTATGGACCCCTTCGACAACTCGCGGACGGTCAAGCGGCCGAGCGACGATCCCGCTGAACCGGCCAACGAACTGGAAACACGCATGGCTCAAGAAGCGGGAAACAGTTAAACGAAAGCGAATCGCTCGTCCAGACAGGCTGACGCTCTGCCCATCGATGAAGCGCGGCGGGAAAAAATCGAAAAGCTCAAGAAGGCTGTGGCCGACGGAACCTACAGCGTCAGTGCCGAAGAGGTGGCCCGCAAGCTGATGGAGCACATGCTGGAGCCTAAGGAATAAAGCGCCCGGATATACTCTGGTTAAGAGGCCCCTGGTATGCCGTTTCGCTTTTTGTGGAATGCGACACGAGGCCATCGGCTCATGCCGTGGCGGAGCGAATACCTCAAATGGCGTATCGAAACCTACTCCGGCCGCAAAGCTGACACCATCGACGCCGCGTACTTCTGGTTTTTTCTCTGGAAGGAGAGGGCGCAACTGATGCGTTTCCTCGGATGGACGCGAAATTTTGGAACCCGGCGCCGGCAACCCTCTTGAGTCTTTGCTGCCTCGTTCACCGCTTTGCCCACCGCTTTCGCCCGCTGATTGCCTGCCTGCTCCTCTTTGCCGTGCAAGCGCATGGCCAGCAAGCCGCCACACCCAATCCCGTCTCACCCAATCCTACGATTCGCGTGGAAACCTCAGAGGTGTTGGTGCCGACGCTGGTCGAAATGCCATCGGGGGAGATTGTCTACGGCTTGGGGCCGACCGATTTTCAATTGACGGACAACGGCGTGCCGCAGCAACTCCACGTCGACGATGACCTGGACAATGAACCCGTCTCCGTAGTGGTCGCCGTGGAGAAAGGCCGCATGGCGGCGCTGGAGTTCGAAAAGATCAATCGGCTGGCTCCCTTGATCGATCTTTTTCTGGGAGACGGGTCGAGCGAAGCGGCGTTCGTGAGTTTCGATTCCAAGCCGCAACTGGTGGTGCCGTTCACCAAAGACGGAGACCGCCTCGGTCGTGAGTTGAAGCGCATAGAGCCGGGCGACGGCGGTGCCGCCATTCTCGATACCGTGGGCTTCTCGGTGAAGCTGCTGGAAGACAGGCCGAAGGACTATCGCCGCGTGCTGCTGTTGATCAGCGAGACCCGCGACCATGGCAGCCGGGATGTGGACGCGCAGCGGGTGGTGGAACAGATCGGCATCAGCAACACGCTGGTTCTGAGCGTCGCCTTCTCTCCCTCCAAAGCTCTCTTGCTGCACGATCTGAAAGATGGCGGGCAGAGCGCGGGCTGTTGCCGATCTGCTTACGCCGCTGATGATGGCCATCCAGGCGGTGCGCAAAAATGTGGCGCGGCAGATTGCCGTGATGAGCGGCGGGGAATATGCGCCTTTTACCACCGAGCGCGGCTTTGAAGCCCGCGTGCAGGAGGTTGCCAAACATGCCCGCAATCGATATCTGCTGAGTTTTCGCCCCACCGACAGCACTCCGGGACTGCATGTGCTGGAGGTTCGACTCACCCGCAACCTGGGGGCACGGGTGGTGGCCAGGACCAGCTATTGGGCGCTGGAAAAACAGGCGCAAGCGGCTTCCCCGGCTCCTTAAATCTTTCCCGCGAAACCGGTTCTTTCCGCGCCACGAATCCGATCTCAAGGCAACTTCATGATCGAGCGTCGCGGCCCATGTACCCTACAGAAGTGTTCGCATCAATGGAGGAGAAGTATGAGCAAAGTAGTGAAGCTGCAGGCCAGTGACGGTCACGAACTGGATGCCTATGTGGCCCAACCAGAGGGTAAGCCTCGGGCGGGACTGGTCGTGGTGCAGGAGATTTTTGGAGTCAACCAGCATATCCGTTCGGTAGCGGATCGATTTGCGCGCGAAGGCTTTTACGCTGTGGCCCCGGCGCTATTTGATCGCGTGGAAAGGAACGTCGACTGGGGCTATGACGGCGAGAGCATGAAGAAGGGAATGGCCATCGTGCAAAAGATCGGGATCGACAATGCCATTGAAGGATGTCGATGCTGCCTTGCAATATGCCTCCAAAGAGACGGGGAAACCAGCCGGAGTGGTTGGCTTCTGCTACGGGGGAACGGTGGCCTGGTTGAGCGCGACCCGGCTGGCGCCAGCCGCGGCCGTGGGCTACTACGGTGGCAACATCGCGAGCTTCGCTCAAGAAAATCCGCGCGTTCCGGTCATGCTCCATTTCGGGAAACAAGACGATCATATTCCCGCGACCGAGGTCGCCAAGGTACAGGCGGCCCATCCGGAGGTCGAAATCTATTGGTATGACGCCGGGCACGGCTTTAATTGCGATATGCGCGCCAGCTACAACGAAAAGGCATCAAAGGAAGCCATGGTGCGGACGCTGGCCTTTTTCAATAAGCATCTTTGATAGATCGCTCATCTTGGATTTCCTGCTGCGCTGCACTGGACAGAACCACGTTTGCGCCTTTCCGTAAAGAAAGGCGCATGAGGTTCGCCCACGCGACCAACCTCGACAGGAAATCCGGGATGGGAAGTGCAGAAATGGCGTCGATCGGGTTCAGCCGCGCATCTATCTGACTGGCTCAAGGAGAAGGATGGCGACCACCACTGCCAATGCGTCCGCCGCCAACGCGGCGATGAGCGCATGGAAGCCCAAGACAAATCCCTGGCTCATTGCCGCCACCGTGGCTCTGGCGGCCTTTATGGAGGTGCTGGACACTTCGATCGCGAATGTAGCGCTGCCGCACATAGCAGGCAGCCTGGGAGCGAGCGCCGATCAGAGCACCTGGGTCCTCACCTCGTACCTGGTAGCCAATGCGATTGTCTTGCCCATGGGCGCCTGGGCCGCGAGCGTGATCGGGCGCAAGAATTTTTTCATGCTCTGCATCGTGATCTTCACCATCAGTTCCTTCTTGTGCGGCATCGCCCCCACGCTCTCCCTACTGCTGCTCTTCCGGGTGTTTCAAGGAATGGGCGGCGGAGGTTTGCAGCCGATGGCGCAGGCCATCATGGCCGATTCGTTTGAGCCGTCCAAGCGCGGCCTCGCTTTTGCACTCTACGGACTGGTCGCAGTGCTGGCGCCCTCGATCGGGCCCACCCTGGGCGGGTGGATCACAGACAACTACTCCTGGCATTGGATTTTCTACATCAACATCCCTGTCGGCATCCTGGCGCTGTTCCTCACCAACCGGCTGGTCGAAGATCCTCCATACCAAAAGGCCGACCGGAACAATTTCTACCGCATCGACTACATCGGCGTGAGTCTGCTGATCGTGTCTATGGCGGCGCTGCAGATCACGCTGGATAAAGGCGAGGAAAAGAACTGGTTTGGGTCGCACTTCATCGTGGGTTTTGGCACCACGTTCATCATTGCTTTTATCGCCCTAATCATCTGGGAATTTCATGCGGAGAAGCCGCTGATTGACCTGCGGCTATTCAAGTTCAAAAATTTCGCGGTGTGTGCCTTCCTCATGCTGCTGACCGGGGGACTACTCAATGCCACCACCGTCCTGCAGCCGCAGTTCCTGCAGCAACAACTCGGCTACACGGCAACCATCGCAGGTCTGTCTCTTTCGGGTGGGGGACTGGTGTTGCTGATCGCCATGCCGATGGCGGGCCAACCGGTGAGCCGATTCCCGGCGCGAAATTTGATTGCCATGGGTTTTGTCATCTTCGCCGTCGGGTATTTCTACACCGCGAAGAACATCAGCCTGCTCATCAGCTTCGGTTTCGCGTCGAAAATGCGCGTGGTGCAAATTGTCGCCATTCCTTTTGTTTTTATTTCCGTCACCACGGCCGCCTATTTCGGAATTCCCGCCGGAGAAGAACAACCAGGTGTCGGGACTCATCAACTTTGTCCGCAACATTGGCGGCAGCATTCTCATCTCGCTCACCAACGCCCTGGTGACGGAGCGGGCCCAGTGGCACCAGAGCGTGCTTTCCAAAAACACCTCGCTGGCGGACAGTAACTATCAGCAGAAAATTGACGCGTTGCGGCACACCTTTGACTCGACGGCCGGGAAGGCCAACGGATTACACCTGGCCCAGGGCCAGCTCTACGACCAGCTTCAGGCGCAGACGCAAGCCCTGGCTTATGTCGATGTCTACTACGTGCTGGCGTTTGCCGCCGTCCTGATGGTGCCGCTGGCCTTCCTCCTTGACCGCAATCGGCCAGGCGCCGGCGGAACGGTCATGATGGAATAAGGGCCTCCCCTGCGAAGAACACGGTTTTAACGGGCTGCGGGCGGAATCTAGAGGAAATCATCCCTCAGCGGCTAAAGCCGGACCTGTTTGCAACCACTTACGTACCGGCTGAAGCCGGTACCCTTCAAAAAGCATCCCGCAGGGAAAGACTAGAGAACTACCAGGATGTGCTCCTGGGCTGCTTCTGCGGCGAAAGAGACGCCGCGATTCGGGGCGGTCATGCCAGGGTCATGTTCTGGCTAACTCCCGGCCGTCCCCTCGAGACGCAAGTTGAAGGGGACGCAAGTTGAAGGGTACGGGCTTCAGCCCGTACGTAGATGGTTACAAACAGGTTCGGCTTCAGCCGCTGAGGGGACGGTCTCCCTCTTCAACCGGCTTTTTCCGCAGCCCGTGAAACAGACCTGCGCATGGACGCACAATCGAAGGCATGTTATTCTTAGTCAGACACTTAGAGAGTGGACTCGATTTAAACGTAGAGGAGTAAAGCGCTGCCGTGCTGGCAACTGCAAAGAAGACCGAAGTTATTACGCGCTTTCGCACCCATGACAGTGACACGGGTAGCCCGGAAGTGCAGATTGCGATTCTCAGTGAACGTATTGGCGAGCTGACTGAGCACTTCAAGCTTCACAAGAAAGATCATGCCTCAAGGCGCGGTCTGTTGATGCTGGTGAGTAAGCGCCGCCGTCTACTGGACTATCTCAAGACGAACAATTCTGACCGCTACCGCGATGTGATCGGTAAGCTGGGCATCCGCAAGTAACAAGCGAGCAACTTGTACCCCACAATCAGGCGAAGAGACTGGATCGGACTGAACGCTGAGACGGCTGGTGCACACGTGGTTGCACCGGCCGGAAAGCGCGTGTCAGCTGATCTGTCGTGGTCATTGCGAGCGGTGAGCGAAGTAGCGTTCACCCGCTGGCTATGTCTCCGTCCTTTGCCTCTCGCGCCGGTGCGATTCCCGCCTTTTGCCTCGCCCGATTATTCGATCAATATCGCCTCGCGCCCCGCCCTATGTGCACATACGAAATGAGGATTTTATGAAACAGGAAGTGACTGTCGAGCTTGCCGGTGGCAAGCGATTGACTTTTGAAACTGGCCGGATGGCCAAGCAGGCCTCTGGCGCCGTGCTCGTGACCCAGGGGGACAACGTAGTTCTGGCTACCGCCGTAGCCGCACCGGATCCCAAAGAAGGCCTCGATTTTTTCCCCCTGACCGTGGATTACCGCGAGTACACCTACGCCGGTGGCCGCATTCCCGGTGGATTTATCAAGCGTGAGGGCCGTCCCAGCGAGCGTGAGGTTCTTACCTGCCGCCAGATCGACCGCCCCATCCGCCCCATGTTCCCCAAAAATTTCCGCAATGAGACCCAGGTGATTGCCCTGGTCATGTCCGCGGACAAAGAAAACGATCCCGACGTGATCGGCATCAATGCCGCGGGAGCGGCCCTGGCGCTTTCCGATATCCCCTTCGGCGGCCCCATCGGCGCAGTGCGCGTGGGCCAGGTGAATGGCGAGTTCATCGTCAATCCCACCTACGCCGAGCGTCTCGAGAGCAAGTTGAACATCACCGTCGTGGCCACCAAAGATGGCGTGGTGATGATCGAGAGCGGCGCCACTGGCGTGACCGAGGATACGGTGGTCGATGCCATCGAATTTGGCCACGCCGAGATCAAGAAGATTTGCGCCGTGATCGACGAACTGGTTGCCAAGGCAGGGAAGCCCAAGCGTGTCGTGCCTCCGGTCGAGTTTGATCACGGGTACTTGGCGGCGCTGCAGGCTAAGGTGGGCGACCGGTTGAAGGATGCGCTGGACACCAAGACCCATCCCAAGGCGGAAAGCTACGCGCTGGTCAAGCAGATCAAGGACGAGCTGGCGAAGGAGCTTCCCGAAGGGGATGCGGACGCCAAGAAGAAGCTGGCGAAGTATTACGAGGTAATGCGCGAGAGAATCTTCCGCGAGCAGGTCACCAAGGATCGCATACGGCCCGATCGGCGCAGCTTCGATCAGATTCGCGAGATCACGATCGAAGTCGGTGTGTTGCCGCGTGTCCACGGTTCCGCGTTGTTTACCCGCGGCGAAACCCAGGCACTGGTTACCGTAACCCTGGGAACCTCAGACGACCAGCAACGCCTGGAGACCTTCCAGGGAGAACAGCGCAAGCGTTTCATGCTGCACTACAACTTCCCCCCATTCTCCGTGGGCGAAGTCGGCCGCATGACCGGCGTAGGCCGGCGCGAGATTGGCCACGGCGCGCTGGCGGAGCGTGCGATTTCCGCGGTGCTGCCTGGTGAAGACGAATCTCCTTACACCATGCGTGTGGTCTCCGACATTCTGGAATCGAATGGTTCTTCCTCGATGGCCAGCGTCTGCGGCGCCAGTCTGGCCCTGATGCAGGCCGGCATTCCCCTCAAGGGAGCCGTCGCCGGCGTGGCCATGGGACTCGTCAAGGAAGGCGATGACTACGCCATCCTGACCGACATTGCCGGTGCAGAAGATCACTACGGCGATATGGACTTCAAGGTAGCCGGCACACGCGAAGGGATCACCGCGCTGCAGATGGACATCAAGATCAGCGGCGTGACCGGCCAGATCATGCGCGAGGCCCTCGAACAGGCCCGCCGCGGACGGTTGTTCCTGCTGGACAAGATGGATGCGGTACAGGCCACTTCGAACGCCGAGAAGTCGAAGTTCGCTCCCCAGATCCACACCCTGCAGATACCGACCGACAAGATTCGCGACCTGATCGGACCGGGCGGCAAGACGATTCGCGGCATCATCGAAGCCACCGGCGTCAAGATCGATGTCGACGACACGGGCCGCGTGAACGTTGCCTCCAGCGATGAAGAAGGCCTGAAGAAGGCGCTGGCCATGATCAGCGATCTCACCGCCGTGCCTGAAGTAGGCAAGACCTATCTGGGCAAGGTGGTGCGTCTGGCTGAGTTCGGCGCATTTGTCGAGATCTTCCCCGGCACCGACGGCTTGTTGCACATCAGTGAAATTGCCGAGCATCGCGTGAAAGACGTGAAGGACGAATTGCGCGAAGGCGATCAGGTACTGGTCAAGGTTCTCGGCATCGAGGGCAATCGCATCAAGCTTTCGCGCAAGGCTCTGCTGAAAGAACAGCGCGAAAAGCTCGGGCTTCCCGAGCCATCGAGGGGCGGGTCGGGAGACGGTGGTGGCGACGGGCCAGGCTCCGCGCGCTCCGCGGGCGCAATCGCAGTCCCCGGTGGAACGGCAGCCGGCTTCGAACGCCAGTACCATTACCATCGAGGGCGGGGAAGACTTCGATGACGATGAGCCCTTTGTCGAGGGCGGGGACGAGCCAAACTTCAATCGTGCGGATGGTGCACCCGATGCTGCGCCGGTAGAGGCTCGCAGGCCGGCATGCGGTGGTGGTCCGGGTGGTCCCGCAGGTCAGCGGCGCCGGCGGCATCGCAGCCGTGGCCGGGGGCCGGGCGGTGGTTCCGGTGGCTCCGGTGGTGGCGGAGGCCGTGGACCGCAGTAACCAGTCTGAGGGCTTAGATAAGCAAGGGGGTTGCGTGTTGTGCGCAGCCCTTTTCTTTTTCGGTGCACAGGCATGGATTCGCAGAACGGATCGAAACACTGGCTGGCCTTTGCCGCGCTGGGCCTTGTCTGGGGCACGACGTGGGTGGCCGCGGAGACTCTGGCCGAGTACGTTCCGCCCTTGCGTGGAGCGGCTGCCCGCTTCCTGCTGGCCGCACTGCTCTGCTTCCGGTGATTTTGTGGAAGCGGCTGAAATTGCCTCGCGGCCGCGCTTTGGGTTTCGTGCTCATTGCTTTCCGTCACCATGATCGTGGTGCCCTTGCTGCTGTTGCTTTGTGGGCGCAGGCGCGGCTTCCCATCAGCAACCGTGGCGGTATCATTTGCCGCGATGCCGCTGCTGGTAGTGCTGCTGACCCCTGTCCTTGCCGGCAGGGATGTGCCGCGCATTGCCATGCAGGCGTCGATCGTAGGGGTTGGGGGCGATGGCCTGGTGGCCCTGGGCGCGACGTTCTCCCTGGCTCAGGCCGGGGCGCGGCGGTAGTGCTGCTCGCTGTGGCATCCATTGGCGCGTCTTCGATTATTGCCCGCCGCGAATTCAGTGGCTTGCATCCCATCGTGGTGACCGCGTTGGTGCTGGGCGCGGCTGCGCTGCTGTTGTTTCTGGCCAGTTTGGCTGTTGGAGCGTGGGCAGCCGGTGCAATGGAATCGCAGCGCTCTTGGTGCAGTGGCCTTTCTGGCAGTTGTGGCCGGCGCCCCGGCCTATGCCACGTACTTCTGGCTGCTGCAGCGGCTGGAGGCGTACCAGGTTGGAACGGTGCAATGGATCGAGCCCCTGGTCGCGATACTCGAGAGTGCCCTATTTCTGCGCCTCGGCTTGTCGTTCACGCATGATCGCCGGGATCGCTGATTACCTTGGTTTGCCTGCTGTTGGTGATGCGTGCGCGAGCTGAGGATGACAATACCGTTTCCCTTCTTGGTAATTGATCGGCAAGAAAACCGAATCCCGCGCAAGGATGCGATAAACTGCTGGCGATGGGCGCCACTTTATACATCGTCGTCGAAGGTGAGGACCCCGGCTTCGACATCTTCGTGAATGGCAGGGCGCTCGCTCGCAACGAGGATGCTCTGGAGAAGATGGCGCAACGCATTGGGGTCAAGCCGCTGCTGGAGTTCTTCTCCGCCGATGAAAACTCCATGGCCCTGCTGCTGGAAGAAGGCGCGGGCGACCCGGAGTGGGCCAAGACGTTGCCTCCTCCGCAGTGGTTTTCGCCCGAAGACGGCCTGATTACCGTATGCACCCTGCTCGATCATCTGAAGGCATCGCCGACCGCGTTGGGAACAGAGACTCCGGCCGTTCTGCGCGAGATGGAAGAGTTTGAGCGCGTCCTGCGCAAGACAGCGCAGCGCCAGATGCGCTGGCAGCTAGCCGTCAGCTGGAAATAAAGCCGACACTCGTGCTATCGCGCGCAAATGTCCAAATCCGACTCGTCTCCCAACTGGACGGGTGCTCCATTGCCAGCGTACCTGGGCCATGATTCGTCCGACTGCACTTGGCGAACAACTCGGTAATCCTACGTCTGGCTGACGGATCAGCCCAGCTGATGGGCCGCCCGTCATTTTGAGCCCAGGTACGCTTTGGCGAAGGGGCAGCCGCCAGTTATCGAGATCTGGTTACTGAACGAGCTTTGGCTTCAGCTCTTCCAGGCGCCCAGGAGGCGGCGGAGGAATACCAGCTCGCCGGTGTGATAGCTGTTGTGATCGGCGGCTAGCAGCACTTCGCGCAAGAGCGTCTGGTCTTTCTCGCCCCAGGGAATCTGCGCATGCAGGTTGCTGTGGGGATCCTTGATCAGCTTTTCAAAAGCCTCCAGGTCTTCCTCCAGCGCTCTCACCGAATTGTGCCATGCTTCCTTGGAAGGCGGCTCGGCGGACGCGGGCCAGTAATCGTCCGGCCATTTCTTCTCCACGTACTTGTCGTTGGTGGAGAAATCCAACAAATCATGCAGCGCCATGCGCATGTGTTCCAGAAGCTCCCACCCGGAGTGGGGCGCATTCTCCGGCTTTGCGCCGTAGAGTTTCGCGGGGAAACCCTTCAATGCAGAAAGCGTGTCGACGTGCGCATTGCCGCCGCGAAGGAGTTGGACAAGTTGATCACGAAGTGCAGCGTCTTTGTCTGGCATACACAGTCGGATGCAGGAGTGCCAGACGGGGTCGCAGAAAGACGATTACGGCAGTTTCGCAATTGGTGTAAAAACGAAGCGATAGGCCTCTTCGTGGTTTTCTTCCAAGGAAAACCACACCTCGCGACCGTTATCAGGCCACAGTAATTGCGAAACTGCGTTACGTGACCTGGGCCTCCAGCGCGACCTCGCGCTTGCCATCGGGGAAGAGATCGCCCATGCGGCGGATCTGCGCGCCAACGCCGCGCAGCTTCTCTTCAATCCGCTCGTATCCGCGGTCGATATGGTAGACGCGGTCGAGGATGGACTCGCCGTCGGCAACCAGCGCGGCCAGCACCAGCGAAGCCGAGGCGCGTAGATCGGAGCACATGACCACCGCCGACGAGAGCGGCGTTTTTCCCCGCACCGTCGCTGTGCGCCCGTCCACCTTGATATTCGCGCCCATGCGCACCAGCTCGCCCACGTGCATGAAGCGATTCTCAAAAATGTTCTCCACCACCGTGGTGGTGCCTTCGGCCTGCGTGGCCAGCGCCATGTATTGCGCCTGCATGTCGGTGGGGAAGCCGGGATACTCTTCGGTGGAGATATCGTTCGCCTGCAGATTGCCTTCGCTGCGCACGCGCAACGAATCGGAACCCATGGGCGTGATGCGTACTCCACAGGCTTCGAGCTTGGCAACCAGGGCGGAAAGATGCGCCGGCTGGCAATTGGCCACTACCAGGTCGCCGCCGCTGATAGCGCCCGCCACCAGAAACGTTCCCGCTTCGATGCGGTCGGGATTGATGCGATGCTTGGCGCCGTGCAGCTTGCTCACGCCCTTCACCCGGATGGTCGCCGTGCCCGCGCCCTGAATATTCGCGCCCATGGCCACCAGAAGAGCGGCCAGGTCGACTACCTCGGGCTCGCGCGCGCAATTTTCCATCAGCGTGTCGCCGTCAGCAAGAACAGCCGCCATGAGCAGGTCTTCGGTGCCGGTCACGGTGATCTTGTCGAAAACGATATGCGCGCCATGCAACCGCTCGGCGCGCGCTTCCAGATAGCCGTGTTCCTGCACGATGGTTGCGCCCATCGCTTCCAGGCCTTTGAGATGCAAATCGATGGGGCGGTCGCCAATGGCGCAACCGCCAGGCTGGGCTACGCGGGCGAGCCCGCAGCGTGCGACCAGCGGGCCCAACACCAGCGAAGAAGCACGCATGGTCTTGACGATTTCGTACTTGGCGGTGGGATCGGAGAGCACGCGGCAACTGATGGTCGTGCGGTGTTGTGCGCGGCCATAGCCGAGTTCGACCTCGGCGCCCATCGAAGTCAGCAGTTTCCGCTCCGTCTCAATGTCGCGGACCTGGGGGATGTTCTCCAGCACCACTTCGTCTTCGGTGAGAATCGCGGCGGCCATGCAGGGCAGCGCGGAGTTCTTGGCTCCGCTTACCCGAATCGTTCCGAGCAGCGGGTTACCGCCGCGAATGACAAACTTATCCATGAGGGCCCGGGGGTGCTCCTTATGTGTATCTCAGTTCTATAACTCGAGCGTTGTATCTTCGATCGCCAACCGTACATTACCGTCCGACTTAGCCAGGCGACGCACTGCTTCTGGCTTGTCGACTCCCGCCTTGAGCATCACCAGGGCGACGGGCACGCTGCGCCCGGCAGACTTGATGGTGAGCACAGCCTGCTCGCGGTCGATCTTGCAGGCGCGCATCAAAATGCTGATGCCACGCTCCACCAGCTTGGTGTTCTGCATGTGCACATTGACCATGAGGTTGTCATAGACGTAGCCAAGCCGGGTCATGGCGCCGGTGGTGATCATGTTGAGCACCATCTTCTGCGCCGTAGCGGCCTTCATGCGCGTTGAACCGGAGACGACTTCCGGCCCCACTTCAGCAACGATGCAGATATCTGCGGCAGAGGAAAGCGGAGTGTTGTGATTGCAAGTCACGGCGGCGGTCTTGGCGCCGCGGGCGCGGGCATACTCCACCGCGGCCACTACGTAAGGCGTGCGGCCGCTGGAAGAGAGGCCGATGACCACATCTTTGCGAGTTGGGCGGCGACGGGCAATATCACGCTGTCCCAGCTCGGTGGAATCTTCATTCACTTCCACCGCAGATGCCAGAGCCTTCGGGCCTCCCGCCATGATGTACTGCACGCTTTGCGGCGGAGTAGAAAAGGTCGGCGGACATTCGGAAGAGTCGAGGCCGGCGATGCGGCCGCTGGAGCCGGCGCCTACATAAATCAGGCGTCCTCCATCGCGCAGGCTGCGCGCCACCATGTCGATGACCAAAGCAATCTCGGGCAACGACTTCTTCACCGCGGCGGCAATCTTTGAGTCTTCGTGGTTGATGATGCGTGCGATTTCGAGGGCAGATTTAGTATCGAAGCCCATCGAGGCTTCGTTAGAACTTTCTGTCGTCAGATCGTGCAGGTTTTGCGGCTGGTCGTTGGCTTGTCTCGCTGCCGGTACCTGTCTCCGTATGAAAAGTACTGGTTGTGGCCATGTTGGTTTACTCAGCTCCCACTCAACTACATGATTTTATCTCTAACTGAGCACTACTTTGCTCTGAAATTAGGGCGTAACGTGCCATCCACGCAAACACTTTTGGGTTATGGCAATTTAGTCCCTCCCTTGCTCAATCTTTTCGACGACAGCATCGTGAAAGGCAGGACGGACGGCGCGAATTTCCTGGCTCTGGCGGTGCGGCCAGGTGCGATTGGTGAGCAGCACGATGGCTAGCTGGCGCTCGAAGTCGATCCAGAGGGAAGTTCCCGCGTAGCCGAGATGGCCCGGCTGAGTGCCTGCTGAAGAACTTGCCGGAAGAGGAGGGCTGGGAGGGTGTATCCCATCCCAGCGCCCGGGAGCTGCTCTGCCGGTAGGACGCGGGTGGTGAAGAGTCGAATTGTTTCCGGCGTGAACAGTTGCCCGCCGAGCAGGCATTGCGCGTAAAGCAGCGGATCCAGTGCATTGGAAAAGAGGCCGGCATGGCCGGCTGCTCCCCCAAGCACAAAGCAGTTTTCGTCCTGCACCTCTCCCTGGATGATGCGGTGGCGAAAGGTCAAGTCCTCTTCGGTCGGTGGGATAGCGGATCGCCAGTCAGCCGGTGGCCGAAAGCAAGTACTGGTCATGCCCAAGGGACTGAAAACCTCGCGTGAACAAAAGTCTTCCAGGCTCTCGCCGGCGATGATTTCCAGGGCGCGCCCGAGCAGGATGAAGCCAGGATCGGAGTATTCCGAACGGCTTCCGGGCGCGGCTTCGAGCGGCAAGCGGAGGCAGGCATCGAGCAGTTCCTCGCGGTTTCGAGCGCTCTCAAAGAGGCGAACGTAGCCGGCCAATCCGGAGGTGTGCGCCAGCAGCATGCGTAGCGTCACCTGGTGTCGCGGGCTGCCGCATACTTTCGCCTTGTCCGAAGCGGGTAAAATCTGCGCCAGAGACTGGTCGAGAGAAATCTGCCCCCTCTGATAGAGAAGCATGGCCATGGAAGTGGTAGCGATCACCTTGGTGACGCTGGCCAAGTCGTATACGGTGGAAGCGTTCACAGTCTCCGCGGATTGCCCGTAGGTAAAGCCGCCAACGCCATCCAGCGCCAGCACCTCTCCTCGCAAAAGCACGCCAAAGGCCGCCCCGGGAAAAGCCTGCTGCGAAACTGCCTGCTCCAGGATCGAGTAGGCGGCGGCAAACTGATGGCGCTGCGCGGAAGCGGAGGAGGGAACTGTGACCTGGGGCGGAGCCATCGGTTTATGTAAGTAGGCCATAGGTTTGCGTTAGCTGGACGACAAGCTCAACTGTAAGGCCCGGGTAGTTTACTTTCTTCACACTCCGACTCATGTTAGCTGACCAGCATTTCCGCAGCCCTTTCTGCAGCCTCTAAAGGAAATCCGGGCAAGGTGACCCACTTCGGGACAAATCCCACGGCAAGCGCTCGCCCAACGCTGTCCCCAGCCGTCTATACTTATGACCTGAGGGTGACGGGATGAACGTTCGCGGGAAGTTCGTCGTGGTCGGGATGCTAGCCGGCATGGCAGCCGCCCAGGACATGGGCAGACGGCAACCCGCAGCTTCCAGCGCAACTCCAGCCGCAACCCGCCCGCTGCCCAGGCGCCATCCCAGACATTCACCGTTCCTGCGGGAACCAAGGTGCTGCTCTCCCTCAAGAGCGGGATCAACACCAAGACCGCGCAGCAGGGAGACGGCGTCTACCTGGTTTCTGCTTTCCCCGTGGTGGGCAGCTCGCGGGTCATGATTCCGGTTGGCGTTTATGTGCAGGGTGTGGTGGACCGTGTAGTGCGTCCTGGCCGGGTAAAGGGGCGGGCGCAAATTGATCTGCACTTTACCACCATGATCTTCCCCAACGGATCGGTAGTCGAAGTTCCCGGCGTCCTGAATAGCCTGCCGGGGTCGGACGGTCCCAAGGTGAAGGACAGTGAAGGTACGGTGGAGCAGGCCGGGAACAAGGGCCGTGACGTAGGCAATATTGCCAAGGGCGCGGCCATCGGCGCGGAGGCCGGTGTGCTCGGAGGCGCCGCGTCGGGAGATGTGTTGAAAGGGGTTGGCTACGGTTCGCTCGCCGGAGCGGCTGCGGGCGCCATCTACACCCTCTTCACGCGCGGCAATGATATTGTCATTCCTTCGGGAACGTCGGTAGAGATGGTTTTACAGCGGCCGCTGGTCTTGCAGCAGTCGCAACTCGCCGGCAGCAGCCAGGAGAACGGGCAGGCGCAAATGGTTCCCGCCAGCCAACAGCAGCCCATGCGGAAGCAGCGAATTCTGTGCCCCTTCGGCAGCCCGGGCTGCAACTGAAGCGTACCTGAGTGAATCATTGGGATGATCGATGAACCCGGAAGAAGTTAAGACTGTGCCTGAGCCTGCCGCGCAGCAAGAGACGTTGCCTCAGGCGCCGGCGGAGTTGCCCGGACGAAGTTTCTGGCTCTGGGGACGCGACATGCTGTTTTCGCTCGCCGTCTCTTTTTTCATCATCACCTTTCTGTATCAGCCGGTACGGGTGGAGGGCACCAGCATGTTGCCTCGCCTGGGAGATCAGGACCGGCTGTTTATCAACAAGTTCGTCTACCACTTCGCCGAAATTCATCGCGGCGACGTCGTAGTTTTTCACTATCCGCGCGATCCGCAAAAGAGCTACATCAAGCGCGTGATCGCGGTACCCGGAGATGAACTGCGCATCGACGACGGCCGCACCTACATCAATGGCAGGCTGCTGCCTGAGCCGTATGTGCCGCAGAAGGTTTCACGACAGCCGATCGCAGGATGTGATGGTGATTCAGCCCGATCAGTATTTCGTCATGGGCGATCATCGCTCGATTTCCAGTGACAGCCGCGACTTTGGGCCGGTGCCGCGGGATCTGATCTACGGCAAGGCAGCGTTTGTCTATTGGCCGGCAGAGGACATGGGCGTTATCCACTAACCACCCCTCCCGTAGCTGTCTGGACCTGTTAAACTTGAATGAATCCACTCGACGGAGAAGCCATGCAGGCATTCCTCGCGCTCGAAGACGGGCGCATCTTCCGCGGTGAGAGCTATGGCGCCAGACGAGAGTGTTTTGGCGAAGTGGTTTTCAATACCGCGCTGACGGGCTACCAGGAAATCTTCACCGATCCCTCTTACGCTGGACAGATCGTTGTCCTCACCAATCCGCAAATCGGAAACTACGGAACCAATGCCGCCGATAACGAGGCCAGCCGCCCGTATATCGAGGGCCTGGTTACGCGAGAGTTCTCGCCCATAAGCTCCAATTGGCGCTCGCAGCAAGTGACGGAAGAATACCTGGAACGCTTCAACGTTCCCGTCATCGCAGAGATTGACACGCGCGCCGTGGTTCGTCATCTGCGCACCCATGGCGCATTGCGTGGGGTCATTTCCTCGCTCGAGACAGATCCCGACAAGCTTGTCCAGAAGGCCCGCGGCATTCGCAAGATGGATGGCACCGATCTGGCTAAGGTGGTGAGCACCAAGGCTGCCTACGAGTGGGACTGTAACGACCGTCGAAATTTCAACGGCGATCCCTTGCAGCTAGGGCGACGAAAGCCTCAAGTTACCCCCGCCGGATCTGCATGTAGTGGCCTATGACTTTGGCATCAAGCACAACATCCTGCGCATGCTGGCCCGGGAAGCCTGCCGGGTGACTGTGGTGCCGGCGGAAACCTCGGCGGAGGATGTGCTCGACTTGAAGCCCGACGGCATTTTCCTCTCCAATGGCCCGGGCGATCCGGAGCCGGTAACCTACGCCCAGGAGAATATCCGCAAGCTTGTCGGACGCAGGCCGATGTTTGGCATCTGCCTGGGCCACCAGTTGATCGGCTTGGCCCTCGGCGGCAAGACCTACAAGCTGAAGTTTGGCCATCACGGAGGAAACCACCCCGTACAGCAAACCCAGACGGGCAAAGTGGAGATCACCGCGCACAACCATAACTTCGCTGTCGATCCCGATTCCATCAACCAAAGCGAGGTCGAGCTTACCCATGTCGACCTGAACGACAACACGCTGGAAGGCCTTCGCCATCGCACGCTGCCGCTGTTCAGCGTGCAATACCACCCTGAGGCGAGCCCCGGCCCCCACGACTCCAACTACCTCTTCCGGGACTTCCGAAAAATGATGGAAGAGTGGAAGGGATGAACATGCTTTCGGTCGGCTTGTGGATTGCAGGTTCTGGCGTGAAGACGCCATCAGCTATCAGAGACTTGCGACCAGTCCCGTAGGGACGGCTGAAAGTAGCCCAGGACGTAAGTCCTGGGTAGGATTTGCCAGCACGAATCAGTCCCGTAGGGACGGCTGAGAATGTCCCAGGACGTAGTCCTGGGTCTCAGCTACGGGAGCAACCATTGTGGAGTTCTCACTCAGGTACTAGATCCGCACCGACCCAACGCCTACAACAAGTGCCGAGGTGAGGCCTCTCGTAAGCGCGAAGCGAATGGAAAAATAAGAATGCCACGCAGGAACGATATAACGAAAATTCTAGTGATCGGGTCGGGTCCGATCGTGATTGGGCAATCGGCGGAGTTCGATTACTCCGGCACCCAAGCCTGCAAGGCGCTCAAGGCGGAAGGCTACGAGGTGGTGCTGGTGAATTCCAATCCAGCCACCATCATGACCGATCCCGAACTCGCGGACCGCACCTATATCGAGCCCTTGACCCGGGAGTACGTCGAAGAGATCATTCGCCGGGAGTGCGAGCGGATGACCGATGACAACGGCCAGCGCATCGGCAAATTTGCCCTGCTGCCAACCGTAGGCGGCCAGACGGCTCTGAATCTCGCTGTCGATCTTGCCGATTCAGGCATCCTCGAAAAATACGACGTGGAAATGATTGGCGCTCGTCTCGAAGCCATCAAGAAAGCCGAAGACCGGCTCCTCTTCAAGGACGCCATGGCGCGCATCGGGCTCGATGTCCCGCGCTCCGCGCTGGTCAACAATATCCGCGATGGCGCGGAGTTCGCGGCCAAGATCGGCTTCCCGGTCATCATCCGGCCATCCTTTACTCTGGGCGGCTCAGGCGGCGGCCTGGCTTACAACCGCGAAGAGCTGATGGATATTCTGGCTCGCGGCCTCGATCTTTCTCCCGTGCATGAATGTCTGATCGAAGAGTCGGTGCTGGGCTGGAAAGAATACGAGCTCGAAGTGATGCGCGATCTCGCCGACAACGTGATCATCATTTGCTCCATCGAGAACATGGATCCGATGGGCGTGCACACCGGCGATTCGATCACCGTAGCGCCGGCCCAGACCCTGACCGATCGCGAGTACCAATCCATGCGCGATGCGGCAATCCGCGTGATGCGCGAGATTGGCGTCGAGACCGGCGGGTCCAACGTGCAGTTTGCCGTAAACCCGGCGACCGGGCGGATGACGGTGATCGAGATGAATCCGCGGGTATCGCGATCTTCCGCGCTGGCTTCGAAAGCAACTGGCTTTCCCATCGCCAAAATCGCCGCCAAGCTGGCCGTCGGCTATACGCTCGATGAGATACCCAATGACATCACGCGCAAGACGCCGTCCTGCTTTGAGCCCTCCATCGATTACGTAGTGGTCAAAATTCCCAAGTGGCAGTTCGAGAAATTCCCCGGGGCGGATGAGAACCTGGGACCGCAGATGAAGTCTGTGGGCGAAGTGATGGCCCTGGGCCGCACCTTCAAAGAAGCCCTGATGAAAGCACTCCGGTCGCTGGACACGGGCAAGAGCTATACGGTCGGAGGTGATTGAGCCACGGCGGCTGACACAGCGCCTGGTGACTCCGCAGCCGGAGCGGCTGAACTACATCCGTTATGCCTTGCGCAGCGGGCTCTCGGTGCGGGAGATTGCCCGCATGACCTCCATGGATCCGTGGTTCCTCTACCAGATCAAGGAAGTGACGGAGACCATTCAGAAGCTGGCCGAGTATTCGTTGGAAACCATGCCGGCGGATTTCCTGCGCAAGGTGAAGCGAATGGGCATCTCCGATGCCAGGATCGCCGAAGAATGGAACCTCGATGGCCTGGATGGAGCGGGTCCCGTCGGGGAACTGCGGCGGCGCCTCGGCGTCACGCCGGTGTTCAAGAAGGTGGACACCTGCGCGGCCGAGTTCGATAGCGATACGCCTTACCTCTACTCCACCTACGAAGAAGAAGATGAAGCCCCGCCGACGGCGAGACGCAAAGTCATTATTCTGGGCAGCGGCCCGAACCGCATCGGCCAGGGCATCGAGTTCGATTACTGCTGCTGCCATGCGGCGTTTGCGCTCCGCGATGACGATTACGAAACCATCATGGTCAACTGCAATCCGGAGACGGTGTCGACCGATTACGACACCAGCGACCGCTTGTACTTCGAACCGCTCACCCTCGAAGATGTGCTGGCTGTTTACGAGCACGAGGCTTCCTCGGGCGCGGACATCGGGATGATCGTGCAATTCGGCGGACAGACTCCGTTGAATCTCGCCATCCCGCTGAAGGCCGCAGGCATCAAGATCCTGGGCACTTCTCCCGAGTCCATCGATCTGGCCGAAGACCGCAAGCGTTTTGGGCGTCTTCTCGAGGACCTGAATATTCCTCAGCCGCCGGGCGCGATGGTGACCACCATCGAAGAAGCGGTGGAAGGCGCGGCGCGGGTGGGCTACCCCGTGCTGGTGCGGCCATCCTACGTGTTGGGCGGCCGGGCGATGGTGATTGCCTATGACGCCGATGCGGTGAGCCGCTACATGAAGGAAGCGGTCGAGTACTCCCGCGAGCGCCCTGTACTGGTCGACCACTTCCTCGAGGATGCAGTGGAGGTCGACGTGGACGCGTTGTGTGACGGCAGAGACGTGGTGATTGCCGGGATCATGCAGCATATTGAGGAAGCGGGCATTCATTCCGGCGACTCTTCCTGCGTGCTGCCCGCGGCCGATCTGGCGCCCTCCACCCTGGAGACGATTCGTACTTACACGCGCAAGCTGGCGCTGGCTCTGAACGTGGTGGGCCTGGTTAACCTGCAGTTCGCGATTCAGCGCAAGTCCGGGGAACAGGATAAGGTCTTCGTCATCGAAGTGAATCCACGTGCTTCCCGAACCGTGCCCTACGTCTCCAAGGCGACCGGTGTGCCGTTGGCCAAGATGGCTGCGCGCCTGATGACTGGGCGCACTTTGCGTGAGTTGATGCCGGAGCAGGTGGCCGAGCGCACGGACCTCGCGACCGGCAGTCACTTTTTCGTCAAGTCACCAGTCTTTCCCTGGAACAAGTTTCCCGGTGTGGATACGGTGTTGGGACCAGAGATGAAGTCGACCGGCGAAGTGATGGGCGTGGCGGATAATTTCGGTGAAGCCTTTGCCAAAGCGCAGCTTTCTGCCGGGCAGCTATTGCCGGTGAAGGGGACAGTCTTCTTCAGCGTGAATGACCGCGACAAGGCAGTGGTCGTGGACCTTGCCCGGCAGTATGTGGAGCTAGGTTTTCACCTGGTGGCCACGCAGGGTACAGCAGATGTATTGGAGCGGGCCGGCATGGTGGTCGAGCGCGTGTACAAGGTCAAGGAAGGCCGGCCGAACGTCGTCGACCTGATCAAGGGTGAGCGGATTCAGTTGATCGTGAATACTCCGCACGGCCAGGACACATTCTTTGACGAGAGAGCAATTCGGCGAGCGGCGGTAACGCAGAGAATCTCCACCATCACCACCATCGCCGCGGCCCGCGCGGCGGCGGAAGGAATTGCCGCGACCCAAAGGCGCCAGATCACCGTCAACGCCCTGCAGGAATTACGCCGGGAACCAGTGGTCGCTCACTGACAGGCTTCAGAAGACACACAAGAAGGGCACGCCCTTGCAAGCTGCGGAGACGCCGGTTTTTCAAGGGTACGAGCTTCAGCTCGTACGTGGGTGTTTGCTAAGAGCCCCAGCGTTAGCCGCTGAGCGACCGTTTCCGCTTCCACACGACCTTTTCCGCAAGCAGTCTAGCCGTGGCGCAAACGATTGACATGCGACGGGCTTTAAAGTCTGCGTGAGAACTAGCAAAACCGCAGGTCCCTCCACTACGCTTCGCTTCGGTTGATGGGATAAACCGAAAGGCCCCAGTGGCCCCGGCGATAGACTTTGGTTGGAGACCTGGTCGGGCGCGGGAGCAAAGGAGCCTTATGAAGATTGTAGGCTGTGATTTTCACCCGAGCTACCAACAAATTGCGATTTTGGATACAGAGACAGAGGAGGTCCAGGAGAAGAAGCTGATGCATGCCAGTGGGGAGGCGGAGAAGTTTTACCGAGAGCTCGAAGCGCCGGCGCTGATTGGTATGGAAGCGACTGGGAATGCCCGCTGGTTTGAGCTGTTGGTAGACAAGTGCGGCCACACCCTGTGGGTTGGGGATGCGGCCAAGATTCGGGCCAGTTACGTTCGCAAGCAGAAGACGGACAAGCGAGATGCGGGCCATATTTTGACCTTGCTGGTGGAGCAGCGCTTCCCCCGCCTGTGGCTGCCAGATGCACAGCAACGCGATATCCGTCAGCTGCTCACCCATCGCCATAAGCTGGTCGGTGTGCGCACCCGGTTGAAGACAGAGCTCCAACATCTGGCCTTGAATCAGGGCGTACAGAAAAAACGCCAGCTATGGAATGAGAAGGGTCGAGTTCTGTTGCAGAGCCTTCCACTGCAGGGGTGGACACAGCAGCGGCGCAAGGACTTGCTCCAACTGCTGGCCGTCGTCGAGCCCCAGATCGAGCAACTGGACAAGGCCGTCGCTCAAGCCGCTAAGGCCAATTCCCAGGCCGTGCTGCTGATGAGTCAGCCAGGAGTTGGGCCCGTCACGGCACTCGCCTTTGCCGTCACCATCGGCGAGGTATCTCGATTTAAGCGCAGCAAACAGGTGAGCAGCTATCTCGGGCTGATCCCCTCAGAACACACCTCGGGCAACAAACGAAGATTGGGAAGCATTTCCAAACAAGGCAATGTCTTTCTGCGCACCCTGCTGGTGGAGTCGGCGCAGTCTGCCGTACGCCACGATCCGGGATTTCGCAAAGAGTATCAACACCGCTGCCACCACAAGCTAAAAGGCATCGCCAAGGTCGCAGCAGCTCGCAAATTAGCCGTACGGCTTTACTGGATGCTGAAGTCCAATAAGCCCTATCCGGAGGTTCTTCTCAACGGGGGCAGCCCGCGTCATCCCGTGGCGGCGAAAGCTAAAGCCGTTCAGTTGAATGGGCACCCCCGCATCTCGCAATAGGCGCGATGTTCGTAAAGTTAATCATGGACGCTTCGTTCGTCCGTATCGATGGCTGGTGGAAGATCTTTTTCCACTGAAAATGATTCCCTGAGAGGGCTCGCGTGCCGCCAGGTCTCCAAACTCATGGCAAACGAGTTGCTCACCGCAACTCTACGCATTTCTACGCCCTTGACAACACCTTTCGGTTTATCGACGGGATGACAATTCTGTTGCAGGAAATGGCCTCGGCCCCGGTTAACGGAGCTAGCAGCCGTTGGCCCAACAGAACTGTCATCCCGACCGGAGCGAAGCGTAGTGGAGGGACCTGCGGTTTTGCTAGTTCTCACGCAGACTTTAAAGCCCCTGAGGTACGCTGCGGTCCCAAGAAATACCCCGAATCATTGGAAACCATATCTCAGAGGGTAAGCCCTCTTCGAGCCCATACCACTCGCAGCAAGGCTATACCCGCGCCTTCCTTCCGTGCGCTTTCCGCAGCTAGTTGCGAATATCGAAGGTAAGTTCTTCCACCAGCCGCTGCTCTTCGGCGACCAAAGGCAGCAGCGGCATCCGCGGCCGCCCCCCGTAATACCCGTTCAGGTCCAGCGCATACTTAACGCCGGGAATTCCCATTTGGCCGCAAACCTCGATGCCAGCCCGCACGATGCGCCGCTGCTTATCCGCAGCCAGTCCAGCATCGTTTTCCTTCCACGCGGTGTAGACCTCATGGCAGGCTTGCGGGGCAAAGGCTGCCAACGCCAGCACACCACCGGTCGCTCCCGCTTCGAGCGAGGGATAGAGGGTTTGGGCAGACCCGCAGAGCAGTTGAAAGCCCACTTCGCGAGAACGGGTTTTTAGCACCGGCGGCGCGGGTGGCACCGCCACCGCCGTCATACCGGATCCAAGCTTTTCCGCCGCCACAAAGGTGGGCCCCGCTTGGCTTGCACCCTGCACCGAAGTCCTTAACATTCTCGACGTAACCGCTGAAAATAAGGTGGTTACCGGAATGCTGCGTTTACGGATGGAGCCCGTGGCGTGGACCAGCTCAGAAATTCGCTCCACGTTGCCGCTGGAGTCCTTCATCCCCACAATGTTGGGATGCGCCGCCAGTTCGGCGACCACTTCGACCGGCAGATCATACGCCGTGCACCCGGGCACGCTATAGAGAAGCACAGGGAGCGGAGAGCGATCGGCAACCGCCTGGTAGTACGTCAGCATCTCGCGGTTCCGCATCTGCTTACGGTAGTAGTGAGGAGTGCGGACGAGGATCGCATCGTAATCAAGCTCCGCTGCGTAGTCCGCGAGGCGCAGGGTCTCAAAGACGCTCTCGCGGCCCACCCCCGCCAATAAGACCTTGTCCGGCGCAGCTGCCGCCTGGGCTACCCGCAACACCTCCCGCGATTCTTCATCGCTCAACATGACCGACTCTCCGGTCGAGCCCAGCATCACCAGGCCACTCAGCGGACTGCGGGAGTAGCGATCAATATTGTGTTCCAACTTCCGCCAATAAGGGCGTCCGTCTGGATAAAAGCAAGTCGTTACCGCGGCAAAAACACCTTCAAGCAGCATTCCATGATTGTAGTTCCGGAGGTCGATCAGAGTCAGTCGCTGGCAAAAGGCGTTAAAAAAGCCAATCCATATTTTCCCAGACCGGCTGAAAGCGTGCCGGAACGGGACAGACGCGCATCCCCAAAGTGCTTAATCGCCATTAACACAGGAGTTACTTCCGCCCAGTGGCGAATTAGAGCCATTAAGCGCCACCAGCAAAAGGTGGGGGAAAACACTGACTTATAATGTTCTGAGCGGAGATCAGGGTCCTTCTTGATTCAGGCGCACGCAAAAGCCTGGCCGGCGATGGTGCCGCTCAATTCATCGGGGAAGGAATCCGGCCAAAATGGCGACAGGAGACGTTGCCGTGGGAGCACCCGGAGCGGGTAGCTCAGCGGTTCTGCAAACGCCAACATCCAATCGGATCGTAAATGACTTCAGCATCCAGGTAGCGACCGTTAATGGGTCCGGGTCGCAGTCTGCCAACCTGGTGCTGCTCAAGAGCATATTCGGGATGGGCATCCCGGTAAGCGGAAAGAATCTGTTCCCATCCAACATCGCAGGCTTGCCCACCTGGTATACCATTCGCGCCAGCAAACAGGGCTATGTCGCGCGCAAGCGCGAAATCGAACTCCTGGTGGCCATGAATTCTGAGACAGCGAAAGAAGACATTCTTTCCCTGCCCGCCGGCGCGGCCGCCATCTACGACGAGGCCTTGAACCTCAAGCAGTATCGCGAGGACGTGGTCTGCTATCCGGTCCCTTTCGACAAGCTGACAGCTGCGGTTTGTCCCGAAGCCAAACTGCGCAAGCTGGTGCGCAACATGATCTATGTGGGCGTGGTGGCGCAGTTGCTCGCGATGGATATGGTCGCGGTCGAAAACGCCGTGCGACGCCAGTTCGCCAAGAAGCAGAAGGCTGCCGATCTGAACTGGGGCGCGATCAAAGCCGGCTACGAATTTGCCCAAAAATCCCTGACCAAGCAGGATCCCCTGGCGCTCGAGCCCATGCATGCGACCGAGGGCAAGATCATCATCGACGGCAACGCCGCCGCAGCCCTGGGCGCCATGTTCGCCGGGGTCACGGTGGTGACCTGGTATCCCATCACTCCGTCGTCTTCGGTGGTCGAAAGTCTCATCGACTTCATGAAGAAGTACCGCGTAGAGCCAGACGGCAAAGCGAATTTCGCCATCGTGCAGGCAGAAGACGAACTGGCCGCGATCGGTATGGTGCTGGGCGCGGGCTGGGCCGGGGCGCGTTCCATGACCTCCACCTCAGGTCCCGGTATTTCCCTGATGGCGGAGTTTGCCGGGCTCGGCTATTTCTCTGAAATTCCCGGAGTCATCTTCGATATTCAGAGGGTTGGCCCTTCCACCGGTATGCCGACGCGCACCATGCAAGGGGATCTGCTGTCGATTGCCTATCTCTCGCACGGTGACACCAAGCACGTCATGTTGCTCCCTGCTTCGGTCACCGAGTGCTATCAATTCGCCATGGAGGCCTTCGACCTCACCGAACAACTGCAGACGCCCGTTTTCGTGCTTTCCGACCTCGACATCGGCATGAACAACTGGATGTCCGATCCCTTCGTCTACCCCGAGAAGCCGTTGAAGCGGGGCAAGGTTCTTTCCAAAGAAGACCTGGAGCGGTTGGGTGGTTTCGAGCGCTATAAAGACGTGGACGGAGATGCGATTCCTTATCGCACCCTACCTGGGACTGACCATCCCAAAGCCGCCTATTTCACCCGCGGCAGCGGCCACAACGAGAAGGCGCTCTATACCGAGCGGCCGGACGATTACCAGAACCTGATGGAGCGGCTGGACCGGAAGTTCCAGACTGCGCGGACCCTGGTGCCTGCACCGGAAATGGTGCAGACAGGCAAGTCCAAGATCGGGCTGATTGCCTACGGAAGCTCTGATTTCGCGGTCCGCGAGAGCCGGGATCAGCTGAAGAAGGAGTACGGCCTGGAAACCGACTACATGCGGCTCCGGGCCTTCCCCTTTCTCCTCCGAGGTGCATGCATTTGTGGCCTCGCACACCAAGGTCTATGTGATCGAGCAGAATCGCGATGGGCAAATGCTCAGTTTGCTCAAGCTCGATCTTCCCGCCAGCGAGGTCACAAAACTGAGAAGTATTCGCTACTTTGACGGCTTGCCGCTCGACGCGCGCACCGTGACCGACAAGCTGGTTCTTCAGGAGGAAATCTAATGGCGACGACACTCAATCCACCGGTTGCTCCCGGTCCTAAGAAGAACCGTCTGGGCCTGCAGGTATTGGACTATCGCGGGGGCAAGACGACCCTCTGCGCCGGATGCGGGCACAACGCTATTTCCGAGCGCATTGTCGACGCCATGTATGAGATGGGAGTCGCGCCTGAGCGGGTCATGAAGCTCTCCGGTATCGGCTGCTCCTCCAAGACGCCGGCCTATTTCATGAGCCGCAGTCATAGCTTCAACAGCGTTCACGGGCGCATGCCCTCGGTAGCCACCGGGGCGCTGATGGCCAACCACACCATGATGGGCCTCGGGAGTCAGCGGCGACGGGGACACGGCCTCCATCGGCTTTGGCCAGTTCGCCCACCTCATGCGGCGCAACCTTCCGCTGATCTATATCATTGAAGACAATGGGGTTTACGGTCTGACCAAGGGGCAATTTTCGGCTACCGCGGACCTCGGCTCCACGCTCAAAACCGGGGTGATGAACGACCTGCCGCCGATCGATACCTGCGTGATGGCCGTGGAGCTGGGCGCCACCTTTGTTGGCCGCTCCTTCTCCGGGGACAAAAAGCAACTGCTGGCTATGCTCAAGGCGGCGATTGCCCACCGGGGCACGGTCATGCTCGACGTGATCTCGCCCTGCGTCACCTTCAACGACCACGAGGGATCGACCAAGAGCTACAAATACGTCCAGGAGCACGAAGAGGCGGTAAACGAGGTTGGCTTCGTGCCCTCGTTCGAAGAAATCTCCGTCGATTACGACCCGGGAACGACCTACGACGTGAAAATGCACGACGGATCCCACATGCGGCTGCGCAAGCTGCACCCGGAGTACAACCCGACCAGCCGCATCGGCGCGGTCACGGCCCTGATGGAAGCCCACGAAAAGGGTGAGGTCTTGACAGGGGTCTTTTACGTCGATACAACTAAGCCCAGCTTCACGGACATGCTGAATCTGGTGAACGAGCCCTTGGCCACGCTCCCGGAGTCGCGGGTACGTCCCTCGCGCCAGGTACTCGATCAGATTATGCAGAAACATCAGTAATCGAGCTGGGTATTTGTTACGTTACGTTACCGGAGCGCAAGCACTTTTGGTGCTCTGGGTACCAATAAGTTGCAGCGAATATTGTTCAACCATCCCCTAAAAGTTGTATCATCAGCTCGTTTCTCACAGCAGAGCAAGGGGATGGGATGCGTAAGAATTTCCTACGAGGAATCTATTTCGCGATTGTTACTGCCGGCACGCTTGGCGCTTGCCAGCGATCATTTGGCGGTCCCCCCGATTGCTCCGGAGTTAACCAAGATGGATGTCTGGGTCGGAACCTGGGAGTCCCAGACCCAGGTGATGACCACGCCTTACAGCGAGGCCGCTTCCATGACCTCTGAAATGACATGCACTTGGTCGCCGCACCACGGCTTCATCCTGTGCGACCACCTGATGAACGGCGTCAACGGCGTCAGCAACAGCTTATCCGTATACACCTACGACGAAGCAAACAAGACCTACAAGTTCTTCGGGGTGGACAAGGACGATTCTCCGCGCGAAGTTCCGATGCAGGTGAAGGGGAACATCTGGAGCTTTGGCACCGAGGTCAAGAGCCAGGACAAGACCATCATGTTCCTGACCAACGACGAATTTCTTTCCGACAAGGTCATGCACTTCCGCACCGAGTTCAGCGAAGACAACGGACGGAACTGGAAAGAACTGAATCAGGGTCAGCTCACCAAGATCGGCTGAATAAGGTCTGAAAAAGGTTCAAGACGGGAGCCCCCGCATGCTTTCATGCGGGTGAGCTCGCCTTGAGCCGGGGCTAAAGCCCGATCCATGGAAGTGACTCCTTTCGCGACGCTGAAGCGTCGCTCCCCCTGCTGAAGCAGGGGGAGCCCACCGGGCTTCCATGTGAGATCAAACGCATTTAAATTCTGGAGAGACCGCTGAACGCCGGACTGTTCGCCCTCCTGAATGGAATTTAGTTTCGAGGGCGGCAAGAACTTCGCAGCGTGTCTGGAACAGTGGCTGATGATGGGCAACGGTGGGAGCCCCCGCATTTATGCGGGGAGCTCGGCTTTCAAGCCGAGCGGCTCCTCGTAGATTATTCCTTTCTGGCTTTAGCCGCGGCCTTTCGTTTCCTAGATGAAATCAATCTGAAAGACATACCCGCTGTTCGGGCTATGCGTGAGATCGAAGCCTGGCGGGCCCTATTCCGGCGTCGCAACTGATCAGCTTGCCGTTGTACATGGCCAGGCCATGAGGATCTGCTGATCCCTCGATAAACTCGGCCGTCTCCAATGGCCTCCCCGTCGCTGCGTCGTACTTGATCAAGCCCGGCGTGGTGGTGTGGACAAGCTTGCCGTCCTGCTCAATAAAACGATCCACATCGGAGCTGCCCGTCACCATCCAGATTGCATCCATCGTCCCAGGCAACGCCATGCCAACGTGCAGTCGTGATAGGAATGATGAATTCCGGCTCCCAGCTCTTGGGATCGACGCGCAGAATGGCGCGCAGCCGGTTGGCTACAATCCACAATTTGCCGTCATGCCACATCAAGCCGTGGCAGCCTCCGCCGTCGTTGGGTGGGCCCAGCGGGATCTGGCGGTGGGAGACCGTCTTGGAGTTCATGTCCGTCTGGTAGATGCCTTCCGGGCCGCCATTAGCGCCCATCCAGATGAAGCCATCGCCATACGCCATGCCGCTGGTATTGCAGGATTCGGTGAGCACCGTCTTGAGCAGCTTGCCATTCCAATCGAGCAGCCAGCAGGCTTCGGGCGAAGTCTTGATGCCCGGGCCGTAATTCTGTGCCTTTTGCTCCGCCACCCACAGACCCTCCGGCGCGATGGCGACCGCGTTGGGATAGCCTGGCGGCGACTTGAACAGGGGAGTGGTCTTGACCTTGCGATGCGGCAACTCTCGTTTCGGCGGCGGCGGTGCCGGCGTCCAGATGTTGCGGTTGGCGCCTGGGCCAACGCCTGCTTCGCCATCAGTCCCGCCCCCAGGCTAAGGCTCGAGATCAGAAAATTCCTTTTGCTTATGTTCATCAGGGTCCTCCATCCGGGCAGAGCGAACACATAGAGTGCCTGCCCGTTGTCGGGGCGATGCACTTCGGTCAGGATCACATTGGGCATGTTCTCCGGACTGCCGCCGCCGAGGCCCGTGGTGACCGCGATATATTGTTTGCCGTCGATGCTAAATGAGACAGGGTAGCCCTGTACCGTCGTGCCCAGCTGAGTCTGCCACAGAATTTTGCCGTTCCTGACATCGACCGCTTTGAAGGTGCGGTCGTAATCCCCCACAAAGGCGACGCCTCCGGCGGTCGAGAGCACCGCGGTGAGAAAGGGTGCGCGCTGCTGAAAAGACCATACCTCTCTTCATGGTCTTGGTGTCGTAGGCGGCGAGCTTGCCCATATTGCCGTTGGTGCCCGGCATCTCATAGACCCGCACGGCCGCCGCGACGCCGCCTGAATCCTGCCTTCTTATCGACATCATGTCCGTTCAGCTCATCGCAGCTCTGCGAGAGCGGGATGATCAGCAGGTCGCTGGGCGGGTAGTAGCTGGTGGCCGTCCAATTGTGCCCGCCCTCCTCGCTGGGGCAGGACTGGATCCACTCATTGGTCTTGGCGTTGATGATGTCGTCGCGATAAGTGGGCACGCCGGTTCTTGGGGTCGATGTGCGCGAATACGTTTTGCAGCACCGTCTCCTTGTAGTCGAGGAACTTGCCGTTGCTGCGGTCCAGCTTCCACAGGATGCCGGCCTTGCCAATGGTCATGACCGTCTTCTGACGCCATGCGCGCTGGGATGATCAATGAGCACGCGCTCGAAGACCTCGTCGAGGTCGAGCGACTCGCCCGGCGAGTGGCTGTAGTACCAGCGCAGCTTGCCGGTATCGGGATCGAGCGCGACCGTGGTGCTGGTATAGAGCGCGGCGCCGTTGCCGGTTCCGCGGCTGGCCCGCATCCATGGCTTGGCCTGCGCGACGCCCCAGTAACGTGAGATTGAGATCGGGATCGTACGTGCCTGCGATCCAGGTCTCTCCGCCTGCGCGGTAGAGATCGTCCAGCCCGTTCCAGGTATCGCCACCCGGCGTTCCAGTGCAGAGCGATGGTAGAGAAGCGCCAATCCTGCGCGCCGGTGTTGGCGTCGAATGCGGCGATGGCGCACTTCTCGTTGGCATAAGCGCTGCAGCCGGTGAGGCCGGTAAGAACCCTGCCGTGGATGACCATCACGCCGCCGGTCTGGTTATGGCCTTTGCCGGCGATGGGCACATTCCAGGCGACCTTGCCACTGCGCGCGTCGAGCGCAACCAGGTGTGCATCCGTGGTTGCTACAAATACCTTGTCCTGGTAAAGCGCAAGACTGCGATTGCCGCCGTAGAGTACGGGCGATCTGGGCCCGATGCGGTTCTCCCAGATCAGCTTGCCGGTCTTGGCATCCAGCGCCTGCACGATGTTGTCGGTATTGGAAAGAAAGAGAATGCCGTCATGCACGATGGGCGTCACTTCATTGGCGCCGCCTTCGTTCATCGCCCAGGCCCATTTAAGCTGCAGATTTTTGACGTTGTTCGCGTTGATCTGCGTGAGCGGGCTGAAGCTCCAACCCTGATAGTTGCGCCGGAACATAAGCCAGTCGCCATCCGCGGGATGAGCCAGCATGGCGTCAGTAACGGGCGTGTAGTGGGGAAGCTGGCCCGCGACGGTGAGGCCGCTGCGCAGGGGTGGCGGCTGCCTCTCCCGCATGGGCGATCCCCGCGGGCATCTGGCCGTTGGCGACGTTGCCGATCTTTACATCGGTGTCCGCGGTGAACGGCTTGCCACCCGGCGTTGCGCCATTGGCCTCCAGCAGGAAAGCCACGATGTTCTCGTAGCTTTGGCCACTCAGGCTGCCCCCTTTGCCGAGAGGCATGGCCGACTGGATATAGTCGTAGAGCTCTCGCGTCGAACGGCTACCCCAGGACTTGAGGAAGTTGCCGCCGGCGAGTGAAGGCGCTTCGCCGCCGCCGGATAGATTTTCGTGATGACAGGAGGCGCAAGCGGAGGAATAGTCTTTGTGGCCTTGTGAGGCTTGGGCCGAGGTGAAGGGGCCGGTTTCCTGCTGGGCGGCCGCGACCCAACTCCCCCAGGTTAAAGCACACGCTGCCAACGCAATACCCCGGCCCAGCATGGAGTTTCTCCCGCTGCCTAGGGTATCGCATCACCGAACGCATTACGGCATGATCCAGCCCCAAAGGTCGCCTTCGGGCGCCTTGTCACTGTCGATCTCGATATACATGCCACCCCTGCGCAGGGCCGCGAGCTGCTGCGGGTTGAGCTGGACCGTGCCGCTCAGCGTGCCAGTCGTGTCTGGAGAAACGGTGAGGTCAGCGATGACCGGTCCGCGCACGCCGGGCAGAGAACCCATGTGCAGATGAGCGCCAGTGGGAACGGCAAGCAGCCCGCTGAACGAACCCTGCAGAGTGAGCGTGTTGCCCTCGAGCGTCGCCGTGACCGACCCGCTGCCAGAACGATCGGCGCGTGTTCCGACCAGGCGTGGTCCGGGAGAAAGACGGACGTGGAATGTAGACGGGGCCGGAGGCAGCACCGGGCAGCGCGCAGAGAAGACACGCACCCAGCAGAAATGCTCTAGCGATCTTCTCCGCTGTGCTCCGGATTGGAACCAGGCTCAGGAAAATCGCTGTCGGAATCTTTAAGCATTTCATCCTGATCGCGGTGGCCCAATTGACCATGAAGGTTGGGGTTCCCGTTGGTGGAGGGCTCGCTGGTTTCTTCTTCCACCGCTCCCTTGTGGAAATCGCTGTCAGGGTGCTCTTGTTTTGGCATCGTGCCTTAAGGGATGAGGGTTTTGCTTGTGGCGTTGTACGGAAAAAGCTTGGGGCCGGATCACCTCCGGCCCCAGGCCCATTTTGGCTATAGAGCCGCGGTAACGGCCTTTATTTCCGTGTAGTTATGGAGCACTTCCTCGCCCATCTCGCGTCCCCAGCCGGATTGCTTATATCCGCCGAAGGGCAGGGAGGCGTCGAAGACGTTGTGGCAATTGATCCAGACCGTACCCGAGCGGATGAGCCGCGCCATCTTGTGCGCGGTGCTCAGGTCGCGCGTCCAGACACTGGCGGCCAAGCCATAGACGGAGTTGTTGGCTTCGTGAGCCATACGATCCAGGTCGGCATCCGAGAAGGATTCCGCGCACACCACCGGCCCAAAGATCTCTTCGCGCACGACCTTCATCGACGGCTTGGTGTTGGTCAGCACGGTGGGCTGAACAAAGTAGCCGCGATCTCCATGGCGTTTGCCGCCAACAGCCACCTTTGCGCCCTCTTGGACTCCGGATTCGATAAAGCCGGTCACCCGATCGAATTGCTCCTCGCTGACCAATGGTCCCATCGCGGTCTTCGGGTCGAGGCCGGGGCCCATCTGAATGCCTCCCGCGATGTCGCTGACTCCCTGCAGAACCTTGTCATAGATCTTTTCGTGCACGAAGAGGCGAGAGCCGGCGCAGCAGCACTGTCCCTGGTTGAAGAAGATGGCGCTGGCCGTGCCCGCGATGGCGCGATCCAGATCGGCATCGGGAAAGACGATGGCCGGGCTCTTGCCGCCCAGTTCCAGGCTGACCTTTTTGAGGTTGCCGGCGGAGGCTTTCACGATCAGCTTGCCCACTTCCGTGGAGCCGGTAAAGGCCACTTTGTCGACCAACGGATGCGCAGCCAGCGGTGCGCCCGCGCCCTCACCGTAGCCGGTGAGCACATTGACCACGCCGGGAGGAAATCCTGCTTGATCGAAGAGTTCTGCCAGGCGGAGGCCTGCCATCGGTGTTTGCTCGGCGATTTTGAGCACCACGCAACAGCCGGCAGCCAGCGCCGGAGCGAGCTTCCAAGCGGCCATCAGGAGTGGGAAATTCCAGGGAATGATTTGCCCGACGACTCCCACCGGCTCGCGCAACGTGTAGGAGTGGAAAGCGCCAGGCGTCGAGAACTGAAGCGTGGAGCCGCCGATCTTGGTCGCCCAGCCCGCCATGTAGCGGAACATATCGACGGCCAAGGGAACGTCAGCGACGCGCGCGACGGACAACGGCTTGCCGTTGTCGAGTGACTCAATCTCGGCGAATTCTTCCAGGTTCGCTTGCAGCAGGTCAGCGACTTTCCAGAGCAGCTGTCCGCGATCCGAAGGGGACAGCTTTTTGCTCCATGGGCCCTCGTCGAAGGCGCGGCGCGCAGCGGAAACAGCGCGATTTACATCTTCCTCTTCGGCTTCCGGCACCCGCGCCACCACTTCGCCGGTGGCCGGATTGTAGACCGGGAAGGTTTTGCCGGATGCGGCTGGGACAAAGCGTCCATCGATCAGCATGCGGTGTTGCCGCGAGAAAAACTCTGCGGTTTTGGAATCAATACGGGAATCAACGGGGATGGTTGCCATCAAATACCTCCGGCGCGATCGGCAGGAAGTTGGGTGGAGAGGGGGCGCTGCCGACTTCTGACGCCGTTGGAAACAATAGCACCGGGACAGAAGGGCAGTCCAGTGGACGGGCAGCGGGGTACGGGGCGTAACCTAGCCGCCCAAGGTGATGAAAAGGGGTTCCAATATCGGCTCCAGAGATTGCAGAAAAACACGCTCAACGAAGGGCACGGGTTTAGCCGTGCCACACCTAGCTCAGCGTGGGAGGGCTTTAGCCCCTGGGGTACGTCTTTCGGCGTGTTCCAGGACGAGATCGCGTGTCTCTTTCGCAGCTTGCAATGAGCTGAAGTACGGTGATCACAAGAAATTCCGTCCCGAATCATTAGAAACCGTGCCTCAGGGGCTAAAGCCCTCTCCGGGGAAATACTACGTTCGGCACGGGTAAACCCGTGCCCTTCGTTGAGCGTGTTTTTTCCGCAAGCTGTTTAGTCGCGCCGAAACGATTGGTAATACGACGGGCTTAGCCCCTGAGGTACGGTTTTTTCTAATCCCCAGCTGACAACCCTTAGCTAACCGTTAGCCCTTCCAACCGACGCGCTGTGGAAAATGAACGAGCTAAGGACCAGGCTTTCGTAGCAAGGATAAATTTTCGAGGGGCTTCTACAGGGAACTGCGGGAGGGGGAAGGGTAGGATTATCTATTTTCAGGGATAATTATTGTGGCGCCGGAGGTCCTGCCGGGTACGCGCTTGGCTTCGCAGCGTAGATGCGCACCCCCATTCCATTCAATGCACTTCGACCTTGCTGCGGCTTCAGGGCTTTGCGGATACCGCTGAATCAGCGTCCGCAGTTCGCGCACGCCGGCGTCTTTCTGGCCCATTTGAATCAAAGATTGCCCCTTGCGCAATTCAGCCGCGGGAGCCAGGGGATTTCCGGAGAACTGTTCCAGAACCGCATCGTAATACTTGATCGCCGCGGGGAACTTGCCTTGCTTGTAGGAGATCTCACCCAGATAAAACTGGGCGTTACCCGCCAAAGGGTCTTGCGGGTAATAGTGGACGACGTCGCCGAATTCAGAAGCGGCAACCGTGTACTTAGCCGAGTTGTAGTCACGCAGACCGCTTTGGTAGAGCTGGTCAACCGGAGGCGCCTGGGGCATCTGCGGAGCAGGCATCTGCATCCCAGCCTGCCCGCCGGGTCCCTGACTGGCGCGGTGGCGCTGCCGCCGGGCTGCGCCGGCATCCCATTCACGTTCTGCATCTGGCTCTGGATGGCCTGCACCTGCGTGGTCAGGTTAGCGATGCGGTCTTGAGTTCGTCGACGGAGTCATTCAGCGCCTGAATCTGTGTCGAGAGCTGTGTGCTGTTCGAGCCGCGCTGCTCATTGTCGGTTTTCAACGTCGTCTGCAGCGCGTTGACCGAGGCCATCATCTTGTTCATGTTGTCGGTGTTTTGCTGCACCAGGTTGACCAGCACGCCCATGCGTTCGTCATTCGAGGTCTGCAGGTGCTGCACCATGTCCTGCAACTGCTGGACCTGGGTTTGCAGTTGGACCATTTCCTTGGAGACGGCGAAGGCGTGCGGCAATCCGCTGGGCAAAGCAAAGAGGGCAACGGCCGTGAGCCGGATGATGTGTTTACGCATGATGCTCCCCATGACTAAAGCTCGCTTCTTCAGTTTAGTCCAGCAGGCTAATGAAAAGAGCGAAGGGCCAAGCGGTGACCTCCACCTTGGCCCTCCGCCCGTTACCTGCTGCGACTACTGGTCGAGCGAGAAGCCGGCACGGCGGTTTTGCTGCCAGCAAGCCTCATCGTTCGTGGTGCAGAACTGCTTCTCCTTGCCGTAGCTCACGGTGCGCACGCGATCCGGGCTCACGCCGCCGTTGACCAGCGCCTGCTTGGCCGCATTGGCGCGGTTTTCGCCCAGCGCCAGGTTGTACTCAGCCGATCCGCGGTCATCGCAATATCCGCCGACAACCACCTTGAGCGTGGGATGCGCGGCCAGGAAACTCGCGTCCTGAGCCAGGACAGTCTGGGCATCGGGACGGATCTCATAGCTGTCATAGTCGAAGAAGGCCGGCTTCACATTCTGCTCGAAGATCTGCTCGTTCATCATCTCGGCGGCTGGTGGCGGCGCAGGCGCGGCAGCTACCGTCAGGTTCGCGGTTGCATCCGTGGAACCGCCGGGACCGCGGGCGACCAGATGATAGGTCGTGGATTGGGTCGGCGTGACGTTCTGCGTGCCGTAGGCATTCACGTTGCCCAATCCATCAATCGAGACGTCCGTCGCATCGGTAGTGCGCCAGGCGAGCACTGCGCTTCCGCCCGGGTTGATGCTGCTGGGCGTCACCGTGATCGTGGCCGTCGGCGCCGGCGACGTTGGTGACGGCGGCGGAGGCGGTGGAGGAGGCACCGCTTTCTTGTGGCAGCCGGCTGCGAGGGTGAGGGTGGCGATAGCGATGAGCGATGCAAAATGCCTGTGATGCGGAGCTCTTCACAATATTCTCCTTACAAATTTCGTTCCCCAGCGGCTCTTCCCAATCAGGGAAGGATCGTACCGCAACTGGACAACAAGACCGAGCTATTTCCAGCTCCAATTGGGCATCGAATTTCCGCTGCTCTGGGTGAGACGATGCTGTTCGGTGCCATCGGAAAGCATGGTCCATATTTCGGATCCGCCACCGTTCTCGCGTTGGAATACGATGTGCCGCCCATCCGGAGACCAGGAGGGGAAATCCTGCCGCCCCGCATCATGCGTGAGCTGGGTCCAGCGCTTGCTGGCAATGTCCATGATGTAGATGTCCTGTCCTCCAGGTGCGCCAGGACCATATTTGCGGTTCCAGGAAAAAGCCAAAAACTGACCACTCGGCGACCAGGAGGGTGAGGTCGCGTATCCGCCGTCGGTCATGCGCTGCACGCCGGTGCCATCCGACGACATGATGTAGATCTGCGGCAGGCCGGTACGGCCGCTGCACCATGCGATCTGGGAGTTGGTCTTGGGGTTCCAGGTGGGCGAAACATCCGGCCCGCGGAAGGTAGTGATTTGCTTCACGTTGCCACCGCTGGCGTCGGAGGTAAAAATCTCCGGATCGCCGGAGCGGGAGGCGGAGAAGGCCAACTTCGCGCCGTCGCTCGACCAGGCCGGGGAGAGCGTATTGCCCACCATGGAAGAAAAGCTGATCATGCGGCCCAACACCAGCGAAAACATGCGAATCGACCAGCCTTGTTTCCCCAGCGATGCGAAAGCGATGCGATCGTTATCCGGCGAGACGCGCGGGGAGAGCGAGATGGTGCCCAGGTGGGTGACCTGGTGTTGCCCTTGCCCGTCGTAATCCATCTGCCACACTTCTTTGTTTCCGCCGCGGGCAGCGATGTAGTAGATGTGGGTCTCGGCGATGCCGTTAATTCCGCCGCCCAGGCGAGTAATGATCTCATCGGCAAAGCGATGAGCGATCAGGCGCGCATTATCCTGGCTGGCCGCCTCGTTGTACTGCTTGCCCAGGATTTGCGGGGACGCAGGGTTCTTGGCGTCGAAGAGCCAACCATAGACCGCCAGGCGACCACCAGCAGCAGAGATAGATCCGAAGGCCACAAAAGCAGCGTTGGCCGGCGCGGCTGCCCATGGCGCAAGGTTCATCTGTTGCGGAGAGGCGGGCATGAGCGGCGGAGCCATGCTCTTTGAAACCATGTCAAAGATGCCGGCGTTATTCAGGTCGCTGTAAAGCGTGGTGTCGAAGGTGGTTTTCAGCGCCGGGTCGTCAGGTGATGAGGGATTGAAGTCGGCCGCCGCCAGGCGGATGCGTGCCGCGCCCAGATTGGTGCCGGTACGGACCCAATCCTGCGCACTCGCCTTCCAGCATGCGAGTGCCGGCAACAGGAAAATAAGAAGCAAAACACCGGAGTGGGGGGATGAATACCTTTTAGATCTCATGCCTTACGCAATCTTGAGTTTATACGATAAAAAGCCAAGTCAGTTACAGCGGTAACCTCATCGGGTACCGGGGTAAGTGCAGTGATAGAGCACATTTAAGCTGCTTTCGTTATAGCCGCTTGGTAGCGGGCCGAAGGTGTCCACGCGTTGCACCGCGTGCAAACACGACGAATTGAGTGTAGGAGAGCTACTCGGGGTAGCCAGCGTTACGCTGCTTGGTGAGCCGTCCCTTGCCACCGTGAACTGGACAAAAACCGTCGCTCCCGCCAGCGTACTGGGGTCAACTTCCTGCGTATACCAATCCTGCGCCACCTTGCGCTTGATCACATCCACATACCAGCCAAAGCGCGAGCCGAAATCCCCTCCTGTTTGTGCGATGGGACTATTGGCTGCACTGTTGCTCGCCGTAGAGCGAGGAATATTGGCCGGCGCTGCTTCTCCGTAGTTTGCTTTGTTCTGCGGTTTCGGCGGTGGCTGATGTTGCGGAGGAGCCTTTGGGAGCGGCTTGGGCTGAGGCTTCGGCGGGGGCTGCTTTTCCGGAATGGGCAGCGCATCGGCAAGAGGAACGGGCTCCTGCTTCTGCTCCTCCAAGGCCGGAGCCACGCTCGGCGTCTCCGTTGCCAGCACGTTGTCGGTGGGCGGGTGATCCTGAGGCAAGGGCAACGCAGCAGTCGATACCAGCGTGGCCTGGATCGCTCCCTGCTGGAAATTGTTGGCGCCCCACTCGCTTCCGTGGAGCAGATTGTGCACGTATCCGTAGCCGATGAGCCCGGCGAAGATCAGCACATGCAAGATCGTGGATTGGGCGAAAGGTGAGCCTATGCCATCCGGTTGGTCTAGCAATTCTTCGCTGGAAAACCCTGCCATAGCCAGCTACTTCGCCGTCTTTTGTAGGGGCTGGGTCACGATGCTGATGTTGGTGATCCCGGCTTGTTTGACCGCATCCATGACCGAGGCGAACGCGCCAAAGGGAACCCGCTCGTCGGCCCGCAGATAAATGACCTGGTTTGCTGGATCGGTATTGGGTTGGTGCAGGAGCGTTGGCAGTTGCGCCAGGTTGACCGGCTTATCTCCCAGAAAAACATTTTGCTCGCGGTCGATGGTCAGCACCATCCGCTGCTGGGTGATCTCTTTCACGCTGCGCGTTTTTGGGACGGAGACATCGATGCCCGACTGCAGCACCGGCGCCGTCACCATGAAGATGATGAGCAAAACCAGAACCACATCGACCAGCGGTGTGATGTTGATTTCCGCGAGCGAGGTTCTGGTATGGCCGGTACTAGCGGTGAAGGCCACTTGCGGCCTCCCTCTCCATCGGGTCTTGTTTGGTTTGCGGGCCGATCTCTTCCAGGCTGTTCAGCAGTTCGCGCGAGAAGTCATCCATGCGCGAGCCAAACTCCCGCAGAGAAGCGGTGAACTGGTTGTAAGCGATGACGGCCGGAATGGCCACCAGCAGGCCGGCTGCCGTGGTGATCAGGGCCTCGGATACTCCAGGCGCTACCGCGCGTAGAGTCGCTGCACCCTCCGTGCCCAGGCCATGAAAGGCATCCACGATGCCCATCACGGTGCCGAACAGGCCGACGAATGGAGCGACTGCGCCGATCGTGGCCAGCCAGGTGAGACGCCGCTCCAAAACCGTAAGCGATTCACTCGACGCCGCCTGCGCCGCGCGCTCCAGCGTGACGATGTTTTTCGGAGGCCCGAAACCGCCGGTCTGCCGGCGATACGTGTCGTACACCTCATCGAACACGCTCACCAGCGGACTGGGCTTGAACTGTTCGCTGACCGCCGCAATCTCTTGCAACCGGCTGGCCTTGCGGAAGGCGCGCACGAAGCGCCGGCTTTGCGATCGGGCACGGCGAAAGGCGGTGCCTTTGCCCAGAATGACCGCCCAGGAGTAGAGGCTGGCAATCAGCAGCAGGACAAGCACAGCGATGGCCACGGGCCCGCTATTGCGCACCATGTCAAATATGGCGCTGGCTCCATAGAATGGGGAATGAGCCACGGGCGCTGCTGCACCGTCGTCTGTTTGCAGGATAAAAAAAGCCGCGATATGAACGGGGGACATCATCACTTCCTCATTAACGGTAGCAGACATGCCCGCGCGAATCCAAACTGCTATATAAGATGCTGGCGCAAGGTAACCCGGCCGATAACCGGGCGACTAAGCCGTGCTATGCTGCGCTCGACTCTTGAAACTGGCCCATGCTGCTCGAACTCCGCGCTGAAAACTACGCCGTCATCGATCATGCGATCGCTGTCTTCGGCCCCGGCCTTAACCTGCTGACGGGAGAAACCGGTGCGGGTAAATCGATCCTGGTGGACGCGCTGGCGCTGTTGATGGGCGACAAGGCCTCCTCCGATGTGGTGCGTCACGGCGCGGACCGTGCCGTCGTGGCCTGTGTTTTTGAGAGCACCCCGGGAGCAGAGAACACCCTCGAAGCCAACGGCATCGATGCCGAAGGCACGGAGATTATTCTGCGCCGCGAGATACAAGCCGGCGGTAAGGGCCGTGTCTACGTGAACAATCAGCCGGCCACGGTGAACGTGCTGCGCCAGCTTGCTCCGGAGCTGGCACTGGTTCATGCGCAGAGCGAGACCATGGGCAGCTTTGACCAGGCACAGCAGCGCCAGTTGCTGGACCGTAGTGCGGGCATCAATACCGATCGGGTGGGAGCTGCATTCCAGGAGTGGTCAGAGACCTGTGCCCGGCTCGAACGTTTGGAAGGAGATGAACAGGCGCGCCTGCGCGAGGCCGACCTGTGGAGTTTTCAGAAGAACGAGATCGAAAGTGCGGCGATCCGCGAGAAAGAAGACGAGGAGTTGGAGATAGAGCGGCGCGTGTTGGCCAACGCTGAGAAGCTTCTCGCCGCGGCCATGAGCGCGCATGAGCTGCTCTACGAAAGCGACCGCTCGGCCGAGGCCGCATTGCGCGCTGCGCTAAAAAATCTGGAAGAGCTCGCGCGCTACGATCCGCAGTTTACCGAGGCGGTCGAGCAGGTGAAGTCGGCGCGCGCCTTGGTGGACGACGTGAGCGACACGGTGCGCGACTATACCTCCAAAATTCAAGCCTCTCCTGACCGGCTAGCGGAGCTGGAAGATCGCCTGGAAGCACTCAATCGCCTTAAGCGGAAATATGGATCAACGCTGGCGCAGGTGTTGGCTCATGGTCAGGAAGTCGCCGCCAAGCTGGCGGAGATCGAGAATCGCGACCAGTTGCTGCTCGAGCTTCGGGCGGCGCGCAGCAAGGCAGCGGATGCGTACCGGCTGGCGGCCGCCGAAATAACCGCGGAGCGCACCGCCGCCGGCCGCAAGCTGGAAAAGTTAGCCGAGGCGCACATCAACGATCTGGCAATGAAGGCCAGGTTTGCCGTCCACGTGACGCGCGCAGGAAGCGGAGCAACACTGGACCCGGCATGGCTGGGATCTGGTCGATTGCCGCATCGCGACCAATGCCGGAGAGCCCTTGAAGCCGTTGGAGCAAATCGCCTCCGGCGGCGAGTTGTCGCGCGTGATGCTGGCGCTCAAGGTGAGCGTCGAGGAGGGAGCGTCTCGAGGGCAGGGAAGCGCGCGGCGCAAAACTCCCGTACCTCGCACCCTGGTGTTTGACGAGATCGACATCGGCATCGGTGGCCGGGCCGCCGAGGCGGTCGGGCAAAAGCTGAAGGAGCTTTCCCGCGCGCAGCAGGTGCTGTGCGTAACCCATTTGCCCCAGATCGCCGCCTTTGCCGACCAGCATTTCCTGGTGGAGAAGCAGGAGCGCCAGGGAAAGACCAAGACCTCCGTCCGCCTTCTCGAGGATCAGGAGCGAACCGAGGAAGTGGCGCGCATGCTGAGCGGCGCCAAGCTAACCGACACCTCCCTGCGCCACGCCGAGCAGATATTGAAGACCAGCCGCAAAGCGGTCACGCCCCTCGTCTCCTAACAAATGACGGATCCTTTTGTTCCCCAACGAATGACGGGTGGCCCATATCTCGCTCGTTTTTCGCGAGATGTGGGATTCACACTGCCCCTCTCCTATGGGTTTTGATTCAGCCGACGCACTGAGCGGTTAACCTCGGTGTTATCCCACATCTCGCGAAAAACGAGCGAGATGTGGGCCACCCGTCATTTGTGCAGCGGATACCAGGGGTAAATGGGCTCAACATGGGCCCAACTTTTGCGACCAACTCCCGGCATATGCATCGCCCCGGTGCCGAGTTAGCTGATGGCCAAGACGCTTTATCCATCAGACAGATAAGGGCCGGCGCGGTATACTGGTTGATGTGACGAGTCCCCTATTATCCTCGCCCGCGAGTGGCTCCCGCTCCGAAAACGCAACCAAGAGGGTTCTTCTTCTCAAGCCGCGCGGTTTCTGCGCCGGCGTGGTGCGCGCCATCGATGTCGTGAACATTGCTCTCGACACTTTCGGCGCTCCCATCTACGTCCGCAAAGAGATCGTGCACAACCGGTTCGTGGTCAACGAGCTGGCCGAAAAAGGCGCCATCTTCGTCGATGACATCGACGATGTACCCGAAGGAATGCGCGTCATCTACAGCGCCCATGGTGTTTCCCCGGCCGTCCGCGCGCGCAGTAAGTCGCGCAAACTAAAGGTGATCGACGCCACCTGCCCGCTGGTGACAAAGGTGCACGTGGAGGCAGTCAAGTTCGCCCGTCAGGGCTATTCCCTGGTGCTGATCGGGCATCGGGACCATGACGAGATCGAAGGCACCCTCGGCGAAGCTCCGGAAGTGACCCAGGTAGTCTCCACCGTGGAGGAAGTGGCTGCCCTCGAAGTCGCTGATCCTGAGCGAGTTGCCTATCTAACCCAAACCACCCTGAGCCTGGACGAGGCGCGGGACATTATCCACGCCCTCAAGGCAAAATTCCCCAACATCGTTGGACCACATACCCAGGACATCTGCTATGCCACGGAAAATCGCCAGGTAGCGGTGAAGAACGTGGCTCATCAGGCAGACCTGGTCCTGGTGGTTGGATCGACCAACAGCTCCAACTCCAACCGCCTGGTAGAAGTTTCCCGAAATTTGAGCACCAACGCATTTCTGATCGAAGATTCGGGAGCCATCAATCCCGAATGGCTGGAGAACGCAACCACGGTTGCGGTCACGGCTGGGGCATCCGCGCCCGAGGTTCTGGTTGCCGAAGTAGTGGCTTATTTGCGCGGACGCGGCTTTTCCGACGTAGAAGAAGTAGAAGTCATGCCGGAAAATGTCCGCTTTGGTTTGCCTCCGGAGATCGTCCAGGCCATCCGGCCTGTTGCCGGCTAGGGGCCAGCGATTTACAGCGCAAGACTGCTGTTTTTGGAAAGTGAACTTCAGGGTCCAGCATGAGCACATCCTCTGAAAGTGGACAACCCGCTGTACCCCGGTTTGGCCGCATCGACGCCGGCTTAGACCAGGTAGAAGCCTCCATCGCTCGGGCTCGAGACTTCCTCTTTTCCCTGCAACATCCGGACGGCTACTGGTGTGGAGAGTTGGAAGCGGACACCACGCTCGAATCCGACTACATCATGGTGCACACGTTGCTGGGTACCGGCGACGAGCGCAAGATGAAGCGCGCCGTCTCCGAGATCCTGCGCAAGCAAAACGAGGATGGCGGCTGGAGTATCTACGCCGGCGGTCCCTCCAACATCAGCGCTTCGGTCAAAGCCTATTTTGCCTTTAAGCTGATGGGCTGGCTTCCCGACCACCCGGTCATGGTCCATGCCCGGCAGTGGATTCTCGACCACGGCGGAGTGGTGGAGTGTAATACCTTCACCAAGATCTATCTCTGTTTCTTCGGCCAATATGAATATGACGCAGTTCCAGCCATCCCACCAGAGCTAGTCCTCTTTCCCAACTGGTGCTACTTCAACATCTACGAGATCTCGTCCTGGTCGCGCGCGATCCTGGTTCCGCTCTCCATCGCATACGCCAAAAAGCCCTTCAAGAAGCTCGCCCCGGAGAATGGGATCGACGAGCTCTTCGTGGGCGGCAAGACGAATGCCAACCTGCACCTCCGCTGGGAACGCAAGAACATACTGGGCTGGCGCAACTTTTTCCTGATCGTTGACCGGCTCTTCCACTGGGCCGAGCGCGTGCACATCCGTCCGCTGCGCAAGATGGCTCTCAAGAAAGCGGAGAAATGGATCCTGGAGCGCCTGGAGATGAGCGATGGGTTGGGCGCCATCTATCCCGCCATGCTCAACGCCATCCTGGCCCTACGCTGCCTGGGCTACTCCATCGACGACCCGCAGACCATCCGGGCCATGGACGAGTTTGAAAAACTGGGCATTGAAGAGAAAGGGGTTCCCGACTTCCTGGAGCCGACCTTCCGCATGCAGCCGTGCATGTCTCCGGTGTGGGATACGGCCTATGCTGTGTATGCGCTGGGTCAGTCCGGAGTTGCGCGCACCGACCCGCGCCTGCTGAAGGCCGCCGACTGGATGCTCTCCAAAGAAGTGCGGCACAAGGGCGACTGGGCCGTGAAAGTACGGAATGCACAGCCCGGCGGGTGGTATTTCGAGTTCAACAACGAGTTCTATCCCGACACCGACGACTCGGCCCAAGTGCTTCTGGCCCTGAACAAGGTCGACAACCATGCCCGGGAGCGCTATCAATACGATGTTTGCCAGCGCGCGATCTCCTGGATCTTCGCCATGCAATGCAAGAACGGCGGCTGGGCCAGCTTCGATAAAGACAACACCAAGATGGTCTTCGAAAACATTCCCTTCGCTGACCATAACGCCATGCTCGATCCGCCCACCGTCGACATCACGGGGCGCATCCTGGAGATGTTGGCTACCTACGGCTACACGCAAAAAGACCGCCGCGTCGAAAAGGCCATCCGCTTCATCTATAGCGAGCAGGAGCCGGACGGCAGCTGGTTTGGCCGTTGGGGCGTGAACTACCTTTACGGAACCTTCCTGGTGCTGCGCGGTCTGGAAGCGATCGGCGTATGGAACCACGAGCCGCAGATCCAACAGGCGGCGGAGTGGATCCGCATGGTGCAAAACACGGACGGCGGCTGGGGTGAGAGCTGCGCCAGCTACGACGATCCGATAACCCGAGGCGTCGGCCCCAGCACCCCGTCGCAGACTGCGTGGGCTATTTTGGGTCTGCTATCGGCTGGGGACACGCGCAGCGACTCGGTTGCCAAGGGAGTTCGCTGGCTGATCGAGCGGCAACTGCCCGATGGTTCGTGGGATGAAAGCATGGGAGAAGGCCCCACCCGGCAAGCAGTGATTACCGGCACCGGCTTTCCCCGTGTCTTTTACCTTGCCTACCATCTCTACCGGGATTACTTTCCCCTGCTGGCGCTGACTGACTACCGCCGCGCGATGGAAAGAGCTTAGAGCACTTAGAGGAGATTTGAAACGATGGCAGTGCCGATCTCACAGATGTGGACCGTGGCCAGCTACGTGCTCAAGCAGCGCTTGAGCGGGCACAAACGCTACCCGCTCGTGCTTATGCTGGAACCGCTGTTCCGCTGCAACCTGGCTTGCGCCGGCTGCGGCAAAATTCAATACCCCGCGCACATCCTCAAGAAGGAACTCTCGCCCGAGGAGTGCTTCCGGGCAGTCGACGAGTGCGGAGCCCCCATGGTCTCCATTCCCGGCGGCGAACCGCTGATGCACCCGCAGATTGGCGAGATCGTTGAGGGCCTGGTAGCGCGCAAGAAGTACATCTATCTCTGTACCAACGCTTTGCTGCTCAAGGAAAAGATCGGGCTTTTCAAGCCCAGCAAGTACCTTACTTTCTCTGTCCATCTGGATGGCCAGCGTGAGCACCACGATTTTTCTGTTTGCCGTGAGGGTGGCTACGACAAGGCGGTCGAGGGAATACGCGAGGCCGTCAAGCGCGGCTTCCGTGTTACTCCAAACGCCACGCTCTTTGATGGCGCCGATCCGAACAGCGTGCGCGCGTTCTTTGACGAGGTGATGGCGTTGGGCGTGGAAGGCATCGTCATCTCGCCCGGCTACTCCTACGACAAGGCGCCGGACCAGAAACATTTTCTCGGTCGCGCCCGTACCCGCAGGCTCTTCCGTGCCATTCTGTCGAACCGGGAGAAGCACTGGAAATTTAATATGTCTCCGCTATTCCTCGAGTTCCTGATGGGCAAGCGGAACTATGAATGCACACCGTGGGGTAATCCGGCCTACAACATCTTTGGCTGGCAGAAGCCCTGCTACCTGCTCCAGGATGGCTACGCTTCCACCTTCAAGGAGTTGATCGCGGAGACCGAGTGGGAAAACTACGGCACCGCCTCTGGCAATCCAAAATGCGCCAACTGCATGGTCAGCTGTGGCTATGAGCCGTCCTCGGTCAACGATATGTTTGGTACCTGGCGGGGATTCTTCTCTGCGGTGCGTGCCACCCTCTTCGATAGGTACGAGGATCAGGGGGCGCGCGATCTGCTGACCTCCCCACAACTGAACGGGCATTCGTCGCCATCGTTGGTGCAGATCTCAGGCGATACCAAGCGGCAGATGGAAGAGACACGCGTATGACCGGCAAGGCTGCAGGTAACGTCGATCCGGACACGCTGGAACTGGCGCCGGGAACCAAGCACGAAAATTTGGAAGGCTGGGCTCCGGTTCTGGGTAGCGACGCCGAAGTGCTCGACGCACTGGAGAAGGCCTTCGACTATCGCGGAGACGTCACCATCACCTGCAAGGACGGGTCCGTGGTCGAGGGTTATATCTTCGACCGCAAGACGGGCACCACGCTTTCCCAATCATGGGTGCGGCTCTTCCCCAAGGATTCGCCGGAAAAACTATCCATCGCGTACAGCGAGATTTCGGGCCTCGTCTTCACCGGCAAAGACCGCGCCGCCGGCGCAAGCTGGGAAGCCTGGGTGAAGAAGTGGAACGAAAAGAAAGCAGCCGGCGAAAAGGGCTTCGGGCTGCATCCCGAAGCGCTGGACTAGCGGGAAGGGCACGCGCTTCACAGGCTGGAAAGACTTGTTTGCTGGAAAGGCCTGTTTTTTGAAGGGTGCGGGCTTCAGCCCGTACGTAAGTGCTTGTAAGTATGTCCGGCTTTAGCCGCTGAGGGATTCATCTCACACCCTCCGACTTTTTTCTGCAGTCTCTTTAGGCCCTCAGGACCTAAAGGCCGAATATGCTGTTGGGATTTCGTACGGCCTAAAGGCCGTACCCTTCACGAGTAGGGTATAGGTCTGAAAATTTTTCTCACAGGAGCTACGGGGTTCGTCGGGAGCCACGTGGCGCAAGAGCTGTCCCGGCGCGGCGCTCAGTTGCGCATCCTCATTCGCCCTACCAGCAAGCTCGAGAATCTAGCCGGGCTGGGCGCCGAAACGGTCGTGGGTGATTTGTTGCGGGTGGATGCGTTGCGCACTGCCATCGCCGGTTGTGATGCAGTCATGCACGTAGCCGCCGATTACCGCCTTTGGGTGACCGATCCAAAAGCCATGTACGCCATCAACGTGACCGGTACCCGCGAGTTGCTGCGCATTGCCCGCGAAGAGGGCGTTCCCCGGGCGGTCTACACCTCAAGCGTAGCCACCATGGGCTTTCTCTCCAACGGGTGCCCGTCGGACGAAGAAACGCCGGTCTCCCTGGCCGACATGATCGGGGAATACAAGCGATCGAAATACCAGGCCGAGCAGGAAGCTGTGGCAGCCGCGCGCGCCGGCCAGCAGGTGATTATCCTCAATCCGACGACGCCGATTGGATCGAACGACATCAAACCTACGCCAACCGGCCGCATCGTGGTCGATTTCCTCAACCGGAGATTTCCCGCATATATGGATACAGGCCTCAACTTGGTGGATGTGAACGAAGTGGCAAGGACCCATGCCGATGCACTGGAGGCCGGGCGGCCAGGGGAGCGCTACATCCTGGGTGGGGAGAACCTGACCTTGAAGCAGATCCTGGATAAAATGTCGGCCATCACCGGCCTGCCTTCTCCCACCATGCGCGTGCCGCACAGCGTGGCGATGATGTTTGCCCTATGGGATCAGACCTTTACCGGCAAGCTGCGCGGACGTGAGCCGCGTGCTACCGTGGAGGCCGTACGCATGGGGAAGAAAAAGATGTTTGTCTCCTCTGCCAAAGCGGAGCGCGATCTGGGATTCCGCGTTGTGCCGGTCTATGCGGCGCTGCGTGCGGCGATTGACTGGTTTCGGGCGCACGGGTACGCGCCCGCCGCATGAGTCGCGTCGGTATTATCGCGGCCCTGCCCGGCGAATTGAAACCGCTGGTGCAGGGCTGGAAGCCTGTGCCCCTGCCCGGTGCGCGCAAGGGCCAGGCGGCTTGGGGTTCCCTTGTGGACGATGTAGACTGCATCGCCATCTGCGGCGGCGTTGGCAGTGAGGCTGCGGCGCATGCCTGCAACCTGGCCGCCCAGGGAGGTGCGCTGGACGCTATCGTCTCCGTAGGATGGGCTGGAGCCCTATCCTGCGGTATCCATCCTGGCAATGCGTACCCTGTGAATGAAGTGGTGGATGCCCTCACCGGGGAGCACTTCGCCACCAACTTCCGTTTGCCCGAAGAAACCGGCGTTCCGCTCAAACTGGTAACCACCGACCATATCGTCCAGTATGCGGAAAAACGCCAGCTCGCCGGGCTGTACCAGGCCGTGATGGTGGATATGGAGGCCGCGACCGTGGCCCGTTTTGCGCTCAGCTAAAAACATCCCGTTCTACTGCCTCAAGGCCATATCGGACGAGATCGCTGACATATTGCCGGATTTCGGCCGTTACACTGACTCCGATGGCCACCTGCGCGTAGCACCTCTTCTGGGTCATGTGGCCGTGCGGCCGAAATATTGGCCTGCCATGCTCCGAATCGGCCAGAACGCAAAGAGCGGCGCCCGGGCTGTGGCCGGTGCGCTGGCCCCACTCATAGGGAACGGGTAATATGCAGACCGCACCTGGTGTTCAAGAATTGCACAGCCCACTTGCCGTTCCGGCGACCATGCAGGCCGCCGTCTATCGCGGGGTGAACGATGTCCGCGTGGAGACCGTTGCTGTGCCGCCGATTGGCCCGGGAGAAGTGCTCATAAAGGTGCACAGCTGTGGCATCTGCGGGACTGACCTCAAGAAAATCCACACCGGATCCCACTCCGCACCCCGCATCTTCGGCCATGAGACCGTGGGCACGATCGCTGCTGTGGGGAAGGGAGTTGAGCCCTTCGCCGTGGGCGACCGCGTGGCTGTCTTCCATCACATTCCCTGCGGGGACTGCTACTACTGCCGCAAGAAAACTTTTGCCCAATGTCCGGTTTACAAACAGGTAGGCTGCACTGCCGGCTTTGAGCCTTCCGGTGGAGGCTTTGCCGGATACGTGCGGGTCATGGACTGGATTGTGAAGCGCGGCCTGATTAAGATTCCTGACCATGTCCCTTTTGCCCAGGCAGTTTTTATGGAACCGCTTAACACCTGCCTTAAGGGTGTGCGCAGCCTCAACCTTGCACCGGACGAGACCGTCCTGGTGATCGGTCAGGGCCCCATCGGAATCATGTTGGCAGCGCTAGCAAAGCGGGTGTCGGGAAAGGTGCTGACGTCGGATCTCTACCCGGAGCGGCATGCCGTTGCGGCCACCTTCGGGCTTGATTTGCCTATTGATGCTTCGCGCGAAGACGTGATTAGCGTGGTTCGCGCGGCCACCGAGGGCCGGGGAGCCGATGCCGTCATCCTGGCCGTGGGCGGCAATGCGCTAATTCGCACTGCGATAGACGCGGCGCGTCCCGGCGGACGAGTGCTGTTATTCGCACAAACCCAGCATGGAGAAACAACTATCGACCCTGCCGCGGTTTGCGTGGACGAGAAGACCCTGATGGGCTCCTATAGTGCCTCCGTAGACATCCAGGACGAGGCGCTGCGCCTGGTTTTCGAAGGCTACGGGCAGGGATTTGATCTGACCCGCCTGGTCTCCCATCGCTTTCCCTTGACTGAGGCCGTCACCGCCCTGGCCGTCGCCTCCGAACCCAAGGCGACATCGATGAAGATCATGATCGAAGAAGACACATAGAATAGGAATGCATGTTAAGTGAGATGAATGCTGCCGTGCTTTACGGCAAAGAAGACGTCAGGATTGAACGGGTGCCCATCCCCGCCGCCGGTAAGGGCGAGATTGTGATCCGCGTTCACGCCGCCCTCACTTGCGGCACCGACCTGAAAGTCTTCCGCCGCGGCTACCATGCCAGGATGATTGCCCCCCCAGCGCTCTTCGGGCACGAGATGGCAGGCGTGGTCCACGAGACCGGCGCCGGGGTGCGCGGCTTCAAACCAGGCATGCGCGTGGTAGCGCTGAATTCGGCGCCCTGCGGCGTCTGCTACTGGTGCGTGCGCAAACAGGAAAACCTCTGCGAGGACTTGCTCTTCAACAACGGTGCTTACGCTGAATACATCCGCATTCCGGCCCGCATCGTCTCCAAGAACACGCTCATCGTGCCCGAGAGCCTGCCCTTGGAACACGCGGCTTTGACCGAGCCACTAGCCTGCGTAGTGCGTGGGTTAGAGGAGACGGGAGCCAAGCACGGCGACACCGTGGTGGTGATTGGGGCCGGACCGATCGGCCTCATGTTCATGCACGTGGCGCAGCTATCGGGCATGAAGGTGATCGCGGTGGTCAAACGCGATGAGCAGGTTGCCTCTGCGACCACCTTCGGCGCCAGCCAGGTCGTGAACACCGGCGCCGTCGTCGATGCCGTGGCTGCGGTGCGCGCCCTCACCCCCGATCACAGGGGTGTGGATGTAGCCATTGAAGCTGTAGCCGCGCCCATCACCTGGCAGTGGGCGGTGGACATGGTTCGCCGCGGCGGCACGGTGAACTTCTTCGGGGGCTGTGCCGCCGGCACCAAGGTAGAGTTCGATACCAATCGGCTGCACTACAACGACATCACGCTGAAGGCGAGCTTTCACCACACTCCCGCGGCTTGCCGCAAGGCCTTTGACCTGCTCGCCAGTGGGCGTTTCAAGTGCAGCGAATACATCACCGGCAGGGCACAGTTGTCCGAGCTGGAAACCGTCTTGCGCCGTCTGAACGATCGCTCCAACGATATCAAGACGGCTATCATTCCCTAGGTGGGCAGAATGTAGCGTACGTATACGACCGGACGAAGGGCACGGCTGGGTGCCCCCATTCAAACCCGTTTTTGGCTTTGAGTGGGATACCACGGCACTCAAACCCTAAAGCGGCTTTGTGTCAGGGCACGACTTTAGTCGGGCCGTAAACGATTGCGAATACGACGGGCTTTAGCCCCTGAAGTACGATTTTCGAACGGGCCGGGCTTTAGAGGTTGCGGAAAAACTCATGTTTTCTGTCAGGGCACGACTTTACAGCTTGCGGAAAAAGTCGCTGAACCTAGAAGCAATCATCCCTCAGCGGCTAAAGCCGGATTCATTGCAAGGCATTTACGTACGGCCTGAAGGCCGTACCCTTCAAAAAAATGATTTTTCCCGCAAGCTGTTTAGTCGGGTCACAAAAGCCGGCATGACGAGGGCTTTGGGCCCTGAGATACGATTTTCGAAGGGTACGGGCTTCAGCCCGTACGTAATTGACTGTAAACCGGGACGGCTTTAGCCGCTGAGGGAACTCGTTTCATCCCGTCTCGAGGTTTTCCGCAAGCACTGAAGGATAACGAGAAACAATGACAGTCGAAAGTGCTCAGGACGATAGAGAACTGGTAGAACGCGGCTGGTCCGCGCTGCCGCCGGAATACCGCATCCCCGAGCACCGCCCTAACCTCGATGAGGCGCGCGCTTACTGCGAAAAACTGGCCACCACCCACTATGAAAACTTTCATGTGGCCTCGTGGTTTTTGCCCCCCCGGCTGCGCCCTCACTTCCACAGCATCTATGCTTACTGCCGCATCGCGGACGACCTGGGCGACGAGGTAGGGAATCGCGAGCAATCCCTGGCGCTGCTCGATCTGTGGGGGCGGGAACTCGACGCCTGTTACCGCGGCGAGGCGCGCCATCCGGTCTTTGTCGCGCTAGCCGAGACCATCCGCGTCTGCGACATTCCCCAGAAGCCATTTGCCGACCTGCTGGTGGCCTTTCGTCAGGACCAGACAGTCCCTCGTTACCAGACCATGGATGACGTGCTCGAATACTGCAAGTACTCCGCCAACCCCGTCGGAAGGCTCGTCCTATATGCCTGCGGCTATCGCGAGCCGGAGATGTTTCAGCTCTCTGACTACACCTGCAGCGCCTTGCAATTAGCCAATTTCTGGCAGGATGTGAGCTCCGATTATGCCCGCGGCCGCATCTACCTGCCCCTCGACGATATGCATCGTTACGGAGTGGACGAGGCCACGATCGCTCACCGCGAGCCCACCGCGGCCTTTCGCGAGCTGCTGAAGTATGAGGTCGGCTACGCCCGTGAACTATTCACCAAGGGCTTGCCGCTGATAGACATGGTCGATCGCGAACTGGCGCTGGATTTGGATCTGTTCAGCCGCGGCGGCATGGAAATACTGCGCGCGGTCGAGGGCCGGCAGTATGACGTTCTCACCATGCGTCCTGTCATCACCAAAACCAGGAAACTGGGGCTGTTGGCGCGAGCGCTCTGCGGCAAATTCTTGCCTGGGATTTCGCGGGGAAGGCGGGCGGCGTGACCCCTGAGGTTCAGGCGGCCTACGCGGTATGCCGGGCAATCGCGCGCAAAAAGGCAAAAAATTTCTACTACGCCTTTGTCGCCTTGCCGGCGAGCAAGCGGGATGCGATCTGCGCGGTCTACGCCTTCATGCGCCAGGCCGACGATCTCTCCGACGATGAATCGCATTCCATCTCCGACCGCCGGGTTGCGCTCGACGCTTGGCTGACCAGCTGGCATCAAGCATTGGATGGGGGCCCTACCACCGATCCGGTGTTCATCGCGCTCCTGGATGCCCAACGCCGTTTTGCCATCCCCTCGCAGCTGCTCGACCAGCTGGTACAAGGCACAGCGACGGATCTCGAACCCAGGTTCGCCGAATATGCAACCTTCTCTGATCTCTATCGCTACTGCTACCTGGTAGCATCGGTCGTCGGGCTGGTCTGCATCCGCATTTTCGGATACCTCGATCCGAAGGCGGAGAAGCTTGCAGAAGAAACCGGTATTGCTTTTCAGCTGACCAACATTCTCCGCGATGTGCGCGAGGATGCAGAGCGTGGCCGCCTCTATCTACCCCTCGAAGACTTGGAACGCTGCGGTGTGAGCGCCAGCTCCATGACCGCCATCTCCAGCGGAAAGCAGTTGACTTCGCCGCAACGCCAGGTGCTGGCCATTCAGGCGGAACGCGCCGGGCAATTTTATAAGTCTGCCGAAGCGCTGTTGCCTTTGATCTCGCCTGACAGCCGGGCCGCGATGTGGGTTCTGGTCACCATTTATCATCGTTTGTTGCGGCTCATCGAACAGCGCAACTTCGATGTCTTTTCCACCCGCATCGGCGTTCCGGCATATGAGAAGCTGAGCATATTGGGATGCGGCCTTTTCAAGACGCTGGCGCAGGGTGTGTGGGCCTGATTCGTTCGGTTATCGTGGTCGGCGGTGGCTTGGCAGGGCTCTCTGCCGCCTGTGCTTTAGCGGATGCAGGCTACCAGGTCCGTTTATTGGAGAAGCGGCGCTACCTGGGCGGCCGCGCATCCTCCTACGAGCACCCGGGAACGGGAGAGGTGATCGACAACTGCCAGCACGTGCTGCTGGGCAACTGCGTCAACCTCATCAACCTTTACCAACGGCTGGGTGTGAGCGATGCCATCCGCTGGTTCGATCGCCTAACCTTCGTCGAGCCGGGGGGACGAAGAAGTATTCTGGAGCCCTCGTTCCTGCCTGCGCCTTTTCACTCCACGCCGGCCTTTCTGCGCGCGTCAGCATTTTCCTTAGCCGATAAACTGGCGATCGGGCGCGGCATGAGCGCCTTTATCACCGGCATTCCTAAAGACTCCGAAGAGAATTTTGCCCACTGGCTGGCGCGCCATGGGCAGACTGTGGGAGCAATCAACCGCTTCTGGAAGCCGGTCCTGGTGAGTGCTTTGAATGAGGATCCGGAGCACATGTCGGTGCATTATGCCGGTCAGGTTATTCGTAAGTCGCTCTTGCTTTCGCCAGGAGCGGGCCGCATGGGTGTTCCTACCATTCCATTAAGCGATCTGTACAGCCGTGCTATTGACTACATCGGAAGCCGCGGCGGTCACGTGGATCTGAGCGCGGCGCCCGAGTCATTCGAGTGGTCTGAAAAAACTCAGCAATGGACAGTGACCACTCGAGACCAAAGCTTCACCGGTGATGCGATGGTGCTGGCGCTGGCCTTTGAAGGCTTGAGTAAGTTGCTGCCATCGATGCCGCAAAACCCCGAAGCCGAGCAACTCGCGAACAATTTGGAACATTTTGGCCATTCGCCGATCACCGGCATTCACTTGTGGTTCGATCGCGAGATCACCGATCTGGAACATGCGATCCTGCTCGATACAACCATTCAGTGGTTGTTCCATAAATCGCGTTTGCAACCGGAGAAGCGTCGCGGCGCGCCGGGCAGTTATGTCGAACTGGTGGTGAGCGCCTCTAAATCCCTGGTTGAAATGCAACGTCAGGAAATTATCGATCTGGCATTGCGGGAACTAGCTGAGTTCTTTCCCCTGGTAGCGCAGGCGAAGCTGATCAAGGGGGCAGTGGTCAAAGAGGTGCGTGCCACCTATTCGATTCGTCCGCAGCTTGATTTACTGCGACCGGCAGCGTCAAGTCCGTGGCCGCGAGTCTTTCTGGCCGGCGACTGGGTAGCCACCGGCTGGCCGGCAACGATGGAGGGCGCAGTGCGCAGCGGCTACCTGGCCGCCGAAGCGATAAGCAGCGCCGCAGGGAACTCAGCTCACTTCCTTCAACCCGACCTGGCGCCCACCGGCCTGATGCGTCTGCTGTCGTAAACGAGCCCCCGATACGGAAACTTCTTGTGCTCTACCGAGAATTGCTTTCGGCATAGTTTTTGTTACCGATGCAGAGGCATTTAGCGCTGGCTCCGATAGTCAGCATGTTTTGCATCAGGGCACGACTTTAGTCAGGCAGTAAATGGCGGGGCTGATAAGGGGCTTTGTAATAGCCCCTGCGTGTGAACGAAAGACACGGCAGATCCTCCTATCGCTGAGGCCCAGAGGGCCGACCGCTAAACGTACCCGCCCCGGCCTGCCGTGGGAGCCCAGCCCTTACGGGCTGGGCTGACGTTTGGTACAGACCGGGCACATGGTTGACAGAACAGGCCGGGCACATGGTTGACACTTTCGTTCTCACGCAGACTGTTTAGCCCCTGAGGTGTTGCTTTCTCGCCCGGCGCAGACTTTCTTCCGGCGTCTGCTTTAGCCCACCTGGCCCGGCAGGTCGTGGAGCTACGGCATATCCCGCACGAAAATCTTTGTCTATGCTTCTCAGCCGAGCGACGATGTGTTTCTGCCAGGAGTCAATGAAACGCCCAAGGGCTAAAGCCCAGGTGCTGGAGCTCAATGGCCCGGCTAAAGCCGTGCCCTGATACAAAGCATACAAACCCTGGGTACTAGAAAATCGGCAATGAAGCGCGTGGCTCGGAGCTCATTGACAGAACCGAGTAAATGTTTTCTCATCGCCGCAGAACTTCTTACTCTTCGACCGATTCCTTTTTCGAGGACGAGCATGCAACGACGCAGCTTTCTAAAGACCGGCGCGCTGGCTGGGTCTGCCTTTCTCTTCTCCCGCAACCTGCCTGCGGCAGCAACTGGGTCTGACGAAGCGGGCATTGAGATCATGCTCGACGAACCGCTCGGCACCATCTCACCCCTGATCTACAGCCATTTCACAGAAGAACTAGGTGCAGTGATCTATGACGGTGTGTGGGTAGGCGAGCATTCGAAGATCCCGAACACAGGCGGAATTCGCACCGCACTTATCGAGAAGATGCGCCAGATTAAAGCACCGGCCGTGCGCTGGCCAGGTGGCTGCTTTGCCGACAGCTACGATTGGCGTGATGGCGTTGGCCCCAAGGATAAGCGCCCGCGCCGAACGGATTTCTGGGTCGACGATTCCGACGCGAAGGACCTCCCCAAGAAAGGCTTACCCAGTTACGACCCGAATGATTTCGGCACCGACGAGTTTTGCCGCTTCTGCAAACTTGTCGGCGCGGAACCGTATATCGCCGCCAATGTTCGCAGTCTGAATGCCTACACCTTCGACCAATGGGTTGAATACTGCAACTCCCCGGCGGGCAGCACCACCTGGTCTGACGTGCGCGCGGCGGACGGTTCCCCCGAACCGTATAACGTAAAGTATTGGGGGGTCGGTAACGAGAGCTGGGGCTGCGGCGGTGACTTCACGCCCGAGGAATACGCCAGCGAATATCGCCGGTATCAATCATGGCTGCCGCGCTATGGCCTTGACCTCAATCTCATTGCTTCCGGACCAAACCAGGACGACGTGGACTGGACCACGCGCTTTTTTCAAAACATCTTCACCTCCGGCCGATCGGTGAAGCCACCCTTTGGCTGGTCGATGCACTATTACACCGACCTGCCCGAGGCGCTGAAATTCACCGCCGAGGATGTGTATCCCGGCTATGTACTGGCGGACCGGATGGAGAAGATCATGCTGGACCACTGGACAGCGATGGGTGTTTACGACCGCACCCATCGCGTAAAGCTGGTGGTTGACGAATACGGCCCGTGGTACCGCTTCAGCGATTCGAAACTCGACCCCGGCCACGTGCTCGGGCAGCAACTAACCGTTCGCGATGCCATCATGACTGCGCTGACGCTTGATACGTTCAATCGCCACCCGGACAAAGTGGCCATCGCCGCCTGCGCGCAACTCATCAATTGCATCGACTCGCTCTTCCTCTCTCATGAGGAGCACTTCATCACCACGCCGGTATTCCATGTGTTCGACATGTACAAGGAGCACCAGGGAGGGCAGGCCGTACGAGTCCAATTTTCTGTGCCGGACATTTCTTTTCCTAGCAAAGCGATTAGGAAGCAGCTCAGCTCCGTAGGCGACGAGATTGTCGTTGGAGGTCCCGACGCGCGCTTGTGGGGATTGAATGGCTCCGCCTCAGTTACAGGAAAAGTGTTGACTCTCACGGTGGTGAACCCCCATCTGACCGACGCCCGCCCTTCGCAGATCATGCTGAGAGGCGACGCCGGCGCAGTATCCGCCGAGGCTGAAATCTTGGGTGGGCAAGATGTGCACGGCCACAACACCTTCGAGCAACCAGATGCGGTCACAACCAGGAAGGCGACGGCGACGGTTTCGGGCAAGGTGGTGAAATTCACCTTGCCTCCATCGTCGGTGACGCGGTTAACGATTACGCTGACGTAGCCTTGCATTCAGGACGGAACTGACGGTTTTCTGGTTCTCACCAGGGGCCTTTTAAAGTCCGTACTCTTCGGTCCGCAGCTGATCTCCCACCTTAAAAACCCCCTGCGGAACGGGTTCTGCATCGCCTTCGGATCCCAGCGGTAGCAGAGGTGTGCCCGCCGCGCCGCGCACCGTCAACATCACCACCACCCCGGCAAAGAGCCAGACGCCTGCCAGGATCGGTGCATAGCGAACCGGCGGTTCCGGCAAAGGTACAGCGGACTTATACGTCACCCAAAGCAGCGAAATCGTCGACAGCAAGGGAAGAAGAAAGTGCAGAAAGAAGCGGAATTCTGCCGGCCGCTCACGCCGGTAATAAAAGAAGACGCCAACGTTGCCGGCGCAATAAATGAACATGAGCCCCAGCGTCATGGCCACGCCGCCTACGTAGTACTCCTGATCCGGACCAATCCAGAAACCAACCCCCAAGCCAATCGCGAGCGTGAGAAACGTCTGAAAAAGTATGGCATTCCGAGGCGTCTGGAATCGCGGGTGCACGTAGTCCAGAACGGCCGGGAGCGACCGCGCTCTGCCCATGGCAAAGAAGACCCGGGTCGCAGCATTATTGCCGGCAATGGCCACCGCCAGGATAGAGTTGGTGACTGCTATCAGCACCAGCACCCATGCTGCGCCCCAAAGCCGCTTGGCCAGCAAGATCACCGGCGCCTCGGTCGATGCCGCAAAGGTGGCGATGTGGCTGTTGCCCCAACCGGTGAGGATCGCCATGGAGCACACCACGAAGAGAAGCCCCATAAGGCTGGTCGAGAGCAGAATAGCGCGTGGCAGCGTACGCTTGGGATCGCGTGTTTCCTCGGCTAGAGGAGCGACCGCCTCGAAGCCCGTAAAAATAAGGATGGAGAAGACAACCGCGAGATAGAAGCCCTTTTGCCGGAAGCTATGCCACGAGGCGAAGTCTTGCAGGTGGATTCGTCCGTCACCGGGATGCATGAAGCCGGTGATCGCCAGGCAACTGACAATCAGAATCTCGATCCCTGTCAGCCACATCACGCAGGTCGCGGAGATTTCAATCCCGCGATAGGTCAGCACCGTGATCAGGCACACTGCGGTCAGAAAGAACACGTACCAGGGACAGTTGATTCCCGCTTCCATCTTGAAAATGTTATGCAGCATGAAGCTCAGGAATGCCAGGTTCAGTGCGGGAGTGGGCGGCTCATACAAGAAGAACATCCAAGCCGCCAGAAAGCCGGCTTTGGGATTGAGCGCGCGGCTGACATAGGTGTAATATCCGCCGGCCGAAGGAAGATGCAGTGCGAGCTGCACCATGCAGATCGCGATCGCCAGCACAATGAAGAACGCCATCGCAAAGGCCAACGGAGCGGCAATGCCGGCCATGGTGGTAATGAACTGCAGCACGAAGACCAAACCGACCGCAGGCGCAATGTGGGTGATGCTCTGCATCAGCACCGATGGGAAGGAGAGGGCATTGGCCCGCAGGACCTGCGTGCCATCGGCTTTTGAAGGAGCTTTCATGGGAACCAGCAGCCTATCATACCTGTCTGCTGGAAATGGGAGTTTCTGCGGCCTCCGCAGGGTGCGAGACCAGCGCTTCCAGAGGCAAGAGCGGCATATTCGAGGCCCGGCGCACGGTCAACAGCAACACCACCCCGGCAACCATCCACACACCCACGAGAATCGGAGCGTAGCGCAGCGGCGCATCCGGCAAGGGCACGACCGAGTGATAGGCAACCCACATCAGCGAAAGTGTGGAAAGCACTGGGAAGACAAAATGGAGTACTGGGTTGAACTCCGAGGGCCGTTGCCGCCGGTAAAGAAAGTAGACGCCGACGTTGCCTGCGGAATAGATGAAGATGAGAACCAGCGTCGCGGTAACGCCGAGAAAGTAGTACTCCTGATCTGGACCGATCCAGAAGCCAATGGCGATCCCAAGGGTCAGCGTAATGAAGGTTTGCAACGCAATGGCGTTGACCGGGGTGCGAAACCGGGGATGGATGTACTCGAGCGCGGCCGGCAGGGAGCGCGCTCTCCCCATGGCATAAAAGACGCGGACCGCCGCATTGGTGCCGGCAATCGCCGCACCCAGGATGGAGTTGATCACCGCCACCATCACGAATATCCAGGCCCCGCCCCACAGACGCTTGGCCAGCAAAATGACCGGATTCTCTGCCGACACGGCGAAGGTATCGATATGGCTCATGCCCCAGCCGGTGAGTATGGCAAGGGTAGTAAACACAAAGAAAAAACCCATCAGCGTAATCGAAAGAAGGACGGCGCGGGGAAGCAATCGCCGCGGGTCGCGCGTTTCCTCCGCCAGCGGAGCGATGGCTTCAAAGCCGGTGAAGGTGAAGATGGAGAAGACAATGGCGAGATAGAACCCCTTTTTCCCGAAGGCGTGCACGGGGACGAAATCCTGCAGATGGACTCGTCCATCGCCCGGATGCATCAGGCCGGCAATCGCCAGCGCGAGTCATGATCACCACTTCGACGATGGTCAGCCACATCACGAAGTTGGCCGAGATTTCAATACCGCGATAAATGAGCAGGGTGATCAGCAGCGCGAAGATTACGTAGAGCACATACCAGGGACAGTTGATGTGGGCTTCAATCCTCAACGTAGTCTGCAGCAGAAAGCCCAGGTATGCCAGGTTCACCGCACCGGTGAGCGGGTCGTACAAAAAGAACATCCAGGCAGCGAGAAATCCCGCCTTAGGGTTGAGAGACCGGCCGACGTAGGTGTAATACCCGCCGGCCGAAGGCAGATGAAGCGCCAGTTGGGCGAGGCAGACCCCGAGCATGAGCACGATCAGGAATGCGATCAGGTAGGCCAGCGGAGAAGCGGTTCCCGCCATCGTGGTAACGAATTGAACCGCGACCACCAGCCCCATTGCGGGCGCGATGTGCGTGATGCCTTGGGTAAGCACTGCGGAGAAGGAAAGGGCGTTTGCTCGCAGGCTATCGGTCTGTGGAGACGAAGGCTTCATAGATTATCTTGGAAACAAAGGCCGGGGAGAGGACTGGTCCGTTTATTGTAAGGCAGTAGCTGGAGGAAGAACGTAATGCTGGAACGATTAGTAGTAGATGGGGCGCCTAAGCCTCAGGGTCCTTATTCAAGCGCAGTGCGCGCGGGGGATTTTCTTTTTATTTCCGGTCAGGGCCCAGTGGATGCCGCGACCGGCGAGATGCAGTCGGAGGCGAGCGTGCAGGAGCAAACCAGGCTGGTCTTGCAGCACCTGCAGACCATCCTCCGGGGTTGCGGGGCGGATCTGCAGGATGTAGTCAAATGCTCCGTCTTCCTGCGCGATGCGCAAGACTTCGGCGCCATGAATGAGGTGTATGCCGAAGTCTTCGGCGCCTACAAGCCCGCCCGCACGACGGTCGCAGCGGGCATGGTAGCCGCCGGCATGAAAGTGGAGATCGATTGCATCGCCTACCGGCCCCTACCCGCCTAGAAACGGATCACTTACCCAATGACAATCATCGGAAAATCGGCTCATCGTGATCACCGGCGGTGGCGGCGGGATCGGTCGTGCCACCGCCCTGCTATGCGCAAAGCGTGGTGACCGCGTCGCCATTCTGGATAAGAACGGTGAGAGCGCAAAACAGGCTGCCGATGCAGCACGACGCGAAGGTGCAAGCGGAGCAGTCGGCCTGGCCTGCGACGTCACTGATGAAGCCCAGGTAGCGCAGGCCTTTGCGCTTGTCCATGAACAATTCGGTGCGCCTTACGGCATCTTCGCCAACGCGGGCATCGATATCGGCGGGCTTGATCCATGAGATGCCGCTGGAACTCTGGAAGCGTATTCTTGACACCAACCTGACCGGCATTTTCCTCACCTGCAAACATGGTCTGCAACAGATGCTGGCAGCGCAGATTTCCGGATCCATCGTCTGTACCTCTTCGCCCGCCGGGTTCATTGCTATGGCTGCAGGCGGTAGCGGCGCCTACAGCGCAACCAAGGGAGCCATCTCTTCGCTGGTGCGCTGCATGGCCATCGACTACGCAAAATTTGGCATACGCGTAAATGCCGTTGTTCCCGGGGCAACGGAGACGGGCTTGATGTGGAGTAATGTGGCTGCCGGCGAAGTCGAAACCATGCGTGCCCAGCTCTGCCGCGAGATCCCTCTGGGGCGGCTGGCGAGCGCGGAGGAACCAGCGCGCATCGTAGCCTGGCTGCTCTCCGACGAGACCGCCTATATGACTGGTTCGCACGTGGTTTGTGACGGGGGAATCCTGGCCAAGGGGTCGATCAGCGTATGACTTAAACAGCAGCGTTGGTTGCTTCCAGGGCCGAGCTTTCCACCTCTTCGGCGCGCTTCAAGGCGGCTACGATCAGCTTCTCGGAATCAGCGATGTGATCGAGCATGGCCTTTCTCGACTTTTCCGGGTCACGCTGCTTGATTACGTCGAAACAGATCCTGATGCGACTTCAATTCATGGCGTTTGAATTTGGCCAGGTCTTCCACGCTCTCCTCCAGCAGCCGCCCCGCCTTTGCCATCAATTGGGTGAAGGAACGAAGTAGCTTGGCCAGCACCGCATTGTGACTTGCCTCGGCCAAAGCGCAATGAAATTCCGGGGTGATGACGGCGATGCTTTCGTTCTTCTGAATCGATCGGTCGATCGCAATCAGAACATCTTCCATCTTCCAGTAATCCTCGGGGAGCGCGCGTTCCGTGGCCAGGGCAGCGATCCCCGATTCCACCAGCTTGCGCGTCTCGATCACATCCATCACCGATTCTTTTTCCAGCAGAATCGACAACACATCCGCGTGGATGATGTACTCCGGCGATACGCGCTTAACGAAGCACCCTAAACCTGGTTTGATTTCGATCAGGTTCAGCACCGCCATCATTTGCAGCGCTTCGCGAATGCCCGTGCGGCTCACCCCGAAGTACTCTACCAATTCATTTTGCGAAGGCAGCTTACTGCCCGATTTGAAGGTGCCGTCCTTCAACCAGCCAATCAATTGGTCGAGTGTTTGGGTGGAGAGGCTTTCACGTGGCGCAGCCGAGAGATGGCTATGGGAGTGTTCGTGTGGCAAAGGCTTAGCCTCGATTTGCGGGGCAAGCATATCACACGGGACATGGGCTTTACCTCTTGAGCAGGGCAACGCCGCAGCAGACAAATACCGCCGCCAGCCAGCGCCTGCGGTCGACATTCTCGTGGAGAACCCACTTCGCCGCCACCGCATTGCTGACAAAGGTGAGGGAACCCGCTGCGGGGGCGATCAGGCTCACGTCCGCGTGGCTGAGGGAGAAGAGCAGGGAGAAGAAGCTGAGGGCCATACAGATGAATCCGGCCAGAAAGCGGCTTTCACTGATCACGGCCCAGACCGCGCCTTTGAAACCTCGCGCTGCCTTGATATGGTCCAGGTCGCCGACACCGCGCATGGCTGAGGCGATAAACACATCGCCCGCAGTGGCGGTCAAGACGATGGCGCCAATCATGGCTGCGACAGCTGGGCCCGAACTAAAGTTCATTTGCCTTCCTGCAGTGAGCCGGTAAATCCGAATGGGGCTTGCCGGGGCCGAATTGGCGGAATGCCGCGGAGTGTAGGCCGGGCCCTGGGTTACGAAACCCACCCCTGCGGTGATCATCGCTATGCCCAGCCAGCGCTCCGTAGAGATCTGTTCATGCAGCCAGAACCTGGAGAGAAACGCCAGCGCAACGTAGGCGAACGAGGTGGCGGGCAGCACGAAAGTCAGATCCGCCCAGGAAAGCGCGGTCAGATAGGAGGCAAAAAAGAGCAGCAGCAGCAGAATTCCACCCAACACCCAGGGCGTCTTCAACGCGGAAAGAAGCGCATCGGGATGAGACAAGGATACCGGCCCGACACGCTTCATCCCCACAGCGAGCAAAGTGTCGCCCAAGGCCGAGGTAAGCGCTACCACGCCAAGAACCAGGTATCGCCCGAGGGTCATGGAGGAGGTATTCATTACAGCCAGCGGTACAACCGGCTCATGCTCCGGCGTTCACGGCAGGCCCGGAGTCTTGGCGGCCTTCACCTTACCGTCTGCCACCACCTTGTTGCGTTGGGCACGGAGTTTCATGAACGACTTGGCCTCGACATAGAGTCGCTTGACGTCGCGATTCACGATGGCCTTGCTGACGATGCGCCATGCCGCCTTGGGACGGAAGTAGTACTCGTCGTAGAAGCGGTGCACCATCTCCAACACGTAGTCCTTGGGCAATCCCGGATATTCGATGTGGGCGAGTTGGTGTCCGCCTTCATCGACCATGGCTCCGTTGTTGATGATGAAACCGTTCTCGGCGGCGAAGTCATAGAACTCCGTGCCCGGATAGGCATGGGCAATCGAGACCTGGATGGTCTCCACGTCGAGAGCTTTGGCAAAGTTGATGGTGTTGCGGATGGATTCCTTGGTTTCGCCGGGCAGGCCGAGGATGAAGTCGCCGTGAATGGTCAGCCCGAGCTCGTGGCAATCGCGGGCGAAGTCGCGCGCGCGCTCCACTGTGGCGCCCTTCTTGATGTTCTTGAGAATCTGCGGATCGCCCGATTCGAAGCCCACAATCAGCAGCCGGCAACCGGCTTCACGCATCGCCTTCAGCGTCTCGCGGTCGGTGGTCACGCGCGAGGTGCAGGACCACGTCAGCTTCAGCGGCTTGAGCTTGGCGCAGAGTTCCACCGTGCGCGCCTTCTGGATGTTGAAAGTATCGTCGTCGAAGAAGAACTCTTTTACGTCGGGAAACAGCTCCTTGGCGTGCGCCATCTCTGCGGCAACGTCGTCGGTCGAGCGTTTGCGCCACGCGTGCCCGCTCAGGGTCTGCGGCCACAGGCAGAACGTGCACTGCGCCGGACAGCCTCGCGTGGAATAAAGAGAGACGTAGGGATAAAGCAGGAACGGGACGTTGTATTTCGTTACGTCAATGTCGCGTTTGTAGACATCGGTCACCCACGGCATTTGATCCAGGTTATCTACCTGCGGGCGGTCGGGATTGTGCGCGACGACGCCGTTCTTCAGGTAGCTGATGCCCAGAATCTCATCCAGCGGCTTGCCATTGGCAAACTCCACCACGGAGAAGTCAAACTCGCGCCGGCAAACGAAGTCGATCGCCGCACACTCGTTCAGTGCTTTGTCTGGCGAAGTGGTGACCGGCGGTCCGACGAAAGCGATCTTGATTTGCGGGTTCGCCCGTTTGATGGCTTCGGCCAGCTTCTGGTCACCGGTCCAACCGGGTGTGCTGGTAAACAGAACCAGGAATTCATAGCTCTTGCTAGATCTCGATGGTTTCCGTCGCCGAGACGTGGTGCGGAGGGGCGTCCAGCATCCGGGAGCCTTCCAGCATCCCAGCCGGGTACGCCAGCCATACCGGATACCAGTAGGACTCAATCTCACGCGTAGCCGGCCAACGTGAGCTGGCTCCGCCGTCAAAATTCTCGAACGATGGGGGGTTTAACAGTAGCGTTTTTAGTGGCATAGGCTCAACTTACAGTCTAACAGCACCGGGCGCAGCGAGGGTGAAAACAGGATACTTATGAGCACTCCCGAACCATTAGACGCCGCCCATGTCAAGAGGGTTCATCGATTGCACACGGAAGGGTGCAGGATATGATGCAGTCGAGCACGCAAAATGACGCCTAGCTGCCGCCCGAAGGGTATGGGCTGAAAATATTGCGAAGAAATCGCGGCTGGGTAGGTCTGGGCCGAAGCCCGTCGTGTTCTCAATCGTTTACGGCCCGACTTTACAGGCAGGGGAAAAACTCTCTACGAAGGGCACGGCTTCAGTCGTGCCGTAAAGAGCCATGCGCGAAAGACGACTTTAGCCGCTGAGTGACGCTTTTCAAGACTTCTTGGCAGAAATCACCCCAGCTTTGGCAGCCGAAACAACCTGGATACAGTGGTCACGTTCGCCCTGAATCAGGGAAAGCCGTACCTCAGGGACTGAAGCCGTTATCGGTTGCCGCCAAATGTGGCACGGCTGAACCCGTGCCTTTCGTAGAAGTTTTTCCCTGCCTGTAAAGCCCTGACCGACCCAAGAGCGATTTCTGCTTCGCGCATCAGGGCCGTGTTACCGGCACTCCCTTGGCCCAGTCCTCAATTGTCCCCATGGACCGCAGCAGAGAAAGCCGGGCCTGCGTCAGTTGGAAGCGGGTGTCGAGCATATCGACGAACCGGCTGCGCTCACCGATGTGGGCAGCTTGTTCGTCCTTGGGTAGTGGCGCCGCCGCTCCAGGGCTGCCGCTGCCCAGGTGAAGCTGGGTCGTGATCGCGTCCAGTTGATCCTGGGCCAATTCATTTTGCAATTCCGCCACCTGCTCCTGTGCCGCAAGCTCGGTCACGCTCTTCTGCAACTGCAGAATCTGCTCCCCGGCCTGGTCGCGCATCTGATCCGCTTCGGCTGTTGCCTGCACCGCTTCGGCGCTCGAGCTTTTTGCCTTCGCCTTACGCGTCGCGTCGAAGAGCGGCAAGGTGATCTGGATGCCGACATTGAAGTTGTTGTGCTGAAAGCGGAGGTAGTACTCCTCGTAATTGTTGAACTTAGCGTACCGGTTGTATTCTCCCCCAAAGCGAAACGTCGGGCGGTTATTTCTCCCCT
>CAWCAZ010000048.1:0-17236 GCA_963793525.1 uncultured Acidobacteriaceae bacterium
ACCGGAACCGGCGCACCCATCGCCAGTCGCACCGGCTGCAGCAGCAACGCGGGACGCTCCCCCTGCCTCTGGGCTCTCGCAGCGGAGCCGCACGGGGCCCACCAGGAACGGCTTGCCCGAATCAGGAGCTATGCTCAGCGAATCCAGCCCCATTTCACCCGCAATCAGGGGTTGGCGTCCGTTTTGACTTGTGTATTGGAAGTGCCCATTGAGGGCTCCGGTAGCCTGGACCCCGGCACCCAGGCCGTTGCGCACCTCCTGCAGTCCGGCCAGCACCGCCGCGGCGGGAACACGATCCACCTCCAGGTTCAGTTGAGCCTGGGGCTCAGTTTGCACGTCCTGAATCGAGCCGGCGAGTCGCAGCGCTCCATCGCCAACCGGAGAGGTACAGGCAATGCCATCCAGCGATCTTGACTCTCTCCGGAGGGAAGCCTGGCAAGAGGTTTCAACATCCATCGGATGAGGCGGAGTAAATTCGGAGCGGTGCAGGCCGGCTACTTTCAGCTTGCTGTTCACCTGTGCCACGTCAGCGGTGCCGCCCACGACGGCCTCAACATCGAGGCCGCCGCGCCAGCCTATATCGCGGCCCAGGGTGAGCCGGCTCAACTGGCCCAGGGGCACCCCATTCCACTCCACTTTAAGCTGCAACGGCATTTCGCCCAGTAAGGGTGCGCGATGCAATGTCCCGTCGATGCGCAGCATGCCGGTGTCGGAAAGGTCGAGAACGAGATCTGTTCTTACCGGTTGGGCGCGAAAGTGCAGTTCCCACGCATCCTCCGGAGCAAGCGAGATGGAGAGGTCGGAGTTCAGGAACGAGAGCGGTTTCTTCTCGGTGCCTTCTTTGAAATTGATGCGCGTGTTTTCCGCCTCAATATAGGGAAAGCGCGGAGCACTGCCGGCGTGCCGCTGGCCTGTGGGAGCATTTGGAATATGTGCCGCCTGCACCAACACCGAAGCGAAGTTCCAGCCGCCATTGCGTTCCCGGACAAGGTTCAAACTGGCGTCGTCGAAATGGATACGGGAGACTTCAAGCCTGCCCCGCCACAACGACAAGAGGCGCAGGTAAGCAACTACGCTGTCGGAGTGAAGGATGGGCTCGGTGCCGAACTGAGGATCTTCTTCAACGGAAAAATCGGAGAACTCAAAGCCGGGCAGGGGCAATAACCGCAGCTTGACGGAGGAGATATGTACTTGCCGCCCGATGCTACGGCTGATGCTGTCGGCAATTCGATGCTGATACCGGCTGATGTTCACCAGCGGCGGCAAGACAAAAGCAACCACTGAGAGCACCGCAACAGCCAGCAGAATCCAGCGCCTGGGCGAAGGACGCTTCTCTTCGCCACCCATGCTAATGGACCAAATGGAAGGTTCGGCGCCAGCGGGTCTGATCGAAGAAGTGAAGAATTACGTGGGTATAGAACTGGAGCTTGTCGCCCACTCCTTCTTTCTCATACTGATTGTCAGGTTCGATGAAAGACCAGTAAACGAAGAGCGGGGTGCCGACGATGTTGGCCCGCGGGACAAAGCCCCAATAGCGGCCGTCGAGGCTGACGGTGCGGTTATCGCCCATGGCGAAGTAGCGGCCGGGGGGAACCACGAGGTCTTGCTCCCTGGATGTAATTGGGGAGGTCGAGGGCCCAGGTTGGCGTAACGTCTCCGCTCTGCGATGGGGAGACGGCGGGAAAATCATCGCGGTAGGGAAAATAGTTGCCGTAGTCCGGCATGGCCGCCTGCGGTTCCTTCTGCGGCTGGCCATTGAGGAAGACCACGCCGTTGCGCAGGTGGATCCGATCGCCGGGAATGCCGATGACCCGCTTCACCAGGTAGAGGTCCGGCTCGCCCGGCTTGAAAAAGACAATGATGTCGCCGCGGCGAACATCGCGATAGTAGACAAACGGGGCCCACTTGGTGCGCGGCGCCAGGGTGATGCGGTCTACCAGCACATGGTCGCCCACCAGCAGAGTCTTTTCCATGGAGGACGAGGGAATCTCGAAGTTCTGAAAGATGAAGGTCAGGGCAAAGAGTCCGATGACCAGCACCGTACAGATGGAAGCAAATGCTTCCAGCGGCGTCTCTTCTGTTGCCTGCTGGCTTTTGATCTCAGTTTCTGTGGCTTCCATGATAATGGGGAACAAACTCTCTAATGAATGACGCGAAACATGCGGCTCCACCGTGCAAAGTCCATGACGGTATCGAGCGGGCTCTTCTCGTGTCCGAGTCTATCATCCGGGAGCGTGCGGTCCTCGGTAGCCGAAGGCTGGTGCAGCGAGAAGTAAATGATGAAGGGCAAACCCACGACATTGGCGCGGGGAACAAAGCCCCAATAGCGGCTATCGCGGCTGTGATTGCGGTTGTCGCCGAGCACGAAATATAAGCCGGGTGGGACCACCAACTCGCCATTCTGGACATCGTGGCGCATCTGGATCCACCAGTGCGTATCGACTCCCGGGTCGGTGTAGAGCTTGGCGGGAAACTGATCGCGGAAATTATCCTGATACGTGCCTTCAAAGATCGCGAAAGGCTCACTCTGTTTCTGCCCGTTGATGCAGACCACGCCGTTTTGCAGACGGATGCGGTCGCCGGGAACCCCCACGACCCGCTTGACGACGTGATCCGATGGGTCGAGCGGAAAATGAAACACGATCACGTCATCGCGGCTCACCTGCTCATACGGCAGCAGCCAGTGCCAGGCGCCCGGGGGTCCGTAAACAGACTTGTTGACCAGCAGGAAGTCCCCCACCAGCAGAGTCCGCTCCATGGATTCAGAGGGAATGCGAAAAGGCTGCACCACAAACGTGAGCACAAACAGCGCGATGACGATGATCGACAGCAGCGAGCGGAAGGTGTCGAGCAGGTTGGGAAAGACAAGGTGGGTGTGACTGAGGTGGACTGCGCGTGGCGCGACCAGCGGGCGCCGCAGTAGCTGTGGCCACGCTCGCTTCTTCCGTGGACACGCGGAAGAACTCCGCTGGTGGTTGGTGGGTCAAGAACCGTTACCTTCTGCCAACGGTTCCCGCGCAGGACTTTGTTTTCTAAGCTTGTCGAAAGCCCGGCGTGCGGCCTCCTGCTCGGCCCGTTTTTTGGTAGTGCCCACGCCGCGCGCAAGTGCCTTGGGCCCGCTTCCCTCCGCCACTCTTACCTCCACCAGGAAGCGCTTGCGGTGATCGGGGCCGCTCTCCGCTTTGAGAACATAATCCGGCGGCCCGGTTTTCTGCGCCTGCAGCAGCTCTTGCAATGCTGTCTTGTGGTCGCCCAGGGAGACTCCACGATCCAGCGCCTGGCGTAAATCATTCACGTAGGGCGCGACTACGTGCTCGTTGACGAAGGCCTCCACCGGGAACCAGGCCACCGTCCAGATAGAGTGCGGCAATCACGGCCTCGACGCAATTCGCCAGCAGGGTAGACTTCTTTCGCCCCCCGCCTCGCTCCTCTCCGCGCCCCAGGCGCAGATAGCTCCCCAGGTCGAGTGCCGCGGCAACTTGCGCCAGATGGCGCCGGCTGACCAGGCTGGCGCGCAGGCGCGTCCACTCGCCTTCATGGAGATCGGGAAAACGGCGGAAGAGAATCTCTGCGACGACCAGGCCCAGAACTGCGTCTCCCAGGAACTCCAGTTGCTCGTTATCTTCTTCGCGTGAGCAAGGGACTCCCTCGGCCTGCCGGCCCTCGGTGGTTTGCTCGTACGCCAGCGAGCTATGGGTCAGCGCCTTCACCAGCAGTGCCTGCTCGCGGAAGGTGTGACCCAACGCTGCCTGTAGCGTATTGGGAGCCGCCTGTGCCATCAATGTCGTTGCCCTTTCTCTTACTGTATTGCATAGCGAGAGAAATCATGCCGTTACTGAGGAGTGCCCTGAGACGGCTGGGCGCCCGCCTGGGGCGGCGCGTCCGGGGCGGAATCGTCGTCCCCTGCAGGCTCGGTATGCTCCTGCTGCGGAACCGCATACGGTTGCTTCAGACCTTTTTCCGCCGCCAGCCTGGTATCCGACTCGCCGTCGCGCACGGTGAGTGCGGCCCGGTACTCGGCGACAGCCTGGTCACGCTGGTCCTGAATGTCGTAAATCCGTCCCAGGTAGATGTGCGACCAGGCCAGCATGCGGGGATCCTTGGAGAGCCGTAGCGTCTCTTCGAAGTCATGCTGGGCAACCGGCACATCGCGGTGCATGATGGCCACCCGGGCAAGAATGAAGTTGGCGCGCGCGAGATCGCCGGACTTATCTTCCACCGACTGTTGCGCCAGGGCGCCTGCGCCATCGGTGTCGCCCTTCATCAGCTTCATTTCCGCCAGGTCGAGGCCTCTCGGCTCGCGCGGCGACCGATGCACTACATCAGAGGAACTCTGCTGGTTGAAGGTAGTATGCTTTGCGCGGTTCAATTCCGCGCTCACATCCATGCCATAGACCATCTCGCCGATGCTTTCCTTGAAGCTCTGCGGCGGCCGCTCAAAGGCGGCGAAGGCGTTGTAGAAGTACGACGTGAGCACGTAGCCGTCGGCCATATCCTCCTGGACGAGGTGGCGGCGCACCGCTTCGGCTGCCTCGACCGAGGCATTGTGCTGGTGGGTGGCGGCTTCCAGATCGCTGCGCCGTATATCGGCCGGGATCTTATAGATGGTCACGCCGGTATCCATGGTCCGGGCCTCGATCGCGCGAATCATGCACTCGATCGTCAGGGCCACCACGTCGCTGCGATAGGTGTAATCGAGGGGCGCATCGTGAACGGTCTTTAGAAATGGCAGCAGCCTATCCAAAGCCGTGGCACGGGCGTACAAGAGGGGCTCAATCTGGTAATGCAGGTAAGCATGGCGAACCTCCCGCATGTGGATGGTTCCATTGACGGGCGAGGCTACCACCACATATTCGGCTCCGTAGACCCGGGCATTGGTCTGCGCAGGGTCCAGCAGCGGCTCTACCACCACCAGAAAGCGCCGGCCGTTGTTGGCCCCGCCAGGCGTCTTGAGGTAGATGCCGGTATCGTCGACCATTTTGGTCAAGGAGTCGTGGAGCTGGACCAAGCTCCTTATCGTATTGCGGGCGAACATGGAGCCAGATCACGTGCAGATCGACCAGCTGGGCAAAGCGGCGCAGCAAAGGCAGAATGTTTTCCACCCCACTGGCGTCCGGAGGCATGTCGGCGCCCTGGGCGCTGGGCGCAAGATCCGGGGGCGGCGAGATGAAGAGGGCGAGCGAAATATACTGCGCCAGATCGGCGCCAGTGTCGGAAAGCTGATGCTGCGCGATGAAAGTGCAGATTTTTTCGTGCGCATCCCGCGCATCCGCTGAAGCCTGGAGCGCCTGGTTGACCTGGTCGCGGACCTGCTGGCGCACCGGGTCAGAAGCTGCAAGCCCCTGATCATAGCCGCATGCGTTCAGCGCTGCGGCTATGTAGAAGAGCGCCTCGCTGTTCTGCAGGCTGATATCGGGACCCGCCGCGTTCACCAGTGCTGTGGAATCGGCCCTGCCGCCGGCTGAGGCTTGGGAATCGGAAGAGTTTTGGGCTTGCGCGCCCGGAATGCATAAGCAGATCAACAGCGCAAACGAGGCGACTGCTAGGCGCACAGGAAGATTTGTCGGTTGGAGGTCGGAATGCTTGCTGTGAAACTGCATAGAGTGCGGCGAGTGGCCCTCTCCAAGTCTATGCATTGGCATGAGGGAGGGTCAAACCGGGGAACGAAGGCCAGCAACAGAGGCGACAACACTTTGCCCACGTGTCCCCAGCGGGTGATCTGATGATGGTATGGAAGTGCGTGCGCCAGTTAAGAGACGCGGGTTAGGCTAGATGATCGCTGGCGCGTTCGCGTGCGGTCAAGTTCACCCAGGACTTGGCGTCCTGGACATTTCTCGGTCGTCCCAAGCGGGACGTGTGCAATCTTGGGAATGTGGTACCGCCAGGACCGATAGTCCTGGGCTGATCCCACTCAAGCGAAGAGATACGTCCTTGGTGGAACTGGGCAGCCACCGATCTGAGTTTCAGGTGTGAGCAGAAGAAGAGACCGTCCGGCTACGTCTACAGCGGTGTCCTAAGGCACCCTAGCCGGGTACCGAAACTCCTGAGAAGGAGAGCAGGACGGTGCCCCGCACGGGCTGCCCAAAGACCTGCGCCGGGGCAAAAACGCTGAAAGCCAAGCTGTCTTCCAACTGGGAACGGGTCTTGCTGTCCGTGTTTCCGGAGACGATTTTGTAGTCGTACACCCGGCCTTCTCCGTTGACGCAAGCCAGGACAACGAGCGGATTGTTACCGTCGGCAACGCCTCCGGCGGGCTCCATTGAGGTGTAAAGGAAGCGGGGGCTGGAAGCCATGCCAAGGGGTTCGTCGCGCGCCAGCGCAGGCGACGGGAAGGCAAACATCCCGGTGAGCAGGGCGACCCCGCCCAGCAGCGCAACGGTGCTGGCGAAACCAGCCGTAACCTGCCATATCAGGGGACGGAAGGTATTTTCCCAGCGAACTCGACCGCGGGCCAACTTCTCCTTGGCGGTGTTGGCGGATTCCTGCGATAGGGCAACACGAAGCCGGAGACCCAAGTCTTGAGGAGCTTTGGCCGGCCCGATGGAACTGATAAGGGACTGCGCAGTCCGCCACTGCGCGAATTCAGCTGCACAACCGGAGCAAGCTTCAAGGTGCGCGGCAATCTCCTGCATGGCCGCGCCAGCCACGGCGCCGTCAAGGTATGCGGAGAACTGCTTGCGTAAGTCAGTGCACTTGCTCACTTGGCCCCCTTGGCACTCATCGAAAGCGCTTCTATCGAATGAAAAGCGGAGCTTGGGCGTTTCGCCGCCGCTTCCGCGAAAACCCGCCAGCCGCTCCTTCAGATGCGCGCGCCCACGCATAAGACGCGACTTCACGGTGCCGAGATTCACCCCGAGAATCTCCGCCACCTCCTCGTAGGAAAAGCCTTCGATATCGCGCAAGACCACGACGGCCTGAAAGGGCTCGGGAATCTGACGCAACTCCTCCTCCACCCGGGCACGCACCTCTTCCTGGGCGGCGTCGGTCAAAGGGCGATTCGTGAGCGTCGATCAGGGTGTCTTTGAGGCAGAGGGGCTGTCCGTCGTTGGACTGACCGAACTCGGATTCGATGGTAACTTCCTGGCGTTTGTGGCGCCCCCACCAGCGGCGCTGGTTGCTGGCCTCGCGCAGTGCAATGCGATAGATCCAGGTGCGCAGACTGGAGTCTCCGTTGAAGCTGCCAATGCCGCGGTAAATCTTGATGAAGACGTCCTGGGTCAGGTCAGCGGCGTCCGCGGGGTCTGGAATGGTGCGCGCAACCAGGCTGTAGATGGGCTGATGATACTTGGCGATCAACCAGGCAAACGCTTCCTCAGAACCGGCCTTCAGTTCGGAGATAATTCCGGCTTCTTCTGACGGTAGACTGAGGACGCTGGCGATATTTCCCAAAGCTATGCCTGCCTGCATGCGAAAGTTCTCCATAACATAACAGGAAGCGTCCACTTGCGTCTCCCAATTGCGCGCTCACCGATGAGGCAGGGGGCCCGGCAGCCACGCCACGCCAGTTTTGAGCTCTCTCTTTACTTTAGACACCGCCCAGGGAGTAAGCGGCTCGGGAAAAGAGATTACTGAGGTGCTGTGGTCGGGGGCGGTTTCTTCTTGTGCGGTTTCGTAGTATCAGGGCCATCGTTGACCACAATCTTGGTGGGCGCCGGCGGCGCTGCGGCAGGCGGCTGGGCGGCGGGGGCCTGCGCGCGGGCAACCTTGGCGTCCTGGGCGCCTATGGCCTGCAGCAGCCAGGTGCCAAGTTTGGCCCTGCCATCCTCCAACCCGGCGCGGGCTTCTTCCAGGCTGCTCGCATCGGACGCCGAGCCGGCCAGCCCCGCCGTTTCCGTGACCCGAAGCATCACGTCATAGAGAGCATCGAGATTGCGGAAAACGGCGAAAGCCGGGGAAAGTGCGGCCGGACCACTTGGCCGCGGCGGCATCTGCCTGCGCCATCAGAGTCGGCAGCGTGGTGTTGAGGTCTCGCTGCATGGAGTTGATATCCTGCTGCGTTGTGACGCGGATATCGTTGGGCGCTTTCCAGTGGGCAACGTTGAGGTTAGTTATGGCGTTCTGGACGTTGGTCAGGGCCGGGCGCAGGTTGTTCATCGAAAAGGCGGTTGGCGCGGGCGCCGCGGCCGCGGCGGGGGCCTGGGCCGGGGCGGCGGGAGGTGGCGGTGCTTGCGCACTCGCGGCGCCGGAGCCGCTGATGAACAACAGGGTCAGAAGAGCTAATTGAGCCGAGCGAGGGGGACAGAACATTCTTTCTCCCGTAGAAGACGGTGGAGGAGCGGTGGTCCCATGCGGAGCGTTTGACGGATTAGGCATGCTCCAGCAGAATAAAGGATGTTCCTCCCTTTGTGGGCCTGTGGCGCAGCTGGGAGCGCGCTTCCATGGCATGGAAGAGGTCATCGGTTCGATCCCGATCAGGTCCACCAATCAAATCAAGCATTTAGCGCCACCTCCCACCCAGTGCCTTGTCGCATTCTTGGCGCAAATTCCAAGACCCTCCCCGGTGGAAGATCGCGGCGCCTTGGGGTTTTGAAACCGCCATCAGCTCCGTTGAGTAAGACGTTGACGAAAAACATAAAAGCAGCCTTGTGCCGTCATTTTTGTTGGCGGTTTAAGGAAATGCTTTTCTACCCGTCTCACTTGCCTAACTCGCTCCAATCTCTGCCAGGAATTGCTGAGTTACGGGCCACCAGGAGGCATTGCTATCCCAAGTCTGGGTCCAACCGCCCCAAATCACCACACCATCAGCATATTTTCTGGCCGTCTCCAGTTCCATTTTCCAATAAGCAGCGGGCAGATAGACGCCGCCCTGGGCACTGTTGTTGTCATACTGCGGCCACAGAAATAGGTAGACTGGTTTACCTGGGGCGATCCTGCGCGCCTCTGCCACCTGTGCAATGGCGTATTTTTGCCATCCAGCCTCATCTGTATAAAAAGTGTAAGCGGAGGGGAAGAGCACGTCCGCCTGCTGCGCAATTGGGTCTATGGCATTATTCTGCTGCTGCCACGCCAAATAATCCGAGGTGTTGGGCCCGTTCATGGTATCCCAGTAGTCTCGAATTGGAGCGATGGAGTAGTAGCCCACCTCAAGCTGTGGGGCAGGTTGCTGAAACATCTGTAGCGTCTCCTGATACTTACTAACGCTCTGCGCCACCGTGGCCGGATCTCCCAGGACCGGCCACTGCTCGATATCCACTACGGCAATGCCTGTCGATTGGCTCGCGTTTTCAGCCAGTGCCTGCACCACGCCTGCATCCGGGACGCTCTGCGGAACACCTGAAACGCCCGGATAGATACTCGATTGATAAAGGACAGTGATAGCCTTCATGCCCAACTGTTCCGAACTTGGCTTTGCCTGGTACAACGTGGCATCGAATACCAAGAATTTGGCCTGCGGAGCTGTTGGAGCCGAGGCGAAGTAACCGGACACATCAAGAATCAAGTTAGTGCCGGAGCTTGCAAAGGCGTCGATCGAGCCGTTCGTAGGGCTGACAATCGCCATGTTCGATGTGGTGTAGCCATCTTCAGCATTCAACGCTGATACAAGTGGTTGCGGCATAGCGTCTGGCCAGAGTGTCAGATATCCAAATGAGCCGCGAGGGACCACCGTTGCATTCACCACGTATGCCTGGGAGTTGGCAGGTATGCTGCAATTGTTACCAGCCGCGAAGACAACCGTCAGCTCGCCTTGGAAGTCTCCGCTCGATTCACGTGTGTCAACAACCCTGCAAGGTGGCAACGTGTACAGCGAAAGCCCCGAAGGAGCAAGGCTCGCAGGAGCGAAGTACCCGTTAACATCGAGAACCAGGTCCGTCTCATCGCTGGAATAAGCCGAGACAGACTCAGACGTTGACGGGTTGATGGTCACGATTGCTGCATTTGCCGTCACTACGGCGGTGGGGACATTCAAGGTTGATATAAGCGGCGTTTTTGGCTCAGTCTCGGAGGTCCCCCAAATGGTTACATACCCTACCGGATGACCCGCTATCGGAACGGCCGTTACGTTCATCGAAATTGCTCCTCCGTTGGCAAATGCGGTTAAAGGCAGATTGCAAATGCTATTTGCCAATTGGAAGGTGCGCTGTTGGCCAGCCACCAGGGACGGCGCTCCCAAGCCGGCGGCGTTGCCCATCCTTGTGTCTACGGCCCGGCAAGGCGTAACGGGAACATACACGTACCCGGAGGTGGAGTCGGTAAAGTATCCGCTCACATCCAGCACGACGTTCGTCGTGTTGCTGGCATATACGTTGATCTCTCCGCCATTGCCACCTGTGGCCAGAGCCGCATCCGACTTTATGCGCCCATCCGGCGCATTCAATGTGGATACCAGCGGCTGCGTTGCGCCTGCCGGCCAGACCGACACGTATCCCAATGGGCCTTCCGGTATGACTGTGACGTTCAAAGCGTAGACGATGGGTCCCGTAGCCGGAAGCGTAATGTGGCATCCGCCGCCGGCCGGATTAAAGGCTCGGCTGGCACCACCGGCGATAGGGCCACCCGTGACTCTCGTATCGACAGCGCGGCAAGGTGTTTCGAGCGCCGTGTATTGCAATGGAGTTGTGCCGCTCTGGGTCTGAGCGGTCACGATGGTGGGGCAGGTAGCAATGCCGATAGAAAGAAGAGCGACAATCGAGCGGACCAGCATGCGTTCTCCAAGGAGATATGACTCGTCAAGTGATAGAGATCACCAGTAAAGCAAAGGCTTTGTGGCCATTGACGCTAAGACCTTTACGGCATCAGACGGGTCGTCATTCATTGCCCCAAAGTCGCAGAGTTTACTTCAGTTGCCCTGAGGAAAGCCGCATCGTTATCGCAGGATGGATAGAGCAGCATTCTCTTGCGTCGTATTGGAAATAAGTTGGCGCTTGAACGGCCAGGGTAGGAGAGAAGACGGCATGAATCAGCTGTGGGCTGAACACGGCGTTGCTGGTGAAACAGTCCGAAAAATGTGCAGGATGATTACCAATGGCTCGATGGGAATCGAAGTGACGGCGGCTTACGTTTGACTTGGGAGCGAAAGAAAATTCTCGATGGAAATCAGGAACGTTGCGATCCCGCCACGCCGCCTTGGAGAATGCAGCGTGGGCACCTTTCTGTTGGGGGAAAGGCGCGTGAGTTTTGCGGAACCATCGCTATGACTCGTGAATGCTGCAGACCTCATATCCGTGCCGGGTAACCAGGGCATCGCGTTCGGCGGCCTTCAGATCTTCCAAAGCCATCTCTTCTACGAGCGAATGAAATTCAATCCGAGGCGACCAGCCTAATTGCCTTCGGGCCTTGGTCGCGTCGCCTAGCAAGGTTTCTACTTCCGCGGGCCGGAAATAACGCCGGTCGACGGCCACAATAGCATTGCCGTGCTGATCGAAGGCCTGCTCCTCGAGGCCGGTTCCCTTCCACTGAAGGTGAATATCGAGGCACGCTGCCGCGATGGTGACAAAGTCACGAACGCTGAATTGCACCCCGGTGGCGATTACGTAGTCTTGGGCGCGATCCTGCTGCAGCATCAGCCACTGCATCTCGACGTAGTCGCGTGCATGGCCCCAGTCGCGCAGTGAGTCGAGGTTACCAAGGTAGAGCTTCTGTTGCAGGCCGAGCTTGATGCGCGCCAGGGCGCGAGTCACTTTTCGGGTTACAAATGTTTCTCCTCTGGTAGGAGACTCATGATTAAACAGAATGCCGTTGCAAGCATACATGCCATACGCTTCGCGATAGTTGACGGTAATCCAGTAGGCGTACAGCTTGGCCACACCATAGGGCGAACGGGGGTAGAACGGAGTCGTTTCTGACTGGGGGATCTGCTGCACCAGCCCGTACATCTCCGACGTGGAAGCCTGGTAGAAGCGCGTCCTGCTAGTGAGGCCCAGGATGCGGATCGCTTCCAATAGCCTGAGGGGGCCCAAGGCATCGGAGTTGGCGGTGTATTCAGGCTCCTCAAACGAGACCTTGACGTGGCTTTGCGCTGCCAGGTTGTAGATTTCGTCGGGCTGCGCCGTCTGCACGATGTGGATCAGACTCGAGGAGTCGGTCATATCCCCATAATGGAGCACCAGCCGGCGCTCTTCTTTATGAGGATCCTCATAGAGATGGTCGATGCGATGAGTGTTCAGCAGCGAACTACGGCGCTTGATACCGTGCACTTCATATCCTTTATCGAGAAGGAACTCGGCGAGATACGCGCCGTCCTGACCGGTGACTCCAGTAATCAAGGCTCGTTTCAAGAGTAGGCACTCCTATTTGCACGACGTTGTTTGACTTCCGCCTGACCCCGCAGAAGATAGGTACTCAATGAATTGATCGGTTCCATCTCGCGATCCATGAATGTCGCGAGGTGGGACGAACATGGGCCATAGGGAAGACTCAAGATAGGTACTATGTGCGGATAGCTGAAGACCAGAGCTTGCGCCGATAAGCAAGTAGTGAGCGAACGATGTGCATTCCTGGAGGAAATGTAACCCTCAACCTATCCGCAGACAGCCAATGGGTATCCCTATCGGCTTTATCGGACCGAAGTTCACAACTGGCCCGACGTCGTCTCTAAGTGACTGCAACGATCGGACAAGAAATGTCTTCTGATAAAGCGAGGACTACCCGGAATTTTGGGCGCGCAATTGGAGTCTTATTTCTTTTCTTCATGCCCTTGATCGGGCGTGCTCAGGTAAGCCCGGAAATGCGCGGCCCTTTGAGCATCCATCTGTTTGGGAACTATACGTACGGCTCCTCCGACTGGGGCGCGAATCACAGTGCCGGCGTTACACTGGGAGGCTTTATCCAGGCGCGGCACCTCTTCGGTTTTGAATCGCGGGGAGAGTATCTCCGCTGGGGAGTCCAAGAGCGCCGCTACGATGCCCTTTTCGGACCGCGGATCGCGTTGCATTTCTCGCGATTTTCTCCGTACGGCGCTGTCTTGGGCGGTGCGGGGCACGCAGTCACCTGGACCACCGGAGTTAACTCTTCTTTCAGAAGCGGTACCGCAGGCGAATGGAAGTTACTGGGCGGCGTAGACTTCTATGCCGGACACCATTTCAATCTCCGGCTTGGCGAGGTATCTTATGCCAAAATCTATGTATTCAAGAGTGGTCTCTCGGCGATAGACGTCACCGGTGGCGTCGTGTACAGGCTTCCCTTACGGGAACGCTGACCGCGTATGGAACACGATAGTAGCGGCAGTAACTTCTGCGCCGATACAGTACGTTGTAGGGTTATAAACGCCGTCTCGATAATTCAAAACAAGCACGTCACTAAGGTAAGACACGGTACGGATTTTCAGGGAAAAGGAGGGTTACTTGCTAAGTAACAATGGCGGAGCCTTGCCCGAAACAGCATCAAGAGGCAAGGCTCCGCCGGGCAGAGAGACGGACAGTGGTTTGCCGCCTACACCATGTCCCGGCACGAGAAGCGCATAGCCGAACAATGCGAACGCATCGGCATCGAGCACTTTCTTCCGCTTTATGTCTGTGCATAAAACATGGAAGAACCGGGTCACCGTCGATGTCCAACTGCCGCTCTTTCCGAATTACATCTTTGCCCAGTTATCGCCTGGGGATCATGTCGCGCTGTTGCGGAAGCTGCCCGGCGTGTTGAGCATGGTGGGCAACGCTGCCGGATCGGTGCCCATTCCAGCGGCGGAGATGGAGGCGTTACGGCAGTTCGTTCGCTGTAAGGCTTTCCTACCCCATGCCTACGTCGACAGCGGAGATGCGGTACGCATCAATCGAGGGCCGCTCAAGGGGCTTACCGGAGTGGTGCTCAGAAGAAACAACGGCTTGCGCTTCGTGGTGACTCTCGATGCGATCGGGAAGAGCGTGGCGGTCGATCTCAACGTGACCGAGTTCGAGGCATTTGGCCCGCAGAGTCTGTGCCTGGCGGAATCCAGAAGCGTGCCGGCTTAATTCCGGCACATCTGCCGCGGGTCGCCAACCGTCGTCCTGACCCACCAGGCAATAGCGAAATTTAAGACTGGATCGATCCCGGAGAAGTCATGTCGTTCATCGCCGAAGCTTGCCCGACGATACAAGTCAAAACATCTCCGCGGGACATTGTTCGCCTACTCGTTTGACTGCTTCACCTTTGCCCTCTCGGTATTCTTCGCTTTCCACTTGCGATTTGATGGTGTGCCTGGGAGCCGACTACCGTCGCTCGATGTGGGGGGCCGTGTGCATCTGGACCTGGGTCAAGTCCGCCGCTTTCATGGTGGGCACCGTAAACCGGGGCTATTGGCGGTATACCTCCTTGCACGAGGTCGCGCGGATTGTCCTCGCGAATTCATTGGGATCGATCCTGGGCGGAGCATCCTCTTTCTGTTCGGTCCCCCCATTCCGCGCTCCGTATACATTCTGGAATGGCTAGTTTCCTGCTTCCTGACGGTGGGCAGCAGGTTAGCGGTGCGTGTGGCATCTACCCCAAGGAGAAGGGATCGAGCGGGAGGCGACCGGGCGAGAACCCTCATCTACGGTTCCGGCGCCGCGGGGCTGGCGCTGGTGCAGGAGCTGCGTCAGAACCAGTCCCTGAAGTGCGATGTGGTGGGCCTGATCGATGACGATTCGCGGAAGATTGGCTTGAGCTTCCACGGCAAGCGGGTGTTGGGAACAGGAGAGACGCTTGCCGCGTGGGCGAGGAAGCTGGCCGTCAAGAGAGTGCTGATCGCGATTCCCTCGGCCAGCGGACCGCAAATGGTGCGCATCCTGAAGTTCGCGGTCGCCACGGGCGTGGACTACAAGATGGTGCCGAGCCTGGGAGAGACTCTGCAAAGGCGCGGAACTGGGCAAGCAGATCCGTGACGTCGCGGTGGAAGATCTGCTGGGCAGAAAGCCCGTTCACCTGGACCAGGAGCGGATTCGGGAGCGCATCCAGGGAAAGGTCGTGATGGTGACGGGCGCGGCGGGCTCGATAGGCTCGGAATCTGCCGCCAGATCGCGCGCTTCCATCCGCTTGCCCTGGTCGGCTTCGATGAAGCGGAGACTCCGCTCTTCCAGATAGACAGAGAGCTGCGCAGCAGATTTCCGCAGCTGGTGTTTCACCCGGAATCGGCAACATTACGCGCGCCGGACACTCTGCGCCAGGTGATGCAGCGCTATCAGCCGTCGATTGTCTATCATGCTGCCGCTTACAAACATGTTCCCATGATGGAGAGGCATGTCTTTGCCGCGGTGGAGAACAATATCTTCGGCACCTGGCAGGTGGCCCTGGCAGCGGTCAACCACGGAGTCGAAGATTTTGTCATGATTTCTTCCGACAAGGCGGTGCGCCCGACGAGCATGATGGGCGCTACCAAACGCGCCGCGGAGTTGGTGATTCGCTCGCTGCAGAAGGAAGGCGGCACCACGATTCGTTGCCGTGCGCTTCGGCAATGTTCTCGGCAGCAACGGAAGCGTGGTTCCGATCTTCAAGGAGCAGATTGCCGCCGGCGGCCCGGTAACCGTCACCCACCCGGAGATGCGCCGCTATTTCATGACCATTCCCGAGGCATCGCAGCTGGTCTTGCAGGCCTTCTCCATCGGCAAGGGCGGAGAGGTATTCGTTCTCGACATGGGCGAGCCGGTCAAGATCGTGGATCTTGCCCGAAATCTGATTCTGCTCTCGGGCTTGCAGCCTGACCGCGACATCAAGATTCAATTCAGCGGCCTGCGGCCCGGGGAGAAGTTGTTCGAAGAACTGAATCTGCAGGACGAGTATCTGGTGCCAACATCGCACGCCGCAGATCAGAAGCTATCTCTCCCCTTTTCATGTCGATGCAGCGGCAAATGTACAGCCTACCTCGAGGACCTGCAACAGATCGTGGAACGCACAGGATGTTGCCCGCCTGGTGCTGCTGCTGAAGGAACTGATTCCGGACTACAACCCAGGCTCCCAACTGCTGAAGCTTGCCTTGTCGGTTTTACCCAATCAGGACGCCAGGAAAGCCCAGATCGATTCAGATGGAGACGCGGGCACTACGGCGCCCCGCCGCGCGCCTTTACACCAAATGCATTAGAGCCGAAGTTGCAAGGTGCGTCCCGGTTTGCGTCATTTGATGAGCGTGTTTAAGCATAAGTTATGCGCCCTGGTGGTTGCCGTGGTGGCGACTGCGTCCGCTCTCCTCGGGGCGCAGCAAACGCCGACCGGTTCGCCCTCTGCAACCGTGGCTGACCAGAGTGCGATTACCATTGGACCTGGCGATCTGCTCGACCTCACGGTCTTCGATGTCCCCGAGCTAATTCTGAAGGTTCGGGTGGATGCAGGCGGCGGCGTGAGTCTGCCTTTGATCGGCGACCAGAAGCTTGCGGGCATGACGGTTCGCAGTGCACAAATGTTGATTGCACGCGAGCTAATCGAACGGCGGCTGGTGCAGAAGCCGCAGGTTTCGATCTTCATGGAGGAGTCCGCCACCCAGGACATCACTGTCTACGGAGAGGTCAGTACGCCGGGAATCTATCCCCTGATGGGTCCGCATAGACTCTACGATGCAATCTCCGTGGCGGGCGGACTTACGCTGAAATCCGGCCGCACGGTGACCATTCTGCATCCCGGCTGGAGTAACCGTCCGGAGGTGATAACTCTCGCGGGCGGAGGGTCACTGGAGCAGGCGAACGTCACCATCTATCCGGGGGATACGATCGTCGTCTCTAAGACGGGCGTGGTTTATGTCTTGGGTGAGGTTAACAAGCCAGGAGCATTTCTCATGGAGAACAACACTTCGATGTCGTTCTTAAAGGCAATTGCGCTCGCATCTGGGACGACGAAAGTGGCCTCGCTGAAGCATACCCTTATCCTCAAGCAATCGCCGAACGGAACGCTGGAGACAAAGGTTTCGCTGGACAAGCTATATCACGGCCAAGCTGAAGATCTGCAGTTGCATGCGGAAGATATTGTGTTTGTCCCGCTGAGCAACTTGAAGAACTACGGAGCACTGGGCCTGCAAGCCGCGATCCAAGCCGCCCTCTATACCCTGTACGCCACTGAGTTGAAGTAACCATGATGCTGGACAGAGAAGAGGCAATTGAGTGAGTCGTTCAACGCACGATGGGTCGGACGAGTCCAGCAGGGGGAGGGTGGGAACAGGAGAGACAGGCAGATCGGATGAGCTCAGCTTACCGCATTTGCTCCGCGTTTTACGCCGCCGCGGCCGAGTCGTCATGGCTTCGGTCATCGTCCTGTTTCTTTTAGGCATCTTGTATTGCATCGTCACGACCCGCCGCTACGAGGCCATCGCCGACCTGGCCATCAACCCCGAAGGTTCCGATGCTCTGGACATGGGGGACCT
>CAWCAZ010000049.1:0-37626 GCA_963793525.1 uncultured Acidobacteriaceae bacterium
CCCGCAGACCTTCGTACCAAATATTTTCTGGGCCAAGCCGGCGGATTATCAAAAAGCCACACAGCGTATCTATCACGCTCCCGGCCGCGCCAGCTTTATCGAACTGCCGGTGGTGAAGACACCCTAGTGGCGGGAGCAACATCGAACCGGATGAGGATTCCATGAGCAGCGCAAAGTGTACGCACGCAAAAGATCATGTGAAGAAGGTGAAGCCGGCCACCAAGGGATGCGAGGAGTGTCTCAAGATCGGAGCTACCTGGGTTCACCTGCGGATGTGCCTGGAGTGCGGCAAGGTTGGCTGCTGCGATTCCTCCAAGAATCGCCATGCCACGGCCCACTTCCACGAAGCCGGGCATCCGGTCATGCGATCCGTTGAACCGGGAGAAGATTGGCGTTGGTGCTACATCGACCAAACGTATCTCGACTAAGTTTGAAATCTTTTTTGTCTAATGGTGCCATCTTTCTCTAACGACGGTGCCCCACATCTCGCTCTACGAAGGGCACGCATTCGTACAGAACTAGCTATTCGGCAGCTGGCTCGGGCTCATCCGCTTTGTCTTTGATGAGGATGAGCGCGACGCTGGCAACGATCAGCGCGGTGCCGAAAAGCATCCGCGGGGTGACCAGCTCACCGGCAAAGAAATAGCCGAGGGCCACGGCAACCACTGGATTGACGTAGGCGTGGCTGGCGACACGCGTGGCAGGCATACGGCCCAGCAGCCACACGAAGGCGCTGAATCCCAACAACGAGCCGGCAACCACCAGGTAAACCAGCGCAAGGAAGGCTTTGGTCGAAATATGCGGGAACGGGTGCATCTCCCCAGTCAAAGCCGAGAGAATGAGCAGGATCGCGCCCCCAAACATCATCTCCGCCCCGGCGGTAATTCCCTTTGACTTAGGTAGCGCCATCGAACGGGTCATGACCGCTCCCAGCGACCAGGCCGTTCCGCCCAGCAGGATCGCGGCGCAAGGCAGGATGGCAACGTGCTGCGCATTGTGCAGCAGCAACAAGAGGACCCCCACGAATCCGAGCGCGATCGAGGCAAGCAGGCTCCAGCGGAATCGCTGCTGGCGAAAGACAAACACCTCGAGGGCGATGGTGATGAGCGGCAGCGTCGCCTCGAGAACGGAGGTGAACCCGGAAGGCACATACTGTTCTGCCCAGAACACCGCGCCATAGGTCACCACGAACATCAGCGAGCCAATAGAGAGAAGACTGCCCCACTCTTTGCCCACGGGGCGGGGCCGCCCACAAAGGCGCATCACGACGTAAAGCAAAGTGCCGGCAAGAAAGAATCGCGACCCGGCGGCAAACAGGGGAGGCACCTGTTGTACCGCAATGCGAATCGCCAGATAGGTCGATCCCCACAAGACGTAAATGGCCGCAAACGCGAGATAGACGCGCAGGTCGATCTTGCTCTTCTGCTTTGCGGCGCTGCTCCACTAACCGTTGTGGTTGCCATGACTGGTTACATTGTAAACCCATTTTAGCATAACCCTTAAAACTATTTTTTAGGAGTTATACTGGTCATTGTGAGTAGTTCCGTTTCCAAGCCGTTTAAGTTGTTTGCTGGACATCCCGCCCTGGAGCTGGTCAACACGCTTGACCTGCGCTTCTCCGCAAATCCACAGGAACTGCTTCCGTCCTATGCGGATCTGCTCCGCTTCGCAGCGCAATTGCGTCTACTGCCGGCGGAACAGGCGCGAAAACTTGGCCGCACCGTCCGCGAGAACGATGGCCGGCGAGTGCTTGCATCCGCGGTCGAGCTGCGCGAAGCGCTGGCGGCGGTTCTCTACGCCTGGGTTGACGGCGGCAAGCCGGCTGCCGGCAGATCGAAATACTGGAAAAGCACTTCCATGACGCGGCGTTGCACCGCAGCCTTCGCGGCGGCCATGAACGCCTGGTTTGGAGCTGGTCCGGCTTCGAGCAGCAAGCCGAGATCCCGCTGTGGAAGCTGGCCCAGTCGGCATCCGATTTGCTGGTCTCGGAGGACGCGAACGGGTGAAAGGTTGCGGCGACCCAACCTGCCGTTGGCTGTTTCTGGACCTGAGCAAGAACCACACCCGGCGATGGTGCGACATGAAGACCTGCGGCAACCGGATGAAGGCGCGAAGACACCAGGCGCGCCTCCAGGAAACGCCGTTATAAACTGGACCTCAGACGATGCATTCGATCCGCGCTGCTACTCCCGCTGACATTCCTTTGATTCTCGATCTCATCCGCGCTCTCGCCGCCTATGAGCGGGAGCCCAACGCAGTGAAAACGACGGAAGCCGATCTCTTGCGCGATGGCTTTGGCGAGCATCCGTGCTTTGAATGCCTGATCGCCGAAACCACGGATGGGAAAGAGCCGGAAGCGACCGGCTTTGCCCTCTTCTTCTACAACTACTCCACCTGGCGAGGCCGCCAGGGCATCCACCTGGAGGATTTGTTTGTGCTGCCCCGCTTTCGCGGACAAGGCATTGGCAAAGCGTTGCTGGCGAGGGTCGCCGCTCGAGCCGCGGAGCAGGGCTGCGTCCGGCTGCAATGGGACGTTCTGGAGTGGAATCAGACCGCGATCGACTTCTACCAGGGCCTGGGAGCGAAGTTCCTCGATGAGTGGCGCATCATGCGGGTGAACGACGAGGCTATTCACTCCCTGGCGGCTTTGGAGCCTGCCGGTTGAGCGGACCAGCCCGCATTACTGTCATCGGCGGCGGCCTGGCCGGCCCGGAGGCTGCCCTGATGGCGGCCCGGCGCGGATGCCACGTTGATCTCTATGAGATGCGTTCGGTCGTAGACGGCACGCTGCGCTCCACGCCGGCGCATCAGACCGCCGACTTTGCCGAATTGGTCTGCTCCAATTCGCTCAAATCGGAAAGTGAACACAGCGCACCCTGGCTGCTTAAGCAGGAAATGCGCCGGGCCGGCTGCGCCCTGCTGTCCTGCGCGGACGCGAGCGCCGTGCCCGCCGGACACGCCTTGGCTGTCGACCGGGTGGAATTCTCCCGCCTGGTGGCGAGCGCCATCGAGCAGGAGAGCCGCATCACGGTACACCGGGAAGAGATAACCGCGCTCGATCCCGAACAGCTCACCATCGTGGCCACCGGCCCGCTCACCTCGGCTCCGCTCTGCGCGGAGATTGCCCGGCTCACGGGCAGCGGGCAGCTGGCGTTTTACGACTCCATCAGCCCCATCGTCGAAGCCGATTCGATCGACATGGAGCGCGTCTACTTTGCCGCCCGCTATGACAAAGGCACCGCCGATTACATCAACTGCCCCATGTCCAAGGAGGAATACGAGCGGTTCTACGACGCCCTGGTTTCCGCCGAGGCCGTGGAGAGCAAGGAATGGGAGAAGCTGGAGTATTTCGAGGGCTGCCTGCCCATCGAGGAAATTGCTCGGCGGGGGCGGGAGACGCTGCGCTTCGGTCCCATGAAACCGGTCGGCCTGCGCGATCCTCGCACCGGGAAAGTTCCCTGGGCAGTAGTGCAATTGCGTTGCGAAAACCTGCGCGCCGACTCCTACAACCTGGTCGGCCTGCAAAATCACCTGAAATTCGGCGAGCAGGCGCGGGTGCTGCGGCTGATTCCTGGACTGGAGAAAGCCAAATTCCTTCGTTTTGGCCAGATTCATCGCAATACTTACGTCAATGCGCCCCGCGTGCTCACCGAGACGCTCTCGCTCCGTGACCATCCCAATATCCTCATCGCCGGGCAACTATCGGGGGTGGAGGGCTATACCGAATCCATCGCTACAGGCATGCTCGCCGGCCTGTATGCCGCCCAGCTTGCCCAAGGGCACGCGGCTGCTGCCGTACCTCGTGGAACCGGCGCTGGGTTCGCTGGTGCACTACATTACCCATGCCCAAGCGAAGGACTTCCAACCGGCGAATATCACCTTCGATCTCCTACTGCCGCTGGAAGAGTCGCTGCGCAAGCAGATCCGCGACAAACGGGAGCGGCACCGCTTGCAGTGCGAGCGCGCCCTGGCGCTATTTGACGCCTGGTGGCAGCAATATGCTGCCCTCGCCCCGGCCTGATGGGGAGCGAAAGAGACTTTTTTTAGACGGCCAGGGTCTAAGACACATCCAAGATTGTGCAGAGGAAGGCGTTCCTCTCTACACGGAAGGCCGTTGGGTGGCCCCGGCCTTGAATTGTTGTTGCCTTCCATTTAACTTAATCGTGCTATACGGGCGGACTATCCGTTCGTCACAGAGCCGGCAGCCGGTCATTCCGGCAGCAAGCCAGTCAATCGCTGCCGCTTCGAGGAGATAAATCATGCGTACGAAACTGATTCTTTGGCTCGCGGGTGTCACGCTTGCCCTCGTTCCGGCCCTTGCGGCTGCCCAGGATGCCACCGATCCATGGCCACGTGCAAGACCCGGCCAATGCCCCTATCGCCGGCGCCCAGGTGGTGCTTTCCACAGATGGCAAGACGGCCCTATACACCTTCACCGCCGACGGGAACGGCGACTATAAGGGAGCCGGCATCAAGCCCAACACTTACGTGATCACGCTGTTCGCTCCACCTGTGCAAGGGGCGACGGCCGATCAGAAGGCGGCTGCTGCCGGTAAGGCCGTAGACCGCTTTCAAGACGTGAAGTTGACGGCGGGCGCCGACACTCTGCAGGACTTCGACCTGAGCCGCCCGGAGTACATCAAGACCCTGAGTCCGGAACAGCAAAAGGCACTTGCAGAAGCCAAGAAGAAGAACGCGGAAATCAATAAAGAGAACCAGAACGTTGGCAAGCTGAACGACCTGCTCAAGCAGGCACGTGCAGACAACGCCGCCAAGAAGTACGACGACGCGGCCACAGCCATGCAACAGGCCACGGCCCTGAAACAGGACGCCGCTGTTCTGTGGCTGGAGCTGGGCATCGCTCAGACCGGGCAGAAGAAGTACGACGATGCCCTGGTTTCGCTCAAGAAGGCGCTCGATCTCGATACGAATTCAAAGAAGCCCAATCCTGATGTAGAAGCAGCGGACAACAACGCCTTAGGCGAGGTTTACGCCAACACCAGCAAAATCCCTGACGCAACCGCAGCGTATGACGCCGCGGCCAAGCTTCAACCTTCCAACGCGGGCATGTTCTACACCAATGAAACCATTGTCCTCAGCCGTACGGGACAAACCGATGCCACCATCGCCGCCGCGGACAAGGCGATCGCCGCGGATCCGACCAGGCCGATTCCCTACTACCTAAAGGGGCAAGCGCTTATCTCCAAGGCTACTGTCGACCCCAAGACGCAGAAGATCGTCGCGCCGCCGGGCACCGCGGAAGCCTACAACAAGTACCTCGAACTGGCCCCCAACGGACCGATGGCGCCGGAAGCAAAATCGATCCTGGCGGAGATCGGCGAGAAGGTTAACAACAAGTACTCGGCCAAACACTAACCTCGATTGGAAAGTAAAGAGACGGGACGTCGCCGACGTCCCGTCTTCTCTTTGTGCGCTTTTTGAACAACTCCGCTCCATCCCGGGTGGTCAGTTTTGCCGACGCCAGCCGGATCGTTCGCGAGCATGCGGATGGTTTGGCGCCCCGGCATCCACCGCAGGTCACTCCTCTCCTCGATAGCCTGGGCAGGGTGCTCTCCGAGCCGGTGTACGCAGACCGGGAGCAACCGCCATTTCCCCGCTCCACGCGAGACGGGTTTGCCTGCCGGGCGGCCGATCTTGCGGCCGGCCTCCCGCTTACCGTCATGGGGTTGATTCGCGCAGGCGAGATAAGTCCGATTGCAATCTCTACCGGACAAGCAATCGAAATAATGACTGGCGCGCCTGTGCCGGACGGTGCTGACTGCGTGGTCATGGTGGAGCACGTGCAGCGTGACGGCAACACGGTTAATCTCACCCAGGGCCGCAGCATCGCTTCCGGCGAAAACATCGTTCCCCGGGGAGCCGAGGCCCATGCCGGAGCGGTCATCCTGTCCCGAGGCACGCTGATCTCCGCGGCTCAGGTCGCTGCAGCCGCGGCTTGTGGGGCGGCTCACCTCACCGTATTCGCCCGACCGAGCGTCGCCATCGTCGCCACCGGCGACGAGCTGGTCGAAGTGGATCAGCAGGCCCTGGTCCACCAGATTCGCAACTCCAATAGCTATTCGCTCGCGGCGCAGATTCTCGATGCTGGAGCCCAGCCAACGCGGCTCCCTATTGCGCGCGATGAACGCGGCGATCTTGAAACTGTTATCCGGAGGGCTTTCCAGGCTGACCTGCTCCTCCTCTCAGGCGGGGTTTCCATGGGAAAGTACGACCTGGTGGAGGAAGTCCTGCTGGCGCTGGGCGCCGAGTTCTTCTTTACCGGCGCGCTGATCCAGCCCGGCAAGCCAGTCGTCTTCGGAAGACTTGCTGTGGATGATCGTCCGATTTACTTCTTTGGACTTCCCGGCAATCCTGTATCTACCATGGTTACCTTCTCACTTTTTGTCGAGCCGTTGCTGGGCGCGCTCTGCGGCGATCCCATTCGCGGACCTCGTTTTGCACAGGCCCGCCTGGCCAGTGACGTCCATGTAAAGACCGGTCTGACGCGCTTCCTGCCCGCCAGCATGCGGTCTGTCTCCACCGATGTGACGGTAGCGCCAGTCACCTGGCAAGGCTCCGGGGACCTAGCCGCTACCAGCCGCTCCAATTGCTTTCTTGTGGTGCCCCCTGACCGCCCGCATCTCGTCGCTGGTGAGACGGTCGCGGTGCTGCTACCCTGACGAGACGATGGATAAGCTCTCGCATTACGATGCCGAAGGCAGCGCACATATGGTCGACGTGAGCGCCAAAGAATCCACACGGCGCGAGGCCGAAGCTTCGGCCTTCGTTGTTCTCTCGGACGCAGTGCTTGCCGCACTGCCCAAAAACCCCAAAGGCAACCCGCTTGAAGTCGCGCGGTTTGCCGGCATTCAAGCGGCCAAGCGCACCGCTGACCTGATCCCCATGTGTCATCCGCTGCCGCTGAGCTTTATCGATGTCTCGGCGAATGTTGTCCCGGGCGGCATTGAGATCCGCAGCACTGCTGCGACGGTCGCGGCCACCGGGGTCGAGATGGAAGCGTTGACCGCAGCCGCGGTCGCCGCGCTCACCATCTACGACATGTGCAAGGCTCTGGACAAATCCATCGTCATTCGCGAGATCGTGCTGGTAAGAAAATCTGGGGGAAAGAGCGGCGACTATTCGCGCCGAAAAGGGTAGTGAGTAGGGGCAACCGAAGAGAAACAGCTCCCTCCAGTACGCTTCGCTTTGGTCCCACGGCACGCCGGGGCAGGCTGCATGACAAAGGGCGGTTGACCTTTATTAAGAGCCGGTTAGACCGGATGGACAGGAAAAACTGCACATTCTGAAAAGACCCACAATGTTTTTGTCACACTGGCAACAAATCCGGAGTGCCCCATTCAAGCCTTCTAGGCTTGAGTGGGATAATGGCTGCTGATGTGCCACTTCCTATTAGCCACGCTCACCAATGGAAGTAGTTTCAAGCGTTGCGACGGAAGCAGCGCAGCTCGTGATCGTTGACCATACCCGACGCCTGCATCCAGGCATAGACGATCACTGGACCGACAAACTTGAAACCACGCTTTTTAAGCGCGGCTGAGATCTCTTCCGAGAGAGCGGTCTTTGCGGGCAGACTGCCAGTCTTGTTCTTGATTGGCTTTCCCCCGGCCAGCTTCCAGGCAAACGCAGAGAAGCCTTCACCGCTGCTTTCCATCTCCTGATAAATCCGTGCACCCTGGATCGTCGCCTCGATTTTCGCGCGGGAGCGAATAATCCCAGGGTCGGCCAGCAGCCGAGTGATGTCGGGCTCGGTGAAACGCGCCACCTTCTTCGGCTCGAACCCACGGAACGCCTTGCGAAAGGCCTCGCGCTTGCGCAACACCGTGATCCAGGCCAGGCCGGCCTGAAACCCCTCCAGCATGAGCAGCTCCCACAAGGCTCGGCTATCGTACTCGGGCACGCCCCATTCCTGGTCGTGGTAATCGCGCAGAAGCGGATCGCTTTCTGCCCATGCACAGCGGTGCGGCTTGCTCATTTGGTTATTCCTGCGCTCACCGAGAGTTCCTCGCGCACCATGGGGGCGACACGCGTACCGAGGATTTCGATGGCATGCATCATCTTAGCGTGGGGCAGCGTCGAGACTCCCATCTGAAAAGTAATGCGAGCAATGCCACCGAGCGCCTCGTTGATGTAAAGAATCTTCTCCGTGACTGTTTCCGCATCCCCAATAATCAAGGCCCCTGTAGGCCCGCGTGTGGCGTCGAACTGCGCCCGCGTCGTGGGCGGCCATCCCCGCTCCTTGCCGATCTCCGTGAATGTGTGCGCATAACCGGGAAAAAAATCATCAGCCGCCTGCTGCGTCGTGTCGGCGAGAAAACCAATGCAGTGCAGCCCCACGCGCAGCTGCTCAGGCTTGTGGCCTGCGCGACGGCCCGCCTCACGGTAGAGTTCGATGTGGGGACGAAAGCGATGCGGTTCGCCGCCTATGATCGCGACCATCAACGGAAGCCCCAGCATCCCGGCACGCGCGAAGGACGCAGGAGTTCCCCCGACACCCAGCCAGATCGGTAGCGGATCTTGCACCGGGCGCGGGTAAACGCTTTGCCCGTTGAGCGCAGGACGAAATTTACCCGACCAATCCACCTTCGTGCTCTCGCGAATCTTCAGCAACAAATCAAGTTTCTCGGCAAAGAGCGCATCGTAGTCGTTCAGGTCGAGGCCGAAGAGGGGGAAAGATTCGACGAAGGAGCCGCGGCCGGCGACAATCTCCGCGCGGCCCTGCGAGATCAGGTCGAGGGTTGCGAACTGCTGAAAGACACGCACTGGATCGGCCGCGCTCAGCACCGTGACCGCGCTGGTAAGGCGGATCTGTTTGGTAAGTGCGGCGCCGGCAGCGAGAATGACCGTAGGAGCGGAGTCGAGAAACTCGGGCCGGTGATGTTCGCCGATACCAAACACATCCAAACCCACCTGGTCGGCCAGCTCAATTTCCTGGAGCAGATGCCGCATGCGCTCGGCGGAGCTTAGAGCCACACCGGTAACAGGATCTGGGATCGATGCCGCGAAACTGTCGATGCCGATCTGCAAAGCTGACTCCTTAGAAGCGACGAATCACCGTCATTGGATGCTTCGATGTTGCAATAGTTGCAGAGTCGCCCGGGGCGGCGTTCCGCCGCGATATATAAGTATGAGACAGGAGATAACGATGCCGGCAATCGACGAAATAAAGCGACTACAGGATGAGATGGTGAGCTGGCGCAGAGATCTGCATGCCAATCCCGAACTGGGATTTGCCGAGACCCGCACCAGTACTTTTATTCAAGAACGCCTGCAGTCGTTTGCCGTCGACGAAATCCACACCTTTACCGGAACCGGTGTAGTTGCCGTCATTCATGGCCGGGGTGGCGACGGCGACCAGGCGATCGGCCTGCGCGCGGATATTGACGCTTTGCCCATTCCGGAAGATTCTGGAGTGCCTTACGCTTCCAACAATCCAGGCGTGATGCATGCCTGCGGCCACGACGGGCATACCAGCATGCTGCTGGGAGCAGCCAAGTATTTGGCTGCAAGCCGCAAATTCAAAGGGACAGCCTACCTGATCTTTCAACCCGCCGAGGAGATCGGCGGCGCCCGCCAAGTCGTAGCGGATGGATTGTTCGATCGATTTCCCATGCAGCGAATTTTCGGCATGCACAATATGCCAAGCATGCCGCTGGGAGAGTTTCGCTGGCGTAACGGCAACATCATGGCCGCAGCCAACTTTTTCGAGATCAGGATCACCGGCCTGGGCGCGCACGCCGCCGAGCCGCACTTTGGAATCGACTCCATCGTGGTCGGCAGTTCCCTGGTAAGCGCGCTGCAGACGATTGTTTCCCGCTCGGTCGACCCCAAGCATGCGGCGGTGGTCACCGTCGGTAGCTTCCAGGCAGGCGTGGCCGCGAATGTAATCCCCAGCGAGGCAGTGCTGAAAGGAACCGCACGATGGTTCGATGCCGGGGTCGGCGAGACCATGCAAAAAGCGATTGTCAGGTTAGCCAAATGCGTTGCCGAGAGCTATGGCGCTAGCGCCGAAGTGGAGATGCACATGGTGGCGCCGGCTACGGTCAACGACGAAGCCGCGATGGCCCTTGCCCGCAAGGCTGCCACTGCCGTTGTGGGCCAAGCCGGAGTGGTCGAAATGGAGCACCCGATCATGGGCGCGGAAGACTTCTCCTACATGCTCGGGGTCAAGCAAGGCGCCTACATCATGCTGGGGGCGAAACGGCCCGGGCAGCTGAACCCGATGCTCCACCACCCTCGCTACGATTTCAACGACCAGATTCTCTCTACCGGCGCCGCCTATTGGGCCGCGCTGGTCGAGCAGCAACTAGCGATCTAGCAGGAGAGATCGCAGCTCGGGGTTGTAATCGGACCAAAGTTGTCGTATATTATATCTAGTGCGAATGAGTCGCAACTAGAACATGACGTTGAAACGCTGTGAGCTGTTGAATGAGGTAGAGGCGAGGGGGGTTCGGTTGACCGCGCAGAGGCGTGCGTTGATCGAAACTATCCAAAGCGCAGACGCCCACCTTGATGCAGCTACCCTCTTGTCGCGCGCCCGCCAGCGGGACCCCAATATCGATCGCGCGACGGTCTACCGGACCCTGGAGCTGCTGAAGCGGCTCGGGCTCATCGACGAGCTGGACCTGATGCACCTCAACGGAGAAAAGCATTATTACGAAGTCAAGACGCAGAAAGACCATCTGCATCTTGCCTGTTTTCGTTGTGGAGAGATTGAGGAGTTCGACAGCCCCACGTTCCAGCGGCTGAAGCGGGAGATTGCGACACAAAACGATTTTGAAGTGCAGGTCATGCGTCTCGAGGTCGGAGGGTTATGCCGGCGGTGTGCCGCGCAGCAAAAAGTTTCCTGATGCGAATTTGAATGAATAACCAGATCCCCGCGGATAGCTCTTGGCGGAGACCGCGAGGACCTGGGGGCCACAGCCAAATAGACTGCGGGCTTCCTTCACTATAGGTCCCCTGCCCGCAAGGTTTCAACTGTTAGGATGACCGCCGCTCAATTTCGAGCGGGACGTCCCTACTATCCGTGTGCCTGGTGAGGCTAAGGGAGTCGTTGTGCGTGCTCAGGTGGATCTTTCAAGCAGACGTGTGCGTCTGCCGTTCCGAATCGCTTTCTTCCTTTTGATTATTTTCCCAACTCTGCTTTCGGCCCTGGCGCAACACGCCCACGGCCACGGTGCGATGTCGGCGCAAGATATGGCCCAAATGGCGTCGAAGACGCCTCATTGACGAGCGCCAAGGTGGCCTCGCCTGACGCCTCCGCTGCCGACCCGGCAGATCAGGTCTGTGCCGCGCTTTGCCGCCGGTTCGGCAACCACCGCGCCGCCGGAGTTGCAAAGCCAGAACGGCGTGTTGGAAGTTACCTTCAAGTTTCTGACCGCAACCGATTCTCAGGGACTTCCCCGCTACTGCTACGTCACCGACACCGGTCTGCAGGCGCCCACACTTCGAGTGAATCCCGGCGATCAGCTCATCATTCATTTCCAGAACGACCTGCCTGCCGCTTCCGCCGCCAGCGCCGGCGACAATATGGCCGGCATGAAGATGGCGCTCGCCTCCGCGGCCACCAGCACCAGCAGCGCCTGCAACGGATCGATGTCAGCGACTGTGACCAATATCCACTTCCATGGAACGAACGTGGCCCCGGTCTGCGGACAGGACGAGGTCGTTCACACGCTGATCCAGCCCGGCCAGAGCTTCGATTACAACGTACAAATTCCGCAAAACGAGCCCCCAGGACTTTACTGGTACCATCCCCACCCGCACGGCATCTCTGAAGGGCAGGTGCAGGGAGGCGCCACTGGAGCGCTGATCGTCGAAGGCCTGCAAAATGTCGATCCTGCACTGGCGGGACTGACCGAGCGCACCTTCGTCATCCGCGATCAAGTGCTGCCGGCGTCAGAAGCCAACGACACGAACATTCCTGCCTGGGATCTTTCCATCAACTATGTTCCGGTGACCTATCCGAAATACACTCCGGCCGTCATCCAGACCAATCCATCGCAACAGGAATTGTGGCGAGTAGCAAACACCGCTGCGGACACCATCCTGAATTTGCAGTACGTTGTGAACGGAACGCCGCAGGCCATGCAGGTGGTGGCGATCGATGGCTACCCCATTGCTTCCGGCAGCAGCGGAGAACCATCCGAGAGCGGGACCAGTATTCTTTTGCCTCCCGGCGCCCGCGCGGAGTTTGTGGTGACCACGCCGAGCGCGGGCGTCCAGGCGCAGTTGATTACTCAGAATTGGGATACCGGGCCGGACGGGGATTTCGATCCCACGCGGACGATCGCGAACATCGTGAGCCAGAGCGGAATCGAAGGCTCGTCCGCAAGCAGTGGCGCCGCAGTCAAACAGTTGCCGTCGCATGCGGTGCGAACTCGCGTCACCCGCTTCGCAGCGTTGGCGGCCGCCACCCCGATCGCGCAACGCACACTGCAGTTCTCCGAAGTATTGGAAGACCCCACCAACCCGAATAGTCCAACCAACTTCTTTATCACCGAAGAAGGACAGCAACCCGCGTTATTCAACATGAACAACCCGCCCAACATCGTTGTGCATTCGGGCACGGTCGAGGACTGGGTCGTCGAAAATACGGCGCTCGAAGATCACATCTTCCACATCCATCAGATTCATTTTCAAGTGCTCGAGGTCAACGGCCAGCCAGTAAACGATCCAGCCATTCGCGATACGGTCGATCTGCCGTTCTGGAGCGGCAGCGGGGCTTATCCCAGCGTGAAGTTACGCATGGATTTCCGCGATCCGAACATTGTTGGCACCTTCGTCTATCACTGCCACATTCTGCAGCACGAAGATGCCGGCATGATGGGTGCGATTCAAGTGCTGCCATCCTCGGGATTGGCTTCGACGACGACTGCCACGGCTTCCGCCGGCAGCATTACGCCCAACGGAAAAATCACGTTGACCGCGAATGTCGTCGATGCCTCTACGGGATCTTCTACTCCCACGGGCACCGTGCAATTCCAGCTCAATGGGCTCAACGTCGGCAACCCGGTAACACTCACCAACGGGCAGGCGACTTTGACCACGGCCGTGAATGGAAACTCGGGCGCCAATAACCTAACCGCTTTCTATGAGGGCGATGCGACTTACATGGAATCGGTATCGGCAAACATTCCCATCACGATCTCGAATTTCGCGCTCGCTTCGCCGGGGACGACTGCTGCCGTGGGATCAGCCGCAATCGCGCCGGTGACAGTGAACGTGGCTAACAACTACACCACGCCTATCAGCTTTCACCTGCACCATGCCCGCGAGCCTGACCCAATCGGCATGCTTTGTGAATCCCAAATCGATGACCGGGACGGGTCAGGCTTCTCTCACCGTCAACACCACACCGCCGCATCCCCAAATCAGCAAACGAACGGGCGCGCCCGGATGGCTCGCTGCGGGCGGTGGCGCAAGTTTCGCGTGTGTCTTTTTGCTTGCCCTACCGCGGCGACGGTGGCGCGGTAAGGCAATGTTTGTCCTGACTTTCATGGCCATCTTCTTCACGGTCATCGGGTGCGGTGGCACGGCGCAGACCGATCCAGGAACACCCAAGGGTACTTACACCGTTGTGGTCACAGCTACGGCAGGCAGCGGGTCATCGCAAGACCAGACCAGCGTGAACGTTCCGATCACAATCCAGTGAGAGCCAACAGGCAGCGAAGAGATCAGGAGAAGAGAATGTCGATGAAAGTTTGGCGCCTCGCAGGCAAGTTGGCGAGAACCTTATGCGCTATTGGAGTCTTGTCCTGCTGCTTTGGTCTGGGCCAGTGTAGGCGGAAGCATCTCCGGCACGGTCAAAGATCCTTCGGGGCGTGTGATTCCAAATGCGGAGGTGAGTCTTCGCGAGTCGACCACAGGGCTCTCCTACCAGGCACACAGCGACAGCAAGGGGCTTTATACCTTCCCGGTTCTGCCGGTTGGCCATTACGAACTGCAGGTGCAGGCTACTGGTTTCTCCGGCTATCAACGTACCGGCGTGGTGCTCGATACCAACGCGGCGCTCACTCTCGATGCTTCGCTCCAGGTCGGCAACGTCGCCCAAACTGTCAGCGTGGTTGACAACACGCTGCACGTCGAGACAACCAGCACCCAACTGGGCCAGGTGATCACCGGCCGGCAGATGACCGCGGTTCCGCTCGACGGCCGCAGCTTCACCGACCTGCTCTCTCTGCAGCCCGGAGTCGCGCCCCAAACATCGATTACCTCCACTACCGTGCAGGATGTGGGCGCCACCGTTCTCAACCCTTCGGGCACGCTCAATCCCGGCACCATCTCCGTGAATGGGCAGCGGGAGTTCGCCAACTATTTCAGCGTGAACGGCGCCGACGTGGAAGAGGACGTCAACGCCGGCACGGCCGTCATTCCCAACCTGGATGCGATCGCTGAGTTCCGCATCATCACCAGCAACTTCGACGCTGAGTATGGAGAATTCAGCGGCGGCCAGATCAATGTCATCACCAAGTCCGGAAGCAATGGATTTCATGGCAACGCATTCGAATTTCTGCGCAATACCGATCTGGACGCGCGCAACTACTTTTCTCCCACCCGCGGAGCCTTCCGCCAGAACCAGTTTGGCGGGACCTTCGGCGGCCCGATTCGTCACGACAGGATCTTCTTCTTCGCCGATTATCAGGGAACGCGGCAGACGCAGGGCATCGATACCGGCACCATCAGCGTGCCCTCGAACGCCGATCGCAGCGGGCAATCTCTCCGACCTTTCCAGTAACCTGACCGGCGTGGTGGGCGGCCCTTACTTCGCCAACCTGCTCACACAAAAGCTGGGATATCCCGTGATTGCGGGTGAGTCTTACTACGTGCCCGGTTGCATCAATTCGACCCAGTGCGTTTTTCCCAACGCCGTCATTCCGCAAAACTGCCTGGTCGGTTCCGGCACAGCGAATGCTCCAGTACATTCCCGCTCCGAACACCGCCAACGGCTATGCGACCTCGTCCTTCAACCAGATGGTGCGCGACGATAAGGGAGCCGTCCGCCTCGATGCAAATACCCGCCTGGGCCTGCTCTCCGGTTACTACTTCATCGACGACTTCGATCTCGATGACCCGTATCCGGTAGCGCAGAGCGGCGCCAGCGTCCCTGGCTTCAATGCCATCACCACCGGCCGGGCACAGCTCTTTGCGCTGGGCCTTACCAAGACCTTCCATGCCACGATGGTCAATGAACTCCACTTCAGCTATATGCGCGATAACACCAATCTCGGCCAGCCGGTGGGCGGTCGTGGCGTAAGCCTGGTGTCGCAGGGCTTCGAGAATGCGGACGGCTCTCCCAGCATCGTCGCGCTCGACCCCAAGGGGCAGAGCGTCGAGAATTTGAACTTCAACGGATACTCCACCGGCGCCGCAGCCAACCAGCTCACCCAGGTCAACAACACCTATCAAGTCACCGATGCGGTTTCGAAGGTGCTTGGGCAATCACACCATGAAGTTCGGCGGAGAGTTCCATGCCGACCAGGTCAATGCCCACCCCATCGCGCAGTTCAACGGCAGCTTTGTTTTCTCCGGAACGGAGACCGGCGTCGACTTTGCCGACTTCCTGATCGGCGTGCCCAGCCAATACAACCAGAGCCAGCTCAACCCCTTTTATGCGCGCAACAAATACGTCGGCCTCTTCGCGCAGGATAGCTGGCACGTTCTCCCCAACCTCACCCTCAATTACGGCCTTCGCTGGGATCGCATCGCGCCCTGGTCAGAGAAGTACAACCAGATCTCTACCTTCGTCGCCGGCGCCCAGTCGGTCGTCTTTCCCGGTGCGCCTCCGGGCATACTTTATCCGGGCGATCGGGCAGGCGGTCAAAGTATTCCGAATACACTCGCCCCGATCGGCAACCTCAGCTTCTGCGCCGCGCGTGGGCATGGCCTGGTCGCCACAGGGAGACGCCGGCAGCTTCCTGGGAAAGATCCTTGGAGCGCCGGGCACGACCAGCATTCGGGCAAGCGCGGGAAATTTCTACACCGCGATCGATGCGCTTTCGATCGGCGTCCTGGCTGCGAACGCTCCCTACGGCACTACCTATACCAGCCCCGCGCCTCCGCTCTTCGCGACGCCATTCATCACCGCGGCCAGCGGTCAGAACAACGGCCAGCCGTTTCCCTATAACTTCGCCCCGTTGAATTCTTCGCGCAGCAACCCCGATCCCAACATCGACTGGAGCACCTACGAGCCGATCGAAGGTATTCCCGGATACGACATCCACGGCCGCGCGCCCTACACCGAAGAGTGGATGTTTTCCATTGAGCGGCAAGCCGGACCGAATACGGTTTTCAGCGCGAGTTACGTCGGCACTTCCAGCCATCGCCAGCGTGTTCTCATTGAGCCAAATCCAGGAAATCCCGCGCTCTGCCTGAGCCTCAGCCAGGCAAGTGAAGTGCAGCCGGGGACGCTTACCTGCGGCGCCAGGCGGCGAGGACACAGTCTATTACCCGATCGCCGGCGGCCAGGTGAACGGTACGCGCGGTCCGCTGGGGTCAAATTTCGGCAGCAATGCGCTCCAGTCCACCATCGGCCACGCCAACTACAACGCACTGGAACTGAGCGCCCGCCACACCAGCGGCCGCCTGGAATTCTCCGCTGCCTACACCTATGGCAAGTCGCTGGATCAGTCATCGAATGTCGCCGAAGAAGTGAACCCCTTCAATCCCGCGCTCAGCTATGCCATCTCCTCGTTCGATGTGAAGCACAACTTCGTCGTCAGCTACGAGTATCAGCTTCCCTTCGATCAGTTCTTCCGTCCCAACCGGCTGACCCGTGGCTGGTCCGTGTCAGGGATCACGCACTTCTCCAGTGGCTTTCCCGTAACCATGGTTAACAATGGAGACAACTCGCTGATCGGGACCAATCCAAATGGGATCAACAACAGCAGCATCGATGAGCCCGACTACAACGGCGGGCCACTCCATCTGAGCGGAAATCCCCGGAAAAACGGAAACAATTATTTTGCCACCGCCGCCTTCTCGATGAATGCGCTGGGCACTCCAGGCAACGCCAAAAGGCGGTTCTTCTATGGGCCCGGCGCGGATAACTACGACATGGCTGTCGCCAAGCAGCTGCCCCTCACGGAATCAAAATCCCTGCTCTTCCGGGTGGAAGCATTCAACGTCTTCAACCACACCCAATTCAACGGCCCCAGCGCGGTCGACGGCGATATCGGCAGCTCGACCTTTGGCAACGCCATCAGCGCGGCGCCTCCGCGAATCCTGCAGGGAGCGCTGAAGTTCAACTTCTGAGCGGCCGGCCCTTCCTTTCGAGTGGCCCCCCCCACGAACATCCGTTGTTTTCGTTCGTGAAGATGTTCCGTGTGGACTGACCTTTCGTTCGCTGCAAAGAAAATACCGCTACCGGTCGATCGAGCAACGGATTCGCGCTATGATTTCATCCACCCCTAAACCATGGTCATGTCAACGGGATATAAAAACATTTTGCTGAAACGAAACACCGTTCCATCGCACTATCGACCTGAACCCAGTTTTGGGCAAATTCTTAATCACTTTCGCAGAATGGGAGATGTAGACATGAGTGGGAGAAGGTTTCTGTACCATGCACATGGATCCGCTATTGGGGGGACGATCACTCAACCTTTCAAAGCAGACATCGCCAGTAGCTCAGGAACGTCTCTCCCGATCATTGGCGGTTTTGGCTGCGCGAAGGATGGGCCCTACCAGCTAAAGGACGTTATCTCCTACGAGTCTGCTCGTACCTATGTATCAGGCATCCAGACTGATGACGGAGCCTACAATTCCGTAGTCACTTGCGTCGTCGAAGGTTTGAACATTCTTCATATGATTACCGCGGATGCGGTCATCGGCAGGATATCCTCAAACCACAAGGATGGCGAACAACCGGAAATCATTCCTCTGGGTAGTTCATTTGACAACCTCAAGATCGCCGGTCAGCCGGTGCAAGTGGACCTGAACCACGATGTTTTTACCCAAAATCCCACTCATGCAGCATTGTTGAGCCATCACGAGTCCGAGCAAGGGAAACAAAGGGGGCGCGAAGAGCACGAATCCGCCCAAAGCCAGATACCATTGGGGGCTCAACAGCGAAAAGGTACCGCCAGCGACTTGCGAAGGGTATGCTGATGGAACCGGGCGCTGGTTGGAGCAAATCCAAATCCAATGGAGTGCTGCACACCAGTCTGGTAAAACAGGTTCGTCCGGTAGGGACTGGCAACTCCGCAGAGGAGTTCCCGTACGCGTACGCGATCTACATCCCGCACGTTGGCAATCTTTATCTCGCGGAAGTTTTTTCGTCGGCGGATACGAAACGCCTTACCATGTTGCGGCTTGAACTTGGATCTCCTTTTGCCGGCAACGTGGCGCTTGCGTAACCTGTTACCAAACGGTTCTTGGTATCCATAGGCTGGCGGTTTCCCTTTCCTTCGGCCTCCTGCTGTGTGCAGCATGTAAAAGAGAGCCTCCCCGCTACACGGCGAGACTTTATATCAGCGGGCTGAAGTCAGCTTTCAGCACGGCGAACTAAAGGGTGCCCTAACAATGTGGACGCGGCCCTCCAAGTGGTTGGGAATGGAGATCCCGACAAATTTTGGCGTCTTCGATTATTAAAATCTGAGATTCTCATTTGGCAAGGTCTGAGCCAGGATGCCCTCACTCTGCTGCAGCATGGAGGATCTCCCGAGCCCAGGCACTGCCGCGCTCGCCGCGCGGAGAAGCGTGTTGATGGGGATCGCTGAAAGCAATCTTCAGCAACTTGATCTGGCTGACCAAACATTTCACGCAACGGAAAGAATGCAGGGAGCTGACTCACCCTCAGTCCGGGGTGACTTGTTGCTCGGTGAAGGAAAGATCGCAGCCTTCCGTCATGATCCCATCAAATCAGAGTTGCTCTTCAAGCGCGCCCTTCAAATTGCTCAGGAAAATGACCAAACATTTCTAGCCAGCAAAGCGTTGGGGAACCTCGGGATGCTGCAGATGCAGCAATATCACTTTGCTGATGCGGTAGATCTCTTCAACGCAACTTTGGCCGCAGCCCGGAAGTTGGATGCTCAAGCATCCATCGTAAAGACAACTGTCAATTTAGGTTGGGCCTATCTGCGAATGGGGGATCTTGATCGGGCTTCTGAGCTCTTCGAGGAATCAGAGAAGCGATCGGAGCAACTCGGAATGATGACCGATCAAGAGACGGCACTCATAAGCATGGCTGGGATCCAATTCGTTCAACATAATTTCTCGACTGCCGAAAGAGACTATCAGCAGGCTTTGCACTTGGCGCGACGGCTGAACAACCAGCTGGAAATCGCTTTTGGCCTCATCGATCTCGCACAAATTGCCATCGAAAAAAGCGACTTTGAACTGGCAGAGAAATACAACAACGAAGCGCTGGCGCTAGAGCGTTCCATGGGCGATCACGATTCGGAACTCTACTCGCTGATAAATGAAGCGCAAATCTCATTTTCGAGACAAGATCCCAGGAACGCCGAACGCCTGCTCGCGGACTGTTGTTCACGATTCTCGAAACGACGTAAAGTTCCAAGTCATGGCCTTGTGGACACTAGCCAGGATTGACGCTCAACTTAACCATCTCGAAGCCGCCAAGATGCACTACAAAGTTGCGTTCTTATCCCTGGAGAAGGAACGTAAATCGCTTGGCCGCGACGAACTTAAGCTTTCTTATCCGACGAAATGCAAAGGATATCTATAGCGACTATATCAACTTTCTCGTGGAGCACGGCATGGCTGATGAAGCATTCCGTGTCGCAGAGTTGCAAAGAGCTCGTACTCTCACTGATGGGTTGGGTCTGGACGATCTCCAATCGCAGGCTTTTAATGTGACAGAAGCAGAACATGCCGCCGCGCGTCTTGGGCATGTAATTCTGTCTTACTGGATCGGCACGAAGCAGAGTTATCTATGGATTTTTCTACCTGACCACTCACAATTATTTGTCCTCCCCGGAGAGGATCGGATACGACCCTTGCTTGAGCGTTATCATGCTCACCTGGTTGGGGCATCGTTTGACCCCAACGATCTCGGCAATGCCGACGGACAAGAACTCTATCGAATATTGATCGGTCCCGCAGAGCCGTGGATCAAGCCGCAGTCACAGGTAACCATAATCTCCGATGGAGAATTATGCGGATTGAACTTTGAGACTCTACTGGCTAGCTCGCCCAAGCCACACTATTGGATCGAAGATGTTTCTGTCACCAACGCCAGCTCTGTGTTCTTGCTCACCCTCGGGACGCATTCGGCTATTCGGCACTCAGCAGAGTCCAACAAAACGCTGTTGCTGATCGGAAATCCCCAATCGCCTGCAAATTATCCGGCACTCTCGCATGCCGGCGAAGAAATCCGCTTAGTTGGGGGGCATTTCAGCCCCGACCAGGAAACTGTGCTATCTGGGAAAGATGCGACCCCCGTGGCTTACTTCAAGGCGAAGCCTGAGAACTATGCCCTCATCCATTTCGTGGCACACGGTACGGCGAGCCGCACAAGCCCACTCGACTCCGCGGTCGTTCTTTCAGAGGATGCCACGTCGTACAACCTCTACGCGCGCGACATTGCACGCAACAAGCTCAATGCCAGGTTGGTAACCATTTCGGCGTGCGATAGTGCGGGCAACAGAATCTACTCATCGGAAGGACTGGTCGGCCTTTCGTGGGCATTTCTGCGAGCCGGCGCGCGGCAGGTCATCGCTTCGCTGTGGGAGGTAAACGACGCCTCGACCCCTCAGTTCATGGATCATTTGTACTCGGACATGGCCAAGGGAGAAGATCCCGAGTCCGCGCTGCGGGCAGCGAAACTGGCGCTTCTGCGATCGGACACAGTCAATCGGCGCCCCTTCTATTGGGCTCCATTCGTTCTATATGAGGGCATTTGACCCTTAAAATCACACACTTAGCGTGGCAGTGAAACGTATCCTGCACGAATTGCACTACTGTAATATGGGAAGGCTTATGGATCATGCAGAGGCGCTCCAAACCCAAGCAGTGGAGAAATACCTGCTGGGAGAGCTGTCTACTGCGCAAGTGGATGAATTCGCGGAACATTTTTTTGACTGCGAAGCCTGCGCCAGCGATTTACGAATGACGTCTGCATTCGTCGATACCACGAAGAAGGTTCTGGCTACGGATCGCGAGCAGACCCCGCGATCGACTCCCAAACGGCAGAGCAGCCAATGGCAGCCGGCGCGATACGTGATTGCAGCGTCCGTCGCCTTGTTTGCGTTCATGCTCTACCAAAATACGGTGACGATTCCCAAGCTTCGTAGCTCCTCCGCCCCTCAGGCGCTCGCCTTCTTTTCGTTGGCCGATCTGGGTGCGCGCAGCGCTGTTCAACCGGTCATCCATCCGGTCCAGGGTAAGCCGTTTGTACTGTTCCTCGATATCCCTCCTCACCCGAACGTAGCCGAATATCGTTGCCAAATCTTGAGCCCAAACGGAAGCCAGGTATTGTCGATCGACGTTCCTGAGGCGACTACAAACAAAACTGTTCCCCTCTATATTCCTGCATCGGCGCTTGCCCAGGGAGACTATCTCTTCACTATCTCGGGCCGGTCAGGGAATGAGACTTCTTTCAACGAGCTGGAAAGACATCCGTTTCAGGTAATGTAACGGCGTAGTCAGGTGCATCCCGGCGCTGCGATACTGTAGCCGATGCGCAATCTCTGCCGGGCCTCGGCTCTCCTCCTGTGCTTCCTGCTTGTCTGCCGGCCCGCTGGAGCTTACTCCCTGCTGACCCACGAGCAATTGATCGACCTGACATGGCAGAGCTCCATCGCGCCGCTCTTGCGCAGCCGTTATCCCAACATCACGCCCCAGGAGCTGGAACTGGCCCGGTCCTACGCTTATGCGGGGTGCGTCATTCAGGACATTGGCTACTACCCCTTTGGCGACCCCTTCTTCTCTGACCTGACACACTACGTCCGCTCCGGCGACTTCGTCGTCAACCTCTTCCGCGACGCCAAAAATGCCAACCAGCTAGCCTTTGCCATTGGGGCGCTCTCCCACTACATCGGCGACAACATCGGCCACTCCCAGGCCACCAATCGGGCCGTGCCGGTGGAGTTTCCCAAGTTGGGAGCGAAATATGGCCCCGTCGTTACCTTCGGCGAAGGGAAACATCCGCACATCCAGACCGAGTTCGCCTTCGATATTAACGAGATTGCGCATCGCCGCTTTGCGCCAGTCCACTACCTTCGCCATGTCGGCCTCAATGTGCCCACCGAGCAGCTGGCGAACGCCTTCTACGAGACCTATGGTCTCAGCGAGGATTTCTCCAAGGCCCGATCACGGCGCATCAACGCGGGTGGCTTTCGCTTCGCCGTCCGCAGCTTCATTCCCCGCATCGCCTACGCGGTCACGCTTCTGCATCGCAAGCCGTATGCCGGCGGACTCCAACAGTCCCGATCTGCAGAAACTGGCAGATGAGGTGGCGCGGGTGGCTGCCGAAAATAACTGGGACCAGTACCGCAAGAAGGCCGGCATCGGGACCTATTCGCTGGCTGGGCTCATTTACGTCCTGCCCAAGATCGGCCCATTGAAGATGGTGGCGATCAAGGGCCCTACTGCTTCTACTGAAGAGGAGTACGTTCGCAGCGTCAATCAATCGACGGATGAGCTAAGCTCCGTGCTGGGCCGGTTTGGCAAGCCGCATCCGACGCTTCCCAATCGTGACCTGGATACCGGCGCGCCGGTTCGCCCCGGGGCCTACCAGCTTACCGATGAAACGTATGCCAAACTGCTTGACCGCCTGGTTGCCGACCCCAACCATACCGTTCCACCCGGCCTCAAGTTCGATATCGTGAACTACTACGCCGACCCAAACGCGCCCATTCAGACCAAGAAAGATCCAGCGAAATGGGCCCGCGTTCAATCCGAACTCAAAACCCTCCAAACCATGCCCGTGAGCAAACAGCCCATCGACACAGAGAAGGATTAGACGGGCTGCAGGCGCAGGAGAGACTCAGCATTACGGTGAGTGAGTTTGGCCATATCTTCGGGGCTTAGCAGGCCGCCAAGGCTATCCAGGAAAGTTCGTCCGCGCATGTTGGAACTGAATGGGTAATCCACGGAGAAGAGAAGGCGATCGAGCCCAACGACGTCCATTGCACAGCGGAGGGGTGGATGAGTGAAATAGCCGCTGGTAGTGAGATGAATGTTGCTTTGGAAGTAGGCGGCGACGGGTTGCCGAAGGTGGGCGGCCGCCGATAGCACGCCACTAGAACGGGCAAGCGCATAGGGTAGGCCCTCGCCCATGTGTCCAATGATGAGTTGGAGCGCGGGAAAACGATCGAATACACCAGAAACAATCAGCCGAAGCGTGTGCAGGCCCGTTTCTGCATGCCAGCCCCAGCCGGCGATTGAGAGCAGCAAACCCAGATCCCCGGGAAGACCGGAGAAATATGCCTGGCGAACTGGTTCCGGCGGCGGCGCTGGATGGAGATAAATGGGAACGTTCAAGTGAGCCGCGGCTTCGAAGACTGGGAGGAAGCTAGGATCGTCAAGGAAGACGCCTCCCGTGGTGCCGTCCACCAGGGCTCCTGGAAATCCCAAGCGCGTCACGCAGCGGTCCAGTTCCGCCGCAGCGGCATGAGGATCTTTCAAGGCAAGGCTGGCAAAGCCGGCGAAGCGGGTGGGATGGGCACGCACTGCGCTTGCCAGTTCATCGTTGACGTCGCGGACCAATGGCGTCGCGGTCGCGGCGTCGAGCGCATCGATGCCGGTGGAAACCAGGGACAGGACCTGCAGGTCAATGCCGGCCTCGTCCATGTCTGCAATGCGGCCGGCGGTGAGATCGAGGAGTTTGGGTTGCTGCTCGACGAACCGCGTGTTTCGTGTAGTTCGAACGACGGATTCGGTGCTGAAGTGCTCTTCAAGAGTAATGACGCGCATGAGTCATTAGACGCGGCCAAGGCTTCCTGAAGAATGAAAATTACATGTCGAGGAAGCCGCGCTTTAGCGCAATCATGACAGCGTGCGTACGATCGGTGGCGCCGAGTTTCGAGAGGATGCTCTTGAGGTGGCCTTTGACGGTGTGCTCCGAGATACCAAGCTGTTCGGCGATTAGCTTATTCGAGCTGCCGCTGGCGACCCCGCGAAGCGTTTCCAACTCCCGGCTGGTGAGGGCATCGTCAGCGACATGTTCGGCCATCTCGACGGCGATTTCCTGAGGGATGCGGCGATGGCCCGCGTGCACCAGCCGGATGGTATCGATCAGCTCCGTCCGCAGCATACTTTTCAAGAGATACCCGGAAGCTCCCGCTTTGAACGCGCGCAAAGCCTGTACATCGCCACCGTAGGTAGTGAGGACAATGATGCGAGCAGCCGGCCACTCCTTGCGAATTGCCGCGATCGCGTCGATTCCGTTGGCCTTGGGCATGCGGAGATCCATGAGCGTGATGTCGGGCTGGTGCACGCGAAACAGCGCGATTGCCTCGTCTCCATCGGTCGCCTCAGCCACCACGGTCATGTCCGGCTGCGCCATTATCGCGCCCGAAATCCCGCCCCGCAAAAGCGGATGGTCATCTACCGTAAGCACTCGGATTGGCTGTTGGTTACCCATGATCGGTCATCTCTGAACGCGCTGCTGGCGCCGGCGGAGCCCATTTCGCCGCCCCTCAACCCAACTGCGGGAGAAAGGGCAATTCTATCTCTGTGCGCCGCATTGGGGAGAATCACTTTCGCGAACAGACCCAGATTCATCTCCGGTAACCTTCCGTAACCCCCTCAAAAGGGTCGTTGCTTTGGCCCCCTTTTCGCGTTTGTCGGGTCTTGAAGAGATGGTTAGAGTCGGTGCAATGCAAAGACTCTTCTCCATGTTTCCCACGGGAGCGGCAGGCGTTGCGCTAGCTTTGTTAAGGTTAACGGCTGCTGCAATGCTGCTCATGATCGCGTTCCCGCGCGGAGATTTCGTCTTGCCTCAATGGGCCTTCGTCGGTCTCACCGTGCTCGCAGTCTTTTCTTTCTCGGAGTATTTACTCCCATCCTGTGTACGCTTTGTTGTTGCATCGAGCTGGCGGCGACATTTGGCTTACGAGGAGTCGATGCAGTGCACATGGTCTTCTCGATTGTCGATACCGCTGCTTTAGGATTGCTCGGACCGGGAGGCTATTCGCTGGACGCTCGCATGTTTGGCCGGCGGCGCGTGATCTTGTCCACTGACGACGACTCAGACGTGAACTAATAGGAATAGATTTTCAAGCAGTGTACGGTGCGGCTTTTGCGGCACACAAACTTTCGGCTTGATGCGCCGATTTCCCATAAAGCATCGTGAAGTGCTCTACCGCATCATCTTCTCGACGAGACAAAATTTGCTACTTCGGCGTTGAGTCCGCCGTCCGGCCACATAGATCCTGCCACCGGAGGAGATCCGTCTTGCCGATGCAACTGGCTTGGCGATGGTCACCTGGTAAGACTGGTATTCGATGGTCAGAGTCGCCGTTCCTCCCAGCCGGACACTGGTCACCGTCTTGTTCTCCTTCGGCAGATAGAATCCATTGTCGACTTTTTGATAGGTGTGATGGATCTCGGACTTCGTCGTCCAGAACGATGGATTCCGGGCAGGCTGCGCCTCGATGCGCGTGACTGCGAAGTCGTGTGCGTCCACCCAGATCTTGCCTCGATACAGAAATCGGCTGTCTGCCTTCGGCTCAACATTCAGCACATAGTTTGTGCCCTCGGTCCCGGCAAGAGAGAAGGTGTAGTTATCCGGACCTAGCTCGGTGTTCTTTCGGTTGCTTGAATCGCCGGCTTGCTCTTCGCTCTCCAGAAGCCGGTGAAAGACGCGGCTCTGGATCAGCTTCGACCCGGTAGAGTTGACCACGGTGAATCGCTTGGAAGCGGGTGCGTCAAAGTTCACTTCCACTTCCATCGTCGCCTCTGCAACGGAAGGGAAGCCACGATATTCCAGGCGATAGCTCCGTGTCCCCGTGTAGTGCTGCAGAGTCTCCGCGCGTTCCTTGTTCTTCTCCATCAGGCGCTGCACTACCTGGTCGGCGCCTAGCGTCGGCAACGCCGGTTGGGCCTGCGGCCACGCAGCGGGCGCGCATACCAGCATCGCCAAAATGGGAAACCACGCGCTCGATGCTGTCTCACGCAGCGACGCATGGTTCTGAACCTGTCTATCCCGCCAGCCGGTTGTTTGCATAAATGCCCCCTGCGGTTACGCGATCGGTTACAGCCCTATGATGCGGCACGCTTTTCGTGGTCCAGCCGGGACCACTCCTCACGTCTTTTCGGGGGCAGCGTTATTTTGTGAGACCGCATTTAGTCTGCCCTTGTTGGATGCAAAATGTCCTTCTGCTTCTCTTTCCCAGCGGTTACGGATGGCACCTCTTGTAACGTAACGGGGAGGTAAATTTTCCCGGCCCAGCCTCCATTTTGGCTGTAAAGCGCACCAGGCATATGAGCGCCTCTGCTCGCAGTATCGGCGACGACCGCCGTTGAGCGCGTTAAAACTTGCCTAATCGGTGGACCAGGGTCCCAAGTTGGCAATGCTATACATCCTCCGGTATACAGCTACAGCAGGGAGGATTTATGTCGAAGCTGCAGTACCAATCGGGGTTTGCCAACGAATTTGCGACGGAAGCGGTTGCCGGTGCTTTGCCTAAGGGCCAGAACGCACCCCAGAAGTCGACCCTTGGGCTTTACACCGAACAGTTCAGCGGAACCCCCTTCACTGCTCCCCGAGCCACCAACCGCCGCGCCTGGCTTTATCGCATCCGCCCCTCGGTCACCCACAGGCCCTTTGTCGAACTCCCGCAGAACAACCTGCGCAGCGGGCCGTTTGACGAGGTTTCGGCTACTCCCAACCAGCTCCGGTGGGATCCGCTGCCCATTCCCGAATCGCCCTGTGATTTCCTCGACGGCATCATCACCATGGCCGGCAACGGTAGCCCGGCAGGCCAAACGGGTTGCGCAATGCACATCTATGCCGCCAACCAAAGCATGTCTGGCCGTTTCTTTTCCAATGCCGATGGAGAAATGCTGGTCGTGCCCCAGTTGGGTAAGCTTCGGTTCTTCACCGAGCTGGGCATTCTGGATGTTGCGCCCGGAGAAATCTGTGTTCTTCCCCGCGGCCTCAAGATGCGTGTGGAACTACTAGAAGCATCTGCGCGCGGCTATATCTGCGAAAACTATGGCCTCCCCTTCCGTTTGCCTGACCTGGGCCCCATAGGCGCCAACGGACTGGCCAACCCTCGTGACTTTCTTTCTCCAGTCGCTGCCTTTGAGGATGTAGACGGCAACTTTCAGAGCCTGTGCAAGTTCCAGGGCAAGCTGTGGTCCGCAGGAATCGATCACTCGCCGCTCGACGTGGTTGGCTGGCACGGCAACTATGCGCCTTACAAGTACGACATGGCGAACTTCAATTGCATCAACACCGTTAGCTTCGACCATCCTGACCCCTCGATCTATACCGTGCTCACCGCGCCCACCGCGGTGCCGGGTTCAGGCAACGTTGATTTTGGCATCTTTCCTCCGCGCTGGATGGTGGCCGAGCACACCTTCCGTCCGCCCTGGTTCCACCGCAACGCCATGAACGAGTTCATGGGCTTGATCTTCGGCCAATACGATGCCAAGGCCGAAGGCTTCATTCCCGGCTCCGCCAGCCTGCACAGCTGCATGCAGGCACATGGGCCCGATGCCGAAACCTTCGAGCGGGCCGGGAAGACCGAACTCAAGCCTCAGTATCTCGCGGATACCCTGGCCTTCATGTTCGAGACCCAGTTGGTACTTCACCCGACCCGTTTCGCGATGGAGACGGAATCCCTGCAGCGCGATTACTTCCAGGTGTGGCAGGCGCTCAAAAAACACTTTACCGGGAGCCCCCTCCGATAAATGCAACCATGAATGCTACACATGATCCTCAGCGGCAAAGCTGGGTGGCCTCGGCCAATCGTCCCGGTTGCGCCTTTCCGATCCAGAACCTACCCTTTGGCGTATTCCAAAGTGCAACGCAGCCTGCCATCGGCGTAGCCATCGGCGACCAGATACTAGACCTGCGCGGCTGCTGCGACGCCGGCCTGTTATTGTCGCTTGCCGCGGAAACAGGAGAGGCTTGCGCCGCCGCAACGCTCAACCCACTCATGGCGGCCGGCCCGGAATGCTGCTCACCGTTGCGCGCCCGTCTCAGCGACCTCCTCCGTGCCGATCATCCCCATGCTGCCGATCATCAACGGGCCATAACCCCTCACTTGCGCGCGATGGCAGACGTCACCATGCTCAAGCCCGCATCGATCGGCAACTACACCGACTTCTATGCATCGATCCATCACGCCACGAATGTGGGCAGACTCTTCCGGCCGGAGAATCCGCTCCTGCCCAACTACAAATATGTGCCTATCGGCTATCACGGCCGGGCATCGTCGATCGTTATGAGTGGCACACCCGTGAAACGCCCGGTTGGCCAGAGTTTGCCTGCTGCCGGCGCACCGCCTCACTTCGCGCCCACCCAGGCGCTTGATTACGAGATCGAAGCCGGCTTCTTCGTCGGGCCGGGAAATGACTTGGGTGAAGCGATCGCCATCGATCGCGCTCCCTCGCACCTCTTTGGTGTGTGTCTGTTGAATGACTGGACGGCTCGCGACATCCAGGCCTGGGAGTATCAGCCTCTGGGGCCATTCCTGGCCAAGAGCTTTGCTACCACCATTTCACCCTGGGTCGTCACTATGGAGGCGCTCGCCCCTTTTCGTGGGCCGGCGTTTGCGCGACCGCCTGAGGACCCGCGCCCCCTTCCCTACCTGGACTCGGAGCAGGATCGGCTTCAGGGCGGAATCGACCTTATCCTCGAGGTTTACCTTCGTTCCGCTCGCATGCGCGCGACAGGGTGCGATGCGGTCCGCCTTAGCCGCGGCAATCTGGATTATCTCTACTGGACCGTCGCTCAGCTACTGACTCATCATGCGAGCAACGGGTGCAATCTTCAGCCCGGCGATTTGCTCGGCAGCGGCACTGTCTCCGGGCCAACGAACGAGTCCCTCGGATGCCTGCTCGAACTCACCCGGCGCGCTGCCGAGCCCATCACTCTAGCCACGGGTGAGCAGCGCGGTTTTCTGGTGGATGGTGACGAGATCACTTTTCGCGGATATTGTGAGCGGACGGGATTTGTGAGTATCGGGCTGGGCGAATGCTCCGGCACCATCAAGGCATGCCTTTGATATGGACCCGTTGCCCCGTAGACGTGGGCCGCACATGACTCGTCTCGATTGCTTCACCCGATAGCTCAGCCGGGCTTGTGTGCGAAGGAGCGGCACTCCTCGTCTATGATATCAACGAGATGGATGCGCGAAGCTCTCGCCTTGATAAAGAATCATTTGCGCGGGAATCGGCACCCCCCAAGAAGGAGCGGCTACTGCAATGGAACGTCGCCTTGCCGATCATCGTTATGGCGGCATACTTCGCGGCCCTGATGGTTCACTTTGCCGATAAGGGTGACCTGTACCTTTCCTTCTTCGTGGATGACTTTTTCTACTATCTTGTCGTCGCAAAGAACCTTGCACTTCACGGCGCTTCCACCTTCAACGGCCTGCAGACGACCAACGGATACCATCCGCTTTGGCTGTTAACGATTGCTCTTCTCTATAAATTTTTTCGCACCCAATTGTCGTTCTTTGTCGCGCTGAGCGTGCTGATCTGGGTATTGGTCTGCGGCAGCTATCGCGCGCTCCGCCGTACTCAGTCATCCCTCGGAATCGGAGGGGATGCCGGTCTCGCATGGGCTTTGCTCTCTATCACCTGCATGGCGGTTCTCTCGCGAAGCGGGATGGAGATCGGTCTCGCTCTCTTTTGTCTCTCACTTTTCTGGGAACGCATGGCCGCGTGGCCTTTGGAGCGCCAAACGCCAGGAGCAGCGTTCGTGAGTGGGCTGCTGGCTTCCGCCCTGGTGCTGAGTCGGCTCGATGCATGCCTTGTGGTTGCCGCATATGGTGGCCTGACCCTCATCGCGCCGTCCGGCGGGCGGCGCACCGCTGTGAAGCAACTCTTCTACTTCGGCGCCGGACTCTTACCCGTAGCTATTTACTTCGCGATCAATCGAATCGAATTCGGCACGATGCTGCCGATTTCCGGCATTGCCAAAAATCTCAAGAGCACATGGTTCCCTTCGGCCAGTACAGTCTCAATACTTGGCGTTCCCCGACCTATCAATATTCTCTTTACTTGGCCTTCTCTCGCGCTGTGCGCCCTTTTCCTGCTGCATATGCTTCGTGGACGTGCGGACGCAGACGGTGCGGTTCCAGCAGACCGGCGCAGAGTAAAGCTTTGCGTCGCACTCCACCCAATCATTTTCTACAGTGTCCTCTCTTTCTCGAGCGATTGGCCGATGTGGTGGATCTGGTATCTCTACCCGTTGGTTCCCGTTTGTGCGCTGTTAGGACCAACATTGATCGCACGGTGGATGCCACTCACCCGCTCGGCTTCGTTGTGGCTGGCGGCAGCAGTCACCTGCTGTTCGCTGGTAATCATCCTGGATCGCGTGCGAAACGAAAGGGAAGCCGTGCTCTCCTTCCAACGAGCTCTCGGTCTGCAGGAATTTGCTGCGACCCATCCTGGCCTCTACGGTATGGGCGATACCGCGGGATTGGCATCGTACCTGATGCCGGCGCCCGTATTGCAATTGGAAGGGCTTGTGGCTGACAAGCCTTTTGTGGACCGCATTCGTCGTCAGCAGCCCCTGGTGCAGGCGCTTGATGAACTTGGAGTGGACTATTACGCTACCGTCCGCCCCCAGCCGAACGGCGATTGCTACGATGTCCGAGAGCCTTACTGGGCTGGCGCGCACAGCCCGGCAATGCAGGCACACCTGTGCATTCATCCAATAGCGGACATCCGCCCCCTGGGCGACCCCCACCATATCCTGGTATTCGATATGCACCAACTACGAGCGACGGCTGCAAGCACTGGATCAAATGAGAAGAAAGTGCCCGGGCGCCTTAAGGCAATGCTGGCCGACCCCGCAGCATGCGCTCGATGATTTCATGGATGCGGATCACGTCGAAGGGAGCGGTGATATCCCGCTCACTTTGCTGTCCGGGATAGTGGATCATCAAAACCGGCCGCTGGTCGAAGCGACCTTGGCTGGCAATCTCTTCTTCCTTACTCCATTGCGGAGTCGGTCGCCACAAGGGCACGCGCCAGGAGTGGTCGGAACAGACGATCACAGCTGTCTTGTCAGCCAAAGCGGTCGCTCTTAATGTCGCCATCAACCGGCTCAGAGTATGGTCGGCCAGCGCCAGATTATCGATGTACGTACCGGTGACGTGATGTTGTCCAGGTCTACGGTCATAAATTCCCGGAGGATGCGGCACAGACAAATGGATGAAGACAAAACTGATGCTCTGGTCGCGGATCAGTGCCTCAGCCTGGGGCAAAAGCGCTTGCAGATCGGATGCATGCTTTTCTTCCGCCGGGAAGCCGCTCTTACGCTGCCAGTTTCGTAGTATCTCTTTTAGCGGCGCCGCCGCATTCTCCAGGGCAGACTGGTCCGGGCTGGTTCCCGTCCACAGACCGTCTCCCATTCTCCAGTAGCAATAATCGAGCGTTCCCGCGAGAATTCGGCAGTATGGGTTGTACCAACCGACCACCCCGGTTGTCCACCCGAGGCGCCGGGCATCTGCGAACAGCGTCTCATTGGCATTGAAAGCGTGCCAGCCTTTTTGTCCGGCCAGGGTAACCCTGGGCACTCCATCCAGATTGCTCACAAGGTTCTCGATAACATGGCCGAGGAAGAAGGAGGGAATCACCCGCTCCGTGTTATAACCCGCCGGCTTTAGATCGCTGAACGAGATGCTCTCGCTTTTTAGCCTGTCAAATGCGGGCATGGTGAGACCGGGAAAGCGATGATCGAAGGCCTGGTTATAGGAGAGCTCGTCGAAAAGGAGCCATACGATCCGGCCGCCGCCCGGCGCAGGATCTTCAACATTAGGCAATCCAGCTCGCGTCACCGGCACCCCAACGTCGTGCGGCTGCGCTCGCAAGCCAAAATACAGGAGCTCGGGAACCACCCACGCCAGCCCACAACCCGCCAGCAGCAGCAGCACCAGAAATCCATGCACACAACGCTTGTAGAGCAAGGGTTGCATCGAGCGCAGGACCAGAGCGGCCAGGAAAGCTCCCCAGAACAGCAACTCGATGTACAAACGAGGAAACGACATTTGCCGCACAGCTAATACATCACTCACCACAACTGGGACCAACTCAGCGAAGACCAGCGCCCATAGGAATGTGCGTACGCCGCCGTCACCCTTTTGGAGAAACAGGAATAGGGTTGCCAACAACAGGGAGAGCACTGTTACGTCGATCAGGTTGCCCCAAACCACGCTCTGCATGGGCAAGAAGCTGTGATAGAAAGCGGAATGGCGAGACGAAAGCAGCGGCCAAACGCGCAGGAGCAAGACCAGCATCGCCGCCCCAAAACCCTGGAGGATGGTCTTGAGGGTCATTTTTTCTCAAACAGAAATAAGACGCGGCCGTTGGTCAATTCCTCACGAGCCATGATCGTGAAATAACGGGCGAATTGCTCCACAAAGAGATCTTCATGCAGATGCTCATAGAGTTCGTCCCGCCCACGGCACAGGTCGATATAGCGCACGTCGGTCTTGGGAACCCACTCTACGATGCTGGAACGGCGTGCGAGCGATGACAGCAGGGCGGCCACGTCGGCCATGGGAATTTGATCGGCAAGCAGCAGATGATGCAGGATGCCCAGCATCATGACGCAATCGAAACGTCCGCGCGCCCGTTCCAGCAGGGTGAGTGACTCGTTGTTACACCAGCCCACTGCAGGAGTCGGCCTGGCCACATCGGCAACCAGCGGCAGTATCGGCAGGCCAGCAGTCCTGGCTTTTCTCCAGTTGAGGTCGGAGGAAGCAACGTCGGTGTCCCAGGCGACTACGCGCGCGCCCACACTGGCAGCAATACGCGAATACTGGCCGGTGTTGCCGCCGATATCGAGCACTGAGGCGGGGCGCAGCAGTTGCATGGCCCGATCGACAAATTCCTGCTTGTGTTGCCGCTCCTGGTCTGTGTAATGATCGGCGGCTGTCTGGTACTCACTCCAACGGGAGTCGCGTCCCTTTGGTTCCAAAGCGTGCAGCGCGCGAGCAAAGCCTTTGAAGTTTCGTTCCAGAACGGCGGATGCGATTTCCGGCTCCTGTTTGAGCCTGGGCGGCGCCCCGCCTCCTCCCCCTTTCCGTTTCTCGAATAGATAAGGAAGGGTCACCAGAGAACGAAGGGGTGCGCTCCAGCGCTCCAGGCCCGAAAGGTACGGATATAGGTCGACGGGCTCATAGCCATCACGGCGATTCAGGGTAGCTGCCAGGGGCCAGCCAAGGTGGTTATACGCTGCCAGCGGGAGGAGAAAGGTGCGGGCAAATTGACCGTAGGCAAGCCACAAAGGGCTGCTGGGGTCCCGCCGCTCGATCGATAGCAAATCGACAAAAACGGGGCGCGAACCCTCAAAGAGAATGTTCAGCGGGGTGGCGTCTTTAAGGATCCAGCCTTCATGGAGCAACTGGCTACAGAATTCGAGCGTCAGTTCCCCGGCCGCGACCCATTGCCCCGGTGTCCATTCCCAAGGATAGGAAGGAAAGAAGACCCGCGGATGTTGCAAGAGGAGGGGCTGGTCTGCTTCGGCCGAAAGCACTTGGCTCTCGACCAGATGGCCTTGCTCTGTCCAGCGTCTGGCTAAGTCGGACTGTAGGAAGCGCAGGGATTCTGCTGCGTAGAGAGGATTAACCGTTCGCAGAACCTGTTCGCCATGAATGCGCAACGACCCAGCTGGATCGCGAAACGTCGCAATGTCTTGCGACGTGCCCTGGATCATGGTTGGTTCTCTGCGACCTCTGTCTGAGTACCAGCTGGCGAAGAAATTGGAGATGATCTGCGTAACGAATGGAGGATCCGCTTCAAGCGATGGCGCATATAGTAGGCCGCGCCGGCGAACATGGATCCGGCAACCTGGAGGAAAACGAAGCCGGATCCCGGATCGACATAAGCTCGTGCCGGCCGTTCAAACGCGACCAGAAGCGCTGCCACCTGCAAAACGCCAAGCAAAAGCGACAAGAAACCTAAAACGCGGGGGGAGGGCGACGATCTCTTCAACGAATCTCCTCGGGGCGCGAGTTTATCTACACTCTCTAACGTTTAACCCTACTGGAAAGTTGCCGGGGTTTCATCTTTTTTTCACTACCAATTTATGTCTCAGTGGGCTTATTCATGGCGCAAGACGGCCACAAGTGTATAGACGCCGTTTATTTTTCCGGGTTTACGATGATTTAGCCTTGTCTTATGCTTCCCGCAGACGACGCCCAATTGGTGCAAATCCTTGATGCAGCGCTGGCCGACACTGCGCGCCGCAGTGGCAGTTGGTTAGTCTGCAGGCCCGGTTGCACACAATGCTGCGTCGGCGTCTTTGCTATCCATCAGCTCGACGCGGCCCGTCTGCAGCAGGGGCTTAAGGACCTTATCGGCAACGAACCGGAACGGGCCCAGTCCGTTCGCGAGCGGGCGCGAAAATCGGTCGAGCGCCTCGCCCCCGGCTTCCCTGGTGATCCCATAACGGGCCTGTTGGACCCTTCGGAAGAGGCTCAAGCTCGTTTTGAGGACTTTGCCAACGACGAGCCCTGCCCGGCCCTCGATCCGGCCACCGGCCTCTGTGACCTGTACCTGGCCCGGCCCATGACCTGCCGCGTCTTTGGGCCCCCGGTTCGCTCGGAGCAGGGCCTCGGAGTCTGCGAGCTCTGTTATCACGGGGCCACCGAGGAGCAGATTGAAGCCTGCGAAATGCCCGTCGATCCTGAAGGCCTCGAAGGCGAGCTGCTACAGGAGTTTGAGCAATCATCCGGCCGGCATGGCCGCACCCTGGTCGCCTTCGCCCTTGCCGATAGTTCTGTGTAGAACTAAACGAAACCGCGTTCGCCGGACCGCCAAGGCCCACCACTAAACGTCAGCCCAGCTCGGAAAGGGCGGCGTGATTAAGGGCACGCGTTCACAGGCCTGGGGAAAACTCATGTTTTGTGTCAGCCTGTAAAGTTCGTGCTCTAGTACAAAGCTGACTACAATCAATTAGATCTACGCAGGAAAGCAGAACCATGTCCACGAAAGAAGCCCTGAGTTCCGCCCTCGGCGCCGCCGCCGCCAGCGCCGGCTTGACCGTCCTCTCCTCCGAAGAGGGGATCGATTTCAATGGCCGCCCAACTACCATCTTCCGCATCGGGCTCTCCAAGGACGCTCCTGCCGAGCGCACGCTACGGCTGGAGCTGAGCGAGGATTTCGACTTCAACCGGCCTGAGCTGTTGCCGGAGATGACCTCGCACTTGCGCGACGAGGCCAAACGGCTGCGCAATCCGCGGCCTGACGCCTATGTAACCGTGGACGGTATGCCGATCATCTTCAGCGACTTCCGTTGGCCCTTCCACCGCTCCGTCTCAGGTGCGGATACCTACATTGTCCACGGGGTGGTCCACGTGGCCGACGGCACCGATTCCCTTCTCCACGCCAAGATTTCCGCCAGCATGACCGTGACCTTCGCAGAGATCGTCCCTGCCCCGGAACAGCCCTATGCCGAGACCTTCATCTACAGCGCCATTCGCAAGACGCTGGACCAGGGGCAGCTGGAACTGCTCAAGAGCGGAAATCGCCAACCCGTTCCTGTGACCACCCGCTATTACAGCCGCTGGCAAAAGAAGTTTTTCTTCACCGACACCGATGACGAAAGCCGCCAGCAGTTTTTGCTGGCGAAGGCCTTCTGGCTCTCGGGCGTACTGGGCAACTCGCAGCCGGTATGGATCGCAGACCCCCGGGATGCGCAATACCTCAATACCACGCCGGAAGACCTGGTCCGGATGGCCGCCGCGCTGGCCGGCCAAGGGCTGTTGGCCCTGAGTGGGGAGAAAGACGGCGGCGCGGAGTTTGCTGCCGCTACCCCTGCGCTATTGGCGCGCGAAGCCCAGTTTCGCGCCCGCCTGCAGCAGGCTCTCGATCTCACCAAGCCGGCATTTAATGAGGAGATGCGCGCCGGTCACACAAACATGTAGGAGAGCCGGGCCGTTTCCGAGGCCTAGCCCTGGGCAGAAAGGCTTGTAACTCTTCCGGCGGGGTGTGCGTCTCATGCGCAACCGGGGGACGATGTACAGACTATCCAGTCGAATTGCCGCAGGAATGGCTCTTGCCCTTGCCATGGGCTTGCAGGGTCAGACGGCGGTGGATGCTCCGGCGCCGAAGGTGGTTCTGGTGGAGTTGTTCACCTCGGAAGGGTGCTCCAGCTGCCCTCCCGCGGATGCTTTGCTCCGGCAGGTGAACGGGAGCCGGACCAGTGGCGATCAGTTAGTGGTCGGCATCAGCGAGCATGTCACGTACTGGAACGGGCTCGGGTGGTCCGATCCCTTTTCCTCTGCGGCCTACACTGACCGGCAAAATGCTTATAGTGAGCGATTTCACCTGGAGGGTGTATACACTCCGCAGATGGTGATCAACGGCGCAGAGCAGATTGTCGGCAGCGACCGCGTTGCGTTGGTGCGGGCGGTGCAGGCAGAGCAAGCACCGCATCCCCGCGTATCACTCCGGATTCTCTCGTTGAACGTGGCTGGAAACGCACTGGAGGTGAATTTTTCCGTCAGCGGCGATTTGCCGGCCCAAGGGGTTGATCTTATGGCAGTCCTTGCCGACGACTCCGATCGCTCCAACGTCCTGCGCGGCGAGAACTCTGGTCAGAACCTGGAGCACGTCGCCGTCGCGCGATCCCTCTCCCGCGTGGCCAAGATGCGGAGCGCGGGGGAGCAACGAGTGCAGGTCCAGGTCCCGGTCAAGTTTCAGGCGGCGCAGAAACACCATCTGATTCTCTTCGCGCAAACGCCGGGGAACGGACGCGTGCTGGGCGCGGATACTAAACCTCTGTAGAGAGCGTGCATGGCGGCAACTACCGAAGTGCGGGACGAAGCACAGATGATCGCCAAGATCCTTGCCGGCGACTCTCAGCTCTTTCACGAGCTGATCCGTCCCTATGAGCGCAGGGTCTACGTCATGGCTCTCTCGTTTCTGCACAACGAAGCGGATGCGGAAGACACCGCCCAGGAAGCGTTTCTCAAGGCCTTTCGCAACCTCTCCAGTTTTCGGGGCGAAGTCCAAATTCGGCACATGGCTGGTGAGCATTGCCCTGAACGAGGCACGAAGCCGTATTCGCCATCAGAATACGGTCAAGATGGAGTCGCTGGAGAGCCAGCGGAAGAGCAGGGCCATATGTCGCCGGCGCTTTTACGAGATTGGAAAGAGATACCGTCCGAGGCCCTGGAGCGCAAAGAGATCAGGCTGCTATTGCAAAAAGCCATCACCGCTCTGCCGCTGATTTATCGCGAGGTTTTCCAGCTGAGAGACATCGAGCAACTAAGCGTCAATGAGGCCGCCGACATCGCTGGGCATCAGCATAGCCGCGGTGAAAGTCCGCTTGCATCGCGCGCGCATGATGCTGCAAAAGAAATCTGGCGCCACGAGTTGAAGCAGGTAGATCCCAAACGGAGGAGGTGGGCATGGTACTCGAGTGCAAACACGTTTGGGAACACATCTCCGGCTATCTGGACGCGGCCCTTCCACCGGATGTACTGGAGCAGGTGCAAAACATATCACGATGGT
>CAWCAZ010000050.1:0-106975 GCA_963793525.1 uncultured Acidobacteriaceae bacterium
GATTGCCAACCAATACACTTCGCCGGCCAAACTAGCGATCTCCGGAGGATCGAACGGGGGCTTGCTGGTGGGAGCGGTAATGAACCAGCGGCCGGAGCTCTTTCGCGCCGCCGTGCCTCAGGTTGGGGTCATGGATATGCTGCGTTTCCAGAAGTTCACCATCGGATGGAACTGGATTGCAGACTACGGATCAAGCGACGATCCGGAAGAGTTTCAAGCACTGTATCGATATTCTCCCCTGCACAATATTCGCCAGGGCGTGAGGTATCCTGCGACGCTCATTACCACTGCGGATCACGACGATCGGGTGGTACCGGCGCATTCCTTCAAATACGCTGCAGCGCTGCAGGAGAAGGCGAGTCATGCCAATCCGGTGTTGATCCGCATCGATACGCAGTCCGGTCACGGAGCCAGCAACACCAGCAAAGCGCTCGATACCGCGGCGGACATTTATTCGTTCCTCATGTACAACCTTGGAGTAACGCCTCAGTTACCCTAGACACCAAATTGCCGCCTTTTAACCTGGGGCACAATCATTCCTTGTTGCTCTCCGTCTATTACTAGAGGCATCTGCAGGTCGGCCTCGGGCCCATCGCCGTGAGCGGGGATGCCCGGAACTTGTGGTACCTTAAAGCGTTTTTGGAACCAAAGGTCGCTGTGCCGGTGGAAATGGCATCTCGCAACCGGGTGGGCGAATCTATTAAGTAGTTAGGGTAGCGGGTGAAAACAATGGTCAAGCGCAAAAGCGCGGTTCTGCTCAAAATGCAGTCGCTGGGAACACTGGTCGGCGAGTCTGCATTCAGGCCGATGACCGGAGAATCGAAGAAGCCCCTGCTGGTATCCCCGGAGGAGCTGGCTGTTACCTTCATTGGCCACTCATCGTTCCTGATCCAGATCGCTGGGCGGAAACTACTGATGGACCCGGTCTTCGCCGAGCGACTGATCGCGTTGCGGCGCTTGCGCCGGCCCGGAGCCAGGATCAAGGAACTCCCAGCCATCGACATGGTGTTGCTCTCCCATGCGCATATGGATCACCTCAATCGGCCATCTTTGCGCCGGATCGTCGCCCATACCTTGAAAATGACAGGACGGGCGCCGATCGCCGTGGTGCCGTGGGGAGTTGAGGACCTGGTCAGCGACCTGGGTTTCGCCCGGGTAGTCACACTTGAGTGGTGGCAGACTAAGTCGATCAGCGGTCTTGAGATCACTATGACACCCTGCAAGCACTGGGGGGCACGCTTCTTCAAGGACACGCATCGGGGCTTCGGTGGATACGTGATCCGTGGCGGCGGTCATACCCTGTACCACTCCGGCGACACGGCCTATTTCGACGGCTTTGCGAAGATTGGCGAGCGCCTGAAGCCGGAAATCGCTTTGTTGCCTATCGGCGCGTATAGCCCAGACAGCTATCGCGGCGTGCATACCTGCCCTGAAGAAGCTTTACAGGCGTTTCTCGACCTGGGCGCACAGCAGATGATCCCGATGCACTATGGCACCTTTCGGCTTTCTCAGGAGCCGATGGAAGAACCGGTCGAGCGCCTGATGGCAGCTGCGAGACGCGCCGGTGTCGCTGGTTCGGTGTGCGTGCTTCCGGAGGGTGATACCGAAGTGATTCGGCCCGTTCATATGCCGGTACACACCCGCCGTGCCGCCGCCAAAGGGTAAAAGCACTACTGCGCCGGGGCCGGTCGCACCTTCCACCACAACTCGCGTAAGGCCTTGATCACCCACCGCATCATCAGCAGGGTCACCAGCAGCAACGCCAGCGTGATGCTGGCGGCGGCCCAGGGATGCTGGGTAGCCAGCCATGTGATCCCAACTGCGGCCACATCTTCGCTGCTGCTCAGGGCAATGTTTGATACCGGTTCGGGACTGGGGGTGACCAGCGCCCGCGCCGCTGTCTTGGAGCCATGTGCGGCGAGAGCAATCGCAGCTCCCACTGCTGTGGCCAGCAATTGCATCTCGGGAGTCAGCTGAGTCGTGGCCCGGTAAGCCAGCAGCGCAGCGATAGGGATGCGGATAAAGGTATGCAGCCCGTTCCATAGCAGATCGAGCCCGGGAATTTTATCGGCGACGAATTCCGCCGCAAAGAGGGTTCCGCTCACTCCGATAATCCACCAGTTGGAAAGCGTTTCAAGACCGGGCGGCAGGGCTACCCAATGCGCATGTGCCAGAAGCCCGAGCGTCAGCACGGTTGCGTACACATTGAGCCCAGCCGCAAAACTCGCGGCGATGACCAGGGCGGCAATGGTGCTCGGCGTAAAAGGCATGATCGAAGAGAATTCTAGACCTTTCCATGAATTCCTGAGGACAATTCGCTAGCGTATAGGTTTAAAGCCAACCAAACCTCTTGAGCATCCAGAGCACCATGGCCAGTGGATGCGACCATTGCGCCTACGATAATCTCGGTTCCGTGATCGGACTCGAGGAAGGGTAGCCCCTTGAGATTCATCCCGTAAATACCGGAGATGACCAGCGCTGGAAGAGCGACGGTGCTCAGCACTGTAAGCACCTTCATTACCTGGTTGGTGCGATTGGCAACGCTCGACAGGTACACGTCAAAGGTGTTGTTGAGCAGGTCGCGAAGGGTCTCCACCATATCCAGCAGGCGCAACGAGTGATCGTAGACGTCGCGAAAAAATGGGTAGAGTTCCGGGGGGAGGATGGAACCGGATTCGCGCTGCAGCGACATGCAGGCGTCGCGGAGATTGACCAGGACTCGGCGCAGCTCGATCAACTTACGCTTCTGTTCGAAGAGGCTTTCCAGGATTTGCGGTGAAGGATTGTCGAGAACCCTGTCCTGCAAGTCGTCGATGCGGTCGTCGCTATGATCGATGGAGACAAAGTAAGAGTCGACAATGCTATCCATGATCAGATAACAAAGCTTCGATGGTTTTTCCTCTGGCCCCGCCTTCTGGGCTCGCTGCAGAATCTCGTCGCTCTTGCAGGAGGGGTCCCGAACGCTGATGAGGTAATCGCGGCCCACGAAAAGATAGACATTGGCAAAGCCCAGGTCCCCCTCCTCCACCGACTGAATATATTTGAGGATCAGGAAGAGGTATTGGTCCGTTCCCTCGGCCTTGAGTCGCTCATTATTGCTGCGGCAATCCTCAATGTGCAGTGGATGAAGATGGAACTGCTTCGCCAATTCGTCAAGTTGCGGGTCATTGGGATCATCAAGGGCGTACCAGGACACGAAGACCTCCTGCAAAGTGGAAGCTCCGCTGTGGCTGCATATCGAGGAGAACATGATTCCGCTAGTTTTTGGTTAAGAAAAGCGGGTTGGACTTGTAGTCCCCGCAGATCCTTCTTATCGCTAAGGCCCGACGGCTTAACGTGTCTGCCTCGGGGTGTCATGGGAGCCCAGCCCGGCCGAATCCGTGCAGAACACCGCAGACTAACCCAGTCCCGTAGGGACGGCTGAGAATGTCCCAGGACGGCAGTCCTGGGTGAGCCTGAACTTTGAAAGATGATCATGGGCACCCCCAGCACTACATCCTGGGGTAGTTTCAGCCGTCCCTTCGGGACTGTTCATGGCCCTTATTTCTACCCAGGCCTAGCTAGCGTCCTGGGCCACTTTCAGTCGTCCCTACGGGACTGGGTCAGTCTGCGGTGTTCTCACACGGATTCTGCCGCTGGGGTTCCCATGACACGCCGGGGCGGGCACGCTTGGCTGGCCCTAGCGGGCGTTAGCGACGTGAGAGATCTGGGATCGGGTAGGAGGCAGGGTCGCCCCTGCCGTCCTCCCACACCACCGGACATGCGGTTCCGCATCCGGCGGTTCATGAAACAGACGGGAAGCGCCGCCGAGTTTCCAGCAGCGAAACCAGCCCCATACGGTCGAACCAGGACTTGGGATAGGCTTGATTCATGTGCGGCGCGCCACCATTCCACCATGGGCCACGCCCATTGGTGGCTGATTGCCACGCTCGCTCTGTGCTTATCCCAGCCTTGATCAGATTTCGAGCCCGTCGATAAACGCGCTTCCATTGCCGCCAGAGCAGGGTCCGCAACTTATGCCTGAGCCAGCCGTCGAGTTCTTCCAGCACACCCTTGACTTCGGTGAGCCGGAAGTAAGCAACCCATCCCCGTAGGACGGGATTGAGCCGCTCGATGACTTGTTGCAAGCTGCTGCTGCGAACTGCCCGCATCGTCTTGCGGATCTTCTCCACCAAACGCTTGCGGCTTTGGGGCGCTATCTTGAGCTTTGGTTTCTTATGCCACGTCATGCTGTAGCCAAGGAACTTCCGCTCCCACGGTCTCGCCACTGCGCTCTTGGACGCATTAACTTTCAGCTTCAGTTTCTGCTCCAGAAACGCCGTAATTGCCTGCATCTGCCGCTCTCCTGCGCGCTTGCTTCCGACGTAGATGTTGCAGTCATCCGCATAACGGCAGAAGCTCAGCCTGCGCCGCTCCAGTTCCCGGTCAAGATCGTCGAGCAGAATATTCGATAACAGTGGGGACAGCGGACCGCCCTGAGGCGTACCCTCCGTCCGCATGCTCGCTACCCCGCCTTCCATCATTCCCGCTTCCAGATAGCGCCGGATCAGCTTCAATACCCGTCCATCTTCCACCTTGCGCCCCACCCGTGCCATCAGCACATCGTGGTTTACCCGGTCGAAGAATTTCTCCAAGTCGAGATCTACGGTCCACCGCTTACCTGCCGCCACATAGCCTTGCGCCGCTTCGACGGCTTGATGCGCGTTGCGTCCGGGACGGAAGCCGAAGCTGGACTCGGAAAACTCCGGGTCGAACAGCGGTTGCAGTACCTGATTGAGTGCCTGCTGAATCAGACGGTCACCCAGGGTAGGAACGCCCAGGATTCTTACCTCGCCTTGCGGCTTCGGTATTTCCACCTTGCGCACCATCTCCGGCTGATATACGCCTGACAACAGATCCTGTCTTACCCGCGCCCAGTGCCGTTGAAGCCATGGCTTGAACTCGGAAACCGTCAGTCCATCGACTCCCGGCGCTCCTTGATTCTTCACCACGCGTCCATAGGCGCTGAACATGTTGCTGCGTTCCACTACGGCTTCCATCAGCCGCAATGCCTCCGGTTTCGGTTGCCTGGCAGCCGCCGCGCCAGACTCAGCACCAGAATCGGCCCAAGACAGGTTCCGCCTGTCTCCTTCCGAGCTGGCCATACTTGCGTATGCTTCTGCTTCGTCGTCTCGCATCGAGGTCTGCTTTCCTACTCCCGTGTTTCACGTTTGGCCCTTCACTCCGCTTGCGCGAAGCCACTACGGCCGCTGCTGACTTCTGGCGGCTCATCCCAGCGCCTCACGACGCCGGTAGCCCAAAGGCAAGTCGCCAGATCTCCCCGGGTATTACGCACTCACTTTCACGCTTATGCCTGTCGGATCTACATCACGGCGTTCCGTGCAAGTACTGGGCTTTGCGAAAATTGGCCCGCTCACCCCACCGTGACGCCTCTATCCGCTTGCTGTTCGTCAGGCCAGCGCTTTGCCTACAGCTTCCTTCAGATTCCACCTCGCGATGGACACCCTTGCCGTTCAGCTAACACTTCCCCTTGCCGGGTGTGTAGAGGACTTACACCTCCAAGTGAGTGCGCCCTGCCGGGCGCACCAACAAAACGGGCGGCGTCGAAGACGCCGCCCGCTCTTATTCCTAAACCAACCGCTCAGCCGAACCGAACCTCAGCCAGCGGAGGATCGCAATCCGCCAACTCCGGCCGCCACAAACGAAGCCACTGAGCAAGAAACAACCCTACGAACTGGCTATTGGTGAACAGATAACGCCGCCAAAGCCGTCCCGGTTCCTGTGCCAGCCGATACAGCCATTGCAAACCAAACCGCTGCAACACAGCAGGCGGTTCTTCCAGCAGACCGGCATGGTAGTCAAAAGCCGCGCCCACAGCCAGCATGGGCATCGAAAGCTGCGTGCTCATCTCGTAAGTAAAGACCTCTTGTCGAGGACAACCCAGTCCGACAAAAACAATCTTCGCTCCCGAGTCGCGAATCCGGTCCGCCGCCAGCTTCTGCTCCTCCGCTGACAACTTCCGGAATTCCGAAGGATGGGCTCCCGCAATCTTCAAACCAGGGCAAATCTCCGGCAACCGCGCACACAGTTTATCCAGCACCTGCTGGCTGCTCCCGTAAAAATAGACCGGGATCCCCTGCAACGCCGCTTCCTTGCATACCTTCAGCGTCATGGTCGGTCCATAGACGCGGTCGTTCAGCTTGGTGCCATAAAGCAGGTTCAACGCCCAGCGCACCGGTTGACCGTCTGGAGTCACCAGGTCAAAGGTGTTCAAGCGATAACGATGAGCGCGATCCAATGCGCCCGTGATCACACCGTGCACCGCCAACGCCGTGGTCGCACAGCGCCGGCCGGCCTTCGCATCTTCGATGATCTTATCCACAGCGTACTCGTAATCGACCGCGCTGATGGCTATCCCGAGAAGATTTCTCCTGCCGCGGTCGATCATACGGCCTCTACCCGATCGCGGCTGTTCTCATAGATCTGCTGCAGAATCGCTCGAACGTCGTACTTCTGCTTCCATTCCGGATAGTGTCCGGAGAACTTGCCGGTGTCGCTGATCCACCAGATATGGTCGCCGGTACGGTTATCTTCTTTGTAGGTGTGGTTAAGCTCTCTGCCCGCCACCTCTTCGCAGATCTTGATCGATTCCAACATCGACGCGTTGCTGAAACGGCCACCGCCGATGTTGTAAACCTCTCCACTGCGCGGCTTCTTGAAAAACTCATGGAAGCAATTGATCAAGTCAGCGCTGTGGATGTTGTCGCGTACCTGCTTACCCTTGTATCCGAACACCGTGTACGGACGACCGGTTACCGTGCAGCGCATCAGGTAAGCCAGAAAGCCGTGCAACTGCGTCCCGCTATGGTTAGGACCAGTCAGGCACCCGCCGCGGAAGCAAGCAGTCTTCATCCCGAAATACCGGCCATACTCCTGCACCAGCACGTCCGCCGATACCTTCGAAGCACCGAAGAGGCTATGCAGCGTCTGGTCGATCGACATCCGCTCATCGATGCCGACCCAGTACTCGTGCGTGGGATCGATCTCCCAGCGCGTGTCCAGCTCGATCAGCGGCAGGCGGTTGGGCGTGTCCCCATAAACCTTATTGGTTGAGGTGAAAATAAACGGGGCGTCTGGGCAATGCTGCCGCGTCGCCTCCAACAGATTCAATGTGCCCACTGCGTTTACTGAGAAATCGACATGGGGATCCCGAGCGGCCCAGTCATGCGACGGCTGCGCAGCGGTGTGGATCACCAGCGTGATATTGCTGCCCAAGTCCGCAAACAGGCGGTTGACACGCTCCGTGTCCCTGATGTCAAAGTCGGAGTGACGGTAGGTTTTGCCCAGCTCAGATTTCAGCCGGCTTTGATTCCATGCGGTCGACGCTTCCGCGCCGAAGAATTTGCTGCGCATGTCGTTGTCGATTCCGACAACATCAAGCCCAAGCTTGGCAAAAAAGGAGGTTGCTTCCGAACCAATCAGACCGGCGGAACCGGTAATAATTGCAATGCTCATCGTCCCTCTCATGGCAGTGTCGCCTGACATCACGACCCGAAATAAACTGCAAATAACAAGAATTTGATGCTTCGTTTGGCGGGCAAATCGACGGTGAGGGGGGTCCGGCGAATATTTACAACTGCCCCTTGGTAACCAAACCTTACCGTGATTCGGCCAATGCGGACAAGTTAAAAATACTTTATCCACAGTTGCGGGCTGGTACCACAGTAACCGCTAATTTTACCCCTTTGGCAAATATTTTTTGCCACCGTAAATCTCGGCCAGCCACTAAATCCCATATTTTCCGTTGGTTGCACAGAGAATAGGATGGTCGCGGCCTAAAATCGATTCCCCGCCGGATCATAATGCCGGGTCGATAGCAGCAACCTCGTTAACTCCGGCGTGCAGAGCTTGTTCCTTGCCTCGCCAGACGAAAACGCCCTCCAGCCCTGGCGGTAGTGTCACCGTCCCTCTCAGTGCCTTGCCACTGCGCTCGAAGTGCACCTTTATCATGCCTTTAGGATGCGGAAATTCCGCTGTCACTTGGCCCAAATCGCCCAAGTGCGGACCAATTCGGACCGAGGAAAAGCCCGGCGATCCCGGTTTGATCCCAGCGACCAGCGTCAAGAGGTCGTACGCCGGATGCGCACTCCAGGCATGCGAATCAGACCGCGTCGGGCCCGGCGTCTCCGGCCAGGTACTGAAATGCAGCGGTAACAGGTCGCGCCATGGCTTCAAGCTGGCCAGATACTGATCGGCCATCCCGGCATGGTCAAGGGCGCGCGCCAGGTAGAAACGAAAGTAATACGACGAGCTCAGGATCCCGCCCGTCCGTTGTCCCCGGTGCGATCGTCATCACTTGCCGCAGAACGCCCTGCTGCTCCGCGCTGCGGAATCACATCGAGAAGCACTCCCAGCACATTCGTCTGCTGGCTGAATGCGTTGCGGGCGGGATTGTCGGCCAGCAGCTTGCGCCCCGCGTCCCAGCATTTTTCATATAAGCCCGCGCGCACGTGCTGTGCTCGATGACTCTCCCGGGCAGCTCGATCCTGGTCGCCCAGTGCCAGCTCCAGATCGGACGCATCCATCAGAGCACCCAGGTAGTGCAGGGTCGTCGTGCACGATTCCCCGTGTTCGTCGTAGGTAGGCAGCTCTCCGCTCGATACCCAATCGACAAAACTCCACCACGGCAGCTTGCGCAGCAAACCGTCGGGCTGCTCGTATTGCTCGAACCAATCCAGCACCGTGCGCGTGCCCGGCAATCCAGCCTTCGCTGGCGCGGCATCGGGCCGATACATCCAATAGTCGTGCAGCATGTCGATCCATATCAGGGAAAACGTGGGAATAATCTGCGGCTGCGAAGTGGGATAGCGGCTCTGCGTCAACCCGGCGGGAATGCGCGAGTCATCAAAGCTCCTCAGTGCCTGCTTGGCCAGCCGGTCATCGCCCGTCACCGCATACGAGATCAACGCCTGGATCCGCGTATCGCCCACGTACTGTAACTGTTCCCAATAAGGAGTATCCATATAGGTCTCGTGCGCATCGAGCTGCTGCCGTTCGCCAGCTGATATCCCATATCTGCGCCAGCTCGGGATCCTTGCTCTCGAACGAAGCCCGCTCCTCAAAGGGATAGGCGGTGAACTCCGCCTGCAGCGAGTCCAGTGTCAACGGCTCGCCGGCCGTCTGAATATCCAGGTCCAGATACCGCCACACCCTCCACCACAGCGGCTCAAACGTGCGCTGCGCGCCGCCGTCGGGCAAGAAAGCTATCGTGCACTCCTAACGCCTGGCGGTTGCCCACTTCATTCCGATCGCCCTTCTGCTGCTTTGCGTCATAGAGCGCCTCCGCGTAGGTCAAGCGGATGTTGGCGCCCTTTCCCCCCGAAACCGTCAATTGAGGATAGGCGGTGGTCAACGTCTTGCGATCCAGCAGCAAATGCACATGGCGATTGGCCGCAATCGTCACCGGCTTCGCGGGAAACCCTTTGGCGCCTGGCTCGTCCGACCGCACCACTGCGCCCGCATCCGTGGGGGTATACGCCATATGCGGCAGTTCATCCGGCACCAGTCCCCAGTAGTTGTCGACCTGCTCTCCCTCCAACCCGGCGCGGGCCGCTGAAGGATAGATATTTTCCCGCATCGGACTCGCGGCAGCCACCCACGCGCCGCTCGCATCGGCAGGATCATTCCACTGCCAATCGTAGGCCGCGGCGTTCAATTCTTCTCCCGGCCCATTAGCCATGTAGCCATCTACGCCGCCGGCCGTTCGCGGAACCGGAATGCGGCCCGGATCGAGAGCCACCATCCACCCCGTAGGAGTGCTCACTCCGGCTTCGAGCGCACCATCGCCCTGCACCAGGAAAGCCGTCCGATCAGTGATCTGCGCCGCCGGCGCATAAATCCCAAAGTTCCACACAGTGGCAGTTACGAGATTTGCGCCCGCAGAAAGATACGGAGCCAGATCGAAGGTTTCGTAGCGCCAATGCGGCAGGTCGCCGCGCGCAGGGCCATCGCCCACCCGATGCCCATTGACATAGAGGATGAACCGATTGTCCGCGCTGACATGAACAATAAACCGTGCCGGCTTGCTATCCAATTGCAGCGTGCGCCGAAAGTGGAGCACGATCGGTTCCCGCAGCGGAGCCGTAGGATGTGTGATCCAGCTAGCCTTCCAAAGCGGCTCGGCCGCAAACCCAACCCCGGAAAGCAGCACTACCAAGGCAACCGACCAAATCCCACGCTTCATCCTGCACCACCAAGGCGTCAATCGCGCGACACCATGCTATCAGCGGCACAACGCCCGAAGCAACAGGACGGGGCGTTCACCTTGGTCTGCCCCGGCAGCGACCCAGGCAATTCAGAGAGGAAAAGGTACCTAGAGGAACGAGGTGGAATCGGGTCCGCACCTTCGCCCCCGCCATGTGACGGGTGGGACTCCAGCTGGCGTCCGAAGCGCACGCAGGCTCGATGGTCAAAGGGAGGGAGCGTTTCCCAGCAGTTAGGGGAGGAAGAGCTGGTTATCGGGGCTTGAAATTCAGGGGGAGTCGCACTCAAAACCGGATCCAATCGCCATCCTGAAGACCGTACGGACCATCCGCAACCTAGGCCCGCCAATCACAGCGGCAGCAAATTCGCCGCCGAATCAAATTCCATTTCGCGCGCTACGCCCGCGGTACTCACGCCCGCATGCCCGTTCGTCGCCCCAACACACCCCTCCGAAACCTGAAACCTCTCCAGGTTGAGCGTGTCGGCGATCCGCACCACCCGCACTTTCTCCGGATCCGGCGCCGCGAGAGAAGCCAATGCTGCCTCGATCGCGTCGCGGTCATTATCAAAGTAGATGGGAATCTTCGCCGGCAGCAACCCAAGCGAAGTCAGCGCATTCATGTACATGTATTGCAGATTGAGCGCCTTCACAAAACGTGCAGTAGTGAAGTCCGCCATGCCTATCCCGACGCCGTTGCCATTGCTCGCCGGGGTCAGGTCACGCACAAAGATACGGGATACGCGCGGCGTCACCGAACTCGTGGAATGCAGTGTGGCCCTGTATCCATCAATGTCGCGGCCAATCACGTTGGTGTCCATGCCAGACCCGCTAATGTCCTTGCCGATGCGGTCGATGATCAGCAGATCGATTTCATCGAAAGGCAAGCGCGCCAGCAGAGACTCCGCCTTCTTAAACAGCCGCCCCTCATCGCGCACGATATTCTCCGGCCGCATCACTTCGATCTCAGCTGTCTGATGATGCTGATCCTCCACCAGTGCGATGGCGCAAAAAATCGGAGCCGCGCCCAGGATCACCCGGGCAAACTCCCGCAGCACCACCTCATACCCCCGATGAGCAGCGGCCATATGAGCATTGTTAGCCCCCACCTGTTTGCCGAAGCCGATCACCATCATCTTCTGGATGCCGCTGCCCAGGGTTCCACGAAAATCAGTGTGCGGCTTGACGCGGCCCAGCACCACCACTCCATCCGCCTCCAACGCCGGAACACCGAACACCACATCCACCGAGTCGAAGGCGGTGCCGATCTTCTTCACCGCCATGCTGGCCTCGATAGGGACGCCCATGCTCTCCGGCGTGACTCCATATCCAGCCAGCACCTGGATCTGGCCCTCCGCTGTTGCGCCCCCGTGGCTCCCCATCGTCGGCACAATAAAAGGCCGCGCTCCCGCTTCGATCAGGACTTCCAGCGCCGCCTTCACAATCTCTTTCAGGTTGGTGATGCCGCGGCTACCGACACCCAGGGCGATTTTCATACCGGGCGTGACCTTCTCTCGCAGCCCCTCCTGCGCGAACTGTTCCTTAATAAGGGTGTGAAAATCCAGTTTGCGCGAGGGCGGATAGCTCTGCCCCATTTCAAGCATCTTGGGAAAGTGATTGGCCATATTCATTGCAAAAGCTCCACCGTCGATCTTAAGCGAAACTTCTGGAGGACACCGCTTCCAAGGCTAACTCCTAAGTTTTTTGCGGATTTTGCTGACATCCGCACCCCAGCAGTCAATTGCAGGGCGAAACCCTTCCTAGTAAACTCGGCGCTGTTGACTCCCAGTAAAACAAGATGGAGCCTTCCCATCCTCGCCCTCGCGGGGCTGGCGCTTTTCCATGCGCGCGCCTTCGCCACCTGCGAAGGTCTGGCAGCCCTGCAGTTACCGAACACCACGATTACCAAGGCAGAAGTGGTAACGTCCGGCAAGTTCTCACCCCCCGTCGGAAAGCTACTGAGGGGTCTCCCAGCCTTCTGCCGTGTCTCCGCCACGCTGAAGCCCAGCCACGACTCCGACATCCGCATCGAGATCTGGATGCCTCAGTCCGGTTGGAACGAGCGTTTCGAAGGCACCGGTAATGGCGGCTTTGCCGGCACCATCACCTACAACTCCCTGGCAGAGGGGCTGCGGAGCGGCTACGCAGTGGCCAACACTGATATGGGTATGGCGACGCCGCCGGGCCAAACCGCGAGCATCTTCGTCAATCGACCGGAGCGCTGGGCTGACTGGGGATACCGCGCCACCCACGAAATGACACTGGTCGCAAAACAGATCGTGCATGCTTATTACGAGCGCGATGCCAAGCACTCCTACTTCACCGGCTGTTCCACCGGAGGCGAGCAAGCCCTGATGGAATCTCAACGCTACCCGGATGACTACGATGGCATCGTCGGCGGAGCGGCAGCCAATAACCGCACCGGCGTGCACGTCAGCATTCTCTGGAATTTTGCCGTTGACCAGAAATCTCCCGCTACTTACCTGCACGCAGCCGCACTCTTCGCGCTTTCTCAGGCAGTCACGAATGCCTGCGACGCCCTCGATGGCGTCAAAGACGGGGTGATTTCCGATCCGGCGAAGTGTCAATTCGATCCGGCAGTTCTGCAGTGCAAGGGGACGAGCCAGGAGGGTTGCCTGACCGCGGACCAGGTGCAGACGGTCAAGGAAATCTATGACGGGCCCAAGAATCCGCGAACCGGCGAAAGTCTCTATCCAGGGCTGCCCCGAGGCAGCGAATTCGGCTGGGAAGGTCTGGATCGTATACCGGGCCCGGCTGCAATCCCTCCCTACGCCCCTATCTTTCAATGGGCTTTTGGACCGGACTGGGATTGGCGCCAATTCGATTTCGATCATCAGAACACGATCTTTACCCTAAAGCTTGCCGCTACCGTAAATGCAACCAGCCCGGATCTCGACACCTTTCGTGCCCACGGCCACAAGCTGCTCATCTATCACGGCTGGGCAGACTGGCTCGTGGCCCCGGGAGAATCCATCAATTACTACAATGCAGTAGTCGCGCGGGCGAAAGCCGATCCCGCCGCCGGCCAGCCGATTGATCAATCGGTCCGCCTCTTCATGGTCCCTGGCATGTCGCATTGCGGCGGTGGCCCAGGGGCGACCCATTTCGATGCCCTGGCTGCTGTGGTCGATTGGGTAGAGCATGGAGTCGCGCCCGACAAGATCATCGCCACCAGCTTGGGGCCCAATGAAATCAACGGCGCGCCGCCTCCAAAGCGCCCGCTCTGCCCCTATCCCGCGACCGCCCAGTATCAGGGAACAGGAGATACCAGAGACGCGTCCAATTTCGTTTGCACAGCGAAGTAGCACGCGCGCTTAGAAGACGCTGGCGCTCACCGGGAAGTCCTTCCGGTTGACCCACGGCTGGTTCATGGAGTAGACAGGTCACTGACTGTTTCCGGAGGAAATTCGTAATGTCGATTACCAGACGCAGCTTCATCAGCTCCACTTCCGCAGCCGCCGCCCTGCTGTACACCGGCGTTGGCCGCGGTGCCTCACTGGGGCTGCCCGTCGGCTTGCAACTCTATTCGGTGCGCACTCTGCTGCCTACGGATTATGCCGGCACCCTCAAGCAACTCGGAGCCGTCGGCTATAAGGAAGTGGAGGCTGCCGGCTTCTTCAACCTTCCCGTGGAGCAGGTAAAGGCTGCCATGCAGGCGGCCGGCTTGCGCTGCGTGAGCGCCCATTATCCTCTGCCGCTGCTCAGGCAACACCTCGATGAGATCCTGACCTTCTGCAAATCTCTGGGCGTTGGCTATGTAGTCTGCTCTTCTCCAATGCATCAGCAGGAAGGGGCCAAGGGACCGCTCACTCTCGGTGACTGGCGCTGGAGTGCTGACCAGTTCAACCAGGTCGCGACCAAGGTCGAGGCCGCGGGCATGAAGTTCGCCTATCACAATCATTATGCCGAGTTCGGTGCGATTGATGGCATCCTTCCCTACGATGAGCTCCTGAAACACACCGACCCGGCAAAAGTCAGCTTCGAGCTGGACTGCGGCTGGGTGATCGTGGGCGGCCAGGACCCCGTGCATTATCTGAAACAATATCCGACACGTATCGTGATGCTGCACATCAAGGACTTCAAAGACAACAAGCCGCCCTCAGTCGAACTCGGCACCGGCTCCATCGACTACGCGCCCATCTTCGCCGCCGCGGCGGCCACCGGCCACATCCGCCACGCCTTCGTGGAACAGGAAGAATTTCAGGGCCCGATCATGGAAGCGCTCGCCGTCGACGCCAAGTACATGAAGAAGTTTCACGCCTGAGCCTTAATGACCGATCAGCTTCTGTTCCAGTAATGGTTGCAGAATCGGGATGGGCAGCGGTCCTTCGTCGAGAGCGGTATCGTTGAAGCTGCTTGAGCGAGAAGGCGCTTCCCTGTTGCTGCTGGATACCGTCGCGCAGATTGATCCACTGGTGGTAGCCGACATAGTAGGTGATGAGTTGACCCGCGGTCAGCTTGGCCCGGCGCAGCTTTCCCTGCGCCTCGGCCGCAGTCTGAAACGCCTTGTTCTCCATCAGGTCAAGCGCCTCCTGGTCGGTCATGTTGCGGCTCTGCATGCGGATGTCGAGAATGGCATTCGCGATCACGCGCAGTCGAATCTTCTGCACCATGAGGACGAAGCGAGGATCATGGTTGGCGTACCCCGCGTCCTCCATTTCCTTCACTCCATACTCTCCCCAACCCTCTACATAGGGACCGTTCCCCAGTAGCACGCGCAGCACGCGGCGCGATGACGGCTTCAGGTTGTTCGCGTGCTCGAACTGCGTGTAGTGGCCGGGCAACGCCTCGTGCATGGTCAGGTACAGCAGCATCCAGTTGTTGTACTCGCGCAGCTTCGACTCGGCCTGCTCCTTGGGCATCTTGGGATCGATGGGAGTAACCCAGTATTCCGCTTCCTCCTTGGTTCGAGCGCCGGCGCGGAATGGAAGCCCGCGACCGAATAAACTCCGCGCTCAAAAACAGGAGTGGGCACGATGCGCATATTGTCGCGATCACTCAAGGTGACCAGGTTCTTCTCCACGATGAAGGCACGAATCCCGCTGGCCTCAGCCTTGACCTTCCCCAGAAGTTGATCCGGCTGTACGTGGTCCTGATTGATGCGGTCAATGACTTCGGCAATGATCTTGTTCTGGAGCGCGTCCCCGCTCAGGTCGCTATGATCGCCATGGTCTGGGTACCACTTCTTATGCAGAGGCAGGGCTACCGCGTACATCTCGCCGCGAACCCGAGGCAGATCCCGCTCTGCGGCGGCGAGCACCGAGTCCGGAGTTTCATGCGTGCCGGGGCCAAGGGCGTAGGCGAAGATCTTCGCGTAGACCGTAGGACCTGTGCGCCAGCTGACAGTATGCGGCCTGTGGGCCAGGTCGTCTTTGAGCCAGCTGGCATAGCTGTCGAGCGATGCGCGCGCCGCCTTGGATGCCGCATCGTAACGCGGCCGCAGCGGCGACCCGGCAGGGATCATGCTCCCGATCTGCTCGATGACCGCTGTGTTCCCCGCATTCTCATCCAAGGCCGTATCGAGAAATACCGGATCGGCCTCTTTGAGGTTGTGGCGAGCCTCGTCGAGAATCTTCGGAATCTGCTCCATGCGCGCCAGCACAGACGAGAGCCGCGACTGCTCCGTGCCATCCGTCGAGGTAAGCGGAAAGAACAGACCGGAGCCGATCATCTCGACATAATCCTGCGGGCGGTAGCGGTAGCCCTGCAGTACATCGATCTGAAAGAGAGTGGACTCGATGTTGTCGCGGAGGAGCGCAAGATCCGCTCCCTCTTCTGGCGTACCCGCCTTCGCGGCTGCGAAGCACAGCTTGCCGGAGATGAACAAGGCGCGCTCGGCGGCAATGGTCGCCGGGCTCGAGTCGTCAAGCTCGATTATCCAGAGGAGCGCTGGGCTCGCCATGATATCCAGCCTGCGTCGCTTCCACCGGTGGATAGCGAAGCGTGGTCAGAATGAAGCGATTCGCCTGATCGAGAAAAGGCTCATGCGCGGCAGCATTGCAATGAAAGGTCTCCGGGATCGCTGCCGCAGCGGAGTATTGAAAACTGGCCAGACAGAGCAAAGCGAAAACAGAACGGAACATGCAAAAACGATAGCATGCCGTTGCTAAAAATCTAGGTAGTGAGACGGTCATTCGAAATAGGCGTGCCGCCCGATACCGTCAGGCTCACGAGCGCATCAGCGGCTCCAGTCCACGCGAGCTGAATGCCCGCCGGCGATGGAGTATAGCAACGAGCCGTGATGGCCTCTTTGCGGTCAACAAACGTCTCAATGATCGAGCCATCCATCCAAAGATGGACCGTCGATACGCCGTCCTGGTCCGGCGAGAGCGGCAGGATCTTGCCGCCCACGCTGACCGATGGTTTGCTGCCTCCAGCGTAGCGAATGACGAACAGCGGCGTAGTGCCGCCGTGCAATTCCAATCCGCATGCGTTCTCCCCTGCTTTGAAACTACATACGATCTCAGCGGCTCGGTTCTCGATGGGCGCACTCTGCCCCGCTTGCACCTTCTGCGTATTCTTCCGCAGCGAAGCAAACTCCGGCGGAACATCCATGCGCAGCCCGTTGTCAGCGCCCAGTGAGAGCACACGAGGCAGCGCCATCGCGCCCGCCCATCCCGCAGCTCTGCACTCGTCCGGCGTACGCGTCTCCTGCACCCATCCCCAAAGAATGCGACGGCCCTTGGCGTCGACCATGCTCTTCATCGCGTAATAGGAACCGTGATCGAGCAGCCCCCTGGTTTCCGAATGGAAGCGCAGATCGCTCTTATCGAACCTGCCGACCTCCCAATAGACCTTGCCCTCGGTGGAGTAGAGCAGCACATGCTTGTCCCCAAGAGGAAAGAAGTCGGGACACTCCCACATCTCCCCCGTAGCCACAGGGTTGGTCTTGGTGCTTCCGTTCCACTTGCCCTGCGCCAGCGGATGACAGGTAGGTCCAATTGCGTCCGTCCGGCGAGGTATAAAGCAGCACCGCGCCGCCGACCTTGGTAAAGCCCGAACCAACACCCAGGTACCAGGTATCTCCATCCTTCCACGGGCAGGGATCGCGAAAACCAGTCACCTGCAAACCAGGCGGCGGGCCTTCCAACACTGGCTTATCCAGCTTCTTCCAGGTGCGCAGATCGGGGTCGGTGGAGGTGGCAAGACACTGCACCTCGCGCAGTCCTTCACCGCGAATCGTCTCGGGCGACGACTGGGTGACGCCGGTGTAGAGGATGGTCGGCACCTCGGCGCCGGGCAGCACGCTGCCGGTGAAACACCCAAATGCATCATAGGATCCCGGAGTGGGTGACAACGCAACCGGCATGTGTTTCCAGTGAATGAGATCAGGACTGACGGCATGCGCCCAGTGCATGTCTCCCCAGACCGCCGCGCCCGGGTTGTACTGGAAGAACATATGATACTGGCCGCGAAAGAATCGAGGTGCGCAGGGATCATTCATCCAGTTTGCCTTGGGCAGCAAATGGAACTGCGGCCGCAACGGATCGCGCATGAGCTTTTCCCTGAGCGCCGCCGGCAGCGCTGCTTGAGCAAGCGCACGCAAGGCAGCCGGGCATCGCGCAAAACGCACCGGACGAAACGAGGAATATGCGACGATTCATTAGCTTGTCCTCAGCAAGGCCCCGACGCGTTCGATCAAATCTCGCGACAGCGGCGGAGTAGCTCCTGGCTGCGAAGCCACATAGCTGCCGCAAAGATTGCCGATCTCCGCCATCTGCGGCAGGGACGCTCCGCGCAGGTAGGCGTGCACCAGGCCGGCGGTGAAAGCATCGCCCGCACCGACAGTATCAACCACCTGGACAGGAAATCCCGGATGCCCGAATGAGCTCTCACGGGTGGTGAGCAGGCATCCATGGGGACCCAGCGTCGTAGCTACCAGTTGGCAGGCGGGGAATTCTTCCAAGCAGCACATGGGCCGCGGCCTGAGGACTCGCCGGCACCTGGTGCTGTCCTGACCCCGGTCATTCAGCAGGGAAAAAACCTGCGGCAGCTCCTCATCGCTGAGCTTGATGATGGTGGCGTGCGCCATCGACCAGTGAAGCACCTCGGGAGTGCAATCAGGCATGCGTAAATTTACATCGAATACCCGCAAGCACCCTTGCGCGGTGGCCTCAACAAAGCTTTGGATGGTTGACCGCGAAACCTCAAGCCGCTGGGCGAGGGTTCCAAAGCAGACGGCATCCGCAGCACGCGCCACTTCAAGCAGCTCAGGAGTCAGAGAAATAAAGTCCCATGCCACATTGCGATGGATGATGTAGCGGGGCTGCTTATCGGCGGAGAAGGAAACTTCGACGGTCCCGGTCGGATGAGCTCCATCTTCCTGTAGCTGCTCCAGATCAAGGTTAGGCTGCGTAAGGATGGTGCGGGCTGCTCTGCCATAGTCATCGTCACCCACGCTGCTGACCAAGGTAGCGCGGTTTCCCAGTCGAGCACAGAAGACAGAAAAGTTTGTCAGTGTCCCGCCCAGCCTCGGGCCGCTGGGAAAAAGGTCCCACAGCAACTCGCCGATGCCCACGATCCGCGGGGCCCTGGTTTCGCTTGCAGTCTTAGAGAGGATGGAATTCAGGGTCTGTCCTTTCTCTCACCGCATCCTCGTTGAGCGCTACGCCGATTCCGGGGGTGGTCCTCACCTCCAGGAAGCCATCGTCATCGAGCGAAACCGGCTCGGTCAGCGAGGTGTAGGACTTATCGACGTAGTGGGTGAATTCAAGCAGCATGAAGTTCGGCGTCGTGGCGGCGACGTGAGCAGCCGCCATCGTGCCCAGAGGCGATGCTACTCCATGAGGAGCGATGGGGATCGAGTAGACTTCGGCCATAGCCGCGATCTTACGCGTTTCGAGCAGGCCTCCGGTCTTCGACAACATCCGGCTGAATGACGCTGAGCGCTTCCTTCTCCAGAAACGGACGATAGCCGTAGCGGCTATAGATGTTCTCGCCTGCCGCGATAGGAACCCGGGTGGCATTGCGCACCCGTAGCATGGCATCGACGTCATCGCTGGGGATTGGCTCCTCTACCCAGATCAGGCGGAACGGCTCCAGCAGGTGACAAAGCTGGATGGCCGTCTCGACGTCATAGCGTGCGTGGCATTCCAGCGCAAGGTCGTAGGTGGGGCCCACCGCCTCTCGAATGGAGGCAGACGAAATGCACCACATCATCCAACTGCACGGTGTTCAGATGAAGCCCCCAAAGCTTGTTCGGATCCCAGCCCTTTTTCAGGGTCCATTCATCCGGGCTGTAATCGATGCCGATCTTCAGCGCTTTCACTTTCGTTTTGGCAATAAGGCTGGTCGCCTCACTCGGGTTGGCTGCATGCAGGTACACCGGCAATTTACTGCGCACGCGGCCGCCCATTAGCTGGTATATGGGCGCATTCAGCGCTTTGCCGGCCAGATCCCAGAGCGCCATTTCCACTCCGCTGATGGCCGTGAGGTAGGGTCCACCCATTCCGCGCATGAAGATCGGCGAAGGGGAGCCACCGGCCGCAAGATGCTTCCCGCCCCACAGGTCGAGAAGAATTCCTTCAATATCCAGTGGGTCACGGCCTGCGAGCGCCGGGCCGATGTTGTTGTTGACGATGTACTCCGCGCCGACTGTGTCCAGCATCTCGCCCGTGCCGGTCAGACCCTGGTTGGTGTAGACGCGGATGAAGCGGCTATTGAATCCGTCGCGCAAACGAACCGCGCGAATTTCCCGGATGGTCAGGCCAGGGGCATGAGAAGTTCCCTGGGCCCGCGCGTTTAGCAGGAAGGCGCCGTAAGCCATCGCGGCCTGGCCGAGAAACATGCGTCGATTCATCGGGCAGGAGTGTAGCACATGTACCGCAAGGCCTGGATTCGACGTTGCGAAACGGCGACGCAACCGGCAAGCTAATAGGCATGCCGGAATTACCGGACATCTCCGCTTACATCAGCGCGCTGGAGCCGCGCATCGTCGGGCAGCCGCTCGAGCACGTCCGCATAGCAAGCGCATTTCTGCTGCGAACGGCGCGGCCACCGGTTGCCAGTGTGGAAGGTCGTGTCGTGCGCGAGCTGCGCCGCATCGGCAAGCGCATCGCAATCGGAGTCGATGGCGATCTCTGGCTGGTGCTGCACTTGATGATTGCCGGGCGCCTGCACTGGCGGCCAACAGGAGCAAAGCTGGCAGGGCGGCAGAATCTGGCCGCCTTTGACTTTCCCCATGGCTCTCTCGTGCTCACGGAAGCGGGCACCAAGCGCCGCGCATCGCTGCATCTCTTCGAGGGTGAGGAGGCATTGCGTTCCATCGACCCGGGAGGAATCGACGTGCTCTCCAGCGATCTCAATTCTTTTCGCAAGGCGCTCACGATCGAGAATCGAACGCTCAAGAGAGCTCTCACCGACCCGCGCATTCTAAGCGGCATTGGGAACGCGTACTCGGACGAGATCCTGCACGCGGCGCAATTATCTCCGGTGAAGATGACACACAAGCTGGATCCGCAGGAATGGGAAAGGCTCTATACCGCGACCCAGGCCACGCTTAAGTTATGGATCGAGCGACTAACCGACGAGGCGAAAGCCGGCTTTCCGGAAAAGGTAACCGCCTTCCGCAAGGATATGGCGGTGCATGGACGCTACGGAGAGCCTTGCCCGCGCTGTGGTCAACCGATCCAGCGCATCCGTTACGCAGACAATGAAACGGATTACTGCGTCAAGTGCCAGACCGGCGGAAAACTTCTGGCAGATCGAAGTCTTTCGCGGCTTCTAAAATCCGACTGGCCCCGCACCCTGGATGAACTGGAGACGCTCAAGCGCCGTTAAGAACCAGGAAGAGAGACCCTTCGGTTCTCAGCCGCGCTAAGGCCGATCCTGCGAGGTATGAAACACACGCAACACTTCAATGCTCCGTCCAGTGAGACGATAAACGACGACATAGGGCAGAGGAGAGAACAAGAACTCCCGAGTTCCTTCCTCGCGTCCGACACGCCCGCGATGCTGGCGTTGTCGTATCGACCACTGTCGATCTTCGCAAGAACAAAGTTATCAAGTTCCTCGGTCAAACAACATTCCTGATGTCGGCATGGCGGTCCGCGGTAGGTGGCTCCTCAATAAGGTAGTCACTGATGTGCTGGCAAAGATTCCCAACGGAACCAGCGAGGCCTAACGCGAGTATGCATCAGAGAAGTAACAGTTCGGTTCTCATTTCGTCTTCTTCAATAAATTCGCCCCGGTCGGCTTGCGCGATACCTTCACGGACGGCGACGCGAAAACGGGCGTCCTCTTGAAGCAAACGCAAAGCTGCATCCTTCACCAAGCGCTCCGGTTCGGTTCCTTCGTTGGTGGCTATCTGCGCAAGCTGCGCTTCTTGCTCGGGTGTGAAATGGACTTCCATGCCCTTCAGGATAGGTAAAGGTCTGGCTCGTGGCAAGTGGGCAAAGCGTTCAACATGAGTGAAAGCGCTGCGCAACCCTACCCGTACACCTTGTTCTCCGCTGCTTTGCCTTCCTGTCCCGATAGAAGCGAGGGCCTGCGATGCACTCAACGGAAGGCGGATCTCCGCTCCGCAACCCGGGCCATCCAGGCGATTGGCGACTTGAAGAACGCCGCCGTGGGCCTCGCATATCTGCCGCGCCAGGGCTAGACCGATACCGCTTCCTCCCGGCTTGGTGGTGTAGAAGGGCACGAAGAGGTTCGACGGATTACTGAGGCCGACCCCATTGTCCTGGATCAGAATGACGACCGCCTGAGGAATGGTTCTCCAGGTGATCGACACTTCAGGAGCATCCGTCGCGAGTATGGCCGTTCGAGGGCGCCTCGGGAAAGCGCGCCAACGCCGCTTCGGCTGCATTGCGCAATAGATTGATAACCATCTGTTCAATCTGATCCGGATCCATCTGCAGCACGATATCGGGTCCCGGGTTGAGCCGGACCGCCACCCTGGTTTCGAGCGCGACGGCACGCTCCATCAGGGAATGTAACGATACCGGTTGCAATGCGGGCGGCGGTAACTGCGCCAGCTGCCGGTATGCCTGGATGAATCGATTGAGCGATTCGGCACGATTCTCGATAATTTTGAGACCACGGTCGAGGCTGAACACTTCAGGATCTGTCCCGGCCGTATCCGTAGAGTGGTGCTGCGGCGGATGGACCTGAATCCAGGAACGAAGGCTGCCGGCAATGGATTTGATAGGCGTCAGCGAATTGTTGATTTCGTGCCCGATCACCCGGATCAGGCGTTGGAAAGCATCGCGTTCCTGCTCGCGCAACGCAATACTAACGTCAGACAATACCAGCAGCGTATGCGGGATGCCGTGTTGGCGGAAACTGGATCTCCTCACCATCCAGTGCACCGGGTTGCTCTTGCCGCCAAGGACAAGGATTCCCCGATCAGGCTGATCCAACACGTCGGCGAGTTGCAGATCGTGAGCACTCGCGCCCAAGTCCCGTTCGGTTATCAGATGGAAGATGCGCTCGGCGGCAGGATTGACAAGACGGAGGCGATGAGTGGGATCGAAGGCGAGGACAGGCGCGTCCATGGAAGAGATGACACAGCGCAATAAAGCCGAGGCCTCCAGCTCACCGAGACGCTGGCTCTGCAGCAGGTCGGCAAATTCGTTGATCTCGAGTGCCAGCTCCCCCAGCGCGTCGAGCTGCCGCGCACCACGCGCGCGAAAGGAGTAATCCGACTCGCGCAGCGCCGAGACAACGTTGGCCAGGGTCTGCAGCGGACGAATGATCTGCTCCATGAGCAAGGCCCCCGCAATCAGGGAGAGAAAAGCGGCCCCACCCAGGAGAGTCCAGACCATCCCTGTTGAAAATTTTCCCTGCCACAGTAGGATCGCGGCGAGCACAAATCCGGGCGCAGCAACGAACAGACAGAGGAATCGGATACGGCGCTCGAAAGGGCCGATGTGTTCACGGTGTTTTGCGGAGCGTAGATGCGCGCGTGGAGCTGAATCACTACCGTTGCCGGGAGTGGGATCAGATTCCATACTTCTCCATCCGGCGATAGAGCGCTCCACGGCTTAATCCCAGGGCCTCCGCCGCATGGCTGACGTTGCCGCCCGCGCGAGCCAGCGCCTTGCGGATGAGAATGCTTTCCACCGCTTCGAGGCTGAGTTCATCGAGACTCTGGCCGGATGAGCGAACCTGGCTCAAGCCCAGGTCGGCGATTTGAATGCGCGGACCGCGAGCCATAAGAACAGCGCGCTCGATCGCGTGGTCGAGTTCCCTTACGTTGCCCGGCCAGCTGTGCTGGAACATCGCCTCCAGCGCGCTGGGCTCGAATCCGGTCGCAGCCTTGCGGTAGCGGGAAGTATAGCGGGCGAGGAAGTGCCCGGCGAGCAAGGGAATATCTTCGCGGCGATCGCGCAGCGGGGGAAGATGAATCTCCACCGTGTTGAGGCGGAAGAGCAGATCTTCGCGAAAGCGTCCCTGGGCGCACTCTTCATGCAGGTCGGCATTGGTAGCCGAAATCAGACGCACATTCACTCGCTTGGTTTGCGAAGAGCCCACTCGTTCCAGATCGCCCGTCTCCAGTACGCGCAGCAGCTTCGCCTGCTGGCGCAGCGGCACATTGGCAATTTCATCCAGGAAGAGCGTGCCCCGATCGGCCAGCTCGAAGCGCCCGATGCGGTCCGTGCGCGCGTCGGTAAATGCTCCTTTCACGTGGCCGAACAGCTCGCTCTCAAACGTCCCTTCAGCCAGCGCGCCGGTGTTCACGGCGACCAGCGAGCGAGCCGAGCGCGAAGAGAGCGCATGCAGCGTCTGGGCTACGACTTCTTTGCCCGTGCCATGCTCGCCGGTAATGAGCACATTGGCATCCGACGGTCCAATGCGCGCTAAAAGCTCCAGCACCGGCTGCATCGAAGCCGCCTTGGCGATCAATTCAGGACGTCCTTCGGCGCGCAGCAGGCGGTTTTCCGCTTCCAGAATTTCAGCCTGCCGCACTGCCCGGCGAAGTTCGATCTGCGTTCGCAGAACGGAAATCAGCCGCACATTTTCCCAGGGCTTCTGAATAAAGTCACAGGCGCCGCGGCGCATGGACTCGACCGCGAGATCGACATTGGCCCACGCCGTCATGACGATAATGCGCAGGCGGCTGTCATGAGCACTGAGCTGGGCAAGCAGCTCCAAACCCTCTGCGCCGGAAGTCGTGTCGCGCGTGTAATTGAGGTCGATCAGCAGCGCATCGTAGGTTTCGCTGGCAACCCTGTCCCGCACCTCGCGCGGAGATTGCGCTCTCTCCACCCGGTAGCCTTCTGGCTGTAGCAATAACTCGATGGCATCAAGGATATGGGGCTGATCATCGGCGGCGAGTATTCTGGGCGCCTCCGCCTGCGTACGGGTTCCCGGGGTTTCTTTCGCGGTTTGCGGGAAGGTGGCCATCATTGCCTCGAACGGTAGGTTAAGTATAGTGGAGGACCGCAGTCCAGTTAGGCAGGGCAGGCTAAGGCTAAGGCTTAGCCGGCACGGCGTCTACGTTCTGCGGCAAGTGGGTGACGACGCCATTTTTTGCGTCGTCTATGGAGACGTCCGTGCGATCCAACGTCGTCCCAGTAGCGCGGTCAATGTCCGCCTTGGCCTTTTCATAGGCAGTCTGCGCGGTAAAAAACGCGGATTCCGCGACAGCGAGGCTTTGTTCCATAACCAGCGTGTCATACCTGGATATCGCCCCTACGTCTTGCTCCTTCTTGGCGATATCAAAGGTGTTCTGCGCGAGATCGCGTGCTTTTTGCGCGGCCGCCACGCGGGCTTGCGCCTGCACGAGCGCGAACTGTGTGTCGCGGATGTCGAAGCGAAGGGTCTTCTGCTGCTGCTCTTGGGCAATCTGGCTCTGGCGGTACGCGAGCACGGCGCGGAACTGATCGGCTTTGACTTGACGGTTGCGGAGGTTGATTACGAGATTGACGCCAACCTCGTACTGAGGCGCCGAGTAATTGAAGGTGTTCACGAACATGCTGGCGAAGTCGGTGGGCAGGCTGGTGGCGCAGCTATCCACGCTGAGAGTGCAATTCGGGTTTTTGGGGCCGGCGGCGCCCGTGCCTCCGTAGTAGCCGTACAGATAAAGTTGAGGCAGCAGCTCGCTGTTGATGTCCTTGAGGCTCTGGCGCTGGACCTCCGCCGCATTACGGAAAATCGCGACTTCAGGCCGGTTCTTCATGGCCTCGTCGATCAGCTGGGTGATGGATTTCGATTCGTTGGGATCGGGACCGCCCTGCAGGTCGAGCGGAATGACAGGAATTTCGTCGATCGACGGGTCGTCGGTTCGGGTGAGATCGTTCTTAATCAGCAGCTCGTTGTGCCGCAGCGTAGCCTTGGCGATGGTAAGGTCACCCTCGCTGGTGGCAACCGCAGACTGGTCTTTCATGACCTGCAACGCAGGAATATTCTGCAGCTCCAACTGCTTCTGGTCGTCGGTCAGGGTTTGATTGGCGTATTCCAATGACCGGGTCTTCACCTGCACGTCCTGATAAGCGTTGACCAGGTCCCAATAGAGGTTTTCAATGTCGGTCACGGTGGCGATGACCTGCTGCTGAAAGGCGAGATCGGTGGTCTGCAGGTTTCTTTTGGCAATGTGGATGAAGCGCTCGTTGCTGGCAAGGCCGAATCCGTACAGAAGCGGCTGTTGAAGGTAGAGCGTGAAATTGGAAATCAGTTCGGGATTGACTGCGGAATAAGGGCTGTTGTTGGCGGCGCGGAAGCCGGTGTAGTTGACCTGCAGGTAGGTGCCGAGCGGAAAGTACTGTTGGTACTGCGATTGGACCTCGATGTTGTTTACCTTATAGAGTTCGACGCCGACCTGGGAAAGGTTCGTCTCCGGGGTGACGGTGTGTTGCACATAGCCGCTGAAGCTGAGGAGGGGGTCGAACGAGGGAACGGCCGCGCCGGCGCCTAGCGTCGTGGTGACGAGGCCGCCGTTGCCGGCGGTCGCATTCGAGGATGCGGAGCCCCCCGAGGTGCTAACGCCGCCGCTCGACGTGGTCGAAACGACGGCGTTGTTGACGCCGTTGGCGTTGCCTCCCGCCTTGGTGCGCTGAAGATCGGCTTGCGCGATGGGGAAGTTGTAGCGGAAGGAGGCGAGCGTGAGATTATTTTCGAGCGCCAAAGCGATCGCGTCCCGCAGGGAGATGGAAAGCTTGCCGTCGCGAATGAGGTCGTAGAGGCGCTGCGAGTTTTGCAGGTTGAGTTCCGGCACAGTGCTGGGCATATACGGCGCCAAGGGATTGTGTGAATGCGGCATTTCAATGTGGAAAGGTCCCTGGTAGGTAATCGGCGCCGGCTGGGCTGCCGCTTGCGCCTGCTGTGCGATGGTCTGGGGCGGAGCTTGTTGCGGACCGGCGGGCGCGAAGGCCCCGCCGGGGTTGTTTGGGCAAAGCTAGTCGAGACCAGAAGGCCCGCTGCACAAAACACAGACAACCTTTCTGCACCATGCTGCCCGCCCAGGAAACATCACTCATGCCTTCACCTCGGTAGCCTGGTTCAACCCGGGGTTGGCAGTGTCACGCACCATCCATCCATCCCGAACCTCGAGCACCCGGCTGCCATAGCTGGCGTTTACCTCCGAGTGAGTCACCTGCACGATGGTTGTTCCCTCCCGGTTCAGTTGCTGGAAGAGTTCCATAATCTCCTTCGCCTGCGAGGAGTGAAGATTTCCAGTTGGTTCATCGGCAAGCAGCAAAGCCGGACGATGAATTACCGCGCGGGCGATGCCGACCAGCTGTTGCTGGCCGCCGGATAGCTGGTTGGGAAAGAGATCCTTTTTGCCCACGATGCTGAACCGATCCAGCGTGTCCGCGACCAGTGCCTGGCGTTCCCCCTTGGAGATGTTCTTGTAGGAGAGCGGCAGGTCGATGTTCTCTGCGACGTTGAGGTCGTCAAGCAGGTGGTAGCTTTGAAAAACCATCCCGACGTTGCGCCGTGCCAGGTCCGCCCGTTGCTTGCGGTTCATCAGGTGCACTGCCTCGTCATTGAACCAGTACGACCCTAACCATTGGTCATCGAGCAGCGCCAACACATTCAACAGTGACGACTTCCCCGCCCCCGAAGGTCCCATGATGGTAATAAACTCGCCCGCCTCGATCTTCAGGTTGATGCGCCTGAGTACCCAGGTCTGGCCAGCGCCAGTCTTATAGCTTCTTTCGACATTTTCGAGCGAGATCATAGTGCAGCCCTCACCGTCCGCCCCGTCCGGGAGAATCGTCCGCTTCAACCATACATCTGTGTTTATTGACCCGCGGTCATTAGACCCCGGTCATTGCATTTCGAGAGCGTGATCGGCAAATTCACCTTCGGCGACAATCTTTCCGTCGAACAGGTGGATATTGCGATCAGCATGGCGGGCAAAACGCGGGTCGTGCGTCACCATGCAGATGGTCGCTCCTTCGCGATGAAGGTTCTTGAGCAATTCCATCACCGCTTCACCGTTCTTCGAGTCCAGGTTTCCGGTGGGCTCATCGGCCAGCAGGATCGAGGGTGAGCCGGCGAGTGCGCGCGCGACGGCGACACGTTGCTGTTGGCCGCCCGAGAGCTGCGAGGGATAGTGACGCATGCGGTGGGCCATGCCCACACGCTCGAGAGATTCCTGCACCCGCTGTTTGCGGTCGCTCGATGCCATCCCCGAGCGATAGGTCAGCGGCAGCTCCACATTCTCAGCGACGGTAAGATCACCAATCAGGTTAAAGCTCTGAAAGATGAAACCGATCTCCTGGTTGCGGATGCGCGACCGCTCGGCAAATTTCAAATTCTCTACCGGACGGCCGTTCAGCTCATACTTGCCCGCTGTCGGTGTATCCAGCAGCCCGATAATCGACAGCAACGTCGATTTTCCGCAACCGGAAGGGCCAGACATGGCCACATATTCCCCCCGGTCGATGGAGAGGTGCACACCGGCAAGGGCGTGGGTCTCGATTTCCTCGGTGTAGAAAACCTTGGTCATCGCTTCAATCTGTATCAGTGGCTGCATGCTTTCGCTCCTGTTTTCCTTTTTTGATATTGGCCCTTTTAGTCCAGACGAATTCGGTCCGTCGTATCCCATCGCGACATGTCGCTCAAAATGACCGTATCCCCTTCGTGTAGTCCTTCCATCACCTGGATGGCATTCACCGAGGCGCGGCCTACTTTAACCGGAACGCGGACCGCGCCTTTGCCATCCGGATCCAACTTGAAGAGGCTGATGGTGCTGTTCTCGTTGCCAAAAGCCGGCCGGCCCACATAGAGAACATCTTTCAATCTTTCCAGATCGATCACGCCGTCCACGCTCAGTTGATCACGTGCTCCGTTGGGCAGAGCGCCGACCAGCTCTACGTCTACGGTGACGGTTCCGTTCTGCACCGCGGGATCGATTCTCGATACTTTGCCATCGGCCAGGCCGTTATGCGTATCGATCGAAGCAGGTTGGCCGATGAGAATGTCGCGCGCCTGGGTCTCAGCGATCTTCAGCTGTGCTTTCAACTGATTCGGCTGCACCACCTGGGCCAGCATCGTACCAATGGTTACGTGTTGGCCCACGGCAAGGGGGAGATCGGTCAGCACTCCGGCAATACCTGCACGCACCTTAAGCGCGTTCAGCTGTTGCTGCTTCAGGTCATAAATCGCCTGCGCCTGGGCCACCTTGGCCTGCTGCACGGCGAGCTGTGATTCGATGGCCTTTTCGTTGATCTGGACGGTCTGCTCCGAGAGCTTGTTACGAGTGTTCAATTGATCCGCCGTTCCCTGAGAGCCGCTGTACGCAAGACCGGAAATCACGCCCAGGCTATACAGCGTCTTGTCGATCTGCGCCTGGCGCTGCGCTTGGTTGTAGTCGGCGTTTACGGTTGCCGCGGCAGACTTTTGCGCCATCAGATCGCTCTGCACTTTCACCTGTACGTTGCTGAGATCCGCACGCGCTTCTTTGAGCGAAAGCTCGGCATCGATGGCCTCCTGGCTCAGCGTCGGGTCGTTTAACTCCACCAGAACGGTGTCAGGCTTCACGACCGAGCCAGGGCAGGGTGAGGATGCGCACCACGGTGGCCTCGGTTTGGGCCGGGATCTGGCGGATCGCGTCTTCGCGCGGCACCAGGGTCCCGAGTCCGCGCACCTGGCGCACCATCGGTCCGCGCTTCACCGTATCGGTCCAAACGGCGGAACGGTCGACGTTGGGGGCGGCTGGCTTGAGCCGCATCACGAGAAACGTGACGGCGGCCAGAACGACCACGCCAATGGCGATCGTCACGACCTGCCGCCGGCGCTTCTTGACTTTCAGGTCTGGGCGCGAGATATCCATGCTAGTTGCTGATGCATGCTGGTGACCAAATCCATCAGCGATGCTTTCATTGGGTTTGTTGGTCTTTGCCACATGCATACCTACGCAAGCGGTTGCGGATTTGTTCAATTTTGTCCTCAGATGTCCACTTTCGGACAGCAAGCCCATGAGTCGATGAGGATGGCGTGCTTCGCTGAAAAAGACCGGCGAGATCCACGGAAGCTTGCCACCCGGAAACGAACACCGGGTGCCCCATAGGACCTCGATTTCCTGCGTAGGTGTCGCGGCGTCGATGCAGTCATGCGCCCTTCACTTAAGGACGGTCGCACACCGATATCTCGCACAGTGTGCGCAAGAATCGGGGACAAGCCGTCCTTTGGCTTGAGTGGGATACAGGCGCCATCCATGTGCCATTGGCGCGTCTGTCAAGACTGCCCGAGAACAAGAACAACCGCAGCTCACATGGGTGGAACTGTTTTCCATCCATTGCGTACCTATAGGCTGAACCCTGTACAGTTCATTGCTGGAGTTGTTCTGGGCTCTTAACGGAATTGGCTGGATAGTTGCTCTTCAATACCTGGGCTCGATCACCCTTGGGAGGGGCCGATGCACACTTTCCTGCAGGACCTTCGCTACGCCTTCCGCCAGTTCGGCAATCATCCCGGCTTTGCGCTGACTGCAATTCTGTCGCTGGCGCTCGGGATCGGCGCGACCGTTTCCGTCTTCAGCATCGTTTACGCCGTCCTGATGAACCCCTGGCCCTATGCCGGGGCCGATCGGATTTGCACCGTCGCTCTCCTGGACAAAGCCGGAGAAGATAACTGGAACGGCCTTACGGGTCCCCAGATACGGCAGTTGCGACAGGCACGCTCCCTGGAAGACGTGATGGGCATGAACCAATGGAACTTGACCGTCACCGGTGGCGATGTTCCGGAAGATGTGCGAGGCATTTATATGACTGGCAGCGGCTTCCAGTTCCTTGGCCTGCCGGCCATGCTCGGCCGTAATTTTCTTCCCTCGGATGCTCCGGACGGCCAGGAGCCGCAGCCAGTGGTTGTCCTAAGCCACAAGTTCTGGCAGCGCCACTTCAATGGCGACCCGTCGGTCGTTGGTAAGCCCATTCAGATGGTCCATAAGACCTACACCATCCTGGGCGTGCTGCCGCCGCGCTTTACCTGGCTGGACGGCGACGCCTATCTTCCGCTGAACCCTTCCACTTCGCAGACGATCACTTATGGCACGTTTATCAAGCTCAAACCAGGCGTCACGCCGCGCAGCGGCAGCAGCCGAATTAGAGCCGCTCTTTCAACAGTTCGCCAAACAGACGCCCAAGTCATTTTCCCAAGCAATACAAACTCGAAGTGCGGAACATCAGCTACTACTACATGCACGAATTAGGCGGGACGCTGGCTCTGCTGTTCGGAGCCGTGGGCTTGCTGCTGGCTATCGGATGCGGCAATGTTTCCATTTTGCTGCTGGCGCGCGGCACCGCGCGGCAGCATGAGTTCGGGGTCCGGTCAGCAGTGGGGGCGAGCGGATTTCGTATCGTCCGCCAGCTTCTGACCGAATCGCTGCTCCTGGCCGCTTGCCGGCGCGGGATTAGGCGTGCTTTTGGCCTATCAAAGCCTGGGCTGGATCGTGGCTCGTTTGCCGGAATACTCGTTTCCCCACGAAGCGGATTTCCATGTCAACGTGCCGGTTCTGCTCTTCAGTGTCGGCCTTGCTGTGCTCACCGGCAGTATTTTTTGGTTTGTTTCCGGCATTGCAGCTTGCCGCGGCCGGAGATCAGCCAGACCATGCAGGCGAGCACCCGCAAAGTCGCCGGAACGGTCCGTGGGAAGCGGTTCCACAATGCTCTGATTGCGGGCCAAATTGCTCTCACGCTGCTGCTGATGACCGCCGCAGGCGCAGCCATCCAGGGTTTTGTGCGCATGATGCGGGTTCCACTCGGCTACGATCCGCACCACGTCATGTCGGTTGGCATCCCGATCCATGACAACACTTATAAGAGCGTGACGGAGCGCGTGAACTACTATGAGCAGCTTCGGGAAAAGATAGGCGCGTTGCCCGACGTGATCTCTACCGGGATTTCGACCAACGCCACCCCTCCCAATAGCGGCTGGGAGCAGCCATTTGAGCTGATCGGGCAAGCCCTCCGGGGAAGAACAAAAGGCGAGACTCGAGTTTGTCAATCCCGGGTACTTCACCACTTTGCACATGCCGCTCTTGCGCGGCCGGGTTTGGGACCAGACGGAAGTTGCGCACAGTGCGCCCATGGTGCTGGTGAATGAGACGTTTGTCAAGACGCTACTATCGCGAACGGCGACATTTTAGGACATTCGTTGAAAATTCCCACACTCAAAGATGAACCACCCTATACTATGGCGGCGCCAGGAAGCGATGGTCCGCTGCAAGTGGTCGGAGTGGTCGCCGATTCGCTTGAATGACGGGCTTGACAAACCAGTGAAGCCGGCAATCTTTCTGCCCTATTCGCTTTACATGTGGATGCATACCCAGATTCCTGGTCGAAAGCCGCGTCGATCCCCTATCCATTCTGCATAGCGTTCGCCGGCAGATCGTCTCCGTCGAATGCCGATCAGCAGGCTAACGGCCAGGTGGACGATCTGGAGATGTGGATCAGGCATGAGCCCGAATGGGCCAGGGGAAGGCTGATTTCGATTCTGTTTGGAGCATTCGCCGCGCTGGCGTTGGTGTTGGCGGCTGTCGGCTTGTACAGCGTGGTTTCCTACTCGGTCGTGCAGCGGACAAACGAGTTCGGCATCCGCATGGCGTTGGGAGCGCAGAAGAAAGATGTGTTGTGGAACGTGCTGTCTTCCGCCGGCGTGAGCGTCGGATCGGGATTGCTGGCAGGACTCGCGCTCAGTCTGGGCTTGAACCGGCTGATCTCCCGCTGGGTGGAGAATAGCGCGCCATGATCCATGGCTGATTCTCGGGGCCTCCGTTGTGCTTCTTGCCGTGGCCGGACTGGCCTGCGTGGTTCCGTCGTGGAGAGCATCCTCGGTCGATCCTATGACGGCATTGCGGTGCGAGTAGGGCACGCAAGGCGGTGAATATTACAATTGGATGCTTGGCTATAAGATCTCCGGAACAAAGGGACACTGAATGATCGATCGATGGGCCGCCATCACGGCGGCAATGTTGTTAAGTGTTGCTTCCCTACCAGATCCGTGGGGGCAAACGCTCCAAAATCTAACAAACCAGCGGAAGCCGGCGGTTACGATTACAGCCACGCCCGAGCCTCAGCCGGCTACCGAGTCTCTCGACCTTGGCATGTATGCGCGCATTCGTGAAGAGGGTCTCACTCACTCGCACGTAATGGAATATGCGAGCGCATTATTCGACGATATCGGCCCGCGGCTTACCGGCTCACCCAACTTAGCCAAAGCAAACGCGTGGACGCGCGACCAACTCACTGCCATGGGATGCTCCAACGCGCACCTGGAAAGCTGGGGTGACTTCGGCATGGGCTGGCGCCAGATCAGTACCTCGGTCGATATGGTCACGCCGGATACGGCTGTCTTTATCGCCCAAGCCACGCCATGGTCGCCGGCCACGAACGGGTCCGTTACCGCGCAGGTCATCGCCGTGCCCACGCTTAAGGAAGAGAAAGACTTCGACGCCTGGAAGGGCAAGCTGGCGGGCAAGATCATCCTCTACGGAAATGCACCTAAGATCAATCCCGATCCCGAACCTCTGCTGGAGCACTATGACGAGAAGAAGCTGGTGCAGATTTACCAATATCCGCTGGACGGCGACATGGAGGAGCAGCACGTTCTCTTCCGACGGACCTAAATTTTGGGAAGACGCTTTCAAGAAGATCAACTTCAAGGAGCGGGTTGCGAAGTTCTTCGCCGATGAGCATGCATCGGCCCTTCTGGTCCACGGATGGGGCGGCGACGGTGGAACTGTTCGCGATGATAATAGCGAGCAGATGGGCGAAGATGTTTTCCGGCCTGATCATAAACAGCCTATTCCCGCTGCGGTGGTCTCCAGCGAAAACTTCGGCCGTGTTGGACGACTACTGGAACATAACGTGCCGGTCACTGTCTCCGTTGCCATCAACACTGAATTCACGGGCGACCACGAACAGGGCTATAACACCATTGCGGAGATCCCTGGCACTGATCCCAAGTTGAAAGACCAGGTGGTCATGGTGGGAGGGCACCTGGACAGCTGGATCGCCGGCACCGGAGCTACCGACGATGGCGCAGGCGCGATTATCGCTATGGAGGCCATGCGTATCCTCAACGCGCTGCATGTGCAGCCGCGCCGAACCATCCGCATCGCATTGTGGTCCGGCGAAGAGCAGGGTGAATTCGGCTCGCTGGGCTATGTGCACCAGCATTTCGCCACCATGGGACTGTCTACCAAGCCGGAGGAACTCGCCGTCCCTGAATACATGCGGGAGCAGGTTGGTCCGTTGACCGTCAAGCCTGAGCACGCGCTCATCTCCGGCTACTTCAATCTCGACAACGGCGGAGGCAAGTTGCTCGGCATCTACGCCGAGAACAATGCTGCGATTGTTCCCATCTTCCAGCAGTGGATTGAGCCGCTGAAAGACCTGGATGTCACTACGGTCAGCATGCGAAAGACCGGCTCTACGGATCACGAATCCTTTGACCAGGTGGGCATACCGGGATTCCAGTTCATCCAGGACCCGCGTGATTACGAGACCCGCAGCCTGCATAGCAACCAGGATGTCTACGAGCGGCTATCGCCTAACGATCTGAAGCAGGCCGCGGTGGTCGAGGCGATATTTGTTTACAACACTGCCATGCGGGATCAAATGCTGCCGCGCAAGCCGCTGCCGCATCCGGAGTCATCTGATAAGGAGAGTAAGCCGCTCAAGGATCTGTATCCCGGCGCAGTGGAACCGCCGAAGAAGCAGTAAGTGCACACCTACCGCTCGAGCTGCCCCTTTACTCACGCAACCGATATCCTGCGAGTGGAGCCGGCAATCTCGCATGCTTTCTTCGCGAGACGTGGATCGCACTCGCTCGTTCCGAGATCGGGATCACTGATGCGACCGCATGCACGTTGGAGTCAGACAGGCAGTGGATCCCACATCTCGCAAAACAGCGAGATGTGGGCACCCGTCAGTTCGCATGCGCGACTGCATTACTCCGTCCGTAGCGCCTGCATGGGCTCGATTTTCGATGCGCGGATGGCCGGCAACGCACAGGCAACCAGCGCGGTGACCAAAAGGCCGCCCACCATGGTGATAAGAACAACCGGATCGAGTGGGCTGGTTCCGTACAAAATGGAGCGGATGAACGAAGCTGCCGTCGAGCCACCGGCCAGACCAATCACCAATCCGATCAACACCGGACGCAGGCCATCGAACAACACCAGGCGCAATACCTCGGATCTTTGTGCGCCCAGCGCCATGCGGATGCCGATCTCCGTGTTGCGCTGGGCGACGAGATACGACAGCACTCCATACAAGCCAATCGCCGCCAGCAATAAAGAGAGGGTGGCAAAGGCCAGCACCAGCGTAGCGCTAAAACTCTGCGTGGCAGTGGACTTACCCAGAATCTGCTGCATGGTCAGGATGTCAGAGACGGGCAGCGCGGGGTCGAGTGCCGCCACCTGCTGTTGAACGGGAATCGACAGCGCGAGCGGGTCTCCGGCGGTGCGCACTACGATCGTCGCGTCGCTCGCCTCGTGCGGAGCGCCGGACAAGATCGGGAAGTACATCATGGGCTTGATAGGCTACCTGAGCAACGTCATAGACGGTGTCGCCGACAACGCCCACGATCTCATACGTTCTGTCCAGGAACCCGACGGTGACATGCCTGCCAATTGGATTGTCAGCCGGGAAAAACTGATCGGCGAATTTCTTGCTGATAATCATGTAGCCGTCACGATCAAGGCGTTCCTGATCGGTGAAGAACCGGCCGGCGATCAGCGGTATCTGCATCGCAGTGAAATAGCCGGGATCGGCGGTGCGATTGATTGCGTCGTTCTGGAGTTGAAAGCTGCTCGAAGGGTGCTCGGGAAGGGTAAAGACGAAGTCGCCGCCATAGCCTGCACCCGGCGCCGTGGAGACAAGGCCCGCCGCGATGACTCCCGGCAGATGGCGCACGCGTTCCAGAAGAGACTGGTGGAAGGCGATGATCTTCTCCCGGGTGTCATATTGCTTGTCTGGTAAGCCGTACGCTCATGGTGAGTACGTGATCGGTGGCGCAACCCAAATTGGCGGTGCGCAGGTGCAGAAAACTCTTGAACAGCAACCCGGCAGAGACCAGCAGGATGACGGTAAGCGCGATCTCCACGGTCAGCAGGGTCTTGCGCAGCATGGCGCGTGATAAGCTGCCGCCGATCGAGCGGGATGATTCCTGCAGCCCGGCAAAGATGCCCGCGCCAGTAGAGGAAATCGCCGGCAGCAGCCCCGCCATCAAAGCCGTAAGAAACACCAGGCCAAGCGCAAACGCCAGCACAGTTCCATCCAGGTGAATAGCGTCGGCACGCGGCAGATCGTTCCAGTGGTCCGCAAGCCAACGGGTCGCCGCGAAAGAAAGCAGAACGCCGAGCGTTCCCCCGGCTGCGCAGATAAGCAGGCTCTCGGCCATCTGCTCTCCGATGAGCATGAGCCGGCTGCCCCCTAACGCTCCGCGCACAGCAAGTTCTTTGCGCCGGGACGCGCTGCGCGCCACCAGCAGGTTAGAAACATTCAGGCAGGCGATCAGCAGCATGCATCCCACCGCACACATCAGAACGACCAGTGGTGTCTTCACATCCTGCGTCACATCATCGAGGATCGGCCGCAGGCGAACCTCTTCCGCAACCGGCGCTGACCTATTTGCAAGATGGATCTGATACTGCAGTGCGCCTACCTCGTTCACCGCAGCCGCTGCGCTTATCCCGGGCCGCAGCCGCGCGACCACATGGCTTTGATGCATGTCATGCCGGACATAGTCCGCTGGCTGAAAAGTCGAGGCATAGGGCACCCACACCTGCACCCGAGCCTCAGGATAGGTGAACCAGCTGGGTAGCACGCCGATCACTTCGTAGGGCGCGCTATTCAGCCTTATTTGCTTGCCGATGATCGAGGCGTCTCCGGCGAAGCGCCTTTGGAAGAAGCTCCACGTGAGCAGAACCACATGGTTGGCTCCCACTTGATCTTCCTCCGGCCTGAAGGCGCGGCCAATCGCCGGCGGTGTGCCCAGGACGGAGAACAGGTTCCAGGAGCCTGCCGCACCTTGGACAACCTCCGGGAGTTCCGCATGCTCACCCGTGAGATCGAAATCCGTCGTGTGCCAGGCAGCCATATCCGCGAAGCCGTGCGTCCGCTGATGCCAATCGTTGAAATCAGCAGGCGAGACCACGTTGAATCCGCTTCCACCGTTGTCATCGCGAAAGTGCTCATAGACCATGACCAGGTTATCCGGATCGCGGAAGGGCAGCGGCTTCAGCAGAACCGAGCGCACAATGGTAAACAGAGAAGTGGTGGCGCCGATGCCCAGCGCCATGACAAGAATCGCGGTCAGAGAAAAACCCGGCGAGCGGGTGAGGGTGCGTACGCCATAGCGCAGGTCGCGAAGAAATTTTTCCAGCCAGTTCCAGCTCCAACTGGACCGCGCTTCATCGCGAAGCTGCGTAGGATTGCCGAAGGTGCGCAGAGCTGCGTACCGCGCCTCCTCCGGGGTTAGCCCGCGCGCGATGTTTTCCTTGACCTGCTGATCAAGATGAAACTGCAGTTCGTCATTCAGCCGCGCTGTTTCGCTCTGACGGCGGAACAGCATCAACACGGCCATGCGAAATCGATCGAACCAGCGCATTGGCACCTCCTTGTATTCTTCACGCGCCCTCAACCACCAGGTTGATAGCGTTCGAAAGCCGGCTCCAGCTTTCCTTTTCCTTTTCCAGCTGAGCCCGTCCGGCGGCGGTAAGCGAGTAGAACTTGGCCTGGCGGCCACTGTCGCTTTCCGCCCACTTGGCGCGTATCCAACCTTGCTGCTCCAGCCGGTGGAGCGCCGGGATAAAGCGAGCCCTGCTGCACCTGCAAGACCTCATTCGAGATCTGCTGAATACGCTTTGCAATAGCCCAGCCGTGATGCGGCTCCAGTGAGATCGTTTTCAGGATGAGCAGGTCAAGAGTGCCCTGCACCAGATCGCTCGGTTTGCCCATACTATGACTATCTACACGAGTGATTGTAGATAGTCAACAATGCCTGGCGCCTTTCGTCTCGGGCCGGACGGCGAAGGCGGGCGAGAGTGGTCTTGCCGAGGGCCGGGCACCGGCGAGAGGAAACACCTGAGGGGTTGAGTTGAGAAAGATCGATGATCCGCCCCTCAGGGCATGCCAGGGATGGCGGGCCTGGGTTGCGGTTTGGTTTCAGGAATGCGATGTTCCCGTCTTTTTCCGTCAAGGTGGCGGCTAAGTCCTTTGTTTGACCAAGATGCTCAAATTTAAATTTTTCCCGCCCCCATAAGCAATTTAGGGCGAGTCGGCTTTTTCCATCGATGCATCATTCCAATGGATGTGCCGCCGGGGCACGATCTGTCGAGGTGCGACCGTCGAGGCCCCACAGACACGTCCGTTAGGGTCTACAAGGTCGGTTTTTAGGATTCCTGCCGTTATAGATGCGATTTGAGTGAGTTTCGGTTAGGAGTTAGGAACATTATTTTCGAACTGGCCAGCAAACACCGGGATCATTAGCCCGGAGGTATTCCTTTCCTGCCTGGCACAGAATTTTGCCGCAACATGTAAGGGCCACGGATATCTATTGAGGACACGTTTTGTTTCAGGGCACGACTTTAGCTGTTGCGAAAAAAGTCGTTGAACCTCGAAGAAACCATCCCTCAGCGGCTAAAGCCGGTCCTGTTCTTGATCACTTACGCACGAGCTGAAGCTCGTACCCTTCAAAAGCCAACGTTTTCCGCAAGCTGTTTAGTCGTGTCATAAACGATTCAGGACGGGCTCTCGAGGCTGCGTGAGATCCTGTCGGTCCTGAGCTCAGTCCCGCTGGGACGGCTGAGAATATCCAGGACGGGCCTGGGTTCCTTGCCAATTCTGCGAGATAGCCCTGCTGGTTCTCAAGCAGATTCTCTAGCCCCTGAGGTATTGCTTGCCGGCATGGACTGTCCACTTGTGTGTTCGGCTGTCCGCTACTGGACACTGCCGTTTCAGCACAGCCCATCCTTCTTCGCCATTTGCAAAGGATTTAGCCATCTGGGGAACCTGGCCGCTGAAATGCTCGTAAGTAGCGAATATGCAGACCCTGCGGCAAGATATCTCGTACGCATTTCGGCAGATGCGCCTGTCACCGGTCTTCACCCTGACAGCCATGCTTACGCTGGCCCTGGGTATCGGCGCAACCACTGCCATCTTCTCCCTCATTTATTCTGTGATGCTCAAATCGCTGCCGGTCGTGGATCCCTCGAGCCTCTACCGCATTGGCGCGGGCACCGACTGCTGCGTAGAAGGCGGACCACAGGATGAGTGGGGCTTGTACTCCTATCCGCTCTATCTTCGCCTCAAGACCGCGGCCCCGGAGTTCGAGCAGATGGCCGCGTTTCAGGCCGCCGCAGTCCCGTTCAGCGTCCGCCGCGGAGAGCGCGACAATATCGCCAAACCGCTACGCGGCGAATTCGTCAGCGGCAACTACTTCAGCACTTTTGGTATTCAAGCATTTGCCGGACGCACCATCGCGCCCAGCGATGATCAAGCATCCGCCCCGCCGGCAGCGATGCTGAGCTATCGCGCCTGGCAGCAACAGTACAATTCCGATCCTTCGGTGGTGGGATCGACCTTCATCGTGAACGGGCACCCCTTCACCATCGCCGGCATCGCACCGCCCGGCTTCTTCGGTGAGACACTGCGCAGCGATCCTCCCGAACTTTGGCTGCCGCTGCAGCAGGAACCTCTGGTGAATGCGCAAAACTCGCTGCTCAAGCAATCCATCTCCGGCTGGCTGCGGATTATCGGCAGGCTGAAGCCGGGCGCGACCACAGCTGGGATTGAACCCCGGCTTACCGGGGTTTTGCGGCAATGGATGGTCCATGACAGCGGATGGCCGGGCGAGTTTATGCCCGTGATCGTGCAGTCCCTACCCAAGCAGCAAATCAAAATAGTTCCCGGCGGTTCGGGCGTAGAGACGATGAAAGCCGATTATGGCGATAGCCTCCACATCCTGCTCACCGTCTGCTGCCTGGTGCTGCTGATTGCCTGCGCCAATATAGCGAACCTGTTGCTGGCCCGCGGGGCTGCGCGCCGTTCGCAAACCTCGGTGAGGCTGGCTTTGGGGGCATCGCGGAAGCGCCTTATTCAGCAATCGTTCACGGAGAGCGTCGTACTCTCCGTGCTCGGCGGCATAGCCGGAGTTGCGGTTGCGTACCTCGGGGTAAAGCTGGTGGTCGCGCTGGCCTTCCATAGTGCGCAATTTGTTCCCATCGATGCCAAGCCATCGCTCCCTGTGCTGGCATTCTCCTTTGCCTTGTCACTCTTGACGGGAGTGCTCTTTGGTACCGCGCCGGCATGGTTCACCTCACACGGCAACCCGGTTGAGGCATTGCGCGGGGCCAATCGCAGCACTCGCGATAGTGCTACGCTGCCGCAGAAAATCCTGGTCGTGGTGCAAGCCACGCTCTCTATCGTCTTGCTCGCCGGAGCAGGTCTGCTGACCCGAAGCTTGCGCAATCTTGAGCATCAGAGCTTTGGCTTCGAGACCGAGCGCCGCGTCAGCATTGTGATGAACGAACCGCCGGCCAGTTACACCGAGCCCCAACTCGACGCGCTCTACCGCGAGTTGCAAACCCGCCTAACGCAAATTCCCGGTGTCCAACGTGCCGGGCTGGCACTCTATACCCCCTACATTGACAATTGGGGTGAAGCCATTGTTCCCGAAGGTCACGGGGTGCCCCAACTGGATGACAAATCCAACGCGTCCTGGGATCGCGTGAGCCCCGGATATCTTGAAACTATGGGCCAGCCTATTCTGCGCGGAAGGAGCATCGCCGAAGAAGACACCGGCACCACGCGCGGTGTCGCTGTAGTGAATGAGGCCTTCGCCAAACAATTCTTCCCGGAACAGGATGCCATCGGGAAACATTTCGGCCTGGACATGCCGGAGTACAGCAAGACCTTTGAAATCGTCGGCATCGTGCGCGACGCCAAGTACATGAGCCCCAGCCGTCCGGCACATCCCATGATGTTCGCTCCGCTGGCTCAGCACGGCACTTACAGTCAACCGGTGATGGCATTAGTGGACCATCACTCGCACTACATTACCGGCGCCGTGCTGGAGTTGAAGGGGAACGTCGATGGGCTGGAAGCGCTGGTGCGCAAAGCCTTCAGCGAAGTCGATCCCAATCTGACGATCATCAGCATGCAGCCCATGCAGCAGCAGGTAGAAGCGAATTTTGACCAACAGCGCGCGGTCGCGCAGATGACCGGTCTGTTTGGGATTCTGGCGCTGGTGCTGGCTGCCGTGGGTCTATACGGCGTGACTGCCTACACCGTCGAACGGCGCACCAGCGAGATTGGGGTACGCATGGCGCTGGGCGCGGACCGGAGCAATGTAGTTCGCCTGGTGCTGCGCGGAGCCTTTCGGCAAGTAGTGATCGGTCTCGCCCTTGGCATCCCGATTTCCATAGCGTGCGGACACCTCATGGCCGCACAACTCTACCAGGTGAAGAGCTGGGATCCGCTGGTACTCGCTGGTTCCATAGCGGCTCTGGGATTCTGCGCCTTGGTGGCCAGCGTAATTCCCGCTCAGCGCGCTGCATCCATCAATCCGGTCCAGGCTTTGCGCACGGAGTAATCCAGATATTAGACCGAGTTTGAAGGAAAGAAACCGCAGGTCGCTCCGCTGCGCTACCCGCATTTCCTGTTACGCGGTGCTCACCGATGACACGTATGCAGCTTTCCATAAAGAAAGCCGCATGAACCTCGACAATGCCAACTCAACAGGAAGTCCGGGGAAGCCCACAAGAGCTTTTACCCCATCGACCAGCAATCCAGTGTGGGGCAAGAAAAAGCAATCGAAACATATCATTTTCAGCCCACGTACGCTGAGGCGAACGTGGGGCACCCGTCCAGTTCCTATTGGGTTCTTTTAGGACGCCGATGTCTTTTTCCTTAGCCGAACAGCTCATTGCGCACGAAGGGTTTCCGCGGGGTCGATGCTTGCAATTCTGAAGGTGGGCAGAACCGCTGCAAGAAGAGCGACCAGAGCAAGCACTGCACACACCGCGCACAAAGTAAGCGGATCATACAGCGCGACCCCGAACAACTGGCTGCGCAGTGCCTTCACCGCAACAAGCGACATAACCATCCCAACCGCCAAGCCAGCGCCTGTGGCGGCCATGCCCGTTCGAGAGACCGCAAACATCGCTCCCCGCACCGTGCAGCCAAGGGCCATCCGGATCCCGAGTTCGCGCGTGCGTTGATTGACCAGATTTGAGACCAGTCCATAGATGCCAACTGAGGAAAGCAGGAGTGCCAAACCGGCAAGTGTCGCCAGAAGACTTACCTCGACGTGCTGTAGGAGCAATGCCTCTGCAAGCACCTCGTTCATTCCATAGAAGCCGGATATGGGCAGATCAGGATCTACGCCGGAGAGAGCCTGCTCCATCTGCTGGGTCAGGCCTGGAAGTTTGGCTCGCGTACGAACGATCCAGTTGGGCTGCAACCAGACGTGCGCAAGATTGACCAGTTGCGTCGGCATTTGCGTTGCGGGCACATACATGGTGGGCTCGGTGACGATCGGGCCTCCATCAGTAAACCCAGGCGGGGTGACGACGTTGGCCGTGATGCCAACAATCTCGATGGTGTTTCCATCGCTCAGCAGGTGGCGACCTACGCTATTCTCCCGGGCCAGATATTTCCTGGCGAACGCCGCGTTTACCACTGCGACAAACTGGCTGGCCGATGTATCGCTCGCGGCGAGAAGGCGGCCTGCGCGGAGCGGTATCTGTAATGTGGCGAGATAGCCGGGCGTCACATACACCAGGTTGGTCATGTCTTCGTCACCGGCTTGCGCGCCATCGGCTACCTTCACGGAGTAGTTCAGCGCGGTTTCGTAGGGAACGCTGAGCCCTACAGCAGCAGACTCCACGCCCGGAATGTTTTGCATGGCCGCTGTACTTTGATCCAGCAGCTTCAGAAACCCAGCTCGATCGTTATAGCGGGCATCGTCCAGCGACGCTTTGGCGACCACCACATTGTCCGGATTGAATCCCGGCGGCAGCGTTCTGAGGTAGACGAGTGTTCTTATGAGCAAACCCGCAACCGTGAGCAGAACAACGGTCAATGCAACTTCGCCGACGATCAGCGCGTACCGCGTGCGGGTGCCACCTGTCTGGGCGATGGATCGGCTGCCGCCGCTGGCCAACGTAGCCTGCACATCGATGCGGCGAGCACTGAGCGCCGGCAGAAGACCGAAGAATAAGCTGGCGCAGATCCCCGCCGCAGCGGCGAACAAGAGGACACGAGCGTCGAGCGAGACTCCGCCCACGGGCAGGAAGCCGTGAGGAATGCGCCGGTTCATAAGCTGTAGCGTTAGCCCCCCAACCAGGAGCGCCGCGAGAACACCCGCGGTCGTAAGCAGCAAACTCTCGATCCAGAATTGACGGAGTATCGCCCATCTTGTCGCACCCAGGGCGAGTCGGGTCGCAATCTCAGAATCTCTGCGGCCAACCCGCACCAGCGCCAGGCCGGCCAGGTTTGCGCAAGCGACCAACAACACGAAACCTACCGCCGACATCAGGATCATCGCAGGCGTGCGCGTTTCCACCGCAAGACTCTGCTGTAGCGGGACTGCATAGTAAGCAATTTGCGCGCCGGGAAATTTTTTCTGCATCATACGAGAGGTCAGCGAGTGTAGTCGGCTCAACTGCGCATTTGCCTGTTGCCAGGTAGCGCCCGCCTTTAGCCGGACAATTGGTTCGAAGTTATCTCCTCCGCCCTCCTCGGATGTTTCCGGGCGAAGAGAAGTCCATAAATCCACCGGCGATGGAGTCTGAACCCCCGGCGGCAGAACGCCGATTACGGTGTACGGAACGCCTTTGAGTCGAATTCCCTGGCCGATGATTTTGGCGTCCCCACTGAATGTGTTTTTAAACAGGCTGTAGCTCAGAACAACCGCTCTCGCTCCCCCTGCCGTGTCTTCTGCGGCGGTAAAGCTGCGACCGCGCATGGGGTGAACGCCAAGGACGTCAAAGTAGGTGGCCGATACTCGCTGACCATGAACAAATTGGGTCCTGCCCGCCCCCTCGAGATTGACACCACCGGTCTTGCTGGAAACGGCTGCTGTTACAGCAGGGACATTGTCGCGGAGCTGGCGCCACGTATCCCCATCGATCTTGACACGATAGCTATCATTCGACGGTCCGGAGATGCGCTGCATCATGGATCCCAGCCGCTGAGGTTCCGGATAAGGCAGCGGCCGCAAGAGCAGCGCATTCACCACACTGAAAATTGCCGTGTTCGCGCCGATGCTCAATGCGAGGGTGAGGACAACAACAACGGAAAAACCAGGATTCTTCAACAACTGTTTCAATGCGTAACGGAGGTCGTGGAGAATTGTCTGCATCTTGGCTCACCCTCTCACCCTGTGATGCATTTCGATCACCAAACGCTGGGGATCGGACCGTTCCGCAAGCCGATGGGTGGACCGCAACCACTCTCAGAACAATGCGTATCCCACTCAAGCCCAAAGACGGGGCTTGACCCCGATTTCCTGCCACGCTGTGCTAGAAAGGTCCGCGTGTGCGCCTTTCATTGAGGAAAGGCGCATGAAGTGTATCAACGCCACTGGCCTCTGCAGGAAATCGGGGCAAATGGGGCACCCAACCTTCGTTGCCGGTGCAGCAGGAAAGTTGGCTTAGGGTAGTTGGCGGACCTTGGAGTTGGTTATTCGGCTGGAGTGTTCGGAGCTGCTCCTTGATGTCCGCAATTGAACACTCACTCATCACGCAGTGCGACCATTGGATCCACTCTCGTCGCACGCCGTGCCGGAAAATAAGCCGCCAATAGCGCCACGGTAGAAATGGCAAGAATGGCAGCGATGAACGTGGCCGGGTCTGACGGGGTCAGCCCGAATAACTGCGCCCCAACCAATCGAGTCGCAGCCATCGTCGCCGGCACTCCAACGACAACACCCAAACCAAGCAGGAACAGAGACTCTCTCAGAAACATCCACTGCACTCCCCGCTTCTGAGCACCGAGGGCCATGCGCACGCCGATCTCATGGGTGCGGCGGGCCACGTTATACGTCATGACGCCGTAGAGGCCAATGGAGGTGAGCACTAAAGCCAGCCCTGCAAACCACCCGCAAAGTCGAGAAATCAATTGCTCCTCATCCACCAGATCGTTCACCTGCTGGCTGATCGTCTCCATTTTCAGCACCGCCAGGTTGGGATCGATTTGCGCCAGGGCCCGCCTGACCTCCTCACCAACGCGAGCAGGTTCGCCGGCCGTTGCAATCTGCAGGGAGTGAGCATAGATGTGGGGACCGGCAATCTGAACCAGGGGAAGGTAAATCATGCGCTGCGGCTCTTCCCGCGCGCTGCTGTATTTTGCATCCCGGGCCACTCCCACGATTTGCCACGTACCTGGAACCCTGGGATCGGCAATCGTGAAGCTGCGCCCAATTGCGTTGCCACCAGGAAAATATTCGTTGGCGAAGGCTTGATTGACGACCACTACCTTAGTCGATGTAGTCGTATCCTGCGGCCCAATCGGACGGCCGAGCAGCACAGGTATTCCTACGGTTTCGAAGTACGGGGAGCAACAAAATTGCCCAAGGTGTCAACACTTTCGTCCCGTTTGGCTGCGTAGCCCAAAATGGATATAGGCGAGCCCCACTGCCCGGGATTGATGACGGGCACGCCGGAGAGCGTTGCGGAACGCACTCCGGGAAGAGCGTTGACGCGCTCCAGAATATTGTCGTAGAGGCCACTGAGTTGCGGAGGCAGGTAACCAGCCGCTTCGGGTAGGAATTGGACCAGGAGCAGCTTGCGGCTTTCGAATCCCAAATTCTGGTTCTGCAAGTTGCGCAAGGTTCGCAAGAATAGGCCCGCACCCACCAGGAGAATGAGAGAGAGTGTTACTTGAACGGCCACAAGAAGTTTTGGAATAACGCGGCTGGAAGCTCCACCTCCGCTCGCAGCCGTGCGGGCGTTTGCCCTAGGAGCTACTGATGCGCGCGAGACACGCACCGCCGGCGCGATACCGAAGAGCAAACCGGTCAACAGGCAGATACCGAAGGTGAAGGCCAATACATGCGCGTCGGGATTGGGTTTGAACACGGTATAGCTGGCCCCTCCCACGACGAAACGAATCAGCGCGCGGGTTCCCCAAAAAGCAAGCAGCAGCCCCAGAACTCCTCCGCTGAAGGAAAGAAAAAGCGTCTCCGAAAGGACTTGGCCAACGATGCGCGCTCGCGTCGATCCAAGCGCCAGGCGGGTGGATATCTCGCGCTCGCGAGATATTGTCCTGGCCAGGAGAAAATTCGCCAGGTTGGCGCACGCGATCAGCAGAACCAGGACAACGACACCCATCAGAACTTGCAGCGGCTCTTTGTACTGCTCTCGCAGATTAGAACCGCCGCGGGCGCCAGGCATTAACTTGATTTGCTGTATCTGCTGCATGGCGCCGGGCGTGAGGCGGGGCCCATCCAGGTCATGCATGTAACGCAGAACCTGGGCGCTGAACCAGTCCTGCGCCTGACTCATGTTCATGCCCGCATTCCGCCGCCCATCAAATGAAGCCAGTACAAGCCGGGTGCATCCAGCAAAGAATCGGACATCAGTTCTTTCTGCATGGTGAGCGGCAGCCAAAGGTCGGGGGGCTGTGCGTCAGCATTTAGGCCAAAGAATCTCGGCGGGCGCCACACCGATGATCGTGAATGGAATCTTGTCGACGGTGATGTGCCTACCGACCACGGATGGATCACCCGCCAGCGTTGACTGCCAATAGTGATAACTGAGAACGGCAACCGGGTCGCGGCCGGGAGCCTCTTCATCACTCGGCAGGATCGTCCTGCCCAGTGCAGGTTGAATGCCCAGTACACCGAAGTAGTTCCCCGACACCATCTGAAAGAAGGCGACGCCTGCTGGTTCCGCTGAACTGGGCCGAAGCAACACACCGGCAGGGAGGGTGAAACTGGCAGAGGCGCAGATATCTTCAAAAAACTGGTGCTGCTTCTCGATCTGGCGATAGAAGTCGTAAGAGAACAGCCCTCCTGTTCCCACCGCGACTGTGCCCTCAACACCCCCACCAGAGGCTTCGCCGAAGGAAACCAGCTGGTCTGGTTGATGAACAGGAAGTTCCTGAAGCATGAGCTGGTTGATCAAAGTAAAGATGGCCGTGTTGGCTCCTACACCAAGCGCCAGGGAAAGAATGGCGATTGCGGTGAAGCCAGGGCTTTTCGCCAGTAATGCGCAGGCTATAGCGGAGGTCGGAAGCCAGGGCCATGCCGGGTACCTCTGCCACAAGTGTAATCCGCTCGGGCTCCTATCTCCGATTGCCTCGACCCGGAACATTTAACCAGATTGCTCCGTATTTTCTTGAGCGTGGAGCGCAGGGGTGTGCCCGCTCGTCTAACATGGAACTTCTGGTTGGCACCATTGAAAAGGAAACGGAGCAGGCTCATGAGCAATTTCCGGGACAACTTCAAACACGCATTGCGCATGTTCCGCGCCAACCCTGGATTTACTTTCGCCGCCATCGCTGCCTTGGCGCTCGGCATCGGCATCAACACCGCCATTTTCACTGTCGTCGATACGGTACTGCTCAAGCCGCTTACCTACCCTGACGCGGATCGCATCGTGCAGTTCCTGCTCACCTCGCCCCAAGGCAATGGCCCCGCCGCCTCGATCCCCAAGTTCTTCCTATGGCAACAGCAGACCAGCGCCTTTCAAGATGTTGCCGCGTACGACTTTGGCGGTCCTGGCTTCAACCTGACCGGCGACCAGCCGGAGCAGGTGCACGGTATCCACGTTACCCAGGGATACTTCTCTCTCTTCGGCGCATCGCCCATGCTGGGGCGCACCTTCACGCCACAGGAAGACTCACCCAACGGCGGCAAGGTCGTGATGCTGAGTTATGGCCTGTGGCAGCGCAAATTTGGCGGCAATCCAAACATCATTGGAACCGCACTGTCCCTGGGCAATGAGCCTTACACCATCGTCGGCGTCCTCAACAAATCCTTTGTCTCCGACCCTGAAGCAGACATTTTGCTTCCCTTTCAGTTCGATCCCAATAGCACCAATCAAGGCCACTATTTCAAAGCCGCCGGGCGGCTCAAGCCCGGCGTGACCCTGGCCCAGGCCAATGCCCTCCTGAAGGTGGCAGCCGATCAGTTTCGCCGCCGCTACCCGGATGCCCTCGGGCCCAAGGACGGATTTGCGGTTGAACCGCTTCGCGACTCCATTGTTGGCGACGCGCGCAAGTCGTTGCTGGTGATGTTAGGCGCGGTGAGCCTGGTGCTACTGATTGCCTGCGCCAACGTTGCCAATCTGCTCCTGGTGCACGCGACCGGGCGCAAGCGAGAGTTCGCCATACGGGCGGCGATGGGAGCGGGACGCAAGCGCATTGTCCTGCAATTGCTCACAGAGAGCGTGCTGCTTTCTGTCACCGGCGGCGTGCTGGGCCTGGTGCTCGGCTACATTGGCCTGCGCGGGCTGCTGGCGATGAGCCCCGGAGATATTCCGCGCATCGGCGAGCATGGCGCCGCAGTCACCATCGATTGGCGGGTACTCGCCTTCACCCTCGGCGTCTCGCTCTTCACCGGCATCCTCTTTGGACTCTTCCCTGCCATCGGCGCCTCGCGTCCTGACCTCAACTCCACACTGAAGGAGAGCAGCAACCGCGCCGGCACCGGATTTCACCAAAGCAAAGCCCGCTCCCTGCTGGTGATCAGCGAGATCTCGTTGGCCATGGTGTTGCTCATAGGCGCGGCGCTGCTGATCCGCACATTTCTCGCACTGCACCAGGTCAATCCCGGCTTCGACCCGCACAACGTTCTGACCATGGAAATGTCGCTGACCGGCGACCGCTTTCAAAAGACAGCCGGCGTCGCCCAACTGGTCCGTGATGGCCGCGAGCGGCTGAATGCCATTCCAGGGGTGGAAGTCTCCGCTTCTACTTGCTGCCTGCCCATGGAGGGAGGCTTCGGCCTGCCATTCACGGTTGTCGGCCGGCCGGTAGATAAAGGGCAACCGGTCGGCGCCGGCTGGATGAACGCCTCCGCCGGGTACTTCGAGGCTTTCAAGATACCCATCCTGCGTGGCCGCGAGCTTCACCGACCGCGATGTGGCCGGCGCGCCTGGCGTCGTCATCATCAATGAGAGCATGGCCAAGAAATACTGGCCCAAAGAGAACCCGGTCGGCCAGCAGATCATCATCGGCAAGGGGGTTGGACCGGAGTTCGATGAACCCGCCCGCCAGATCATCGGCATTGTCGGGCGACATTCACAACGGCGGATTGGGACGGGATCCATTCCCGACCATGATCATTCCCCAGGCGCAGGTTCCCGATGGCATGACCGCCCTCAACGCGCGCATTGGCCCGGTCGTTTGGGTGGTGCGCACGCACACCGAACCGCACCAGCTTATCTCCGCGGTAAGCGAGCAGCTGCGCCAGGCCAGCGGCGGATTCCCCGTGGCCCGGGTACGCTCGATGGACGAGGTCGTGGTCCACTCAACAGCGCGGGAAAGCTTCAACATGCTGCTGCTCTCCATCTTCGGAGCCTCCGCTCTGGTGCTCGCCTCCATCGGCATTTATGGACTCATGGCCTATTCGGTGCAACAGCGCACCCAGGAGATGGGCATCCGCATGGCCTTGGGAGCGGACCGCGGCAGGATTCGCAACCTGGTCGTCTGGCAAGGCATGCAGTTGACGATCGTGGGCGTGATCGTGGGAGCCGCCGCGGCCTTTGGACTTACCCGCCTGATCGCCAGCCTCCTCTTCGGCGTGAAGACGTGGGATCCGATCGTATTTGTAACTGTCCCTGTAGTACTGGCCGCGGTCGCGCTGCTGGCGGTTTGGTTGCCGGCCAACCGTGCTTCCAGGCTGGATCCCATGGCGGCGTTGCGGGTGGAATAGTGCGAAGAGATAGAATTGCGTCAAACGTGGTCGGAAGTGGAGCAGCTTCATGGCCGATTTCTGGGACAACTTCAAACACGCATTGCGCATGTTCCGCGCCAACCCTGGATTTACCTTTGCCGCAGTGGCGGCCCTGGCGCTCGGCATCGGCATCAACACCGCCATTTTTACTGTGGTGGACGCGGTTTTGCTTAAGCCCCTTACCTACCCTGACCCTGATCGCATCGTTCAGTTCCTGAATCACCTCGCCCGAGGGCGACGGGTCAGCGGCGGCATGTCCATCCCCAAGTTTCATGCTCTGGCGAACAACAGACGAGCGTCTTTCAGGATGTTGCCGCCTACGACTGGGGAGGCCCCGGCTACAACCTGACCGGTGACCGGCCAGAGCAAGTCACGGCATTCATGTGACGCAAGGCATACTTCCGTCTTTTCGGCGCACCGTTGATCCTGGGCCGTACCTTCACGGCAAAAGAAGATTCTCCCAACGGGGGCAAGGTTGTGGTGCTGAGCTACGGTCTGTGGCAGCGCAAATTTGGCGGCAATCCAAACATCATTGGCACTGCTCTCTCCCTGGGCAATGAGCCCTACACCATCGTCGGCGTCCTCGGAAAATCGTTCGTCTCCGACGCCGACGCAGACATCTTGCTTCCCTTTCAGTTCGATCCCAACAGCACCAACCAGGGCCACTACTTCAGCGCCGCCGCGCGGCTCAAGCCCGGCGTCACTTTGGCCCAGGCCAACGCGCTGCTGAAGGTGGCGGCCGAACAGTTCCGCCACCGCTACCCGAGTTGGCATCGGACCGAAGGAGGATTTCGCGGTTGAGCCGCTGCGCGACATCGGTCGTTGGCGATGCCCGCAAGTCGTTGCTGCTCATGCTGGGCGCGGTGAGCCTGGTGCTCCTGATTGCCTGCGCCAATGTTGCCAATCTCCTGCTGATTCGCGCTACGGGGCGCAAGCGTGAGTTTGCCATTCGCGCAGCCCTGGGAGCAGGCCGGTCGCGCATCATGCTCCAGTTACTCACGGAGAGTGTGTTGCTCTCTCTTACCGGCGGCATCCTCGGCCTGGTGCTCGGCTACCTTGGCATGCGCGGCCTGCTGGCGATGAGCCCAGGAGATATTCCGCGCATCGGCGAACATGGCGGCGCAGTCACGATCGATTGGCGAGTGCTCGCTTTTACCCTCGGCGTTTCGCTCTTGACGGGCATCCTCTTTGGGCTCTTCCCTGCCTCGGCGCCTCGCGGCCGGACCTCAACTCGACGCTGAAGGATAGTAGCAACCGTAGCCGGGACTGGCTTCCAGCAAAGCAAAGCCCGCTCCCTGCTGGTGATCAGCGAGATCTCGCTGGCCATGGTGCTGCTGATCGGCGCCGCGCTTCTGATCCGGACATTTCTGGCGTTGCACAAGGTAAACGACGGCTTTGACCCGCACAACGTGCTGACATTGGAAATGTCGCTGACCGGCGACCGCTTTCAAAAGACCGCCGGGGTGGCGCAGTTGATCCGCAATGGCCGCGAGCGGCTCAACGCGATTCCGGGAATTGAAAACTCGGCTTCTGTTGCTGCTTGCCCATGGACTCCAGCGTGGGCTTGCAACTTCAGCATCGTCGGGAAGCCAGTGGACGACCCACTGCGGAACATCGGCCGATGGATAAGCGCGTCGCCCGGGTATCTCGATCTTTTCAGGATTCCTATCTTGCGCGGCCGCGACTTCACTGACCGCGACACTGCCGGCGCACCGGGCGTGGTGTTGATTAACGAGACCATGGCGAAGAAGTATTGGCCTAAGGAAGACCCCATCGGCCAGCAAATCGTCATCGGCAAGGGTGTTGGGCCGGAGTATGAGGAACCACCCCGGCAGATCATCGGCATCGTGGGCGACACGCGCAACAACGGTCCCGGTCAGGAACCCTTCCCGGTGATGATCGTTCCCCAGGCGCAGGTTACTGACGGCATGACCGCGCTTAACTGCCCGCATGCGCCCGGTGACCTGGGTGGTGCGCACGCACACCGACCCGCACCAGTTCATATCATCAGTAAGCGAGCAACTCCGTCAGGCGAGCGGCGGATTCCCCGTAGCCCATGTGCGCTCGATGGACGAGGTCGTCGTCGGCACGACGGCGCGGGAAAGCTTCAACATGCTGCTGCTCTCCATCTTCGGCGCCTCCGCGTTGGTGCTCGCCTCCATCGGCATCTATGGGCTCATGGCCTACTCGGTGCAGCAGCGCACCCAGGAGATGGGCATCCGCATGGCCCTGGGAGCGGACCGCAGCAAGATTCGCAACCTGGTTGTCTGGCAGGGCATGCAGCTAACGATCGCCGGCGTGGTGGCCGGTATTTTCGCGGCCTTTGGACTTACGCGCCTGATCGCCAGCTTCCTCTTCGGCGTGAAGGCCTGGGATCCCATCGTATTTGTAACTGTGCCAGTGATTCTGGCGGCAGTAGCGCTTGCTGGCGGTCTGGCTGCCCGCCACGCGCGCTTCACGGCTGGACCCGATCGAAGCCTTGCGGGCAGAGTAGTTCGCGCCGCGAAAACTTCAGGCTGCGCGGAGCTTTAGCCGGCGAGTGGACAACTGAATAATCAGCAACAAAAACAGCTGGGCGGTAATGGCGCCGCATAGATCGATGCAGACATCTTTGGGAGAACTCGTCCGGCTGGGCAAGAAGCTTTGATGGTACTCATCCAAAATGGCGATGAGCAGAGTGCAGGCTACAGCAAGAACGGAAGCTCGCCGCCAAAGGGTCCAGTGTCTGACGGCCATCCTGAGAAGCGTCCGTCGCCAGCTATAGAAGAAAGCCAAGCTGACAACTCCGTAGCCTACGAAATGACCAGTCTTGCGGATGAGATGATGCACCTCGACCCAATGTGCCGTGCTGATGGGGCCAAAGAGCCGAACCCAAAATGGATAAAGCCACTGGCTGGTGTTGCTCGCCGACATCGTGGCCGTGGACTCGAGGACAATCATGAGAACACTGAGGCCGGCCGGTATCCAATCCAAAATCAGTCTCAGCCTGGAGGATTTAAATGAGTCCATGGCCTCCATTATAGAGGCTCACTTGCGGACGAATCGACCCGTGACCGGCACTTGACCAACGCGGAAGCTAACTGAATACCCGCTCCCGAAGCGGTCTTATTAAGGGAAAAGCGCGTCGCAGGCTGCGCGCAGCCATAAGGATATGGCTTTCGCACCTGGATCAGGATAACCAATGACTCTAGTACCAAGGTAACTTGACCGCCCCAACTTAGGATGCATCTGGGCCGTGGCTTCGGCGCCGCGCTCCGCCGCTTCAACCGCGGTGAAAACCGCATCTTGTGTCGACTTGTGACCTACGGCCTGCTGCAATGTCCTCACGAATGGATCGAGCGCGTCCAGCATGGTGCGGTCGCCTGGCTTAGCTCCACCTAATTCACTAATGGCTCGGCACCCCTGGTCGATCGCTTCTGTCCACTGCGCGAAGCCTGTTGCGCCGCTGGCTTCAAGGGCACTGCCGCAACGCAGATACAACACCCCGTAGAGTGGCCCTGATGATCCAGCCAACGTGCGCCGTAGCGTATGGCCGAGCGCTTTGAGCGTGGCGGGAGCGTTGTCCAAAGGATAGGACGCCACCTCGTCTTGTATGGCCTTTGCTCCACGAGCCATGCTGACGCCCAGGTCACCGTCGCCGGTAACACGGTCCATCTCCGTCAGCTCGTCTTCGGCGGCCAACAACGCCCGGCACGCAGCCGCGATGGCCTGCCTGGTTCTTTTGCCCGCTTCCGTTTGCGCACCGCCGCCGGAATTTACCGCTGAGCTCACCTCCACAGCGACCTGCCGGGTCGGATTGCCTGGACGCTGTTTCGCTGCATTCGGCCACGCAGGCGCCGTGGTCGGTGCGTCGAGCCAACGGAGCCGATCCTCGTTCACGCCGACAACAGAGATTGAGACCCCCGCCATATCGAGCGAAGAAAGCAATGTTCCGGCGTAGATTCGCTCGACGATAAGTCCCTTGGCAGTAAGAAAGCTCGCTGCATGCCGGGCCACGATGGCTAGCTCCATTTCGGTAGTTGCTCCCAGGTTATTCACCATCACAGCTACGCGGTGCTCATCTTCAAAGCTTCCGTGCTGCAGAATCCCGACCAGCAATGTTTCGGTCACCTGGTTAGCAGGCTGCAACTCCGTGCGCCGTACACCGGGTTCTCCATGAATCCCAAGGCCCAGTTCCATCTCGTGTTCGCCAAGCTCGAAGCTGGGCTTACCAACCGCGGGTGAGGTTCCGGCAGAAAGCGAGACACCCATAGTGGCCAGGGAGGCAACGGCTCCTTTACCGATCGTTGCCAGTTCACCGAGACTCTTGCCCTCGGCAGCGGCCGCCCCCAACAGCTTGTGAATGAGAACCGTGCCCGCGAGACCACGCGCACCGGTGGCTTGCCCCGTACCTTTCAGTGCGACGTCATCGTCCACGATGACCATTTCGACGGGGATGCCTTGGGCACGCGCCATCTCCGCGGCTAATCCAAAGTTCAGCCGGTCGCCGGTGTAGTTCTTGACCACCAGCAGCGCTCCCGGCTTTGCCGCGACGGTCTGGATGGCGGCGAAGACGGAATCGCTGCTGGGCGAAGTAAAGACCTCTCCGGCCACCGCGGCGCTTAGCATCCCGGCTCCGATATAGCCGGCATGCGCGGGCTCGTGGCCGCTCCCTCCGCCGGAGAGGATAGCAACCTGCTGATTGCGTACCTTCTCCGCATCTGAGCGGATGAGGACCTTGTGTCCCGGGAGGCGGACGGAGCCGGGGTGCAGCACAACCAGACCTTGCAGCATTTCTTCGACGACGTCTTCGGGGCGGTTAATAAACTTTTTCATGATGCGGCCAATCTACAGCGTTCTCCCCGCAAACGAAAAGGCGCTGCCCGGAAATCGCTGGGTGAACATGGTAAGATTTCTCCCATTGGAGGAAGACCAATGGCTCACTACTCCAGACGTCAATTCATCAAAACGGGACTTGCAGCGGGTGCACTCGCGACCGCCGGAAACCTGCCGCTCAAAGCGGCCCCCCAGTCAGCAACGGATATGGTAACGCTGGGCAACTCTGGCCTGAAGGTCACGCGACTTGCCTTCGGCACCGGAACGATGTCCGGAAAAGTCCAGCGAGATCTGGGACAGGCGGAGTTCACGCGCCTGGTGCGCTATGCACACGAGCGCGGCATCCGCTTCTTCGAGACGGCCGAGTCCTATGGCGGGATGCACCAGATGCTTGGCATCGCACTGAAAGGTGTTCCACGCGACAGTTATCAGCTGATGACGAAGATCACGACCTACGATGGCGGAAATCCGCAGGCCAAGATCGACGAGTTGCGCCGGCTGGCGAATACAGAGTATTTCGACATCGCATTGCTTCACTGGCAACATAGCGCGACGTGGCCAACGGACACCCTGCGCTGGCAGGATGGAATTGCCGAGGCGCAGTCGAAGAAGGTTGTGCTGGTGCGGGGCGCGTCGGTGCACGGGCTGCCGGCGTTGCGCAAAACCCCCGATACCAGATGGCTGGAAGTTGCCATGATCCGGATGAACCATAAGGGCGTACACATGGACGCCGAGGATTACGAGACAAACGGCCTGGGGAACGTGAACGAAGTGGTGGAGCACGTGAAGCAGGTGCGTAAAGAAGGCATGGGCGTGATCAGCATGAAACTGGTGGGCGAGGGCGCGTTTACCGCTCGCGAAGACCGCCAGGCGGCGATGAAGTTTGCCTTCCGCAACGCCGGTGTGAATGCCGTTACGGTCGGCTACAAGAACACGGCTGAGATCGATGAGGCTATTGAGAATCTGAATCTGGCGCTGGCGTAGGAATAGGTCGTCCCACTGTTCTTGAACCGGTCAGAGGGGAGCGGCGGATGAGGCAGGTCCTGGCGTTCACCCTCGTATTCGCGGCCACGATTGCGGCTGGCGCTACCATCCCTCAACCCTCGACAACTGCTACTCAATCCTGTGCAGGCCTCTCCGGCTTGCACAGCCAAATGCCTCCATCACGTCTGTACAGGTGGTTGACGCCGGTGCATTTACGCCTTCGACCGCAAGCAGTGGACCCAACGCTTTCGCAGATCTGCCCGCATTCTGTCGTGTCGCGGCAACGCTTAGGCCGTCGAGCGACTCCGAGATCAAGATCGAAGTGTGGCTCCCGATCGCCGGGTGGAATGGAAAATTTCTGGCGATGGGCAGCGGCGGATGGGGCGGAGCGATTGACTATCAGGGGCTCAGCTATGCACTTAGCCGGGGCTACGCCACCAGCGTAACCGACGATGGTCACGAGGGACAAGGTGGCGCATTTGTGCTGGGGCATCCGGAAAAGTTTATTGACTTTGCCTACCGCTCTGAACACGAAATGACGATCAAGGCAAAGGCGATCATCCGCTCCTTTTATGGTCGCGATCCGCGACTACTCCTATTGGGATGGATGCTCGGGCGGCGGCAGAGAAGGGCTCTTGCAAGCTTATCGCTATCCTGACGAGTTTGACGGCGTCATCGCCGGCGATCCTGCGACCTTCCGGCGGAATGCGTGGGCCCTGTGGCTGGCAAACGTAACCTTCAAAGATCCTGCCGGCTATATTCCGCCGAGCAAGTACCCCATGATCCACCAGGCGGTGCTCGATGCCTGCGACAAGATCGACGGATTGAAGGACGGGTTGATCGACGATCCTACCCGCTGCCATTTTGATCCTGAGGTGCTGCAGTGCAAGGAGGGAGACGCGCCGTCGTGCTTGACTGCGCGGCAAGTGCAGACCGCGCGAGCCATCTTGAGTCCTGCCACCACTGCCAGTGGAACGCAGATCTTTCCTCGTTTGGAGCCAGGCACGGAGCTGCGCTGGGCTCGCCTGGCCGGGGGCCCCGAACCGGCCGGACTATTTCTCGATTACTTCAAGTACCTGGTATTCAAGGATCCCCGCTGGGACTGGAAAACCTTCGACCTCGAACGAGACGCGGCATTGTCCAACGAGATCGACAAGGACACGATCGCGCTGAATCCCAGTCTCACACCGTTTGCCCATCACGGTGGCAAACTGCTTCTCTACCATGGCTGGGCCGATCAACAGGTGGCGCCGGGCGCTACCGTTGAGTTCTACGATTCGATTGTCAAGGTGAGTGGCGACCCAGCGCCCGGCTGGGTACGGCTGTATATGGCTCCTGGGATGGCCCACTGCGCGGGCGGCGAAGGACCAGATACTTTCGACAAGCTCGGCGCGATGGAGCAGTGGGTCGAGCAGGGCAAGGCGCCCGATCAGATCATCGCCTCGCATAGCAGCAACGGAAAAATCGATCGCACGCGGCCCTTGTGCCCTTATCCGCAAGTTGCCAGATACCAGGGTACAGGCAGCATGGACGAAGCTGCGAACTTTACCTGCAGGTCGCCGCAACCGGGCGGCCAATGAAACGGGCGGAGTGGGGGTCGCCATCATGCCGCGTTGGGGTGCCGCCACTGCGATGGTACTTGGCTTCGCTCTCTTATTGAGCGCGACGCCGGCAGCGGACAGATACATCCGCCGCGCCCTACTGTCACTCTGACTGTGCTCGACGAAGATGGCCTGCCTGTCTCTGGCGCCCAGGTTACCCTCTCTGAGCCAGGGCGCCCCGCTATCCAACTGCGAACTGATTACGCCGGGCGCTGCACCTACTCGCTGCAACAGGATCTGCCCTACCAGCTCGGCGTGCAAAAGCCCGGTTTCTACCAAAGCTCGGAGAACCAGACGGATGCTCATCGGCAAATCATCGAAGTGGTGCTGGCCCATGAACAGGTAGTGCGCGAACAGGTGAATGTGCATTCGTCCACGACGGGGATTGATCCCGAGCAAACCTCCGACAAGAGCACCTTCAATACTCCGGAGATCGTCAACATCCCCTATCCAACTTCTCGGGATATCCGCAATCTGCTTCCCTTTACCCCGGGTGTGGTGCAGGACGGAACCGGCCAGATTCATGTTGCCGGGTCGGAAACGTACGCGACGCTCGACCTGCTGGATGGATTCGATATCCGTTCACCGATCAGCGGGCAGCTGGCTATGCGAGTCAGCGCGGATGCCGTCCGTTCCATCGATACGGAAACCACCCGCTATCCGGTCGAATTCGGTAAGGCCACGGGAGGTGTAATTGCGTTCTACACCGGGATGGGCGACAACAAGTTTCGCTTTAACGCAACCGACTTTTTCCCTTCCTTCAAAGAACAGAATGGATTGCGTTTTGACAAGTTCGTCCCTCGTTTCACCTTTTCCGGGCCGATCGTGCGCAAGCACGCGTGGTTCTTCGACGGCCTGGAGACGGAATACGACAACATCTATATTCAGGAGCTTCCACCCAACGCCGACACCAACCACGTGCTGCGCGGCAGCAACCTGGCGAAGATCCAAGTAAACGTCACTCCCGCCAATATCCTGTCGGGTGGATTTCTCTTCAACGATTACCATTCTCCCTACGACGGCATCTCGTCCCTGGTGCCGCAAGACAGCACCACCAAGACCGATATCACCGCGTGGCTGCCTTATATACGCGACCAGCATAGCTTCGCGAATGGAGCGCTGCTGGAGTTGGGCGTGGGAGTCGTGCACTTCCGCGACGGCTACGAGCCGCATGGAGATAGCCCTTACGCGCTGACTCCGGAACTTACCGCAGGGCAGCTATTTTGAAAACCTGGTTTCCCATTCGCAGCGTGAGGAAGGAACAGCGACTCTCTATCTGCCGCCGCGGTATTGGGAGGGACGACATGACCTGAAGGCCGGTCTATCTGTCGACCACATCGACTTCGATGAAGACGTTGTGCAGGCTCCCGTAAGCTATCTGCGCGAGGATGGAACGCTGCTGCGTCGTAGCGTCTTCTCCGAGCAGGCCCCCTTTACGCGCCATAATGTGGAAACCGGCGCTTACTTTCAGGATCGCTGGTTGGCGCATTCGGGCCTGCTGATTGAGCCCGGCCTGCGCTTTGACTGGGACGAGATCCTGCGCCGCCCGCTCTTCTCCCCCGCATCGCTGCCACCTATTCGCCGCCCGGTGGGGAAGAGACGACTAAATTGTCGGCGGGCGTTGGGCTTTATTATGAGCACACACAGTTGGAGTATTTAGCCCGCGCCCTGACTGGTGTCCGCGATGACACGTATTACGCCGCGGATGGAGTCACTCCGATCAGCGGAACGCTGCCGACTGTCTTTACTGCGAACGACGGTGCGCTCAGCGAAAGCACGCGCGATCAACTGGAGCGTTGGCCTGGAGAGGAAACTTCCCGGAGAAATTTACGCCGGGGCTAATTTTCTTGAGAAACGTGTCAGCGACGGTTTCGTTTATGCCAACCAGGGATCCGCTGGGGGCGTTGTACGGAACCTATCTGCTCACCAACGCGCGGCAGGACCACTATACCTCCGAGGAGATTGATGCGCGGCGCACGTTTGCCAATGGATACAGGCTGTTCGCTGCCTATACGCACTCTTCTGCCCGGACCAATGCGGCTCTCGACTACCAGCCTTCCATATCGCTGCTCGGCCCGCAGCAGAGTGGCCCGCTGTTCTGGGATACGCCCAACCGCGTAATTTCCTGGGGATGGCTGCCCTTGCTGCTGCCGAGGTTGAAGAAGAACTGGGATTTCGTCTACTCGCTGGACTGGCATACCGGCTTCCCTTTCGATTCCGTGAATGCCAACCAGCAGGTGGTGGGTGCGGCCGGCTCTCTCAGGTTTCCAGATTATGTTTCGTTCAACCCCGGCCTGGAATGGCGGTTTCATTTTCGCGGATCTTACTTCGGCCTGCGCGGCGTGATGGAGAATGCCACCAATCGCAACAACCCGTCTGTCGTGAACAACAATGTGGATTCCCCGGAGTTTGGAACCTTCAGCGAGTTCGTGGGCCGGGCGTTTACCGCGCGCATACGGCTGATCGGCAGCAAATAGTTGGGGTGGCGTGTGCTAGCATCTCCGCCATGATCACGATTAACGCCGATCGGCTGTGGAGCCGTCTCGAGACTCTCAGCCGCTTTACGGATCCGGCAAAGCCGTGGACACGGCGCGCATTCGACGCCCAGTTTGCGAGGGGCCGGGCGTGGCTCGCGCAAGAGTTCAAAGCGGCTGGTTTGTCAGTCGAAGTGGACGCGGGTGGGAATCTCATTGGCAGCACTCCTGGAACCGGCCGCGGCTTAGGAGCTCTGGTCGCCGGATCGCATTCAGATACGGTGCCTGCAGGCGGCCGCTTCGATGGCATGCTCGGGTTGCTGGCGGCCCTTGAAGCTGCGCAGTCGATCCGGGAACAGAAGATCTCGCTGATGCATCCTCTGGAAGTCGTCGATTTTCTCGCAGAAGAGCCGAGTGATTTCGGTATTTCATGCATCGGCAGCCGCAGCTGGGCCGGCGTATTGACTGCATCGGATCTGGCGCGCAGCCTGCCTTCGAATGTAACGCTCGCATCCGCAATCGATAGTGCGGGCGGTAGTGCAGAGCGGCTGGGCAAAGCCATTCGAACCCGGGATTCTGTGTCTGCGTACGTCGAGTTGCACATCGAACAAGGGCTTGGTACTCGCTGAACGAAAGGCCGAGATTGGCGTCGTAACCGCGATCGTGGGCATCCGCCGCCATGAGGTGACGGTCGAAGGGCGCGCCGATCATGCCGGGACAACCCCGATGTCCCTTCGTCGCGACGCGCTGGTTGGGGCGGCGGGTTTCATCCGCGCGGTTGAAGAGCTGGCGCGATTACGGCCAAGCCGAAAGTCCCTACCTGGTGGCGACAGTGGGAAAGCTTTCCGTGGAACCGAACGCGAGTCAATGCGGTGCCGGGCTCAGTCACTATGATTCTCGAGACGCGCAGTACCGATGAGGCCGCACTGCTTCAATTCGAACAGGAGTTGTGGAGGCGGATCGAAGGCGAATTGCAAGATCGGGGATTGCGCCTGACTCGCTCGCTGCTTAAGCCAAACCTTACCCACCGCCTGCTCGCCATTGATTCAGAGCACAATCGAGGAAGCATCCACGGCGGCGGGCTTCAGAAGCACCCGGTTGCCAAGTGGGGCGGGGCACGACGGCGTCTTCGTCGCTCGCATTGCTCCCATGGGCATGATCTTTGTGCCCTGCCGGGAGGGTAGAAGCCACGCCCCCGAAGAATGGGCAGAGCCGGGTGACTGCGCAAACGGCGCCCGCGTTCTGGCAGAGACGCTGATCCTGCTGGATAAGCAGCCTCGCTTGAACGCTGATTCTGCTTTATTTGCAGCGCATTTAGGGCAACTGCTCGTCGACTATGGCAGACCGCTCGTGACTCTTTCGTAGGGTATGACTTTCGTCCACCGCTATTGCCTGTGCGTTTTGCATGCACTATAACCACTTCAACTGTTCTCTTCTTGATTCATCTCTCTGCAGGTGGTTTGGTGATGCCCTTTGACAGGGTGGTGGTCAGCTCCGAAGAAATCGAACAGATCAAGCCGGCGCCCAATGCGCCGCCATCATCGTTTCACCGCTTGCCTTCGCCGGTTCCCTGGTGGGCGCGGTTAAGTCTCTCTCCACTCGTCCTGGTGCTGCCGGTGCTGTGCGTGGTGGCGGTGATCCTGCGCGTCGCCTTCCGCAGCCAGCCACCGCGTGTAAAGTACGCTTGGGTATCGTTTCTGTCTACGCTCCTGGTCGTCAGCGGCATTCTTACGACCGTGGGCACGGTGCTGGTGGTTTCCTTTGCCCCGATCCCCGCGCTGGTCAATACCGGGCTGCCGGAATTGGACGAACGGAGCCAGTTTCCCACGCTCCCATCATCGACCGATCTGAGCAGCGCGGATGTCTCCGCGCAGCTGAAGCCCCTGGTCATCGTGGTGTCTCCAGCGGTCAAGTTGTGGAACCGGCAGGAAGTTGCCTCTAGTTCTTTTGGCGCCGGAGTGCTGCTGCGTGCGGATAAAGATGGGTATTTATTCGCCACCGCAAATCATGTTGTCGATGACTCCGGCCGCGGTTCGAGTGACGCTGCGGGACACGTGCTGGTGGCGACAGAATCTGGTGTTTGGGCAAAAGCCGAGGTGGTGGGGCAATCACCTCAACTGGATCTGGCTCTACTTTGGATGGCGCGCCACTCCGGCTCCGCCGACTTTGTGCAACCGCTCGTCGGCCGGCCGCGATGGCGCGGAGATTTTTGTCATTGGTCACCCCGAGGGACTGCGATATACCCTCAGCACGGGCATTATCTCGGGACTCCGCGATGATGAGGTGCAGATTTCCGCCGCTGTCAGCCCGGGCAATAGCGGCGGTCCGGTGTACGACCATCGCGGCAACCTGATCGGCATTGTGAGCTCCAAGTTCGATCGCAATCGCGATGCGAATGCTGAAAACTTGAGCTTCGCGGCCAAGGCAGACGGGTTCCAGCGAAAATCCGACTGGACTTTTCGCGGTGATGGGCAACAAGCAGCTCGACCGGTATCTTGCGGCAGTCAAGAAAAACCCGAACTTGCGTCCGAAGGAAAGAACTAAGGAGTCATTCAGGACTGATCCATGGCCTATATCAATGTTACGGTGTACGACTCAACGGAGAATAAGCGTGTTCCAGCGGAGTTGCCAGACGATGCGCCTTGCAACAAGATCGTTGCCGTCCTGATACAGAAGCTGCAGTTGCCGGCCAACGGGCCTGACGGCGCGCCCTTGAGCTACAAGTTTCACCACAAGAATTCCGGCCGCCAGATCCAGGACGGGCAAACCCTGGCGGAAGCCGCGGTCCATGATGGTGACATTCTTCGCCTGCAGCCAGAGATCACGGCCGGGTAGCCCATGCCGCCAGAGACAATACGAGTCGACGCCGGCCACAGCGAGGATCGCTACAGCCGCCTGCGCTTGATCCCGTGGTGGGATCAGGAGAAGATTCGCGCCGCCCGGGTGCTGGTCATCGGAGCCGGGGCCCTGGGCAATGAGATCCTGAAAAATTTGGCACTGCTCGGATTCCTTCATGTGGTCGTTGTCGATCTCGACCAGATCGAGCTCTCCAATCTATCGCGAGCCATCTTGTTCCGTTCGACCGACGTCGGGCGATCGAAGGCGGATACGGTTGCTCGCGCCTACCGGGAGCTGCTGCCGGAGGCAACGGTACAGGCCGCTGACCGCAAACGTAATGCAGGACTGCGGACTCGGGCTCTTCGCCTGGGCCGATATCATTCTCGCCGGCCTCGACAACCGCGAAGCGCGGCTGTGGATCAATCGCGCCGCCTGGAAGACGAACCGGCCCTGGATCGATGGAGCAATCGAAGGCATCAATGGAGTCGCCCGCGCTTTCTTGCCCGGCAAGGCACCATGTTATGAATGCACGCTGGGGGAGACAGACTGGGCCATTCTGGATCGGCGCATGTCCTGTAACTTGCTGCTGCACGAAGCAACCTCGGAAGGACGGGTCCCCACCACGCCCACGATTTCTTCGATCATCGGCGGCATTCAGGTCCAGGAGGCGGTCAAGCTACTGCATGGAATGCCGACACTGGCCAGTAAAGGTTACGTTTTTGAGGGACTGCACCACACATCGTATGTCGTCGACTACACGGAGAATCCAGAGTGTCTCAGCCATTACATTCTGGACAAGATCGTGGAGATCCACCAGAGCCTCAAATGCGTTGACACTGGAGCAGCTGCTCAAGCGGGCGGCCGGTGACTTGAACAGCGATGAAGTAGTTCTCGAATTCAGCCGCGACATCATTCATAAGCTGGTTTGCCCGAAATGTGGCGTAGAGGAAGAGTGTTTCGTACCCGGTGGGGGCAATTCGATACGATCAGGGCCGGTGCCCGAGCGATGGCCACATGCGCGTGGTGCAAACACTTTCGGGCTATCGAGGAGAGCCGGAACTGGGCCAGCGCCGGCTCGATCAACTCGGATTGCCACGGTTTGATATCTTCACGGCTCGCTCGCATCGAAGCGGAGATTTCCTACTGCATTGCAGGCGACGCCGAAGCAGTGCTAGGGCCGCTCGCCACTTCAAGCTTGAGTGAGGTGCGGCGATGAGCAAGCGCGCAGAAGGAGCCCGTTGGGCCGCTCTTTGAGATCGACAATGAGGTGACGCGATGCATTCGCCAACATGCGCGCTCTCATATGACGACCGAGGTCTGCGGCGTGCTGATCGGCGATAAGCGCAACGGAGTGGTTGAGGTACGCGCTTCCATCGAGGCGTCGAATGCCGCTCAGGCCGGGACCCACGTCACGTTTACCCAGGACGCGTGGGAGACGATCTACCGCGTCAAGGATGAGTCCTATCCCGACCAGCGAATCATTGGCTGGTACCACTCCCACCCCGGTTTTGGAGTCTTTCTTTCTGAGCACGACATGTTCATTCAGCGCAATTTTTTCTCCTCACCCGACCAGGTTGCGTGGGTCTACGACCCGCATACTGACGAGGAGGGTTGCTTTGGTTGGATCGATGGAGACGTTCATCGCATATCCAACTTATCCATCGTCGACAACAACGGCGACGGGGTGGAGCGTACGCCCAAGGAGATGGAGGCACGTGCTGCCGGAAGCGGCCGAAACCAGATCGACGACCGGCAGGCGGCACCACCCGCATGGATTCGCTGGGGCACCACTGCTCTTAAATATTTGTCTGCCATGGTGCTTGGCTTTGCCATCGCCTATTTCCTTTTCCCGCGGTTCTACCTGGTTGCGATCAATCCTCTGACTGGAGAGCCGATGCTGGTGCGACCCCAGGGGCCAACACCTCAACCGCGAAACTGCCCCTGATCCGAATGCCGGGAGAAGCAAGTGAGCGATCCGCAACAGCCGCTGAGAGTGACCCTCGAAGAATTGGCGGACGCCGCCCGGTCTGAGCCAGCCGCATTGGTCTCCGCAGCCGAGCAGCCGGCGGTCGCGAGCCCGGGCGCGAAGAGCTATGGCAACATCAACGCGATGCCTGATGCTCCTGCAGTTGCTTCATGAAAAAGGCAGCATTCTGCTACAGGCATGGTTTTACTTAGGATTGGCCGGCCTGCTGGGCGCACTCGCCGGCTGGGGAATTGCAGAACCCGGCTTTGTTGACGGCCCTAGAAACGCGCACCGCTGGGGCAACGTGTGGATGATACCGCTGCTGGTTACCCTAATGTGCGTCGGCTTCGCGGTCGCGGAGAGTATCGTCGAGCGATCCACCAGGAAAGCCTTGATTCGAGGCGGACTCGCTTTGCCGCTGGGCATGGTTCTGGGCTTCATCTTCGACGGAATTGCAAATGTCTTTTACTCGATCGGGCTTAGCATCTGCGCCCAGGCTGGCGTGCAGACCTTTCACAATCCCGCGGCATGGATCGTGCGCGGAATTGCCTGGATGGTGCTTGGGAGCTGCGGGTGGAGTGGTCTACGGCATCATTGGCCAGTCGATGAAGAAGACCGGCTACGGAGCCTTGGGCGGAGCCATCGGCGCGGCTGTCGGCGGTACGATCTTCGACCCCATCTCCTTTGCCACGCACGCGGGCGCGACCAGCCGCGCGGTCGGTTTCGGCCTGCTCGGCATGGCCACCGGCATTGCCATCGGGCTGGTCGAGAGCGCGCTTAAAGACCGCTGGATTTATGTAACCGCGGGACCGCTGGCAGGTAAGCAATTCATCCTGTATAAGCCGCAGACAGCGGTCGGCAGTTCGCAGACCTGTGACATCTATCTTTTCAAGGATCCGGAGATCCTGCCGCAGCACGCGACGCTGGAGCTGAAAGGATCGAAGATCTATCTCATCGCGAATGGCGCGGCCTATATCGCCGGGCAACCGGTTCGCGGCGCCCGCGTGCTGGAGAGCGGCATTATCATTCAATTGGGTCGGTACGCCTTCCGCTATCAGGAGAGGCAGCGCTGATGAGTGGCGCCAGCTGTCCCTATTGCCGCACCGCATTTGAAGCGGACGACGCAATCGTCGCCTGTTCGGGGTGCCAGACCGAGCACCACGCCGACTGTCTCCAGGAAAATGGCGGCTGCACCGTCTTCGGCTGCTCTCAGGCTCCAGCGGAAGAACCGAAGATCAGCGTGTCCGATCAGGATCTGGTATCCGGCGCTCATCCACAAGCCCCGCCGTCGACCCATGCCGCATTCTTTGCTGAACCTGTCGCAGCCGCCTCCACCGCCTGCGCCCTTGGCGCGCACGCCGACTCCGCCACCACCGCGGCCGCCGGGAGCACCGCCGCCACCGCCCGCCATGAGCGGATTTCAGACCAGCCATGTTCCGGTGATGAGCTACCCCACCTTTGCCGGATATGCGCCACCTCCTCCCGGGCCCGATTCATAGTTATGAGCCGCGCAAGAGCCGCGTGGTCTTCGTCCTGCTCGCTGTATTTCTGGGGGCATTCGGCGGCCACAACTTCTACGCCGGCTATGTGAAGAAGGCGGTGATACAGCTTTGCATCACTCTTTTTTCCTGTTTTACCGGCTCGTTCATCAGCTGGATTTGGGCGATCGTTGAGGCTTGTATGGTCAACCGCGATGACGATGGCATCGCTTTCGTATAACCTGATTCAAACTTAGCCCTGGAGAGCGCGCATGAACTATTTCATTACCCGTGACGGCCAGCAATACGGTCCCTATACGCTCGCAGACCTGCAACGATATGTGGCCTCGGGAGAAATCCTCCTCACCGACTTGGCGCGCAGCGAGGGAATGAGCGAACCTCTGCCCGTATCGCAGATTATCGGCACCATCCCGGTGCCGCAAGCGCAGATTTCAGCCAGCCCCGTGATCAACGCTGCCATATATCCTGATCCGCCCAACCTGCATTGGGGGCTGGTGCTGCTCTTCGGCATATTCAGCTGCGGACTCTTTAGCGCGGTATGGAACCTGGTGCAGGCTGCGTGGATGAAGAAGGTCGCGCCCCAAAGCACAGCTCTTTACTACTACATCGCCGGCATATGCGTGCTGGCGGCCATATTTTTTACCAGCTTCGAAGCAGCCTACACCCACTCCTCAAATTCGATGTCGGGAGCCGATGAATCTCGTCTATGGCATTCTGACCTTGATCGGAAGATTCAGCCTGAGGAGTTCTCTGGAGCAGCACTACAACTCGGTCGAGCCGATGGGTCTTTCGCTCAGCGGGGTAATGACGTTTTTCTTCGGCGATATCTACTTCCAATACCACTTCAACGACATCATGCGGCGCAAGTACTTCGCCCGCCTGGGTCCTCTGTCCGCATGAGTGTTAACACGCGCCGTTGGCTTGCCAATCTCGTCGCCTTTGCGGCCGCGGCCGCGGCCTACGTGGTTCGGCGTTTTCCTCCCGCCGGCTCGCGCTTTTATCCCCGCTGCCCTATCTTCTTCTGGCTGCACATCTACTGTCCGGGTTGTGGCGGAACACGCGCAATGGCGGCTCTGCTGCATGGCAGACTGAACGAGGCCATGCATTGGAATGCGATGGTGGTGCTCTTTTTCCCTTTTGCCGCTGTCTTCCTGGCGCTGACATACTGGCGTGCCATGAAGGCAACGCCTTTTCTCTGGCCCACGATCCCCGATTCCCTGCTTAAGCTATCCCTTGTGCTCATCGGTATCTTCACCGTAGTCAGAAACCTTGCGCCACAATAGAGAGAGGGATCCAGCATGGCGTCGCCGCGCACGCGCAGATTGAAGATAGATTACGAGCTATTGAGCAGACGTTTCGCCCATTGGCCGCTGATCCAGATAACTGCCTCGGCCGGTTTGCCGCCGGAACACTACCGCTTCGTCTATTCGTTAAAGGGATTGTATGTGGACGCGGCCGGGGAAATCCTGGAGCGGGACTCGCACGTGTTGGAAGTGAACCTGTCTCTGGATTATCCGCGCCGTGCCCCGCAATGCCGCATGCTGACCCCGGTCTTTCATCCCAACTTCGATGACTCCACCGTATGTATCGGCGATTTTTGGGCGGCGTCCGAGGGACTGGACGACCTTGTCATTCGTATAGGCAGAATGATCGCGTATCAGGAATACAACACGCGAAGTCCTCTGAATGGTCTGGCCGCCAAGTGGGCCGCGGAGCACTTGAGCGAACTACCGATTGACAGCCGTATCGTAGCCCCGCCATCGGACGCACCGGAAACCACCCTCATACGTGCCGGTTGAAGCGCCCGACGCAAATGCTGGCTGAGGACAGCGACGTGGGGATCTTGAAACATGGATTCATGGTCGCCGGCGACGAACACCACCTCGACGCCGTCCACTATTTCTTTCCAGCCCAAAGTTTCATCGGTCTCCGGAAGCTGCGGGACATCCAGAGCCCGGAACAGCCAAACTTTTCCTGGATATCTGGCCGGCGCATAGTTCTGTATAGCGGCCACACGAGCCCACGTATTGTTGAAAACAGCGTCGGGCAGGGGAAATCCAAAGAGCCGCTGCAAGCGTAGTACCAGGGTGCGGTTGTGCATGAACAGCGACTCCACCACCCTGTCCCAACAATGACGCAGAATAGTGCGCAAATAGATCAGCTTCTTTCGTCTGTATTCGCCGCGGAGCCGGTGAAAGTGAAACTTCAAACTGGCGATCAGTTTGAAGTACCGATAGCCGCGGATGACAGGACGATAACCGGGACGCTCAGCGTCAAAGAGAGCTACCAGCCCGACCTGATGATCGAGCGCGTGGAGTTGCCGGGCAATTTCGACCGTCAAGGAAGCTGCAGCACACCAGCCCGCCAACGTTACCGGACCTTCCGGGCAGACTCTGAGAATCTCTTTCACATAGGTCGCCGCCCGATCCACGACGGTTTGCGGCTCAGCAACACCAAGCAATTCGCGCACACCATATACAGGCCGATCCTGCTCGACAATCCTGGGCAACACTCCATAGAGAAGGTAGGAATGGATCACGAACAAAGGCGCCGAAGTGCCCCGAGGGCGTATCGGCACAATCATCGAAAGCGACTGATCACGATCGATGATTTCGGCAAGCGCCCGAACGGTAGGGGCATCAAACAGTAAGCTGATAGGAAGGCTGAGATTGAGGGCCCGATTGATCCGGGTAAACAGGTTGACCGTCAGCAGCGAATAACCACCGTAATCGAAAAAGCTGTCGGTCGCCCCGAACTCATGGTTGTTCAGGACGTCGCGGAAGATAGCGAGCAGCTTTTCTTCCAATTCCGTCTGCGGCGTTGCCCCCTCCGGCTGGTGATAGAGAGGGAGCTCAACGGAAACGGACTCGGGTGCAGGCAAGGCCTTACGGTCGATCTTGCCGTGGCTGGTAAGGGGCATCGCCTCCATCACCACGAAACGATTGGGAACCATGTAAGAAGGCAATAATTGAGCCAGGCCGTCGCGCACCTGGCGCAGATCGGGCTGCTCATGGTTGACCGTGACATAGGCAACGAGATAGGGTTCGCGGGGCCCGTCTTCGCACAGCGCAGCGACTGCATCCTCAATGCCCGGAAGGGTGCGCAAGACAGACTCGATCTCGCCTAGTTCGATGCGATAGCCACGCAGCTTTACCTGTTGATCGAGGCGTCCGAAGAACTCGAACTCATTCCCATTGATCAGCCGGACGAGGTCGCCGGTCTTGAACATGCGCGAACCCGGCACAGCAGCACGCGGGTCGGGCAAATAACGCTCCGCGGTCAGCTGGGGGCGCTCCACATATCCGGCGCCTACACCTAATCCCTCCGATATAAAGCTCACCGGGCACTCCGGGAGGAAGAAGCCGGCCGGTTTGATCGAGCACATAAAACTTCGTATTGGCGATCGGCGGGCCGATGGGAACTACTCCGTTCTTCCGGTTGGATCCGCAAAGCTCCGGACCAGATTGTGGTTTCCGTCGGACCATAGCAATTCCAAAGCTCCGCAACCAGGCACAGCATCTGGTTGGCGAGGTCGCGCGGCACCGCTTCACCTCCAGTAATTACCTTAAGGTCGTGTTTGCCTTCCCAGCCGGAAGAAACCAGCAGGCGCCAGGTGATGGGCGTGGCTTGCTGGACGGTGATATCTAATCTCTTGATCGTCGCGGCCAGCCGCAGCGGGTCGGCCGCTATGAAACGATCGCCAACCACCAAGGTGCCTCCGGAGGCCAGGGGAAGAAACACCTCCATGGTGGCGATGTCGAAGGAGATGGGTGAGACCGCGAGCAAGCGATCGAACGAGGTGAAGCCGGGTTCCCGCATCGCGGCATGCAGAAAGTTGACCAGCGCGCGATGCGGGATCGCCACTCCTTTGGGTTTACCCGTCGTGCCGGAGGTGTAGATCATGTATGCGTGATGGTCAGGCGTAAGCCCAGACGCCCGGTAATCAAGTGCAGCGGACGATTGCGGGATGTCGTCCAGGTACACAAGGGGAATCGTGTCGTCACCGGGCAATGCAGAAAACGATCTATCAACGATCAATGCGACGGGCCGGCATTCTTCGAGAATGGTCATCAGGCGTTGACGCGATTCCTGCGGAACAAGCGGAACATAACAGGATCCAGCTTTGAGAACGGCAAGCAGGGCCACCGGGAGCTCAGCACTCCGCTCCATGCATACCGCGACGGGGCGGCCGGGCCCTGCGCCTAACGACTGCAGGTGCCGCGCGATTGCATCGCTACGATTCATGCAGCTGTCGATAGGTGAAGCGCTGCGATTCCGAAGCAATCGCCGAGGGCATCTGGTGTCTGTTCAATCCGCCGCAGGATCAGCTCATGCACGCATACATCAGCGGGGTAGGCAACCGCGGTGTGGTTGAACGCCCAGGTAGAACTCCTGAGCATCGATTTCATCAAGCAACGGCAGGGTCTTCCAGGGAACATCAGGAGCGGCGGCAGCCGCTGCGAGGAGGTGATCGAAATAACGCAGCCAGAGACGGAGAACGGCTCTGGTCCCACAAACCCGTGGTGCTGGCCAGACGAATATGCGCCTCGCTGTCAGTGATGTGGACCGCCATACGCAAGCCATGGCCGGGAATGTCAGCGAAGGAAACCCGCGAAGAGGCGAAGACAAACTCCACCGCGCACGGCTGATCAGAAGCAGAGGCGTGCGCATTTTGCGTCGCGCTCAGCACCGCGCGAAACGACGCCTCAGGATCGAAAGAGAGAGCCAGAATCGTGGGATCACCGCCGCTATTTCGCAGGGTCACTACCTCCTGCCCGGCAAGGCGTGCCAGCAGAGTAGCGAAGGTGGTCAGAAAAAATGCGTCCCGGCTTGCCGTCGAGCACAGCGCAAGCCCGGAAGAGCCAATCTAGTCGATCACCAGTAATCTTGTAGGCGGCCTCGGCCAGCGAAATGGATGCCGCGCTGGACCGGCGATCCGCAGGCAAGTGGCGAAGCAGTTCGTCTCCGAGGCGCGCAGTGGTCCTGGCCTCTGCAACAGCTTCTCGTGCGCAGGCTGTCGCTGAGCTATCGGAATTGCTGACAGACTGCGAAAGGTGCGTAGTAAGCGAATTCGTCATGGAAGAATCCACCGTCAGGTAAACGTTGGGTGATGATCCTGCGTCTCACTATCGAGAGGAGCAAGCATTTCGGCATTCACAATCAGAAACAGGCTAGAAAGAGAGCCACGAACGGCAGAAAATAACTGCAACCACAGGAACATAAGGTTCCAAAGGGAACTTATTGGTGAGGCCCGGGTTTACGCGCGTGGTTTGAAAACTATCACCACGTCATTCGCCATCGGTGAGCTGCGACGATCCAAAGTATATACAGAAGCTCGAAGCCAACTCTGAACATTTTTTAGCGGAAGTTAACCGAAGGTCCCATGTTTTCCACATTCGGGTAACCTCCCTCTCCATCTAAGCTACTCTGCCTTCCGCCAGCCGGCATGTACTCGAGAACACCTTCTCGCGCACGCCATCGGATCACCCAGTAGAAGCCGCTAACTTTTTCAGGCAAGACGCACTAAATCTAATGCACAATATTTCAACTTATTGTCCTTTTTTTCCTTAACGTTTCCACTTATCCAAGTTAGTAAGACAAGCTACTCATTGATAGCAGGACCAAGCTATCACGAGTTGAAACACGCCAAAGTACTCCGCACTAAACAACGTCAGGATTACCAAAATAAACTGGCATTCCCTTGAATTGACGATAGACTTCTGGAGTTGACGGAGGGGTTTCCTTTCGCCGAACAAACAGGGGCGCCTTGCGGCTTTGAAACCAAATTAGAGCGCACTCGAACGATTGCTTTTTCACCTGCTATTGTCACCTGTCTTCTCGTTGCAGATTAATTGGACGCAGCAGAGTTTTTGTTCCTCAACCTTTCTTTCTACTCATCGCAAACCCACCCGGGGATACAGCTCCCCGCACTGTCGCGGCCCGAAGCCCGCAGCACGTTTTTTGGCTAAGAGAGATCAGCATGGCAGCATCCGAATCTGTTTCCAAGCCCATAAGAGCCGGGTACACGGCTCCTACGGAATTCGGGCCCTTGATCGCGCGCCGCCGGTCGCCCAGCCAAGCCGCACTGGACGCGGCGATCCTGATGGCGGAAGATGTGCTCGCCGTTCTTCTGGCCCTCTGCCTCGCATCTGTCTTTCGCTTTGACCTGTCCCCAACAGTGTGGCTTCACCGGCACCCAATGCTCTGGGCCGGACACGATTTTCCCATTCACCCGGGGTACCTGGTGTTTTTTGTTGCCGCACTTCTAATCATCAACCGTCGCGACGGTCTTTACGGCCCGCTCCAAGCCCAGGGCTCCTTGAACGAGCAGAGGAAAACGGTTCAGGCCTGCTTCGTTACCGGCTTGCTGCTGTGTGGCGGCTTGTACTTAATGCACAACAGCAGCATCTCACGCGTCTTCGTTGCCTACTTTATTGTGCTTACCACTGTTTTTGTCTGCGCACTCCGGGCATTCTGGCGCTGGTCCCTCTATCGAAAGTATGCCCGAGGCATCGATACAAGAAATGTGCTGGTCGTGGGCTCCGGCCATATGGGTAATGCCGTACGCAAACAGATCACGAAATTCAGCCATCTCGGCCGCGTCTTCAAAGGGTTTGTCGATACGTCGAGCGGTAGCTCGAATCCGGAAGCTGAGGAGTTCGTGCTGGGCGATTTGACACGGGCGAGCGCGATCGCGCGCCAATACTTTATCGACGAGATCATCATCGCGGAACGGTGTCCGACACAGGTCATGATCGAACTCATGGGATTAGGGCGCCAATTGGATATAGAGGTGCTTGTAATTCCCGGCTTCTATGATGAGCTCACACCTGATGCACCTGTCGACTATCTGGGCAACTTACCCGTCGTCGCGCTGCATCGCCGGAACGGAAAGCTGATTGGCCACTTATTAAAGAGGCTCTTTGATTTCGGCCTCGCTTCGTTTTTCATGGTTGCACTATTGCCGACTTTTCTGGTCATCCTGATCCTGATCAAACTGGATTCACCCGGCCCGGTCTTCTACGTTTCTCATCGTATTGGCAAAAAGGGACGCGTCTTCCCCTGCTGCAAGTTCCGGACGATGGTGGCCAATGCAGACCAACTGAGGCCTACCCTGGCATCCTTGAATGAGCGCGATGGCATTCTCTTCAAGATTAAGAAGGATCCTCGATTGACGAGGTCAGGCCGGATTCTACGGAAATTCAGCTTGGACGAGCTACCCCAACTCTTTAATGTTTTGCGCGGCGATATGAGCATTGTCGGCCCTCGGCCGCCGCTGGCCAACGAGGTTGGACAGTACGAACTGGAGCACTTTAGGCGGCTTGAAGTTTTGCCCGGCATCACCGGCCTCTGGCAGGTTCAAGCGCGCCAGGATCCATCGTTCAATCGTTATGTAGCCCTTGATTTAGCGTATGTCGAGAATTGGAGTTTGTGGCTGGACCTGAAGATCCTGCTCCGAACCGCAGAGGTTGTTCTGCGTGGCACCGGTTGCTAGAGCGTCGCCCAGGGACGCCAGACGTATTCAAATGTCTATTTTTGAGCGGCTCAGCATCCGGCGTTGGGTTTCTTGCAATCAGTCCCGAAGGGACGGCTGAAAGTGCTGAAAGTAGCCCAGGACGCTAGTCCCGGGTTGAGCTGAAAGCCAGGAGCAGTTCCTTCCGGACTGATTGCGATAGACCCGACAGCTGCGATACACCCAACAGCTGATTTGTTACCAGTGGTGATGTCAAATCAGCCGATCCAGAAGAGCTGATTTGAGCGAGTCTGGTTCGAATCGACACAGGACGCGAGTAGACCGGGGTCAGGCGCTGGCTTCTTCCTTATATTGGATTTGAGTTCTTCGTTTGCCTGAGTGCCGGTCGCGGAAATACCTCAGCTGTCCAACCAGTATGGGTACCTGTTGCAATTGGGAATGGATGCCGTAGAGCAGGAGTAGACTTCTTTGGCGCGGCGCTCTAAAGCGCCCCTTCCAGGCTGAACGAGCCGGCAAAACGATCAGCAGCCCGAACCACGGCAGAATCCAGAGACTCCTGAAGGCCAACAGGATGAGACTCACTGCGAGCCACGCGATCCAGAAGCTTCCGCTGCGTAGATTTCTTCTGCTTTCCCGCAACCACATCGGGTCCGCGGTCCCGGCGAAACGGTTGGAGACCTCAGCGTAGGCATAGCCGGCACGCATGGCCCGTCGCCAGTATTGGCTGAACCGTGTCATATTCAAATCGTGCGACGTCATCGGGGCATCGATATGCACGATACGGTAGCCGCGGGCACGCAAACGCTGGCAGAGCTCAGGTTCTTCACCGGCGGGAAGGCCCGGATCGTATCCTTCGACCTCAACCAGAACGCTGCGCCGCATCAGCACATCTCCACCGCAAAATTCTGTATTTCCGGCGGGGTAGATCCAGTCGAGGTCAAGAACGCGGTTGTAGATCGAACTTTCCGGGTGAAGCTCTCGGCGATGCCCCCATACCGCGGCAATGCTCTGATCGGATTCAAGAACTTTGAGGGCAGTCTGAATGAAATGCGGGTTGAGGATCGTATCGCCGTCAAGGAAGAGGATACAGGGCGCGAACGCCCTCTCCCACCCAGCGTTCCTGGCTCGAGCGGCTGTCTGGATCCCCCCATGAAGGACGATGACCTGGGCGCCAAAACTGCCGGCGATCTCCGGACTTTCGTCCGTTGAGGCAGAATCAACGTAGATTAACTCTGCCCCACCGTCCACGCCACGCGCAAGGCCAGCTGACTCCAGGCAACGCGTCAGGCGCTCGCCCTCGTTCCGGCCGATGATCACAATGGAAAACGTGGACATAGCCCAAGTCAAGAGCTCTACTTGCGTTACAAGATCGCTGACCGCAACATTACGCACTCACTTCTCTGCGCTTTGCTTTGCTCTCCACAAGGCCGTGTTTCTGCAGCTTATAAAGGAGTGCCTTGTAGTCGATGTTCAACTGTAACGCTGCCTGGCGTCTATTCCAGCGAACAGACTCAAGGGTTTCCAGCAGCAACTTCGATTCGGCGGTGCGGGAGATTTCGGCGAAATGGTCGAAGCTCACTCGGCCGCCGCTCACCGGAACACGTGAAGGCGTCAGAGTTTTGGCCGGCTCAAGCCGAAGCTTGGGCGGACCGAACGCATCGGTCAGTTCGGCGGCGAGCAGGCTGGCATCCTGATACACGAGAAAGCGTCGCATTACGTTTTCCAGTTCGCGCACATTACCAGGCCACGTATGCGCGAGCAACGCCCGTCTCAGCATTTCAGGAATCGCGGGAGCATAGCAGCCCGGGCCTACATGACGCAAGAGCAGTTTTTCGGCGAGCGGGATGATCTCGTCGCGGCGCTCACGCAACGGTGGAATGGTAATGTTGATCACCCCCAACCGATAGTAAAGATCGTCACGAAAAGTACCCTGCTCAATCGCCGCGTGCAGGTCACGGTGAGTTGCTGCCATGATGCGGACATTTACATTGACAATTCTGCTGCTGCCCAGCGGTTGAATCTCACCATCCTGCAATACCTGCAAAAGCTTGGCCTGGAGCCGGGTATCCATGTCACCAATCTCGTCAAGCAAGATGGTTCCATCTTGCGCCAGTTCGAATTTGCCCGGCTTATCGACCATCGCGCCGGTAAATGCACCTTTCTCGTAGCCGAAAAGCTCGCTTTCAATCAACTCGGAAGGCAGCGCAGCACAATTCAATTTCAAGAAGGGCTTGCCTACTCGATTCGAGTAGGCCCATAGCTTTCTCGCCATAACCTCCTTTCCGGCCCCGGTTTCACCATGTAGCAGGACCGGAACATCGGAGCGCCCAACCCGCCGCAAAAACTCCTCAGCATAGAGCGGATCACCTGCTTCGAGGCGACTGGTGAGCCCCTGGTAGCGTCCTGACTCTCCTCGCTCGGAGACCATGGACTGATTGCCTGACTCCATCGCGTCCATCAAAGTGGCTTCGCATGACCCGCCGGGCTCCATTGCCTCAGCTAATACGCGCAGGATTAACCCGGCTGAAGTTCTATCTCCCGGCGGAATGTTATAGATGCTGATCTGGCGGCAGTTCCTCAGCCGATTGAGCGTCTCTTCCGGCATTCCCCGCGAAACAAAGATCATCATGCGCATCTGGGGATGCTTAACACTCAGGCTGGCCAGCGTTTCAACATCGCCTGCAGAGAACGCGAGCCCATCCACGACCATGGCCATGGCTGAATTTTCTTCATCGCGTAGCACCGAAACTGCTGCTCTTAGCGTCGTCCGCGGAACTACTTGGAAACCCGCCGCCACCAACCTCTGCGGCAAATCATCGTGGGGTTCCGGCGCCTCACTGACAAACACAATTTTGCGGATCATCTTTCCTCTTAGCGGAGAACAGCCGCACAGGGCTTGGTCTCTCTTGGGTGACTGTATCGATGAGTTGGTGTTCTGCAACAAGGCTTGGGCAGAAAAACAATAGATAACGTTTAAATGGACTCTAGGTTGGTCTTCGACCTTGAGGAATGCCCCTCTTGGCTACAAGTCTTGGGGTGGCCACATAGTATACCGAACACCAGAAAGACAACTCATTATTCTGATCCGGCCTTACCAGAGTTTTTTTTCGGTTACCTTGGAGAGCCGGAGCGCCTGTTACTAGAACCGAGGTAAATCGCAACAGCAGAGAGTGAGTGAGACTTGGAACACTTACTCAACTTTCGGAATACTTGGCGGAGGAAAAGCTCAGCCAATGTTTCGAATTGAAGAAGATTCTTGAATTTTCATGCTCAAGAATTTTGGCCAACAAATTGCTGTTAACCGGAGCATCCCCCTGTTGTGCGCACCGTGAGGCGAAAGAAAAGTAACCACGGGCTTGCTTTGTAGATCTGCCGGCTTAACCAACAATTGAAGCACTGCTTTTTTCAACAACGAACTCAAGACCAGCTGCGAGATAGTCCAAAAGAATCGAACGGGTAATGCCCCCGGTTTCCACGGGACTGACCTAGGCGAAGCCCCGTGGACTCGAGAACCCACTTTCCTTCGCAACCATTGCAGAGTAAAACGACGGAGTGCGCGTAATGTCTTATCGGAATCGCAGGTCGGTGGCAGTTCTGGGTGTGCCCTTCGACAATGTCACCATGCACGAGGCCATGGATCTGATCGAAGAGAAGATCGAAGAACAGGGCTTTCACCAGGTGGCTACAGCCAACGTAGACTTCATCGTCAATGCCATCCACGATCAATCGCTGCAAGAGATGCTTTGCTCCTGCGACTTGGTCGTTCCCGATGGCATGCCCATCGTGTGGGCGTCGCGACTGATGGGCTCCAAGCTCAAAGAGCGTGTCTCGGGGGTCGACCTGATTCCCCGCTTAGCGGAACTCGCGTCCAAGCGACGCTATGGAATTTATCTGCTGGGTGCAAGTGAGAGGAGCTCCCGCCGGGCTTCGGAAGTACTCAAGAAGCGCTTTCCAAAACTCCGCATCGTTGGCCGCCACTGCCCTCCCGTCTCGCCGCTGGCGGACATGGATCACGAGGCGATTTTGCGCCGCATAGAGCGCGCCCAACCAGACATCCTGCTCGTCGCCATGGGACACCCCAAGCAAGAACAATGGCTCTCCATGCACCGTCAGCGGCTGAAAGTTCCGCTTTGCATGGGTGTCGGAGCGTCTCTGGACTTTCTCGCCGGTGAAGTCTCGCGGGCTCCCGTCTGGATGCAAACTGCCGGGCTGGAATGGCTGTACCGGGCGGCGCACGAGCCACGCCGCCTGACACAACGCTACTTAGTGGACGCATATGGATTGGCGCGCCATCTACCCCTGCAGATGGCAGCCAACGCGATCCAACCCAGAAGAGTTACTTCCACGGTGCAAACTTACCAGCAGGATAATGCTTCGGTCATTTCTATCCATGGGAACTTTAAGGGTTCGTTGCTCAGTGAATTGGAAGGACAGCTTGAGCGCGCCTATCGGGAAGACCACCATATCGTTCTCGACCTGGCTCAAACCGCCTACTTTGGTCTCGATTCAGTTGGTTTGCTTGTCCATTTAGCAAAGGTGATGAAACGCCGGAAGCGCGAGCTTTGGCTGGCGGCTATGCCCCCGCACGGCCTGAGGGTCCTGCGTGCAGCGCGCATGAGTCACTATTTCGTGAGAACCTCGAGCGTCAGTGATGCCCTCTACCGGATCAAGAAAGCGGAGACCCAGTTATTTTCTGAAGGTATCTTGGTCCAGACGTTTACTCACCATTCGCCCGACGTTCATGTCCAGGTGGAATTGCTGAAGGACTTGTGCAGGAGAATCGTGTACCTCAGCCAATCCGCCAGAGTCGCTTCTGGTCAAGCCCACACCAGAAGTTCAGCAACACGCTAGTGCCCAAGATTTAGCAGACTTTGGTTTTCACTTTATGCTCATAATGCACTACGTCTCTGAAGTTCTGGGAGTTGCTCTCCTTATGCTCACGTTGCCGTTGGTTGTGGAGCTGGCGGTGCTTACGCTCGCCTCTCGCTTTCCTCAACGCAATCGCAGCGGCTCCGCCGTGACTTCCCCGCCTATCCGCCTGGCGGTGATCATCCCCGCTCACAACGAGGAAGCTCTTGATTGGATCTTGCGTTGAGAGCCTGCGGGTTTCGGCTGCCGGCATCTGAGACACGGATCATCGCCGTCGCCCACAATTGCTCAGATCGCACCGCGGATCGTGCAGCGAAGGCCGGAGCGGAGGTCGTCACCTACAACGATCCGCAAGCACGCGGCAAGGGTTCTGCCCTGACTTTCGGATTCGAGTACGCGGCCTCGCAGGGCATGGATGCGGTCCTTGTGATCGATGCGGATTCAAATGTCTCCAGCAATCTCATCGGGCTCGTCCGCGAAACCCTGGCGAACGGAGCCGAGGCCGTGCAATGCAGATATGAAATGGAGAGCTCCTCGAAACGGCCGGCGACCCGGTTGACTGCGCTCGGGTTTCGCGGCTTCAATGTTGTTCGACCGATCGGTCGAAGTCGGCTTGGCCTTTCAGCAGGTATCGTGGGCAATGGCTTTGCCATCCGGCAAGCGGTACTTACGCAAACCCCTTACAATTCTCTTTCCGTTGTGGAAGACCTTGAATATCACATCCGGCTGGTGTTATGTGGTACGAAGGTTCAATTCCTCAACGACGCAAAAGTGTGGTCAGGTATGCCGCCCTCAAAACAGGGCGATGCCACGCAGCGTTCACGATGGGAAGGCGGACGAGCCAATGCCGCCGTGACCTGGTTCGGACCTCTTCTCCGACAATTGATGCGAGGTCGATTGCGCATGGTGGAGCCGCTGTTGGAATTGATGTCTCTGCCTATCGGATATATAGCTTTTCTGCTGTTGTTTGCCCTGTGTCTGCCGTTAGAATGGGTGCGTATTTACGTCTTGCTAGCAGGGACAATCCTGGGGTGTCACGTTCTTGCTGCTGCGTGGGCGGGAAACGAGTTTTGCCGGCGATCTTCGCATACTGGCTCGCGTACCTGGTTACATACTTTGGAAACTAACCATGCTGCCCAGCGTCCTCCGCAGTTCCCGCACAAACGCGGCATGGGTACGAACCGAACGTCAGCCGACGATACAAACGGCTAAATTAGAGGCCCCGGCGGAGAGTAACGCTGCCGATGCGATGGAACACGCACTACGGGCCGGAAGTTCTATGGAGGTCTCATGAAAAGGAAAATGCTTCCGGTGAGGTTGCTCTTCGCGGGGCTGCTTTTGTCCGTGAATGCGAACATGGTCCTCGGACAAACCAGTACGGCAGGCGACCCGGCTACCAGCAGTCCACAACTGAAGGTAAGTCCGATGAAGGCTCTGCAAAATTTCGAACCGGCAGAGAATGAAGAGTACGCACTAGGTCCGGGAGATGAGATAAGCCTTGATTTTCCAGGCCGGCCCGAGTTGAGCGGCAAGAAAGTCGTTGGGCCCGATGGACGTATCACGCTGTCGCTGGTTGGTCCCCTCAACGTGGCGGATAAGAACCGAAACGAGGTCGCTAAACTGGTGGTAGACGCCCTCGCGCCCTACTACAAAGACCTCACTGTGACCGTTAACGTAGATAAGTACGGCTCCAATCGGGTCGTCATCATTGGAAGCGTGCAGCATCCGGGAGTACTCTACTTCGACAATACACCGACCCTGCTGGATGTGATTGCCAGGGGCGGCCTGCTGGCAAATGCCGCCACCGGAAGTGGACCCAACAGCCCGGCGGGAGCCGTACGCGATGGTATCCCTGAGCGCTGCGCGATCTACCGTGGCAACGATCAAGTGGTGTGGATCGATCTGAAGCAGTTGTTGCAGAGCGGCAATTCGATGGCCGACCTACGGCTACGAAGAAATGATATCGTCTTCGTTCCTGCTCAGCAGGAAGTGTTCGTCTCGGTGCTGGGAAGCGTGATGCACGCCGGCGCCATTGCTCTCACCCCGGATTCCACTCTGGCCTCTGTTCTGGCGGAGGCGGGAGGTTTGGCCGAAGGCGCGGCTGCAAATATCCAGGTGATTCAGCCCTCAACCGGGAAGACTGTGACGATCCCCTTTAAAAGCCTGCTCACCCTCAAGGGGACCGATGAGGTTAAGTTGCACGCGGGAGATGTAGTGTTTGTACCGCAGAGCGGTTTTTTCAAGTCGACTTACGTCATTCAGCGATTGAGCCCAATCGCCACCATGGGCGCAATCGCAGCAGTCGCCCCCTGATCCGAATGCTTTCTATTTGCTTTACTGATTTGCATTGAGACAGAAGAACAAGCGACCCGTCCACCAACGTCTCTCCAATCGATTGCCAAGGTCCCGCATGCATATTAAGAATTTCAGCCAATCGCAACCGTCTCAACCTCCCGCCGCCGCATTGGACTGGAGGTCGAGAATCGACGTGCTGCGAAGTTTGCGGCTTCACAAAATGGCGGCGACGCTGATCACCCTGTTGACGCTTGCCCTTGGGGTAGCGCTGGCAGTTCGCCATCGTGCTCAGTTCGAAGCGACGAGCGTCGTCTATGTGTCGCCCAACTTCCACGCCACGCTGGTCGCCAATCAGGAACAGGAATACCCCTACGATTCCTATATCGAAGAGCAGGTGCATTCGGTTACGAAATATAACGTGATCGTCGATGCGATAGGGAAGCTTAAGCCTGGAGTGTGGCAGGCTCCCGGGGAGAGTCTGGAATCCGCGGTCGACCGTCTGCAACACAGCTTGAATGTCAGGCGCGACGGCCAAAGCTACCAGGTGCAGATCACTCTGCTCGGTACCGACCCCACGCATCTGGCTGAAATCGTCAATGCGGTCACGGAAAGCTACCTGGACGGCATAAAAGGAGAGGAGTTCTACGGCCGGGACGAACGGCTGGACTCTCTGCGCCAGGCCCGCACCGAAGTACAGAATGAGCTGAATGACAAGCTCCATGAGCAAACACAGATAAGCCAGTCCCTTGGCGTTGCTGTGATCTCATCGGACGCGACCGACCAGATCGACGCCCAGGTGGCGAAGCTGCGAACCGACTTGACCGCGGCGCACGAACAGCGAATTCAGGCAGAGGCGCAACTTTCCGCTTTGGAGAACGGCGGTGCGGACATCACCAAGCGCCGCGCTCAACACTGCTGCTGACGAAATCATCGCCCAGGACCCGAGCCTGCTGGCGCTCAAGTCTTCTCTCAGTCAAAAACGTGCATTGCTCCTGGACCAGCTTGCCGGGATGACGCCGAACCATCCACTGCGCAGAACGACGGAAGAACAACTGGCCCAGATCGAAACCGCCTTGCAGCAGATGCAGACCAACCTTCGCAGCCATGCTGCGACGGCCCTGGAACAGAAGTTGCGTACGGATCTGGAGCGAGCGACGACGGTGGAGGCTAAGCTAACTGCGGATCTACAGTCCAATACCCACCAGGCAACCCACGCAGCGCCCAGCTTTCAGCGCGCCCAGGTGCTCAAGGCCGAGATCACCGCGTTGCAAGCAAGATATGCCACTCTGGATGAGCGCACACGAAACCTGGAACTTGAAAGCAAGTCGCCCGGGCTCGGTGCACATGTTTTCTCCGGCACGCACACCCAGCTGCCCCATTGCATAGCAACAGTACGATGATTCTTGGCATGTTGCTTCCCGTCGCTCTGATGGTAGGCGTGGGTAGCGTCGTTCTGATCGACGTTCTGGATCCCCGCGTCCATTCCGGAAGCGACATCGAGGAGATCCTCGGATTTTCTCCGATCGGCATGCTCTTCAACGATAAAGATGTCACGATGCAGGTTCTCGATGAATGCGCCCTGCGTCTGGCAGCGGGTATCGATCAGGCCGCCCGCACTGCAAGCGTACATACCATCGTGCTTACCTCGATCAACGCCGGTGCGGGCACCACATCGATCGTCGAAAGTCTGGGCAGCACACTGGCTAAGTTGGGCCGTAAGACCTTGACCATCGATGCCTCCGGCTGCCACTCCCCCAGTGGCCTATATCACGCTGAATATCGATCACTCGGCGCACCGCGGATTGGGCGGCATGCCTGCCGCAAGACCAGATGCGGACAAGTGGTCAACGGCTGTCCTGGCTCAACCGTTCTCAGCCAAGGTGCCGCCGCTGACTAACTTTATGGATCAGGCTTTCAAAGACCTGACGACTGACTACGATGTTGTCTTAATCGATGCCACGCCAATTCTGATCTCTGCGGAGACCGAATATCTGGCCCGCTTTGCAGACGTCACCATCCTCATCGCAGAGGCAGGAACCACCACCAAGGCGCAGTTGATGCGTGCTTCCACGCTTGCTCGAGAAGCTCCAGATCCCGGGCGTGGCGACCATCATCAATAAGGTCGCGTATCGACGGGCAAGCCGGGCGACTCGTGAGGATTTGAGTGCGTTCGAAGCCCGCATGGATAAGACGCAACGTTAAATGGAATCCAGCCTGGAGCAAGGGCGCGGCTTCATCAGGCTATGAAGCGCGTGAGCAAGCCGCAAAGGAACACTCCACGTACGCCTGATTTGCACGTGACAGATGATTGATGACGCGACCCAACGGGCTTACAGTGCCGCCGGCAAATTGCTGTATTTTTTCCAATAGTGCAAAACTTTTTCCCACCAAAGACTCGCGCTTGGGCTACGTTATGACACAGCAAAGACACACTTTTCCACCCATACTAAGTAGATACCTATTGACTTCTGCTAGGGGTGCAGTACTCTACAAAGTATCCCCCCTAGTTGATTATCAAAGCTCATCTCAATAGATCCTAGCTAGCGTTGTACCTTAGTTATCTTCGACTTTGAACTGCCTCTTTTCATAAGTCTCACGGCATCCTTCATTATCGCAACTGACACGAGTTACTTACTCCACTTGCAATATGTTGAGCTCCGACTCCGGCGCCTGACACTCAACCTTGGATAAAGGAGAATACATGACCACCTCGCTAGTGACTCCCTCGGTGCAGGACGGCCTTCTCGGAACCTCACTAAGGCAACAAATCGACAGCACCATTGAAGAGCTCATTACCGCCCTTCCGGATCCCAGGCAGTTGACTGCCGAGCAAAGACGCGGGATGATCGCGAGATACACCGCGGTACTCGAAGGAAACTTTATCTACTGGATGACAGCCACTTATCTCTCTGTCAAGTCGGCGGACGCGCGCCCAATCCTGCTCGACAATCTTCACGAGGAGGTGCGTGATTGCCATCCTGCGATGCTCCGCAATTTCACCATAGCTGCGCACGCGTTTCCTACAGATAGGGACGCGCTGGACGTCCACAACGATCTGACCAACGTCCGCCTGTTTCTCGGCCGGCTTTCTGGCGTGCAGAATCTTCTTACGATGGCCTTCTTCGAGGGATACATCCAACAATTCATGGCGTACCTGGCGGAGCTTGCCGAACTACAGGGTTCGGCCGAACGCGTATACACGGATGTGCACGGTGTATGCGACATAGAGCACTCGGAAGGACTGTTTCGCGCACTTTACGTGGAGATGGCTGTCAACCCGCTTGATCCATCAGCCGACTTGTTCGAGGGGGTCGATCTACTTCGCACGCTGCTCCTAGCGTATCAATCGAGTCGACGAGAGCAAGACTCGCAGCGTGATTGTTTCTACAAGGCCTAAGCCCGTGCCCAGACAAACTCATCGCGATGGCCCTTTATTGGAATGCGCCGGATACTTCACCGTTTCCGGCGCGGCTCTCTATACGGTGCTGCATGAAGTACCGAACCCAGCAGCTCGCGTTTTGCTGGTGGGGCCATTTGCATCGGAACGGCATTTTTCGTATCACCCCTGGGTCCGTTGGGCACGGTATCTGGCGGCAAGGGGTATCGAGGTTCTTCGTTACGACTATCGCGGCGTGGGTGAAAGCACAGGCGAATTTGAAGAGATGGGCTTCGACCATTGGATCGAAGATGTAGAGCTTCTTGCCGATTGGCTTTCGAGCCGGTCGCAAGGGGTACCGCTGTTGCTGCACGGACTTGAAATTGGCGCAATTCTTGCCGCCAGGAGTTTTGAGCGAGGGCTGGGCGACGCGTTGTTATTGTGGTCGCCTCCTGCTCATGCCAACCAGGCATTGCGCTCAAGCCTGATGCGCTGGGCAGGCCTGGAACAGTTATTCGAGTCGGCTGAAAACCGGAGGTCTGCTGCCGACTATATCCGGCAACTGGAGCAGGGGCTTTGATCGAAGTGGCGGGCTATCAATGGTCCAGTTCGCTGTGGCACAGCTCCTTCGATCTCCACCTGCCGGCCAATCTGCAAGACGACGGCGTCGCTTGCGAGACATATAAGAGGCCGGTGAAAGTGATGAAGCTTGGCCGAGAGGCGGCCCCATTGGTGAAACCATACGTGGGCTATGACGAAGTGAAAGATCTTAGCTGGCTGTACGCCTCTAATTTCAATGGGTGGCCGGAGCGTTACAGATACCCAAGGAAGATAGGCATGAACGAGGCAACTGAAGCGCGCCGATTGATCACCCTGCGTTGGCTCGGCGGCGCTCGTTCGAGGCACTTATCACAGGGCCGAGCTTGAGGGCCCGGGAACAAAGCACATTGCAGTGCTGATTCTGAATTCCCTTTCTCCGAGCAGGGCCGCTGCAGGCGACTCTGCGGTTTATTGGGCAGACGCGTTTGCCAAGTCTGGTTATCCGGCTTTTCGCCTTGATATGCCGGGTTTCGGAGATTCTGACGGGGACCCTCCACCCGAACTGCTCAAGTTTATTAATACCGGAGGTTATGGGCCGATTGCCTCGGCCTTGATGAGAGAACTCTCGGAGCAGTTTGACTTATCCGGTGTAGTAGTTGTCGGGCTTTGCGCCGGCGCAGTATCTGCTCTTTATACCGCGGCAGCGAGCAAAGATTGTCGAGGCGTGGTGTTGATGGATCCGTACTTCCATTTGCCTTTGCCGCCCAGGTCATGGCTCTGGCAGAAGCTCACTGGCCGTATCTCGCGTACCGCCCTGGGCAGAGTAATCAGCAAGGGGTATGACCGCTTTACCGATCTTCGCCTTTATCTGCGTAGAAACCCGATGCCTGAGAATGCAAACTTTCCGCTTCTTCGATCCTGGAAGACGGTTGCCCGCTCGCGGCATGCCGATTCTTGGTTTTGAAGGCACCCGACAACGAAACCACGCGGAGAAGAGTTCGACTACGTGCAATACCTTCTTGAACAGGGCGGCAGCAACAGTCGGGTAGTCGTTAAAGTAGTCGAAGGCGCGGGTCATACATTCTCAAACCGCACGGGCCGAGCCGGAGTTCGAGAGCTACTGAAGGGTGGCTGGGCCTTTATTTCCCGTTGTCAGAATACGAAACTTGCACATAGCCTTGGCCGTGAAGCCGTAGATCCCTCCACGGCGTTACACACGGGACCCTCGGCAGGCGGGGGCAACCGAGATGACAAATTCATTTGGACAACATAGTTTGTCATCTCGCCTGCCCCCGGTTTTGCCGTGGGGCTGAACGTTAGCGAGGTGGGAATCCGTAGCTGGAAAGAAGGCAGAATAAAGTATGGACGTTCAATCTGAAATCACGGCCCAATTTCGGCAGGTCGCGCGGGAGCAAGGCAAGCGGCTAGCGCCATTGACAGACGATCTCGAACTGTTGAATTCGGGGCTCGACTCGCTCTGCTTCGCGATCATCGTGACCCGCCTTGAGGAGTCGCTGGGACTAGACCCGTTCAGCACATCGGAAGATGCTCGTTTTCCCGTAACCCTGGGGGAGTTTATCAGCTTCTATGAACTTGCTGCAAATAGCGCGTGTCAGAATAATTCGCGCGCGGAAGGAATCGCTGATCAGCACGCGGAATCCCTCGTTCCACACAACTCGGAGGGAGAAGCTGATGCCGGTTCTTGTGGACTCTGCAAATTACAGCGCGTACACTGCTCGTCAGAAAGCCGTCACCCGGCTTCCGTCAAGCGGGCGAGCAGGTCCATCACGATCGGGTTGATCAACAACATGCCCGACGAGGCGCTCAAAGCAACGGAACGCCAATTTCTGTCGCTGCTCGATTCGGCTTCCGACGGCATGCAGATTCGCCTGCTGCACTATATGTTGCCGGATATTCCGAGGCAGGAGCCGGCCCGGCGCTATCTCGATAGCTTCTATGCGAGCGTGGAAGATCTGTGGGACGAGCATCTCGATGGGCTCATCGTGACCGGCAGAGAGCCGCTGGCGAGCAACCTGAAGCAGGAGCCATACTGGGAGAGCTTCACCCGGTTGGCGGAATGGGCGGAAAGCAATACTTATTCCACGGTTTGGTCGTGCCTGGCGGCGCACGCTGCGATCCTCCACATGGATGGCATCGTCCGGGTCAGGAGGAATGACAAGCTCTTCGGCATCTTCGAGTGCGCACGTGCGGCCGAGCATCCTTTAACCTCGGCAACGCCAGTCACGCTTCAGACTTCCCCATTCCCGCTGGAACGGGGCGCCAGAAGAAGATCTGGCAGCTTGCGGATATAGCGTGCTCACGCGGTCCGCGGATGCAGGGGTCGACACTTTCATTAAGCAACGGAAAAAACTCTTCATCTTCTTCCAGGGCCATCCGGAGTACGAATCCGACACGTTGCTGCGCGAGTATCGTCGCGACATCGGGCGCTATTTTAAAGGAGAGACCGACACGTGCCCGTTGATTCCGCAGAGTTATTTCGACGACGACACGGTGCATGCATTGACGGCGCTGCGTGAAAGATCGCTCTGTGACCGGAGTGAAGAGTTGCTGCTGGAAATATCGGCTACCCTGGGAGAGAGAAAGATCGAGAAGACGTGGAATGCCAGCGCGATCACCATCTATCGAAACTGGCTGGAATATATATGCGCGCAGAAGGAAAAGGCGGTGCGGTCGAAGAGAATCAGGGCCGTCGCAAACGCACACCGGCATTCGCTGGGCCAGCGCACCTGTTTGATGCCGAGCCATCCCTGTCACGGTTAGATGCTTTAGGCGAAGACGCGCTTAAATTGATATTTTTCCTCCACGGACGGAAGCTCCACCTCGCCCGTATCCTGCAGGGACTGACTCCACCCTATTAACAGGAAGCACACTTGTACTACCTGGTCGCCCAGATAGACCGTGTAGAGAGAAAAGAAGAGCCCGGCCAAAGCTCCGATACAGACGAATGCAAAGTAGCGACTCTCGCGAGCGCGAAAGGTAAAAGCAGATCGAGCAGCGCCGAACAGCGACTCTGCCGCAATCAATAAGAATAAATACAGGCCGACCTTGCCCTGGGAGAGCTGGACCAGCAGGTAATAGTTGTCAATCGAGGGTTGGCTATTGACTTTGGGAAAACTCAAGATTCCCCAACCGAGCCACCCGCCAGTCTCGGTGATGGGCTTGTAACTAACCACTAGTTCTCGCCGGTAGGCCGCACTTGATTGCTCTTCATTAGCGTTCGAAACATCCGTAACGCTTGCGTACTTGTTAAAGTAGCTGTTCGCAAAAATCTCCAGCAATCACCAGAAGCAACGCGACGAGCGCCGCGCCAATTTTGATATTTCGGAATTTCGGGATCTGCAGAATCGAATAGCCCACCGCTGCGCCAATCATTGGCCCCCTGGAACGGGTCAGCAGGAGAAACAAGAGCAGGAGCACGGCTGGCACGTGATAGCGCTCAAGGCTTGAGAACAACGCGCCCAGCCTGAATTTATCGCGCTTGTAAATATCGCCGAGCGAGGCATTCAACAGGAAGACGATGAAAAACATGATGCCTGCAAGAATGGCGTGCCCGAAGCAGGCTTGAACCCTGGCATGCCCTTCACGTATCTGTACAAATGAGCCAAACTGGAAGTGAAATATTCTGTGGGCGGCGTGTTATCCAGGGGTTTTGGCCCATCCTGTACTCCCAAAGAACGGCCGGCGTAAGACACAGGAACAGCAAAACGATTCGCTTGACTGTTGGAATGCGTAGGTCCGGCTCAATCAGGCACCTTCCAACAAGGTATCCGAAAAACATCTGCAGAAACGTATTCGCGAACAAGGCGAGACCATCTTTGGGCGAATTCTCGCGCAAGAGCTCACTCGCACCAAGGCTCACCATGAAGAGAACGACCCACAAGTCCATACGCCTTAGTGGCGGCCAGCGGCCGCGTGCGATGAGGAGCGCTATACCTAAGGGAAAAAGTGCCCATTCTGCGGGAGACTGCGGAGGCAGGTGGGGAAGCCGGATGGAGATAGTAGGAAGGAAGCAGGAAAAGACAAGGCAGGTACACGTTCAGAAAGGCCAAGTCAAAGCGGCCCTTGATCAGGTAAAAGAGAGAAAGGAAGAACGGGATGAGAAAAATAATCGCCAACAAACTCACCTGCCGAATTGCCTAAACTATCCCGTCAGCTTGGACCGCAACGCCCAGCCGCTATTTCGCATTAATTATGGGACTCAAAACCAGTCCTCGACCGCCCCGCCCCGAGCGGGCAAGGATATGTCGAGAACTGGTTCTTCCTAGCGTACACCGGAGACGGTCAAAATCCGAGAAGGCGTATTCTCAAGACTGAACGTTCACCGTGATCTGCGAGCTCTGGTTTTGCGTGCCCGGAGCCGTTGCGATAATGGTCAACGTAAAGGTTGTGATTAGTGGGAGTCGAATTCCCACCCCCTCCACTCGATGAGGAAGATCCGCCGCCACCGCAACCAGAAACCCAGAGTGACCCTGCGATAAGAAACACAGCGAACGCTACGCGGAATGACCATTCGAAAATTCGTGACCGCCTCCTCGCCTTTCCTAACCCCAACAAGGAAATGAACCCCCAGGGCATAACCCAACCGAAAGCAAGTCTTCCATCAGGGGCTCCTGGCGGCGCATGATTGGGCACGAATGAGGTTTGACTCGGTGCCAGGATACTCACCGTGCTCTTGACCGGCGCACCGCTGGGAGTGACGCTGGCGGGCGTGAAGGTGCAGGTCACTCCCGAGGGCAATCCGGAACAGCCCAGATTGATTGGCTCGTTGAACCCACCGGCGGGCGTCAGTGTTATCGTCAGGTTCGACGCTTGTCCTGCGGTGAGGTTTAAGGTGGAACTGCTGACGGCCATCGTATAAGTCCCTGCCCCTGCCGCGGCCACGGCGACTGCGACCGCAGCAGAGGTGGAAGCGGCGTTATTGGTGTCGCCACCGTAGGAGGCAGTAATCGAGTGGGATCCGCAGCCAGTGTAGAGGTATTAAAGGTAGCCACCCCGCTCGCGTTCAGCGGGCCGGTACCGAGACTCGTTGATCCATCCAGAAAGGTGACGGTACCGGTCGGCACGCTGCTGGCTGATTGGGGTGTGACTGTAGCCGTGAACGTGACGCTCTGGCCGGCTGTCAGCTGCGTCGCTGAGGCAGTTAGCGCCGTCGTCGTTGCCACAGTGGTCGGCGCCGTAGTGACGTTCACGCTCACCGCCGCTGAGACCGAGCCGGCATTCTTGCTGTCTCCACTGTAGGATGCCGTGATGGAATGCATGCCCACCGCTAGGGTGGTGGTGCTGAACGTGGCTACTCCGCTCGCGTTCAGCTGCGCCGTGCCCAGGGTTGTCGTTCCATCGAGGAAAGTCACCGTGCCCGTTGCCGCAGCGCTGCCTGCCGGCGGGGAGACAGTTGCAGTGAAGGTTACGCTCTGCCCCAGATTGATTGTGGCAGCAGAAGCCGTAACCACCGTGTTCGTGACCGGAAGACCGGTAGCTATGGTGACGGTAATCGCTTCGGAAGTAGAAGCGGTGTCACCGGAATCACCGCCGTAAGAGGCAGTGATCGAGGCCGTGCCGACGGGGAGAGCGGTGGTGTTGAAAGTAGCTATGCCGCTCGCGTCCAGCGTTGCGGTGCCCAGGCTGGTGGTTCCGTTCAGGAAGGTGACGGTCCCAGTCGGAATGTTGGTACTTGATTGAGAGCTGACGGTGGCCGTCAGGGTGACGGTTTGGCCTGTGTTGGCGAAGGCCGGGGATGCCTGGAGCGTGGTTGTGCTCGCGGGGAGCGCTTCGCTCGGCCAAAGGAACACCGTCATCGAATACGGTGGCAGACGATAGGGTGTCGCCGGGTTGAAATTGGCTACGGTGGTCTGCTTCGGGGCGCTAACGACCGCTGTGCTGTTCGTCTGGGCCTCATTATTGTCAGTGGGATTGGCGGAGGTCAATTGACTGATCAGTACGTTGCCGGTGGGAGCGTTGGTTCCTGAGAAGGTGATGGGCAGTGCTCCGCTGCGGCTCAAATTGAAAACGACAACGCTGTAGTGCGTACCGTCAGTAAACGCGAAGGTCTGCAGATAATGCGCAGCGGCGAGCGTTATCGAATCATTCGTACTCTGAGATTGATTCCACGTAGGGTTGGTCCCGCTGACGGTGGTGGTCAACATGGTGGGGAGAATGGCTGAGTTGGCCAGCTGCTCGGCCAGATACTGCGGCCGCTTCAAGTTGGTCTGGCCGCCCATATCAATCACCGAACCCCACAACGGTATGCTTTCGTTGGCGTTCGCCGGATTGCTGAAGGAGTTTTGCCATTCGGTAAGTGCAAACATGTTCTGCGTGGTGATTCCCACATCACGGATCATCAGCAGCATGTGATCGGCTACCGCGATCCCAGCCCCCAGGCCTGCGACTACCTGGTTCACGACGCTCTGTGATGCCGTACCGGAGGTTGTGCTCAGGTTTACTTCATATACCGCCAGATTGGCAGGTGTGCTACCGCCGGCGGCGGCTTGCGCCTGCTGCGCCATGTATCCGCTTGCCGTGGAGTCAACCTCTTCCGGCTGGGCGAACATAGGCCCAAAGATCGCCTCGTTCGAGCCGTAATCATTCAAGCTGTTGAACAAGTAGGGTGCTGCATCGACAGAGTCGTAGCCCGAACTGCTGGCCAGTTCCTGTTGCGTCCACGAGGGCTGGGTCGCCCAGCTACCCATGATCAGATCGAAGTTACTCGCATTGAAAGAAGCCGCGGATCGGGCCGCGGCAAAGATGGTCGCGGCGCGTTGGCCATAGACCACCGGGTCGGCGATACCCTCGCCCTCGTAAATTCCATTCCACATCTCGTTGCCCAGCTCGAGATGAATCAGTGGAAAGACACTTGTCCACGGAGCCGACTGGCCGAGTGCGGCACGCTTGGCGCCATAAGGCGTCGATGCATCACCGGCGAGAAACTGGATGAGGTTCTGCATCTCAGTAGGCGAGATTCCGCCAGGCATGGTGTACCAGGGCTCTGCGCCCACAGTCTGGCAGAGCACCAGGAACTCCTCGAGGCCCATAGGCACTTCGTCTTGCTCCGTCGCCCCCGGGCTCCAGCCGGCCCGTTGCCGCGCGAACGGCACGGCAATCACATTGTCAATCGACGTGCCGTAGTCTGACAGCGTCATGTAGCGAAGAACCCCGGGCTGCAAGCTCTTGAGCGTATTCACAACCGCGTTGCGATAGGCCGTCGGATTTCCAGGGGCGGCGCCTTCCGTCAGGCTCGCGTCATCGAGATACATCGACGCGCCTGCGACCGAAAACGATAGCGCAACCGTACCAATATAGGTGCCGTCCTCAGCCGCATTGAAACTGTAGGTGTAATCCTGCCACTGGCCAGTCAGGGTCACGGTTTGGTTCAACAGGGTTTCGCTTGTGGACGCCATCTGCCGGATGACCGAGATAGTCAACTGGTTATTTCCACCCAATCCCTTGGCCTTGAACGCGAGCGTATAGGTCCCATTCAACTGCACAAAGGAACGCCCCACGGTGGAATCGAAATAAGAATCGACGCTCGCCGTTTGACCACTGCCGGCGGCATTCATCGCGAGCGCCTGCTTGCCCGGAGAATCAGGAGCAATATCCGTGGTATCCGCGGACAGGGTTGCACCACCCGCGACAGTGGGCCACCAGCCTGCCTGTGGATTACCAGGTATCGTCATATATACGATGACGTAATTGTTCGCCGCCAACGGCGTGTTGGTGGCAGCGAAATTGAAGGTCAGCCCGGTGTTGCCTGAGAAGTTAGCGGCGGTGCTACTCGTAATGGTCCCTGTCACTCCGGATGCTGCTCCATTGATGACCTGAAAGGTTGCTCCTTGAAGGAAGTTGGCCGGCCAGATGTTGTAGATATTCGAGTCGGTGCAACTGGTGGGAGTAACGGCTACGCATTGCATGATCGTCTGCCATGTCTCCCCTTCAAAACCGGGATTGCCAAAGATCAAGTTGCGAAACATCTGGCCGGAGTCATAGAAGTTGTCCCCGGCAAGATTCACCCCGAGATGTTTCACCGACGACCGCTGGGCGGTCGTGCCGATTTCGAAGTTTGTTGCCTGTGCCATCGACGCCGCGGTGCTGAGAAGGGGCACAAAAAATGCAAGCAGGAGGCCCAGGCGACGAATCGACTGCAGACAAAGAGAACGGGGTTGAGGCTTAAAAGATTGTCTGGACATGGCCATTGCTCCTTCGGACGAATACGAGTCAGGCCCCTGCAAGGGAGCGCCTCTACAAGACCGGTGTCACACCTGCAAGGATTCGACGGAGGTAACCAGCTCAAGGAAGCAACGTTCGGCATCAAGAACTGCAAATAAAACTGAGTTACCAATGATCGGGTGATCGCTTAGTCTTGGTGTCTTGCCAAACGAACTGGGCCCGCGGATGAAAGCGACTTGCCCGCCAGGTGGGACTTCATAAGATACCCGGCGTTCACACTGCGTAAGTATAGGCCCGAAAGTGATTATTCGAACCACAATGATTATTTAAAATTTGTCCGATCGATTTGTATCACGCCTTGGCTTTGGAAATCCTGTTGAAGACTTAGCGAGTTGAACATGAGTACAGCTGGTTGGTTGTGTTTGAGTAATGTAGCCGATGCAGAAAACGATCTCTATCTGCGACCAGTTATCGCGCCATGCAATACACTGTGCTGAATGATCTCGATCGAACTCGAGACGGGCTCGGAGTTGTACATCTTCTCCGATGAATTGGGATCCGCCTTTGCTGCCAGCCGAAAATAGATCATACGATGCCTCCGTCGTGGTCATATCGTTCAACACCCGGGAACTGTTGCGCGAATGCCTCGAGCTAGTGCAGCGTGAGGCGAATGGGCTGCGGATTGAGGCACTTATTGTGGACAATAACTCCCGCGACGGCTCTGCGGAAATGGTGGAGAAAGAGTTTCCTAATTTCCGGATTATTCGTAGTGCAGTTAATCTTGGCTTCGGTGCGGCGAATAATGTTGCCCTTCAAGCGGCTCGGGGCCGCTATTTGATCCTGCTCAATTCGGATGCATTTCTCCACCCCGGTGCCCTTAAGCTTGCGGTTCAACATATGGACCAGCAGCCGCAAGCGGCGCTTGGCGGTGCACACTTACTGAGCCATGACTCGTCATTTCAGCCCTCCGCACGCATGTTCCCCAACATAGTTACAGATACCTTTGTACTTACCGGCCTCGCCGCTAGATTTCCAAAATCCAAATTTTTTGGATATTTTGACAGAACTTGGGCAGACCCTTCACAACCATGCCAGGCGGATTGGGTCACAGGCGCCTTCTCGATCATTCGTGCCGATGTGCTAGACAAGGTCGGGCTATTCGATCCGCAATTCTTTCTCTACGGAGAGGAAGTTGATCTTTGCCGCCGCATCAAGAAAGCAGGATATGAGATCTGGTACTGGCCCGATATCTCAGTGCTCCACATCGGCGGGGAATCCTCGCGCCAGGTCAAGGATTTGGCGCTCTCTTCTTCCGGTAGCACCCAGCTTGTGCTTTGGCGTATGCGCAGTACCCTGCTCTACTATAGGAAGCATCATGGAGCGACGGTGTGGTTGGCCAAGTCTCTCGAAGTTACCCTCTACCGTCTCTCCTACCTGCGCAATCGGTTCAGCAGAGACCCCCAACGTAGGCTGCGTTGCGAGAATTTCCGGAATCTCGCAATCATGATGAAGACAGCATGGAAAGAGACCAAGGGTGGCAGGATTTCTCCACCCCGCCCCTGGTGAGAGGAGAATCGAGATCAAGCGTGGCATCAAGAGTCTCCTGAGCAACTTGCTCTCCGTGCCTCTGCGGATTGCGGCTCCGCTGCGAGAAGGTTTAGCCCGCCTCTATGCCCATGCTTCTCTTGCCGCGGACCTGGGTAACCTGCCTGCCTCCGTCGTAGTGCTGGGACGGATCTGGGTCTACGGAAGCCGTCACATTCGCATCGGTGAAAATGTGCTCCTCTACCCTGGAGTGCATCTGGAGACGCAGGGAGATGCTCGCATCGAACTGGGCGATAAGGTGGTGATCTCGCGCGGCGCGCACTTGGTAGCGATGGCCGGAGTCACGGTTGGGAAAGGCACATTGATCGGGGAATATACCAGCATCCGCGATGCGAATCACAAGCGCGACTCCTGGACAAACGATCCGTGACGCCGGCCATAGCGCAAAACCGATTACGATCGGCGATGAGGTCTGGATCGGTCGAGGCGTGACTATCCTGGGCGGCGTTACCATCGGCGATAGAGCGACCGTAGGCGCGAACGCAGTGGTGACCCGAGACATACCTGAGGGAGTAACGGTGGTTGGCATTCCTGCTTCTCCTATATCCGCCAAGAGCCGCCCTTGATATCCGCCGGAGCCTAAATGCATTGAAGGGATCGAGGGAAAGAGAAATCGATTTGTTTACTGCTAATCCCCCTCTACCATGCCAAGGTGTGCCACGGCCTTCAGTAGAGGTGGATGAACAGAGCCGAGAAGGGTCAGTTTGAGCAAGGTCTGATTTTCATCTACCCCCATTCGTTGGCGCGCATCCATAAGAATCCCGACGGAGGTCGCCAGGCCGGCAAAAACCCACACCAGGCTTACAAGCATCCATGGGCCCAGGAAATGGTATAAGACGTGGTCCACTGCATGAAGGGAGACAATTTCGGTACACCAAAAGACAAGCGAAAGCAACACTCCGGAAACCGCGAGAAGAGCGCCAGTCCTGCCGCGAAGGATACGCAGTGCCAAGACCACACCAAGCACGAGCAGCACAATCAGGACCACGATCGCGATTCGCTGCGGCGATCTTCGAAGGTCATATTCGTTTGAGCGTTGCGCGAAATCCATGAGTTGCTGGTGCAGCATCCAACGCCAGTTGAAGATCATATCGAGCACTAATACGCCTTCGATCGCAGTCAGAAGGGCTGCGAGTTGCGAAACGGTTCGTAAACGCCTGCCTTTTGCCCATGCTATGCCGCAGCAGATCATGGCGACTCCGTACGCTGCGATTCCCGTTGCGCGGGTGGGTGTCAGCCACGCTTCACTTGCTATCATGAGAAATCCTTTCTACCGTCACGCGGCCTTCCGGAAAACATGATGATCCCTCCTTTGATAGCACTGGCGGCCTGGGTCCCGATCAGCCTCTTTTCCTTTCGACGCTACGCCGTTCGCATTGCCATCCTCATAAATTTCGTTGGCGGCTGGGCTGTGCTGCCCTCCGCCTCCTTCACCCAGGCGAATGACCCATTTCCCTACTGGATATTGGGAACATGCTTGCCTTCGGATCACTTCTTCACCAAGGCAAGCGTTACGGGAATCACCTGCCTTATTGGTGTTCTGCTCTTCGACCGGGAAAGCTTCCTCCGTTTCAAGCTCAGCTTCTGGGATCTTCCAATGCTGGCTTGGTGCGTGGTTCCCCTGTTCTCTGCTTTGGCTAATATGCAAGCCTTGCCCGTAGTTGCCCGTAGCGAACTCTATCAAATTCTTGCCTGGGGCGTCCCGTACTTCTTCGGCCGTGTTTATTTCACCGACACGATATCTCTTCGCATGGCCGCCAAAGCCTTCGTCATCGCGGGCATGGCTTACGTTCCTATTTGCCTGATCGAGATCTTTACCGGGCCACAGATCTACGCCCACCTGTACGGCTATCAACCCTATCGCTGGATAGGCGCTCAACGTTACGTCGGCTTCCGGCCTATCGGTCTGCTGGAAGATGGAAACCAGCTTGGCATCTGGATGGCAACCTCTGCACTGATTGCTATATGGCTTGTGGAGACGACGCCTGGTCGCTGCAGATATTCGGAATCCCTGATCGCCTGGATAGGCGGCATCCTGTTGGTTGTCACGCTTCTTTGCCAGTCGGTCGGAAGCATTGTTATCCTGCTCTGCCTGCTCCCGTTTGTCTTTACACGACAGAGCTATCTGCCACGCGCTGTCGCCGCGCTGTTCCTTCTGGCAATGCTTGCTTTCATGGGTCTTCGTGTGGCCAACTTCATATCCCTGCGATCCCTGGTCGAACATAACGCAGTTGCCCATTCTGCCGCTGAGTTTTTCAAGGGAATCCAGCGCCAATCTTTCGGATGGCGGCTTTCCCAGGACGAAAAACACCTCGATGCAGCGCTGGAAGAGCCTCTCCTGGGCTCAGGCGCGTGGGACTGGTGGAGAGCCAGTGGATCGCGTCCCTGGGGATTGTGGCTGCTTGCCCTGGGAATGTATGGACTCGCCGGGCTGCTCGCCTTAGAGTGCCTGCAACTACTTCCCATCGCTCGCACCCTGTGGTCTCCGCCGGCCCGCGGCGATACTCAGGGGTTCGATCTACGTAGCGCTCTGGCCGCAGCGATTTTCATGTCGGCGATCGATAACCTGCTGAATGGTTCGATGATCCTTCCGCTGTTGCTGGTCATCGGTGGCTTGAGCGCGCCGGCTATGTCTCCTTCTCGATCGACAACAAAAACCCGTCAGCGCGTGTGAGCCGTTACTCAGCCTTTTACTCGATCGGCAAAAATGGCCGCCAGTTGTTCAACGTTACGGCCCAGGTCATAATCTTTGAGGATGCGCGCGCGGCCATTCTTAGCGAGGCGCTCGCGGAGAACTATGTCGTCCATAAGCGTTTCCAAGTGCGCTCACCAGCCCTTCTAAATCAGAGGGCGCGACCAGCAGGCCTTCGGTCCCGCTACGAATCAACTCCGGAATACCGGTAATGTGGGTCGTCACGCAGGGAATCTCCATGGCCATGGCTTCCATGAGAACCACGGGAATGCCCTCAGCAAGACTGGGAAGGCAAAAAATGTCCGCCGCCTCATAGAGCGCGCGTATGTGGTCCTGATTGACCGCTCCCTCGAACGCCACGATGTTGGGATTCTCCAATCGCCTGAGCTCGTTCGCGAAGCGAGGGAGCCATCGGGGCCATCGCCGACCAAACGAAGCCTGACTCGTCGACCCTGACGCGCCAGCTGATCCACTGCATCGATCAAGACGTGCTGTCCTTTGGCTTGCGTCAAGCGGCCGACACAGAGTATCTCAAAGAAATCCGAAGCCGGCTTGGCGGGTCTGGGTAAGAATAGCGCCCGGATCCACACCGAGACGCGACACAACCAGCTTGCTCCACTGGGCGTAGGGTGAGAACTTCATCAGCTGGCTGCGGGCGTACGAACTGATGCAGCAGATGAAATCGGCGGCAGCCACCTTTTGCTCCAGATACTGGCCCTGCGCGTCGTAAAACTCATCCGGGCCGTGAACCGTGATGGAAAATCCAAATCCGAAGATGTGCCGCACATACAGGCCCACAGTGGCTGCCTGCGATCCAAGGTGGACGTGAAGGTGGCGCTGGTGGACGCGCTGCATCCACACCCCAACCATCAGAGCTTCGGTGAAATACATTAGGTTGAAAAGCAGCCGCTTGATGTCCAACTTGCCCAGAGACAACACAAGTCGAAGGCCTCGCCAGTAGCCGCTAAATCTGGTGAAGAGCGTCTTCAGATGAGCGCTGATCGCTCCCCGCACGCCATGCGTCTTCAAATAATAGGTAAGGCCGGCCTCCTCAGCCTCCTCCGCGGTGAGGTTTGCGAGTGGGCGATCAGGAGCATTAATCGATGCCGTGTCGATGCGAAATCCCATGCGTCGAAGCTGGCGGACTTCGCGCAGGACAAAGGTCATCGACAACATTGGATACTGGCTGGTCAGGTAGGCAAGCGAACGGCCTGAGTCCTCCGGGCGATCGTTCACGCTCATGGCGCGATCACTTGCGAGTGCGCTGGGTTCCACTGGGCGCGAAGCGCATCCATGGTTCGCATGACCTCCAGTGAATCATCCAATGGCATGATTGCGCTTTCATAGCGCTGTTCCCGCAGGCACGGCTGACCTCTGCAAACTGGAACTGGTAACCATTGCCCGCAAACGGAAAGCTTCGCACCTTGCCCCGACGGAGGAACTCTCGCAGAGGACTGAAACGGCGCAGCAACGATTTCGCGGTAGGCGAATTGCGAACGCCTCCCGAGTTGGACCGTGAATCTTGGCCCGCCACCGGTTGCTGCTGTGGGTAGAACTTTAAGATGAGGCGGTGTGCGCGATAGAACGGTTCGCACAGACGCAGAGATTCCTCCATCTCCGAAGATCCAGACTTCGTTGGTGCCGCGGACCCGAAGGCTGGCGGCAAGATCTGCCATAGCGCCATCGGCATAAGCAAGCTGATAACCCGATTGCTCATCCACGCCGGTCGGTCCCAGGCATGCCGCTCCACTGATTGACTGCGGTCTGCCCAACAAGTGCTGTGCGAGGGAGATGAGATAGACGCCGCGATCAAGCATTGCTCCTCCGCCAAGCTCACGATCGAAGAAGCGGGCTTCGCCGCCGGCCGGCACGGGATAGGAAAAATTGCCCTGGATCAGGCGAACGGAACCAATCATGCCGGCATCGATGCAGCGTTTTGCCTCGATGATCGCTGGGATGAATCGGGTCCACATGGCTTCCATGCAGAAGACTTTGCGCTGGCGAGCTGCGTCCACAATCCGCTGGGCTTGATCCAGGTCGAGGGCGAAGGGTTTTTCGCACAACACGGCCTTGCCTGCCTGGATGCAGGACAAACTGTCATCAAGGTGGCAGTGGTTGGGCGAAGCAACATAGACAACGTCAATCTCCGGATCGTCGAGTAGCGCCTGCAGGCCAGGGTAAAACCGGGCAATGCCGTGCTGTGCCGCAAAACTCCTGGCGCGTTCGATTCTGCGCGAAGCAACGCCGTGCAGTCGTGTTCCGGTTACCAGCCGGAGGTCTTCCGCGGCCGAGCGGGCGATGGCGCCCGTGCCCCAAAATCCCCACCGGATCAGTTTTTCCACGATTCGACTTCCTTGCCTGTCGGGATCGAAACGCAAAGATTCTTTTACATGGACCACGGCATAGGTTCAATGGCGTCGAAGCTGGTACGCAAACGATACGTCGCACCCTGCTCCCTTGCCCAATGAATGGCCAACGCGATTTCATTTACGTGCAACGAGAAGCGCGGCGAAAGACGGCACGGGCGATGCTCGCGAACCGCTGCAGCTAGTTCCGCCGGGCCACGAGCAAAGTCCATGCTTTGCGCTCCCTTGGTCTTTACCTTCTTGTTGGGCGCATGGGGTAGACGATGAGTTTTGCGCATAGGGCTCAGAAACGTCTTCCTGCGGAGCGTGACCATCCTACGGCTGTAGACCGGTGAGCGATAGTCCCAGGAATCGTGCGTGTATAAGACGCCTCCATCGCTCACAATCTTGAGCGAATGGTCATGGGGAGCGAGAATGCTGCAAGTCAGCCGCGCCACTACGCCGGAAGCAAATTGAATACATGCAACCGAGAAATCGGGCGAAGTCACAGCGAGGGTTTCCCCTGGCACTTTGTCCGGAACCTGGACGGAGGCAAAGGAGGTCACGGTTACCGCCGGGCCAAACCATGCGGCCAGCCACCCGAGATAGTAGCCCGCGTGTTCCAGTGTGCAGCCAACTTCGAATTCGTCTTTGTATGGCCAGGGCATCCCTGAGAGGGATTTCCACTTTTTATATGGCATCCCGGGTACCATCCCGTCGTCCATCTCCGCATACACCACGCGCACCTTGCCGAGGGTTCGTTCGCGAAGACTTTCCACAGCGTCTGCGCTGTCTCACCCAGCAGGCTGCAGGGCGCCGAGACAATTAACAGTCCGCGCGATTCCGCCAACTCCACAAGTTCAACTGCCTGTTCGAGGTGCATCGCAAGAGGCTTTTCTGAGTACACATGTTTGCCGGCCAGCAGCGCTGCTTTGGACACTTCATAGTGGCTGCTGGGGTTGGTCAGATTCAGCACCAGGTCGACTTGGCCGTCTTCCAGCAAGGCCGCGAATGTGGGATAGGCCGGAACGCGATACAAGCGAGACAACAACTCCGCGCGTTCAACAACGGTATCCGTCACTCCCAGAATCCTGAGCTCGGGATGACTCGAGAAAGTAGCCAAATAGTAGTCGGCCACAAATCCGCAGCCCACGATCGCTACATTCAAGCTTTGCGCTCCTTCGCGTGGTCTCGAGTTTCCAGGACGCAGTTGGCCTCCATAAGCGATGATTCCTGGTCCATTTCGTTAGAGTTGCTCGATACTAGCATTCAAGCGTCCGGTACCGCCCGAAGGAGTGCAATTTCCATGAGCAAGTATCCCCTTCGCTTCATGTGCACACCGTCGGAAGAAACGTGGGGATGGTATCGCAAGGGATCGTAGTAGTCCACCAGTCTCCAGCGGTGGTCGGCCGCCAGGCGTGCGATTTGTGCATTGAGCCGGAGTACATCGTTGGAGTAATCCTTGGTGTCATCCAGCTTGAGGCTGTGAAAGATCGGCGGGATTTCACACAACACGGGCTCGGCGCCGGACCGCTGTACCGCGAGCGCAATTTTCTCCAGGTCACTCACGGTCATCTCGGGCTCAATGCCGAGCAGTACATCATTGGTGCCGCCGAGAATAATGACCTTGGCATAGCCGTGGCCGGCGAGAACTGCTGCATCACGATCCAGCATTTGCTGGGTGGTATTGCCAAAAATACCAAAATTTGCCGCAGGGTAAGCCCACCCCTGGGTGATGGAATCGCCCAGGAACGCGACTCGTTTATCCCCTTTGAACACCTGGCAGCCACTCAATAGGCAGAGCAACAGCAAAAGAGCACGGGAAGCGTTACGCGTCGACCGCACGACCCTCTCTCCCTTCCTGTGACCGAAAGGTGCATAAGGATTTCCTCAAGATCTGTTTCAGGGGCTGGGGGAGGCAATGAATACGACGATTAAGAATATCTCCGAATCAGCTCGCTGCGTTCGCGGAAGACTGCCTCATCGTTAAAGCGGCTCCCGTTTTCGGCGGCCTCGGCGATGAGCCCCGCTAACCTCGCCCGATTATCTGGCAAGTTCCGCAATCTTAGCGCCCAGCGCCTGCCAATCGCCAAGTGGAACATAGGCTCCCCCTCCGCGACCGGCGGTCAGCTCCTCGGCGAAGGCGCTCTGATAGCCCACGATGGGCGAACCAGAGACGAGCGCCTCCAGTAAGCATCGCGGAGATTCCGGCGTGACGTGGGTGAAGACAAAGATGTGCGCGCGCCGAAGCTCCGCAAGCAATGGTGCGCGTTCGGAGATAAAGCCGGGCGCGCGGACGTAGTCGCGGAGCCCGAGCTGGTCAAGGCAGGCGTGGAAGTCATCGTGGAGTGGGCCATCGCCAAGCCACACCGCCTCAAAGTCCGCGCCGAGGTCGCGTGCTGCCCCAAGGCGCGCAGCCAATCCAGTGGGGCTTTCATCGGATCCAACCGCCCGGCATAGACGATGCGCAGCCGTCCCCGGGTTGCACTTTGCTGCTTGGCTGCGAGCTCTGCCGCGGGAATCACATCCGCCGGCTTCAGATGAATGTCGTGGATGAGGTGGTTCTCCCGAGCCCAGGGCGAATAGGCAAGGAAGCAGTCGCTGCCATGCCAAAGTCCTAAAGCGCAGCCGCGAATGATTCCACGATGATAGGCACGCATCGACCGCCCAACCAGCTGTGCTTTCAGCCTCCGTAGCAGGGGACTTCTGGCTCGCTAGTTTGAACAACAGTTCGTGCTCCACCCGGTCGGTGTGGATGGAGTAGCGGAGTCCTCGCGACTGTGCCAGCCGGGCGCCGAGTGCGGCCCAGTCACCGATCAGGCCGCCGATTCCAAAACTCAGGTACCGGTTGCGTGTGATGTGCTCGAGCAAAGTCCGCCGGGTTCGCGCAAACGAAGTCGCGAATGCCAGTGGCGTGTAAGCCGAGGGCAGCGGCACTAGCGTGACTTTGTCGCGATGCCGCAGTGTCTCCGGGTCGCGCCACAGGACCGTACTGGCGCCGTGCTGGCAGGTCTTCACTAGAACCGGAGCGGCCACGGTCACATGCGAGAAGTTCTCGGCCCACTGATCGATTCCGTTCGTTGCCTGCTCTTCGCATAGCAGCCGTCCATCGGCAAGCTTCTTGAATGGAACGGGCAGGACGATGCAGGATTCCGTCTTCCGACAGAGAAGGTTTGGCGACAGCTTCCTTGGCGCTCAATACGATCCTTCATCATGCTCCTTGATCCCTGGCGCTTCGAATGCTACGACTTGGACTCATAGCAACCCAGGTCAGTGCGGGAAAGGGAAAGGAAAGGGAAATCCAAAACCGAGCCCCGATCTTGCCCACAAAGCCGCTACCAGTAGCCCCAGGAACCCTAGCGTGAGCAACGCATCCTGATTTATGGTTGGCAATCCTTCCCGCGACGCGCTGTAGGCATTCACAAAATAAACGGGCAAGTCGCTGAAGGCGACCGCGATGACCGCGCCGACCATTCCCCAGGCATGAAACCCCCAAGGTAAGAAGATGAACAGGGTGATGCAGTACACCAGATAAGCGAGGGCGTTGTAATGCGGCTTTTGCAGGGAGAGGATCGCTGGGCTGATCGTACTGTAGAGCAGGGTATGCCACAGTCCAACGGCGAGGATGGGAATCATCCAGGCTGCGGCATGATAAGGCTTGGTATAGACGTGAAGAATAAACAAATCGCCGGTGCAGATGACCGCGATGAGCATCAGGCCGCCAGCGGCCAGAACCGGAAGCCTATATTTGAGCAGGATTTGCCGGAATGCCGGGCGTGGCTGATCGGAAAACTTGGCAATGAAGGGAAATCCTACCCGGGAGCAGAACATAAGAATGATCTGGCGGGGAATATCGGATAGGGCGAAGGCAATCCCGTACACACCCAACATCTGGAAAGAGATGAGCTTGGCGAGAATGAGGCGATCGGATTGCAGCGCGAGAAATGTAAGGGCAGTTCCTATAAGAATCCAACGGCCAAACTTAACCAGAGCATGAATTGACTCTTTGTCCCACGTGAACCGGGCTCTCACCTCAGGAAGCAACAAATAGCTGATTCCGGTCCGGCACACTTCTGCGATCACTCTTCCTGCCATGAGAGCCCAGATCGTAGGGTGGAAGAGTGCCCAAACCCAGGTGACGACGAATTGAACGAACTGCGTCACTAACTCCAGCGCCGAAAGCCTGCCCACTCCCAGGTGCCGGCTCAGCACCAACAGGCTGGGCGACGAGACGCCGGCCAGGAGACAGACAAAGCCCAGGCAAGGCAGCAAAACAACTATTTGCGGCTCGCGATAAAAATGAGCCACTGGCCAAGCGAGGGGGATGGTCAGCAGGAACAGTCCCAGGCCACGAATGACCTGAAGTGTCCAGGCGGTGTGCAGAAAGACGGGCTCATCGCCGCGGGGGTCCTGAATGATGCTTTCCTGCAGTCCCACGTGCGAGAACAAGTTGATGCCGACGATGACCGTCGTGATCAGCGTCATCAGGCCAAAATATTGGGGTAAGAAAAGGCGGCTCAGAACGATGCTGCTGCCGAGCCGCAAAGCCATCGAGAGGCCATAAAAGAAGACGACCCAGTACGTGCCCCGGAGAGCGCTCAATTCAAGTCCGCGCACTCGCGCCAGGCTAAACTCCTCAGCAGCGCTCGGTTCGAGCTCAGTGTCCATAGTCATGCTGGACGCTTCGCCTGCACGAACGGATTACACGAGGTGGACCGAATTGTTGAATGAGAGCCAGCTTGTCCTGCTCAAGATCTGCTGCTGTGGATGCATTGTCCTGTTATTAGCGAGATTATCAACTCGGTCCAAGATCACCAGCGTTGAATAATCCTGAGGCTCCTCTCCGGGCTGACTCTTAGACGGAACCGGCAAGAGTCTGTCTACAGACAAACTGAAAGGACTCGAAATCATGGCTAATTGTACTAAGGGTATGCGACAGCAGACCACGAGTACGCGGGTAATGTATCGCTGACAAAGCGAGTTACCAAGGAACGGATTTCACGGTTGTATGCCTGTCTAATCTAAGCTTCTCTTATATCTATCTGCTAACAACTGCTTACTCACCTCGGGTAACATGCCGTCTCTCCGATAAGCACGAATATTTCCCAAAAATTTGGACTTATTCCGTCTTTTTGGTATCGCCGCGAATATCCATGTGCACAAACAACAAGTCTTGAGGCATCGATTATGCAGTTGAGTTTCTGGAGCGGCCTAGCTGCTGGAGCTTCGTTTGAGACTTTTCTTGGCTTTGCGAAGATCGCGCAGGGCGCCTTTCGGGAAGCCGGTCGATTCGCGTACTACCAGGTGCGTGTCGATCTTGTAGCTTCGTTTGGGCTCCCCGCCTTCTTCAACGTGGGCACGCAACGCCGTCACTGCCGCACGAGCCAACTCGAAGCATGACATTTGAATCGTGGTAAGCGGCGGAATTGTCACCTGCGCAATGTGAATGTCGTCGAAGCCGATGACCGACAGATCATCAGGGACCCGGAGCCCTGCCCGGTATAGCTTGTGCAGCACTCCGATCGCTGTCATGTCGTTGGAACACATCACGGCAGTAGGTAGGTGCCCGGATTTAAGCAGGCAATCCATAGCATCGATGCCCCCCTCCATGGTGTGGTCCCCTTCGACCAGCCACGCTGGATTGGAGGTGATGCCGCATTCCTCGAGCGAGCTGGTAAAAGCGGCCAGGCGGGATTGTGCCGAGTGTAGCCGCTTGGGTCCGCTGATAAATGCGATGTCCCGATGCCCCAAGACTGCCAGGTGCTGCACCCCTTGCTGGATGCCGTGGTGGTAGTCCACCGTCAGCAGGCTGATGCCGGGTCTCTCCGGACCTACGTCCACAAACACCAGCGGCACTTTGCGCTCGGCCAACTGCTCCAGCAGCGGTTTTTCCACCCCAAAGGTCATCACCGCCACCCCCTCTGCTCTGCGCTCCAGCATGCGCCGTATGCACAGAGACATGCGCCGGGGATCGTAGTTGGTGGAACTGATCAGTATCTCGTAGCCATGCTCTACGGCTATATCTTCAAAGCCCTGAATCAGCTCCGGAAAGAAGGGATTGGTGATCTCCGAAACAATCAATCCCAGGAGCCGGCTGCGCCCCGAGACGAGCGCTCGCGCCTGAGTATTGGGAAAATAATCCAGCTTTTCGATCGCCTCCCACACCCGTTTGGCCATCTTCGGGTTCACCGTCGAAACCCGGTTGATGGTCCGCGAGACGGTAGCGATGGACACCTTCGCCAATTGCGCGACGGTGCGAATGTCCATCTTGCCAGGCTTCTCTCGCGCCGGGGGCCGGCCCCTCTTTCCCGCTTGCTTCACCATGCATCTCGCCTATGCGTAATAGTTTCTACAGCATACCGCAGCGGTTGACAACGCTTCTGGAGAAGGACCCGATGAACGAAGGGCACGGGTTCAGCCGTGCCGTAAATGACGGATATGCGAGACGTGGCTTTAGCCACTGGGGTACGCTTTGAGCCGCCTGTAAATCACCCCTGTTTTTGGTAGCAAAACTGCGTGGGAAGCCATACCTCAGGGGCTAAAGCCCTCATCGATTTACGCTCGACGTGGCATGGCTGAACCCGTGCCCTCGTAAAGAGTTTTGCGCGGCCCGATTTAACAGCTTGCGGAAAAACTCATTTTTCTGAAGGGTACGGCCTTTAGGCCGTACGTAAATGCTTTGCAATGAATCCGGCTTTAGCCGCTGAGGGATGATTGCTTCTAGGTTCAGAGACTTTTTCCGCAACCTAAGGTCGTGCGCTGTCACGAAACATGAGGTTTCCCACAACCTGCAAAAGTTATGCCCTTCGTTTAAGGGTCGGGACTAACCCCGAGGCCCTGATACTTTCATTCGCACTTGGCTTTCGAGATAGGTTTCAAGATGCTGTTGCGCCAGGACGAGGGCGCTTCGCGATCGCTGGAGCTTGGAAGTGACGAACGCACCTTCCAGGAGCGAGATCACGAGGATTGCGAGTTCTTCCGGGTTCACTGATGGTGGGATTTCACCCTTTGCTTGGCCGGCTCGGGCTATATGCGCAAGATAGCCCACCCAGTCGCGCATCGCACCCTCAGCCCGGCGGCGTAAGATCGCATTGCCATCGTCCGCATCCAGGACCGTATTGAGCATCGGACAGCCACCAGAGAACGAGGGCTTGGAAACAAAATTTTCGATGTGAAGTTTGAGCTTGTCTACGCTGTTTTGCGCCTGATCAAGGTTTCCCGCTCGCGAAGAACAAGTCTGAGCCCAGGCATAGTCGAAAGCCGCCGCCGCCAACTCTTCCTTGGTGGCGAAGTGGCTGTATAGGCTTCCCTTCTCCAGACCTGTCGCCGCGCTGATGTCCTGCATGGAGCAGCCATCAAAACCCCTGCGATTGAAGAGGGGCGCAGCCTTAGCGATGATTCGCTGCCGGGTTCGTTCGCCTTTTGACATCGATCAGACTCATTCAGGAAAAACCTGGCCCCAGCACGGCTGATGCGAGAGGCCAGGAACCTCAACGGCCCTGCCTCCGCATCGAGCACGGCCATCCGTTACCAGGGAAGTTCTGAGCCCATGTGGATGAAGCGGCCATTGGGGCCGTCAGGACCAATGAGAGCCAACTGCACGCTCGTCTTCGCGCCATCGACAATTTCCATCGGAGCCTGGTCCGTGCCCATTTCAGTTTTCACCCAACCCGGGTGCGCCGAGTTGACCTTAATGTTGGTGCCCTTCAACTCCGCCGCAAGATGCACGGTGAAAGCATTCAGTGCCGTCTTGGAGGCGTCGTAGGCAAACGTTTTAACACTTGCGATTGGGCTGTTGGGGTCAGCATGCAATGTCAGCGAGCCCAGGATGCTCGAGAGATT
>CAWCAZ010000051.1:0-9866 GCA_963793525.1 uncultured Acidobacteriaceae bacterium
TCTTTATGGAGATGCCCCTGTAAGCCGATCAGGCGAGCTGCGTGATGAGGCTCAGGGTAGCGCCGGCGGCGGGAACGGTTTCGCCCAGGCGCTGAATCGTTAACACTGTGATGTCGTCCTCCTGTCCAAAATCGCAGGCGGCTTCCACGATTCGCTCGGCTGGTGGTTGGGTCGAGAGCAGGTCGGACAGGCGTTCAAAGCCGAACAATTGTTTGTTTGCGTTCTGGGCCTCGATCACTCCGTCCGTCACCAGGGTGAGAGTATCGCCATCGGCGAGAAAGAGCGCCGTCTGTTCATACGCGGCCTCAGCGATGAGCCCGAGGGGCAGTGAGCCCGCCATAGCAGTTTCGTTGCCGTTGATGTACGGCGGTAGGTGGCCGGCGTTGGCCACGATCATCTGCCTTTCCGCGCTGATGCGCAGAACCAGGCAGGTGACAAAGCCGCCCGCCATGCGCCCGTAGAGCCGGGCATTCAGCTCTTCCAGAATCTTTGTGGGTTGTTGGGTGTAGCTGGCAACGGTACGCAATGTGCCCACAATCAGAGAGACAATCATCGCGGCCTTCATGCCCTTGCCGCTCACATCCCCAATAGCCACCAGGGCCCCGCCTTCCGCCAGGGGCAGGATTTGAAAGAAATCTCCGCCGACTTCCGAAGCCGGACGATAGACGCTGGCAACCACATAGCCGGGGATCGCAGGGATTTGTTCCGGAACCAGGACTTGCTGTACCTCGCGGGCGGATTGCAGTTCACTCTCCACCTGCTGCTGGCGGCGGCGGTCCTCAAGGAAGCGGCGCACGACGGAAAAGGCCAGGGCCATTATGAGCAGCAAGCCGGGTGTATCTGAGAAAAAGAGCTTAAAGTCGCCAACCTGGACCTTGTAGCACAGGCAGGCGATTTTTCCAGGAACGATGCCGGGGATGAGCATGTTGTTCAGGGTAGAAAGATTGCGATAGAACACACTCAGAGATGCAGCAAGCACGAGTGGCCAATTTCGCCTCCATGCGCCCCGGAAGAAGGCGAACGCAAGCAGAGGAATTGGACCTAGTCTCATCGCCGCATCGGCATACGTACTCATGGCGTCCGCGAGGCTCACGCCGCGACCGGCTTGCGCCCAAAAAAGGGTTAGCATCGCATCGAAGGCTTCATTCACCAGGACCAGCAAGGCCAGGACGTACACCAGCCGGCGCAGCCAATTATTCTTTTCAAGCCCTAGCAGCCAGAGAAACAAGGGAAGAAATAGCGCGTTTACGGCGCCTGCCATAAATGTTTCCAGGCTAGTCGCCCAATTTTGTGGAAGGTATAGATCGATGAACCAGCTGGCCTGGTAGCACGCCCATGCCAGCACGATAAGCGAGAACCACACGTAGACGATCTGGCGACTGCCGCGCAGGTAGATGAGCCAGGCCAGGGCGGAGCCCAGCAGTTGGAGTAAGATCAGCGCGGCTGAGGGGTAATTTTCGGAGAATATCCTCGATCTTTCAGAGGCGATGCTCGCGCGCTGCACGATCGCGGCGCCGATCGATGCGGGCTCGAGTATGCCACATGGCTGAGCGATGGTCGAAGGAAACTGGCACCACACGCGGACGGCTAAGACGCCCGAAGTTTTGGTCCCCCCGGCAAGCGGCAGGTCAAACGCAGCTTCCCCAGGATAGGGATAATCGAAATTTGGTGGCACTTTCCCGCGGTGGCCAATCTCCCTGCCATTCCAATAGACCGCAAAGGTGTCTCCCGCGTTCAAGTTCACCGCCAGCGGCTGGGCGGGGTCCTGGCGGTCAAGGAGAAGGTGGCGGCGATACCAGAAGAAGGGCGCGTAGTTGACGCCCTGGTCGAAAAGCGATCCAACTTCCACCTGCTGCCAACTCGCATCATCGAATCGCGGATCTGCCCATTGCGGATCGTCCCCGGGATGAAACTGCCACTTGCCTTTAAGCTCGACATCGGGCTTGCCTAGCCCATCGATCTGGAGAACGCCAGGCGACGATGGTTGCTCAGCAAGCGCCAGAAGGGAGCTCGAGAATAGACCGAGGATAAACACCCAAAGCAGAAACCATTTGCGAGCTGGAATGACCAGTGTTCTCAGATGCATGATGGAGGCCTTTGGGGATGTGGGCAATCGCGCAGCCGTGTTGTAGCAGCCGATGCGTTTAGCCATCATAACTGCGCGTCTTCGTGGTTTCGACAACTTGTCGGACACGAATCGGGGACAATAGAGAGCAGCTATGCGAAAACCCCTATTTGCACTGGCCGTCTCAGCCTTTGGCATCGGCACCTCGGAATTCATCATTATGGGGCTGCTGCCGGATCTCGCTCACAGTTTCCAGGTGAGCATCCCCAAGACTGGGATTCTCGTTTCTGGCTATGCGCTCAGCGTGACCTTGGGCTCGCCCCTGGTAGCGCTTGCCTTGTCGCGGATGGATCGCAAACGGGCGCTGTTGATTCTGATGGGTATGTTCCTCGTCGGCAATGCCCTGTGCGCTTTGGCCCCAACCTTTTTGCTTCTTCTTTGCGCGCGGATTCTCACTGCGCTTTGCCACGGAGCATTCTTCGGTATCGGCAGCATCGTGGCTTCTCACCTGGTGCCGAAGTCAGAGCGGGCGCAGGCAATTGCTCTTATGTTCAGCGGGCTGACGCTGGCGAATGTGCTGGGGGTTCCCGCTGGAACGGCTTTAGGCCAGGCGTTTGGATGGCGCTTCGCCTTCTGGGCGCTGGTTCCGATTGGCTTGGTGGCTGGCTTGGGACTGTTGCGCCTGGTGCCTTCGCAACCGGCAGAGAAGTTGCACCTCAAGCATGAATTTCACGCCGTGCTGCGGCCGCAGGTACAGCTGGTGCTTGCGCTGAGCACGCTCTCCTCGGTTTCTTTGTTTTGTGTTTTCACCTATATCGCGCCGATTCTCGAACAAGTGACACACCTCTCGCCAGGCGCGGTGACCAGGGTGCTTGTGGTCTTCGGCGTGGGCATTACGTTAGGGAACCTGGTTGGCGGGAGACTCGCAGACTGGAAACAGATGCCGGTGCTGATTGGCGGCATTGTGTTGTTGATCTTGATCTTCCTCGCCATGCCTTTGCTTGAACCCACCGTTGTGCCGGCGGTGGTGATGGTCTTTGTGTGGGGATGCATCCATTTCGCGGCTGGTGCTCCCTTGCAGGCGCGGATCGTCGACCAGGCCCGCGGGGCTCCGAACCTTGCCTCGACCTTGAACCAGGGTGCTTTCAACTTGGGAAATGCCTTGGGCGCGAGCCTTGGCGGCATCATGCTGACTGAGGGTGTTGGCTACCGGTATCTCTCGCTGGGCAGCGCAGCGGTGGCCAGCGTGGCGCTGCTGGTGGCGCTCATCGCGCTGCGGGTGGAGCGCAATGAGAATGACTCGGCGGAGAAAAGGCAGATGGCGTCGGTTTGAGAGTAAGCGTAGTTCAGGGAGAGTCTGCGCCCTAGCGGCACGAATGGTGTCTCGTTCCCTCACCTAAGGATGGGTGGCCCATATCTCGCTCGTTTTTCGCGAGGGAACTAGAGACAGAGCAAAAGCGTTTGAGGGACTTCGGCCGCGGCCGTACCAGAAGATGCAACTTACGTTGTCTAGCGGAGCGATGGAAGAGCCCTAGAATCAGAAGGTCATGAAGAAGAAACTTCGCGTGGGCATACTTTTTGGCGGACGTAGCGGCGAGCATGAGGTTTCCCTGCTGTCAGCCGCATCGGTTCTTAAGGCTATCGACCGGACCCGCTACGAGGTGGTGCCGATCGGCATTACCAAGCAGGGCCGCTGGGTTGTATCCGGAGACGCTGAGCGTCTGTTGGCGGGGGACTTCCCCGATACCGGGACGCTGCGCGCGGGCGATCCGCAACACACCGCTCCCGCCGCGTTGCTGGCTAAGGGGCAAGGCGTGATCGTCCCGCCGATGCCGGCCACGGGCGGTGGCCGGGGCGGCTCACTGGTGCCCTTCGAAAGAGAAGCCGCTTCGATTTCTCAAGCCCAGGACGTACTGCAGCTAGACGTGGTGTTTCCCGTGTTGCACGGGACCTTTGGCGAAGACGGCACTATGCAGGGACTCTTCGAGCTCGCGGGGCTGGCGTACGTGGGTTCCGGGGTTCTGGGCTCCGCGACCGGCATGGACAAGGAAGTGATGAAGCGGCTCTTCCTTGCCGCCGGGTTGCCCATCACCAAGCACGTTACATTCCTGCGCCGGGAGTGGGAGAAAAGCCCGAAGAAGATCGTCGCCAGGCTCGAGGCAGAACTCAAATATCCGCTCTTCGTTAAGCCGGCGAACCTGGGTTCGTCGGTCGGTATCAACAAGGCGCACGATCGCAAGGAGCTTGGCCCAGCCATCGACGTGGCAGCCGGCTTCGATCGCAAAATCGTCGTCGAACAGGCGGTAGGTGGACGCGGAAACCGGGCCAAGATGGGCAAGGCACGTGAGCTCGAAGTCGCGGTGCTGGGGAATGATGAGCCCATCGCGTCCGTGGTGGGCGAGATCGTTCCGGGCAAAGAATTCTATGACTACGAAGCCAAGTATCTGAGCGAAGGCTCTCAGGCCATCATTCCCGCGAAGCTGACGAAACAGCAGAGCAAGCAAGTACAGGCCATGGCGCTCGACGCCTTCCGTGCCTGTGACTGCGCGGGTTTGGCGCGGGTGGACTTTCTCCTCGAGGCGGGCGATTCGGGACGGCTCTACCTTAACGAGATCAACACGATGCCGGGGTTTACCTCGATCAGCATGTATCCCAAGCTTTGGGAGGCTTCGGGGGTGAAGTATTGGGATCTGATCTCGCGGTTGATCGAACTGGCGCTGGAACGCAAGATGGAACAGGAGCAAATCTCCTACTCCCGGTAGCCGGCTGGGGAAAGACTCTGCAATCGGCAGGAAAGCAATACTCAGGGGCTAAAGCCCGTCATCTTCTGAGTCGTATACGGCCCGACTAGTCGTGCCCTGACACAAAACATTAGCTTTTCCGCAGCATGTAAAGTCTTGCCCTGACACGAAAATGAGTTGTTCTGTAGCCTGTAAGGTCTTGCCCTGATACAAAACAGAGTTTTTCTGAATCCTGCCAGGGAACTAGGATGGCGCCTCGCCGACAAGGATCCGATCAGAGTAAACTTTGCGGGAGAGGCAGGAGAGCTCCAACGCCATGACGCTGCTCGATGCACCCACCTACGATCCCGCTAAGGCGCGCGCGCGCAAGAATATTCTGATCGCGAGCGTGATCATCCTGTTCGTGCTTGCGGGCTTTCTCTGGTATTTCTGGAACTGGCCGCAGGAGCATCGCGTGAATCAATTTTTTGCGGCTGTCGAAGCCAGGGACATGCCGAAGGCCTTCGCGATCTGGAACCACGATCCAGACTGGCAGCAACATACGCAACAGTATGCGCAATATCCTTATGGCCGTTTCGAAGTGGATTGGGGACACTCCAGCGACTGGGGCGACATCAAGACGCACAAGATTGTGATGTCTAAAACGGTAGGCTCCGGCGTGGTCGTCGGGGTCCTAGTCAACGGGCAAAAAACGCCCGTCTTTCTTTGGGTGGAGCGCAAGTCGAAGACGATTGGCTTCTCTCCAGTCCAGCTTTCGACAGACTAGCTGAGAGGCGCCAGCAGCTTTTCAATGGTCGAGGGGTCTTCGGCCTGCCCGCACTTCTGGCTGCGGTCAATCTGCCGTAACAGCCCACTAAGCACCTTACCCGGACCGACCTCGACGAAGGTTGTTACCCCTTGGGCGATGAGCAGCTGCATAGACTCCGTCCAACGAACTGCGCCCGTCACTTGACGAACCAGTGCATCGCGCAGGGCCCCCGGTTCAGTCACTAGCGCGGCATCCACGTTGACCACGACTGGAACTTTGGCGGGCAAAAATGAGAGGCCTTGCAGTACTGGGGCGAGGGCGTCCTGGGCCGGCTGCATGAGGCTGCAGTGGAAAGGTGCGGAGACCTGCAGCAGCACAGCGCGGCGGGCTCCACGTTCCTTGGCCAGCGCGATGGCCCGCTCGACGGCTGCGGTGGCTCCAGAAATGACAGTTTGTTCGGGAGAGTTCATGTTGGCCGGCTCGACTGGCGCTCCCACCTCACGCGAGGCATCCTGACATACGGCGAAAACAGTTTCGACCGGCATACCGAGAATGGCGGCCATAGCGCCCTGACCCGCGGGCACGGCCTCCTGCATCAACTGCCCGCGGCGGCGCACGGTACGGGCAGCGGCGGCAAACTCGATCGTTCCGGAAGCGACGTTGGCCGAGTATTCTCCCAGCGAATGTCCGGCAAAATAATCAGCGGTGGCTCCGGCTTCAGCCAGAACCCGCAGTGCCGCCACGGATACGGTGAAGATCGCGGGCTGGGTAAACTCCGTCAGACGGAGCTGCTCTTCGGGTCCGTTGAAGCAGAGCTCAGCCAAATCGAAGCCAAGCGCATCATTGGCTTCCTCAAAGGTCTGGCGCGCGACGGGGAAGGCGTCGGCAAGGGCGCGGCCCATGCCGACGCTTTGTGAACCTTGACCAGGGAATAGGAAGGCTGTCTTGCTCATTCGTGCAGTGTCTAGTTCAGTGGCTGGATGGGCAGGCCTAAATCCGGCTCGGGTTCATCCTCCGCCGGCCGGCGGATGGCAAACTCCTGCTCCAACCGCTGGTTGATACCGGCTTGGGCGAACTCAGCCGTCACGCGGATACCGTTGTAGATAGCGCGGTCATTGGAGGAGCCGTGATTCACGATGCAAACCCCGCGCAGGCCGAGCAGCGGCGCGCCGCCGTACTCGGAATAATCCAGGCGCTTCTTGAAGTCATTGAACGCTGTACGCGAAAGCAGAGCACCCACCTGCGCCGTGACGGTGGAGTTGAGCGACTGGCGCAAGAGGTCACGTACCAACCGGGCCAGACCTTCTGACGTCTTGAGTGCGACATTGCCGACAAAACCGTCGCATACCACGACATCGGCATTGCCGTTGTAGATGTCCCGCCCCTCAACGTTGCCGATGAAGTTGATGGAGAGCTGCTTGAGCAGCGGAGAAGCCTCACGGGTGAGATCGTTGCCTTTGCCTTCTTCTTCACCGATGGAGAGCAGGCCGACACGGGGACGCGGAATCTTGAGCACGCTGCGGGCGTACAATTCGCCCATTACGGCGAACTGCTCCAGATTATGCGGCTTGCAGTCGACATTGGCGCCCACATCGAGCAGCACGCAGGGCGATCCGGTGGATGTCGGCAGCATGGTGGCGAGTGAAGGACGATCGACCCCGGGCAAAGCCCCAAGGACCATCTTGGCCAGGGCCATAGCCGCGCCGGTATTGCCCGCCGTGAGGAACCCGGCCACCTTGTTTTCTTTGACCAGGCGAAGACCCACACGCATCGTGCTGCCCGGCTTCTTGCGGATCGCAGTGGCCGCCTTTTCGTTCATGGTGATCCATTCCTCCGCGGGAACGATCACAATCGGCAGCTCGCGACCCCGGGTAGCCTCCTTGAGCGCGGCGCGCAGACGATCCTCCGGCCCAACCAGATGAACGCGGATCGGGAGCTGCCGGCAAGCCAGGATTGCGCCCTTGATCTCGGGATCGGGAGCTTTGTCCGAACCCATGGCATCGAGTGCAATATCCGTTAGCGTGGGCACAAAATCGGCTAGGCTTCCTTGGCTTCGAGCACTTCGCGACCCTTGTAGATGCCGCATTTGGGGCAAGCCCTATGAGGAAGTTTGCGCTCGTGGCAGTTGGGACATTCCGAGACGGTGATAGGAGTGAGTGCGTCGTGCGAACGGCGGATGGCGGTGCGGCGCTTGGAGTGGCGCCGCTTTGGATTCGGCATTGCAGATTCCTTTCAGCGTTCTCCCAGGGTGCTGGTCCGGCATTGCCGGCATGCCCGAAAACGGCTTCAGCCTGGGATCGCTTTCAACTTTACGTTTTCATCCTGCTGCGGAGATCGGCCAGCGCTGCCCACCGCGCATCGCCCTGGCTAGCTTCGCAAGCACAGAGGTCGGTATTCCGATTCCGTCCGCAGCGAGGGCAAAGACCTTTGCAATCCTGCTGACAGAGCGCTCTCGCGGGCAAGGAGAGCAACACCTGCTCGCGCAATACGTCCTCAACCGCAAGACGGCCTCCTTCATAGTACCCGATTTCGGTATCGGAGGTCGAGATGGCATGTTCCGCGCCATCTACGTCGACACCGGTGGGGCGGAAAAGCAGGTCGAAGTGTTCTTCGAGGCGATGGGCTACGGGATCGAGGCAACGGGCGCAAGGCATTTCGAAGTTGCCCTGGTAGGCCGCCCGCAAACGGATGTCATGAATCTGGTTGTGGGCCCCGCGATGCTCGGTAAGGAGGTCGGCGCGGCCGCTGACCGGCATTCCGTCTAATTGCCGGATCCCGGAGCCGTAATCGATGGCACCGGGAGGAACGGTCTCGCTGAACTCAAGCGGCTCCCGTTCCAGATCGAGCACGGTAATCAATATGGCCATGGCATTCTCACAGTGACTAGGAGACGTTAGATGCGCGGCGGCATCCCCGGTGGTTACCTCCGGCTCAAAAGCGATAATATACGCCGATGTTTGGCTGCAGCGTGGTTCGCAGGGTGCGGGTATCGATCGGGACCTGGTGAAAATCAGGCGTTTTGTATTTTAAGCCGCGAAGCCCCCCGTTGACCCCGAAGCGCGAGAACAAAGGCATCTTGAGGCCGAGAGAATACGTGAACTCGGGCAGCAGCTGAGACGGCAGCGAGCTCGGTACCGTCTGATTCAAGTTGGTGAGCGTCCCGGATATGGGGGAGAAGACAATAATTCCGCCGCCCAAGGTCAGGTATGGCTGCACTCCATAAATGACCGGCGATTGAAGCAGATAAGAGAAGCTGAAGTCGGTTACGTTGCTCTCGACCTTGACTACGCCCTTGTTGTAGGCCTCATAGAACTTGGTGTAGCTGAGATCTGCTTCATACCCGAGCCAGGGACGCCAAGGTTGGCGAAAGCTAACCAGGACGCCGCCGGATTCGGTCGTATCCTCGCGAATGGAGTTGCCGTTGGAAGCGTTGGTCACCTGATATAACCCGGCCGCGCCAACATCGAATCTCTCTTTGGCTTCGGGGGCCGCGGGCACGGCTTGCGTGTCCTGCGCACGGCAGGAAACAGCCCACGGGAGCATGCCCACTGCAATCAGGAGTGCGCCTAGGAAGGAGGGAAACTGCCGGGTCCATGTCGATCGGGGAGCCAAGCGAGGGAAGGTCAACGACTTTTTCAAACGGACACTCTGCATGTTAAGTCTTATCCCACTATATATCGTTCCATAGGCTCAGTTTGCCGGGAGCAGCCGCCGCCAATCGTCCAGCGCGAAGAGTCGAATGCCGGCGACTCCAGCAGCGCCTGCGGTGAGGCAATCCTGAGCGTTGAAGGTGGTCACGCCACCCAACGCAAAGACGGGTATATCTTCGGCCTCTGCGCAGACCTGCCGGAGTGCTTCCAGGCCCTGGGGCGCGGCTTGCGGGGCTGCAAGCTTCTCGAAAATCGGAGAGAAGAGGATCAGGTTCACCTGCTCTTTCCGGGCCACGAGGACATCGTCCAGACCGTGGCAGGGCATGCTGATGATGGCGTCACGGTGGGCAGCGCGGAAGATCTGCCGCACCTTCCCGGCCGCTCCGGGCATAGGTTTGCCGGCAAGATGCACTCCGTCGGCGCCGGCGGCCACGGCCAGCGCAGCCGATTCTGCAGTGGAGAGATTCACCAGCAGCCTGGAACGGCTGTGGTCGATTTTCTCGGCCATCTCCGCGGCCAAAGACTGGAGATCGGGCGCGCTGAGGTCCTTTTCCCGCAGTTGGATGAAATGTACGCCCCCTGCTGTCCAGTCCAGCACCAGGTCGAGAAGCCGGCGGCGAAGTGCTGCTTCGGATTGAGGAATCGTTGAGAGGCGCCTGCGG
>CAWCAZ010000052.1:0-20841 GCA_963793525.1 uncultured Acidobacteriaceae bacterium
AGACGCAGAAGAGCTCTGAGCACCCGGTCTCGTTCAAGGCTCAGACCTATATCTGGGGATACGCCCTGAAGCTGCCTACCCACGAGTCTGACAACGAGTCGGTCAAGATCGACGACGTTCAGGATCAGAGCGACGCGAATCAGGATCTCAGCCCGTTGCAAGCCCAGCGGGAATGGATCTCACAGGCCGAGGAGAACGTCCTCGATCGCCTGGTGCAGGCTGGATTGCTGGCGCCTCCCAGTGACTTCGATAAGGTCCTGGAGCAGATTGCCAACAACATCGTGATCGGCAACAACATTCAGCTCACGCGATGCCATTCACTGCCGGGTACTTCTTACCGCCCCGCTCGAATCGCTGGCGGTGGGCAACACCATCATCCTCAGCAAGGGCTTGATCGATGTAGTGGCCACTGAAGCGGACCTGGGCGCGGTTCTTTCTTTCCAGTTGGCGCACATCGTTCTGGGCCACCACATCGACACTCGTTACGCATTCAACGATCGTCTTCTGTTCCCTGATGAAGCGACCTTTGAACGCATCCACATGTCGCACTCGGATGCAGATAACGAGTTGGCTGCCAAGAAAGCAATCGATCTGCTAAACCACTCCGTCTACTCCAGCCACCTCTCCCAGCCGGGCCTGTTCTTCAACCAACTGGATGCGCGCTCCAAACAGCTCACCGCCCTCAACACACCAAGACTGGGTGATTCGCTGCTGCGTCCGACCGGGGAGCCCTGGTTGAATGGCCTGATGTCCAAGGCGCCAAAGCTGGATATGAACAAGCTGGATCAGGTCGCGGCCCTGCCCTTGGGCAGCAACTTGAAGATCGATGCCTGGGACGACAAGGTGATTCGCTTGAACGCGAGGATGCCTCCCATCATGAATGCGCGGGATAAGATGCCATTCGAAGTAACTCCCGTCTTCTTCCGCCTGACCCGTTACACGCCACCCGTCGCCGCGGCTCCTACCCCGGCAGCAGGAGCGGCCGAGACGGCGCCACCACCCCGCCGGCAGTCGACACGCAGCAGAGCGCAGCTCCGGCGCAGGCTTCGGCGACTCAGCCGAGCCCCCAGTAAACCCCTTGTAAACAGTTATAAGAGGGTATCACCGAAGTTACGCAGGGCACAGGCGGGGTAGACTTAAACCTACCCCGCCTTTGAATGTGTCTGGGGAAATCATCTGAGTGGTGCGCATGAACAAAAGGTATCTGCTGGCTAGCCTGCTGTTTCTTTGCATGAGCGGGGTTCTCCATGCACAGGTAGTCGCCGCCGGCCAAGGGGGCGCTCACATAGTGGGCGGAGGTTACTTCTCCGCGTTCCGCCCCGACTACGGGCCCAACGAACTCTGGGGTTGGGGTGGCTTTCTGGACTTAAACCTTCATGGGCATCTGGGCTTGGAAGGGGAAATACGGTTTCTCCGTTTCAACCAGACCTACGACGTACACCAAGATAACTACGAGTTGGGACCGCGGTACCGCTGGCGTTTCGGCCGCTGGGAGCCCTATGGGAAGTTCATGGTCGGCAACGGCCAGTTCAACTTTCCCTTCAGTTATGGGCATGGCGGCTACCTTATGCTGGTCGGTGGTGGAGGGCTAGACATTCACTATCACCGCTTCACGATCCGGGCGGTCGACTACGAATATCAGCACTGGACCAATTTCCAGAACAGTACCCTGAGCCCGAATGGTTTCAGCAGCGGGATAGCCTACCGGATTTTCTAGGGGATAAGAGAAACTGCGGGGTTCCCGTGGCTTCGCTCCGCATGACACAGGTGCGAGCGGCATAGGTTTAGTGCCGCGCCTACGGCGCTTCCGCGGCAGGCCGGGCCACGCAGACCATGTTTGGGATTGATCTCAACCCTTCTGGGTCTGTGTGAGAACAGGCGTCATTGGAATGTCACGGCTTCAGCGGCACGCGTTTCAATGCTTCCTGCCGGCTTTCTTATCTCGACAAAGCGTACCCCAACGGCTAAAGCCGTCCATCACGCGTGCGCTTAGGCCCGACTAAACAGCTTGCGGAAAAACACTGGCTTTGAAGGGTACGAGCTTCAGCTCGTACGTAAGTGATAAAGAACAGGTTCGGCTTCAGCCGCTGAGCGACGATTTCTTCGAGGTTCAATGACTTTTTCCGCAAGCTCTAAAGTCGTGCCTGACACAAAACATGAGTTCTACCGCAGCCTGTGAACCTGTGTACTTCATGGAGAGTTTTCCGCAAACTCTGAAGCTGTGCCATTCATACGTTCCCTCCACGAATTCTCACACAGGCTCTACCCGGCTGGGAATCCATCGGCTTGCCGTGGGAGCGCCGTAGGTGCGGCACCAAAACTAGGCCGCTACGCACCTGTGTCCTTAGCAGCGGCCCCGTGAGACCTGCAGTTCTCTTTCCGCGTTCAGCGAATCTAGAAGTGGTAGGCGATACCGATCGTTGGGTTGTAGACGTTGTAGAAGCGGCCCGTCTTCTGCGGTTCCAGACCGAAATTTGGCGTCTTCATCAACAGCCCCCGGTACTCCGCGCGGATGTCCCAGCTCGGGCTGAGCTCGTACGCCACACCGGCCCCGTACATCGCGCCCAGAATGGTTTGCCCCTTGGTGTCGATCTGCGTGGTGCTGGCATCGTCCAGGGCAGCAAACATGAAGGCCGCGGGACCGGCCTCCAGAAATGGGTTCCAGTTTTTAAAGTTCGCGTTCAGCACGTAGGCGCCGGAAAACTCCTGCATTCTGTCGTGGACTCTTACGTTGTTGAAGCTGGTGTAATACTTTTGCGCATTCTGCGCGTACTGATAGTTGAGTTCGAGGCCGCTCCTCGGGGTCAGCATGTAGCGGTAGCTCACCAGGCCACCCAGTCCATAAGTTCCGGTCTGTGACACCGCATTTCCAGTAATAAATGGGGGAAAGATCCCGGTCACGCTCACGCTCACATCCTGACGGCTTTCCTGAGCATGACTCGCAACTGCCAGAAATGGCAGAAGCAGAAATAACAACAACGATTTCTTCATTCGTTCCTGAACCTCTCGCCTGCGATCGCCAGCAGGCTCCACCCGCCTCTCGGGCTCGTCGATTTTCCTTGAGGAGTCGAATCCCTGACCCACTTTCGCAATTGTACCTGCGCCCAGCATTCGAGGCGACACCAGTGCCACAACGTACACGCTTAAGCTGTCCGTTCGACCCGAAACTCATAGGGCGCACCGCGCTCCAGCGAGAGCGAACGCACCACCTTGAGAAACGCAATCGCGGCGTGCGAGAGGTTGGCTCGCTTGCGATGCACCAGGCGGAGGTGCCGCTCGAAGCGCAGAGCGTCCACCGGCACCTGGACCAGTTCCCCGCTGGCTAGCTCATGCCCCACCGTCAATCCGGGAACCAATGCCACCCCATTGCCCATGGCCACAAACCGTTTCACCGCCTCCAGGCTGGGCAGCTCTACCCCCATGTTTAGTGGCGTCTTATGCTTTTGGAAGGCCGCAACCACCTGCCGGCGTACCGGCGAGGGAACATTGTGGGCAACGAAACTCTCTGCCCCCAGGTCTTCAATCGCTACCCCCTTCTCCCGCGCGAGGGGATGAGCGGGGTTCACCACGAAGGCCAACTCGTCGGTGTAAACGGCGATCGACCTAAAGAGGTCGCCTTCGGGGCGAAACGACAAAATACCGATCTCTACCGTTCGTTGCAGCAGATCGTCCGGGATTTTGCTGGCCAGCGAGCGCTGGATGCTCACCCCTATCTGTGGGCAGAGCCGGCGAAACCTATCCAATACAGGAAGCAGGTAAAGACAGGTAAACTCGTTGGCCGCAATCAGCAGCCGTCCACGGTCGAGCGACTTCAGCTCCTCCATGGCGCTGACTGCTTCCGCCCTGAGGTTCAACATCCTGCGGGCATAGTCGCATAGCACCTCACCGGCAGCGGTAAGGGTTCCGTCTCTGGCGCTGCGCTCGAACAGCACCTCGCCCAAGTCGCTCTCGAGCTTGCGAACGACTTGGCTGACAGCGGGTTGGGTTCGGTGCAGCCGATTGGCGGCGCGAGAGAATCCTTTTTCTTCGGCGACGGCGAGAAAGGTCTCTAACTGATGAATATCCATAACGTTGAGGCACTCAGCCCATGAGCTTGCTGCACCAGTATAAGTATTTATTATGATTTTAAGAAGTATAATAAATTTGATCTATGCACGGGGATATAGCAGAATGATGTTGAGCAGGATGCGGAAGGCGGCGCTTCCATGAACCAAGCTTCCCACGACAAGCACAGCGGCAAGGATCGGATTTTCTTCTTCGATACCACCCTACGCGACGGCGAGCAGTCTCCAGGCTGCAGCATGAATACCCCGGAAAAGCTGCGCATGGCCCACGCCCTCGAAGCGCTGGGTGTGGACATCATCGAGGCCGGGTTCGCGATCGCGTCGCCCGGCGACTTTGCCGCTATCCGCAGCATCTGCCAGGAGATACGCGGCCCGCGCATCGCTTCCCTGGCGCGCGCCAGGAGCGAAGATATTGAGGCCGCCGCGCGCTCCCTGGAAGGGGCTGACCGGTCGCGCATTCACATCTTCCTCGCCAGCTCAGACATTCACCTGGAGCACAAGTTGAAGATCCGGCGGGCCGAGGCGCTGGAACAAGTCGATGCCTCCGTTCGCCTGGCGCGCACCTATGTGGATGACGTGGAATTCTCTCCTGAAGACGCGAGCCGATCGGATCCTGACTTCCTATGCCGCATGGTCGCGGTGGCCATCGATGCCGGCGCATCGACGATCAATCTGCCCGACACCGTCGGCTACTGCGTTCCCAACGAATATGGCGCCATCTTTCACATGCTGCGGGAGCGGGTTCCACAGGTAGCCGGCATCACGCTTTCCTCCCATTGCCACGACGACCTGGGCATGGCGGTAGCCAATAGCTTGGCGGCAATTGAGGCTGGAGTAAGGCAGATCGAGTGCACCATCAACGGCATTGGCGAGCGCGCCGGGAATGCGGCGCTGGAAGAGGTGGCGGCTGCAATTCTGGTCCGCCCGGATAAGTTTCCCTACGTCCACGGACTTGCGATGGAGCAGCTTTACCCCACCAGCCAGTTGCTGGCCGAGCTGATCAGTTTTGCTCCAGCACCGAATAAAGCGGTGGTGGGCAGTAATGCCTTTGCTCACGAGGCAGGCATCCATCAGCATGGCGTGCTAGCTCACCCGCTGACCTACGAGATCATGACCCCTGCTTCGGTGGGTGTGCCCAATAACCGTATGGTGCTGGGCAAGCATTCGGGCCGGCGAGCTTTAACCCACCGCCTAAAGGAGCTGGGTTTTGCCCTCGATGCCGCCGATCTCGATATCGTCTATCACCGCTTCAATGAGCTGGCGGATCACAGGAAGGCCATCTTTGACCAGGACCTGATCTCGCTCCTTCCGGAGCACCACCGCCGGGGTGAATTGATTTCCGCCCCACAGATCTAAAACCGCCGGCGCAGCTAGTTCCTGCGCAGAAGGGAATCATCCATGCAATTGAAAGTGCTCGTGGGTGCCGGAGACGGAATTGGTCCCGAGGTCACTCGCGAAGCAGTGCGCATCCTGGTTTCAGTCGCGGAGTTCGGCGGCTATGACTTCCAGTTCACTGAGATGCCCATTGGCGGGGTTGCTATTCGCCAGACCGGCACGCCTCTGCCCGCCACCACACTGGATGCTGCCCTGGAAAGCGACGCCGTGCTGTTGGGAGCGGTGGGCGGCAACGAATTCAATTCCCTGGCCCCGGATCGCCGGCCAGAAGCGGGTCTGCTGCAGTTGCGCCAGGCGTTGGGTGGGTTTGCCAACCTGCGCCCTTCCTTTGCCTATCCGGCCTTGTCCGCCAACTCTCCGCTGCGGCCTGAAGTAACCGAAGGCGCGGACATTCTGTTTATCCGCGAGTTGCTGGGCGGTCTGTATTTTGGAGAACCACGCGCCTGGAACCGGGAGAGCGGAGCAGCCTGGAACACTATGCGTTATACCCGCGACGAGGTCGTCCGGGTGGCCCATGTGGCCTTTCAGCTCGCCGGCAAACGGCGGAAGAAGGTCACCTCGGTCGACAAGGCGAATGTGCTGGAAGTGTCGCAGATGTGGCGCGCAACAGTGATTGAACTTGCCCAGCAATATCCGGGTATCACTCTGGAGCACCAGTATGTGGATGCCTGCGCGATGCACTTGATGAACACGCCGCGCAACTTCGACGTGGTCCTCACCGAGAATCTTTTTGGAGACATTCTCAGCGATGAGGCGGCGGTCATCACCGGGTCGCTGGGCATGCTGCCTTCGGCGACTATTGGCGGCACAGTCAACCTGTACGAGCCGGTGCACGGTTCGGCCCCCGATATCGCCGGAAAAGGGATCGCCAACCCGCTGGGCGCCATCTTGACCGCGGCCATGATACTGCGCCACTCGGCCAACCTGGAGCAGGATGCGCAGGCGGTCGAGCTGGCGGTACGCAAGGTTTTGGAGCAGGGTTATCGCACCGCCGATCTGCTGCGCGCGGAACAGCCGGGCCGGCATGTAACCACGCAGGAGATGGGCAGTCTGGTGCACCAGGCCCTGAATGAAATCATCGACCGCCGGCAAGCTTTGCACGCCGTCTAGAAATACCGGCCCGGTCAGTTGCGGGTCCAGCGCCGTGGTATCGCACTCAAGCCAAAAGAGGGCTTGAATGGGGCACCCTCGATTCGTGGTTAGGACAAAGGGAAATAAGCATGTCGCAAAGCGCAAAAACGCTCTTCGAAAAAGTCTGGGAATCACATGTGGTGGTGGCGCCCCAAGGCGAGCCGGCACTGCTGTACATCGATTTGCATCTGCTCCATGAAGTGACTTCGCCGCAAGCATTTGAGGGGCTTCGCCTGGCAGGACGCACTGTACGCCGCCCCGACCGGGCGATCGCCACGGTAGACCATAACGTCCCCACTACAGCCAACCGGCTCGTGATCGCCGATGCGATCGCGGCCAAACAGATGGATGCCTTGCGCGCCAACTGCGCCGAGTTCGGCATTCCGCTCTATGACGTGCAGTCGCCGGAACAGGGGATCGTGCATGTAATCGGTCCTGAACTCGGCGTTACCAAGCCCGGCATGACTATCGTTTGCGGCGACAGTCACACCAGCACCCATGGGGCATTTGGCGCGCTGGCCTTCGGTATCGGTACTTCGGAAGTGGAGCACGTTCTGGCCACCCAGTGCTTGCAACAATCGCTCCCCAAAACTTTCCGCATCACGGTGGAAGGTGAGCTTGGTCCAGCCGTTTCGGCAAAAGATATTGCCCTGGGCATCATCGGCCACATTGGAACAGACGGCGCCAGCGGTTGTGTGATCGAGTATGCCGGGCCGGCCATTCGCGCCCTCTCCATGGAGGGCCGCATGACCCTATGCAACATGAGCATTGAGGCTGGTGCTCGAGCGGGCATGATCGCTCCCGACGAAACCACCTTTCGCTATCTCAAAGGGCGGCGGTTTAGTCCCACCGGCGCCGACTGGGATCGCGCCGTCGCCGAATGGAGATCGCTGGCCACTGATCCCGGCGCCACCTTCGATCGCGAACTAGTGCTCCACGCCGAAGATCTCGCACCTTTCGTCACCTGGGGCACCAGCCCGGGAATGGTTGTGCCAGTCACGGACCGAGTGCCTGATCCTGCCGCTAGCCATTCGGACGCGGAACGGCGCGCCTGGGAACGTGCGCTCGAATACATGGCGCTGGAGCCGGGTAAGGCCATCGAAGAACTGGCGATCGATCGTGTGTTCATTGGCTCCTGTACCAACGCTCGCATTGAAGATCTTCGCTCGGCGGCCAAAGTGGTGAGCGGGTATCACGTCCATCCCCAGGTGCGCGCGATGGTGGTTCCCGGGTCGCAGCAAGTGAAGAAGCAGGCCGAAGAAGAGGGTCTGGACGAAATTTTTCGGGCGGCTGGTTTTGACTGGCGCGAGCCCGGTTGCTCGATGTGCCTGGGCATGAATCCTGACATTCTGGCTCCCGGCGAACGTTGCGCCTCCACCAGCAATCGCAACTTCGAAGGACGCCAGGGGCGGGGCGGACGAACCCACCTCGTGAGCCCCATGATGGCCGCCGCCGCCGCGGTCTCCGGCCACTTTACCGATGTTCGCAAGTGGCAGTTCAACCCCGTTCCTACCCAGGAGGTGTCGCTCCCATGAAGCCATTTCGCAAACATAAGGCGGTGGTCGCGCACCTGGACCGTGAGAACGTCGATACCGACCAGATCATCCCCAAGCAGTTCCTCAAGCGGATCGAACGTACCGGCTATGGACCGTTTCTTTTTTACGATTGGCGGCGCATTCAGGAGGGACCGAACGCGGGCGAGCCGCACCCGGATTTCATCCTCAATCAACCCGCCTTTCAGGACGCAGAAATCCTGGTTGCAGGAAAGAACTTCGGTTGTGGATCTTCCCGCGAACATGCGGCGTGGGCGTTGAACGATTACGGATTTCGCTGTGTGATCGCGTCCTCGTTCGCGGATATTTTTCATTCCAACGCGGGCAAGAATGGCCTTCTGCTGGTCACGTTACCAGAGGAACATGTGCAGACTTTGATGAAGCGGGCCGCGTCCATCCCGCGCTATGAGCTGACAGTTTCGCTGGAAGATCAGATGCTGCACGATGACCACGGCCTCTCACTTCCCTTCTCCATCGATCCCTTCCGGCGCGAATGCCTGCTGCTGGGTCTGGACGATATTGGGTTGTCGCTGAAACACGGTGGAGCGTTGGAGAAGTTTGAACAAGGCCACGATAAAGAGTTCTGGCTTGCGCCACGGCCGGCAGATACGGAGACCTACCTAGGAGCACTATGAGCAGCCAAGTCGATCAAAAAACCCGGCTCACCGGGGCAGAGATTATCTGGGCGACACTCGAAGGGGAAGGAGTGCGCGAGGTATTCGGCTATCCCGGAGGCGCCATCCTTCCGGCATATGATGCCCTGCGCAAATTTCCCGTCCGGCACATCCTGGTGCGCCATGAGCAGAGCGCGGTGCATATGGCAGACGGCTATGCGCGCGCCTCAGGACGCGTGGGAGTTGCCATTGCCACCTCCGGGCCCGGCGCCACCAACATGGTGACCGGCATTGCAACCGCCATGCTGGACTCGATTCCGCTGGTCTGCATTACTGGCCAGGTACCGAGCAAAGTGCTGGGCACCGATGCTTTTCAGGAAGTGGACATTACCGGCATCACGTTACCGGTGACCAAGCATAATTATGTCGTCACCCGCGCAGAGGACATCGCTCCGGTGCTGCGTGATGCCTTCCGCGTTGCTAACTCCGGGCGCCCCGGACCGGTACTGGTCGACATCACCAAGGATGCTCAGCAGGCTACAGCAGAGTTTGATTTTGCCGCAGCGGCGCCGGAGAAGCTCGGCACCCACCCCATGCTCAATGTCTCGCAGCAAAGCATCGTGGACGCTGCGGAGCTGATCCGTTCCGCAAAGCGGCCCCTGATCCTTGCCGGCCACGGCATCATCCATTCAGGCGCGATGGAACAGGTGCGCGCGCTGGCGGAGCGGGCCCAGATTCCGGTCGCCTGCACGCTGCTGGGTCTGGGCAGCTTTCCCGCCTCCCATGAATTGAACCTGGGCATGATGGGCATGCATGGCGAGTCCTGGGTGAATCACTCAATCCAGGAAGCAGACTTGCTGATTGCCTGCGGTATGCGCTTCGACGACCGGGTCACCGGTTCGCTGGCGACCTATGCCCCCAAGGCGAAGAAGATCCATATCGACATCGACCCTTCGGAGATCAACAAAAACGTCCCTGTGCAGGTGGCGTTGATTGGCGACCTGGCCCGTGGTGCTGGACCAGCTTTTGCCGCTGATCGGCCCGCGTGACGGCGCGGCGTGGATACACGCGATCAACCGCATGAAGGGCGATGCGGCGGTCCTCGACATCAAGAACCTGCCCGACAACGGTCATCTCTACGCCGCGCACGTGATCAACGATCTCTGGCGTGCGACCTCGGGAGATGCGGTGATCGCGACCGACGTGGGCCAGCACCAGATGTGGGAGGCGCAGTATTACAAGCATGAGGAGCCGCGCTCTCTGATCACTTCCGGTGGCCTGGGCACGATGGGTTTTGCGTTGCCCGCGGCCATTGGCGCCAAGATTGCCTGTCCGGGCAAGGAGGTCTGGGCCATTGCCGGGGACGGCGGCTTCCAGATGACGATGCCTGAATTGGCCACCATTGCCCAGGAGAAGCTCGATATTAATATCGCCATCATCAACAATGGTTACCTGGGAATGATTCGCCAGTGGCAGGAGACGTTTTACGAGAAGAACTACGAGTGCTCGCCTATCTTCTCTCCGGATTTCGTCAAGCTGGCCGAGGCGTTTGGCATCCGGGCTGCAGCGGTAACAACACGCTCCGAGGTGATGAGCGTGGTGGAGGCGGCACGCACCCATAAGGGCCCATTCCTGATCAACTTCCTGGTGGAGCAGGAAGACACGGTGTACCCGATGATCGTGCCCGGCGCTGCGCTGCACGAGATGATCCGGCGGCCGTCGGGCAATCCGCTGGTGGAAACTGCTTCGGACGTGTAGAGCTGATTCGAGAGACGAGGTCATTACGAGTCGGCTAAAGCTCGGGTTTCGTCGGAAGGCGTTGTATGCACGGATTGGAGCCGGTAGCATCCAAGCTGCGGTCGACGGGCAGCTCACAGAAGAAAGGTAAGCATGCAGCACACATTCGTCGCCTACGTGGAAGACAAGCCAGGTGTGCTCACCCGCGTGGCGTCGTTGTTCCGCCGCCTGAACATCAATATTTCCTCCGTCACCGTGGGTGGTTCGGAGCGCCCCGGCATCTCGCGCATGACATTGGTCGCCGACGCTCCTCCGGCAGCCGGCCACCGCATCATGGCCTCGCTTTACAAGCTGGAGAACGTGGTCCAGGTGGATGACGTGGGCCGTTTTTCCTCAGTCAGCCGGGAATTGGCCTTGATCAAGGTGGCTACTACGCCTAAAACGCGTTCCCATATCTTTGAACTGGTGAATGTTTTCCGCGCGCGCGTGGTTGATCTTGCGCCCGGTTCGCTCATGATCGAAATCACCGGCAGCGAGAGCAAGATCGAAGGCCTGCTGCAGGTGCTGAACGAAAATGAAGATCGCGTGCTCGAGATTTCGCGCACCGGCCGCATGGTGATGCGCCGCGGCCACCATACCAGCCGCGTACTTGAAGCCCTGGGCGACGTCGAGTCACAAGAACGGCGCGGTGTCCTTGCCTATGGTGGAGGCACTGCCTCGAGGAAGACGAGACTGAGGGCTTCCCCAGCGATAGCGATCTTCCGCAACAACAAACGTAACTACCACTGTACACAAAGGAAAAGGGAATGACCAAGACTTATCACGACCAGGATGCCGATCTCTCGCTGATTCAGGCTAAGAAGGTAGCGATTATTGGCTACGGATCCCAGGGCCATGCCCACTCGCTGAATCTCAAGGACTCAGGCGTCGATGTTCGCGTCGGATTGCCGGCAACCAGCCGGTCCATCAAGAAGGCCAAGGCCGCCGGCCTGGAAGTGCTTTCCGTAGCCGATGCCGCCAAGTGGGCCGACGTCATCATGATTCTGGCTCCCGATACTTCCCAGGCAGCCATCTACCACGAATCCATCGCGCCTTACATGGGCAAGGGGAAGACCTGATGTTCGCCCATGGCTTCAACATTCGCTACGGCACGATTGTCCCTACGAAGGAGATCGACGTCAGCATGGTGGCCCCCAAGGCCCCCGGTCACCGGGTGCGCGAGGTGTTTACCGAAGGCGGCGGGGTTCCCGCCCTGATCGCTGTGCACCAGGATGCCTCTGGCAACGCGCACGCCCTGGCGCTCTCCTACGCCAAGGCCATCGGCAGCACCCGGGCCGGCGTGATCGAGACCACGTTCACCGAAGAGACAGAGACTGATTTGTTCGGCGAGCAGACTGTGTTGTGCGGCGGCGTGAGCGCTTTGGTAAAGGCCGGCTTTGAAACCCTGGTGAACGCGGGCTATCAACCCGAGGTCGCTTACTTCGAGTGCTTGCACGAATTCAAGCTGATTGTGGACCTCATGTATCGGGGCGGCCTGGCTTACATGCGTTACTCCATATCCGACACTGCCGAGTACGGTGACTACACCGCCGGTCCGCGACTGGTCACGGATGCAACGCGAGCGGAAATGAAGAAGATACTGACCGAGATTCAGAACGGGACGTTTGCCACCAACTGGATCAAGGAAAATGAAACCGGGCGCAAGTAATTTGAGCCATGCGCAGCAAGGAAGCCGAGCACTCCATCGAAGAAGTGGGCAGCAAACTTCGCGCGGCCATGCCCTTCCTGGATCCGGTAACGGTCACGGTAGACAGCCCCGGGGCCGCGCCCCGCATTGCGGAACCGGTCGGCGCTTAAAGGGTATGCTTGGCCAGGTTTCGATGGGCCGTGCTGAGCAGGTCCGCGGAAACCTGATTTGCCTGTCAAGCAGCTCTGGCCAGGCAGCGGCTTCCTGTGCAAATCACTGAGCCGGTAATCTTTTGTCTTGCTTTTGACCGTGCTCTTGAAGTTTTTCACGCACCCATTGCGGGTCTTTTCGAGTCTACTCTGCATGCACGTGTCGCCGCTCTTGCGGTCTTCCGTTTTTGCTTTGTTCTCGGCCTTTGCCTAGCTGCGATGGTTGGGCAGACCCGAACCCACAACCGAGCGCAGCGTGCCCTGCACACCCGAACACACTGCGCGCGATGCGCGACTGCTACCGGCCGCTGCTGGTCTTCGCCCCCGCGCTGGACGATCCCAACTGGTGGAGCAGTTCAATCAGCTGAAGGCGCACCAGCCGAACTCAGGGGCCGCGACCTGCTCTACGTTCCCATCGTCCCGGAGGGTCATAACCAGCCTATTCCCGGCTCCAGGGTGCCCACAGCCAGCCTTAGCGAAGATGAACTGGCGGCTATCCGTCACCAATTCAAGGTCGAACCGGCTGAGTTCCTGGTGATCCTGATCGGCAAAGATGGCGGAGAAAAGCTGAACAGCCGAACTCCTGTGCCGGTGGACAAGCTTAAACAACTGATCGATTCCATGCCCATGCGCAAGAGCGAAATGCAGCAGAAACCGCAGGGCGACGAATAGGCGACCGAGTTAATCGCCCAGCCGCAGCAAACATTAAGTAACGCACTTTCTCCTTTCCGGCCCCGTATTTCCCTTTCAAACCGGCTGTCCTGCCACTGAGGGGATTTAAGGGCGAGACTCTACCGCATCGGCTAACATCAAAAGCACACCGCGAGGTGCCATGACGACCCAAGCGCCCACCCCAGCTTTACCTACGGCTCCAGCCCCGTATCGCGCCCCTCATGACCCGGCGCGGGTTCCCGAAATCGTGGCCGCGCTCAAAAAAGTAAATCAGCTCCACGGTCTGGAGGAGTCGGAGTACGAGTGGCTGGCGACCCATGGGACTGAAGTCTTTGCCGAATCGGGCGCGGTCGTCTTCCGCGAGGGGGAGCCAGCCAGCAAGATGACCATTCTGCTCCAGGGCGAGATCTATGTGCGCCGGGAGCACGGCGGACCGGCCGCGCTGTTTATTGGCCGCTCCGGGCAAATGACCGGCCTGCTTCCCTTCTCTCGCATGAAGGCCTACGGCGGGCTGGGCTATACTTCCGCGCCACCTGGTGGCTGGAGTTCGACCGGTCCCTCTTTCCCGAGATGCTCAAGGCCATACCCTCGCTTACAGAGCGGGTGGTCGGCATTCTTCTGGATCGGGTGCGCGAAATCACGCGCATGGAGCAACAGTCGGAAAAACTGAATGCGTCTGGGCAAGCTTGCCGGGCAATCTGGCCCACGAGTTGAACAATCCCGCCTCGGCGGCTCAGCGTTCCGCCGCCGGCATGCTGGAAGAATTGCGCGTTTACGGCCACGAGCGCTTCAATCTCGGGCGCCTTTGTCTGAGCGCCGAGAAGACCGAAAAGGTTCTGGCCTGGGAAGACCAGGTTCGCGCCGAGGCCAAGCGGCTGGGCAAACCGGCCGAAACGGAGCAGACCCGTCGCGAAGACGAGATAGTGAGCTGGCTGCAGCAGCATGATATCCAGGAGTCGTGGCACATCGCGCCGGAGCTGGCCGAGTTTGGCGTAGTGCCCGGCAACTGGAGCCGCTTACCGGGTACCTGGACCCGGGCGCCATCGCCGTGGTGCTCTCCCAGTTCACTTCTTCTCTGCGTACGGAGAGGATCGCCGAGGCCATGCTCGATTCCACGGCACGCATTTTCGATTTGATCCGCGCCATCAAGGATTACTCCTACATGGACCAGATGCCAATTCAGGAAGTCGATGTCCCGCAGAGCCTGGAAAATACGCTGGCCATGGTGGCCTCCCGCCTGCGCAAGGTGGAAGTGGTCCGCGATTACGAACCCAACCTGCCCTGCGTCAGCGCATATGGCCGGGAACTCAACCAGGTGTGGACCGCGTTGATTGAAAATGCATTGGATGCGGTACAGGACAAGGGTGAGATCAAGCTCGTGGTGCGCACTGCGGGCGATATGTTGCTGGTGGAGATCTGGGACAATGGTCCGGGAATTCCAGCGGAGCTGCAGGCACGCATCTTTGAGCCGTTCTTCACGACCAAGGCTCCAGGGAGCGGGCTTGGGCTTGGTTTGGACGTGGTAAGCCGAATCGTTCGCATGCACCGCGGTTACGTAACAGTGCAGTCGAAGCCGGGCGAGCACGTGCTTCCAGGTCCGGCTGCCCTTGCAGCAGGTGCAGGCTTACTCGACCGGCTACTGCGCGAGTCCAGTGGGATAAATTCGGAGCATCGGCAGCCTCGTGGGTTCGATTCGGGTACGCGGATTACCGTGCGTGGCTTGCGGCTACGCGAGAATTCCAGCACTTTACGTTCGCAACTCACTGTTGCCACGTGTTCGCATCTCGCCTTTTTGCCGTCCAGTTTGAACTGCAGGGAGCCCACGACAAACTGTGTCGGCTTCACGAGCTGCCTAGTTTGGTGCGGCAGACGTATTCGTTGGTCGGCGTATCGACTACCAAATCGTATTGCTGATGCTTCTGCTTTTTGGTGGTGCTGCCCACAGTTTGCAGATCTTTAAGCGTCGCCGTGTGGATCAGGCTGGCGGCCAGAGCGGCGGCGGAAAACAGGGCGGTAAACACACACAGTCCAGTTGCTTTGAAAAATATCATCGGCTTCTCCTTCTCGCCACAGTAAGGCAGTCTCGGGATCCGTCTACACCCATTGCGAAACTCCTAGGCCCCTACAAGTTTCGCGCCAAAAGCCAGCAGCAATGAACCCAGGATAATGCGATAAATCGCAAAGATCACGAAACCGTGGCGCCGCACCCATAGCAGGAACCACTCCACCACACCCAGGGCCACCACGAACGAAACGACAAAGCCGATGGCCAGCACGATCCAGCCATGCGTGTTCATTACCAGCGGAACCATCGCTTCTTCCCCGGGCACTTGCTTGGGATGAACGGTGCGGAGAAATTCATAGCCGGTGGCTGCAATCATGACCGGGATGGAGAAAAGAAAGCTGAACTCAAGGGCCGCGGTGCGGGTCATGCCCACCGCCTGACCGGCCGCAATGGTGGACATGGATCGCGAGACGCCGGGGAAAACCGCCGAAGTGACCTCCCACAGGCCGATCCAGACCGCCTGGAAGAGCGACATCTGCTCCACATCTTTGGTCTTGAGATCGCGACGCACGCTCAGCGCGTCCACCACCCACATCACGATCCCGCCGATCAGCAGCGCCAGCGCCATCAACCGGATGCTTTCCAGATGCTTGCCGATCACTTTAATGAGCAACAAACGAAGGAACCGCGGTGCAGACAAAAGCGACCATGGTGAGGGAAAGAGGGTGGGTGAGCACGTGCGATCGCCATTTTCCCCTCTGGGAAAAGTGCGGAAAAACTCCAGAATTCGGCCGGTAAACAGCAGCACCAGCGCGAGGATCGCACCCAACTGGATCACCACCGTGTACATCTTCCAATATGGACTGGCCAGGTCGACGTGGAGCAATGCCTCGACCAACCTGAGATGCGCCGTGGAGCTGACGGGGAGAAATTCGGTCAGTCCTTCGACGATCCCAAGCAAGACCGACAGGATGTAATCGTTCAAAGGCCCTCCGGCCGCAACGCAGATACTGGCGAGCCGTCACTGGCGATCGGCGCCGTAGATGGGAATTGATTCCTGCAACTGGTATACCAGAGTGGCGGCGCGGGCGGCATAGTCCGATTGGGGATATTTGGCGGCAATGGTACCTGCGATGGTTACGGCTCTCGCCTTGGCCTCGCCGGACTTTCTTTTCGTCTCCATTCGCGGCTGTACATGTCGTTCAACGCGCCCTGCCGGTAGACGGCGTTGTACAGCGCCTCCGCAGCCCGAGGCGAATCCGGATGCTCCTGCGCGTACTTCTCATACAGCTCGGCTTCTTTTTGCGGGCACTTGGTGGAGCCCTGCCAATCGCCGCAGACCTTGTTATCCAGCATGTCCCAATCGGCCAGGTCGGCCCATTTGGAGTGGGGGTAGGTCTTCTTGAGCTTGCGGAACTCTTCATCGTCGATCTGCTCGCGCACATAGGCGTCTTTTTCATGCGCCGAGGGCAGGGAGAAAACATCGGCCTTTTGCAGTTGCCAGCGAATATCGGCGGAGCGCCAGGCGGCCTCAGGCGCCAACGGCGACTGGGGAAAAAAATCAGCCATGCGCTGGTAGAGCAGCCGCGCTGCCTGGGCGACGCTCTGCGGCGCGTGCGGCAGCATGGCGTCTTTCTCCTCGCTGGCGGCTACGCCGAAGAGAATCACGTCTCCCTTGGGGGTCTCCGCACTGACCACGCCGGCAGCCTGCATCCAGCCGGAAATGGGGACGGCCGCCGCTTCATGGCCAAACACCGGCGCATCCTGCGACTTGGAAATTTCCTCATCCGTGTTGGCGAAGACACGCACCCATGGACCATTGCGCTCGCCGATCACCATCTCCCGGCCGGGCGAGATCTCGGCCATGCGCGCGGAAGTGGGGTCGGGGCCAACGTAGAGGTTGGTGTTGCGAATGACAGTCGCCTTGGGGCCAATGCTGGGAGCTGGGGGTTTGGGCGCCGCTGTCGCTTGGACCGCGAATACCAGGAGGGCAGAAAAAGCAAAAAATCCAGTGCGCATAAGTGCTTAGACTCGACCGACCTAGAATACGCCCCTGCGAGGCAGACTGCAGCGCTGAGACCGAACATGCACGGATCCCAATGCACTCGGACTCCTGAGACGACGAGGTAGCGCTTCCTTAAAGGTTTCCATCGCGAGCCGCAGGTGCGGCGAACCTACCCTTCCGAGTTGAAGAGCGACACTGTCATCCCGTCGAGCCGACGGATCTCTCATTCAAGTCCAGTACGCTGCGCAGCACGGCGGGCTCGACGTTGCCGCCAGTTATGATCGCAACCGTCTCCCGGGCACTCGGCAATTGCTCTCGATGGAAGAGGGCGCCGCCACAGCCACGGCACCGCTTGGCTCAGCCACCAGTCGCGTGGCAAAAATGATGCGCCGCATGGCTTCGCGGATCTCGGCTTCGGTCACGGTCACGATGTCATCGACATACGCCTGCATGTGGGCGAAATTCAACACGCCCACGCTCTGGCTTCTCAACCCATCTGCCGCAGTCTGGCTCTGCTCGCCGGTGATCGAGACGATGTCGGCCTGCCTTGAAGCTCTGCGCCGCGTCCGAGACCAATTCCGGCTCGACCCCGACCACGCGGACTTCGGGCCGGGTCAGTTTCACCGCAGCCGCGACGCCGCTGAGCAGCCCTCCCCGCCCACCGGCGCCAGTACCAGATCGACCTTCGGCCGGTCGGCAACAATCTCCAACCCGCAGCTTCCCTGCCCGGCAATGATGTCGCGGTCGTCGAAAGGGGGAATGACGACGTAGCCGAATTCGGCCGCCAGCTCTAATGCCTTGGCTTTGCGCTCCCCGCTGGCCGGGCCGACGATGACGATCTCCGCTCCCAGCGCCCGGGTCGCCCTCAGCTTCACCTGCGGCGCATTCGAGGGCATCACGATAACGGCTTTCGCGCCCACGGCTCGAGCCGCGTAGGCAACTCCCTGCGCATGGTTTCCGCTGGAGTAGGTGATTACGCCGCGAGCGCGCTCGCGGGCAGACAGTTGCGCGATTTTGTTGAAGGCGCCGCGCAGCTTGAAACTGCCGATGGGCTGCAGCCCCTCAGCCTTGACCCAAAGCGCCAGCGGCTCGCCAGGAATTTCGAAAGCAACCAGCGGGGTGTGCACGGCGACCCCGCGGAGCCGCTCCTGGGCCGCGCGCAGCTCGGCCAGCGTGACCAGTCCTGTCAGCTTCTCCGGCAAATTAGATTTCCAGAATGATCGGCATGATCATCGGCCGGCGCGATGTGCTCTTCTGGATGTAGCGCTTGAGATCGAGACGGATCTTCTCTTTCATCACGCCGTAGTCGGCTTTCTCTTCGGCCGACGACGCCTCCAGCGTGCGGTTGACAATCTCCCGCGCCTGGTCGCCGAGCGCAATCTCGCCGGTCACAAAGCCGCGGGTCACCACTTCAGGCGCGCTCTCCACCTTGCCGGTGCGCTTGTTGATGGTGATGATGGCCAGCACCAGGCCATCCTCGCTCAGATGCTTGCGGTCGCGGATCACCAGGTCTTCGACCACATCCGTAGTGGAGCCGGCATCGATGCAAACGCGGCCGGTCGTCACTTTGCCCGCCTTGACGGCGGTGTTTGCGTCCAATTCCAGAACGTCGCCATCTTCGAGCAGCAGCGCCTGCTGCACCACCCCGGTATTCTTCGCCAGCTGCACGTGCTTCTGCAGATGACGATAGTCTCCATGGACGGGAATGAAGAACTTGGGCCGCAGCAGGTTGATCATCAGCCGCATCTCTTCCTGGCTGCCGTGTCCGCTCACGTGGATCAGTCCGGATTCGCCATCGTCGTAGATCACGTTGGCCTCGCGGCGGCAAAGGTGGTCGATCACGCGGTAGATGCTCTTCTCGTTGCCGGGGATGACGCGGGAACTCAACACCACCGTGTCACCGCGATCCACCCGCGCATGCTTATGGTTGTCGACCGCCGCGCGGGAAAGGGCCGACATCGGCTCCCCTTGGGTGCCGCTGATAAGAACCATGAATTCCGAGGCTTGATAATCGCGGATCTGCCCGGGATGAATCATTAACCCGGCCGGCACTGTGAGGTAGCCAAGATCCTGCGCGATCTCTGAGGATTCCACCATGGACCGGCCCACAATCGCCACTTTGCGGCGATGCGTCTGCGCCAGTTCGAGGGCGATGCGGATGCGGTAAATGGAGGACGAAAAGCAACTGAAGAACAGCTTCTGTTTGGTGCGGGAGAAGATCTCGTCCAGCCGCGGCTTCACCGCCCACTCGCTGGGGGTGTATCCGGCGCGGTCCACGTTGGTCGAATCCTGCAGCAGAGCCAGCACGCCGCGCTTGCCGTACTCGGCGAAGCCATGCAGGTCGAATGCCTTGCCGTCCGGTGGCGAGAGATCGATCTTGAAGTCGCCGGTGTGCACGATGACGCCGACCGGAGTCTCGATCGCCAGCGCGACACAGTCCACCAGGCTGTGGGTCACCCGAATCGGCTCGACGGTAAAGGCGCCCAGGTGAAACTTCTGCCGCGGCGTAATCTCGATCAGCTCTGCCGTTTCGAGCAAGCGATGCTCTTCGAGCTTGCCTTCGACATAGGCCAGGGTGAACTCGGTGGCGTAGACCGGCACTTTCAGTTCACTCAAAATCCAGGGCAGACCACCGATATGATCCTCGTGGCCATGGGTCAGGATAATGGCGCGGACATGCTGGCGGTTTTCGATGAGGTAGGTGATATCGGGGACGACAATATCCACCCCCAGCAATTCGGTCTCGGGAAACATGAGACCGGCATCGATGACGATGATGTCGTCTGCCCAGCGAAGCGCCAGGCAGTTCATTCCGAATTCGCCCAGTCCGCCCAGGGGGATGATTTGTAACTTACCTGAAGACATCAACGTTTAATGCTACCACGCGGGTTTCCTTAAGAACGCCGCACTTCGCTACACTCGTTTGTGCTCCGTGGAAGTGAAAATCTTTTTAGCGCAGCAGGTCTTCCAAGGTTGAGCTCAGATCCGTCTTATCGTCGCGATACTTGACGATGACCGGCGTATAGAGGCTCAATCCCCAGGCCTCGGCACCCGCGATTCCACGCTTCAATTCTCTGGCGCCCGGCACCACGACGGCTCCTTCGGGAATTACCAGGGGCTGGTCGCCGGAAGCCTTGAGGACTTCGCCGCGCACGATATCGTAGACCGGCGTGCCCCGGGTCAGGATCGTGCCCGCCGCCAATACCGCGCGCCGCCGCACCAGTGTGCCCTCATAGACTCCGGTGTTGCCGCCGACCAGCACATCGTCTTCGATGATCACGGGGGTAGCGTTGACCGGCTCCAGCACCCCGCCAATCTGCGCCGCGGCACTCAGGTGCACGCGTTTGCCGATTTGGGCACAACTACCGACCAACGCGTGGGAATCGACCATGGTGCCTTCGTCCACGTACGCGCCGGCATTCACGTACATCGGCGGCATGCATACCACTCCGCGAGCGAGGTAGGCGCCCTCGCGGATGCTTGAGCCGCCGGGCACCACCCGCACTCCCTCTTCCAGGCCGAATCGCCGGGCCGGGTAGGTGTTTTTGTCCATGAAAGAGAACTCGTCACCGCCCATTTGCTCCAAGCGTGCCCAGACGGAAGCCGAGGAGAATTCCCTGCTTGACCCAGGCATTGACCCGCCATCCCAGCGGGGTTCCGGGATCCGGCTCGGCGGCACGCACCCGGCCCTCACTGAGCGCGCTGCGCAATTCCAGGAAGGCATCCATGGCGGTCCGGTCGCCGATTGCACTGGTGCCTGCGGCAAAAT
>CAWCAZ010000053.1:0-23478 GCA_963793525.1 uncultured Acidobacteriaceae bacterium
GCATTGTGGGTAAGGCTTCAGCTCCGCTGCTTCGCGCGCCGTCTTATACAGCTGTCCTTTCAGCCGGGAGTCGGCCTCGAGCAACTTACCGAACTCAGGATTGTCAGTGACCATCTGGCTAAGAACTTCAGGTGTAACGACCGCCTCCAGCTCGAGCTGAAAATCTTCTTCGACGGGCGCGTCTTTCAGCCGCCGCAACAGTTTCGTCCACCGGAATCTCAAGCGCCGGCGAAGGAGGCTCAACCACGGCGACAGGCTCATCAGCGGGAGCAGGCTGCTCTTCGGGAGCGGGAACCGCGCGCCGAGCTTCTCCTTGAGCAGAGCCGCGGCATAATCCTCGCGAATAGGGAACTTGCCTGGGTCGACCGTAGAGGCCGGAACCGAACCGCTACCGCCGAATGAAGGAGCAGGAGCGGCCGGAGCCGGAGAAACAGGCGCAGGAATAGGTGCGGCCCCCGGAGCGGGAGCCGCGATCGTAGCTTCAGTCATAAGTCTTCTTTCTAACGAAAATCCGTGAACCCGTAAATGTCGGTGTCCACGACAAACCAGTTAAAAACAGGACGGGTGCCCGAGTTCCCTGGATTTCCTGTTGAGTTTGGTGGCGTTGATGCTTACATGCGGCTTTCCTCAATGAAAGCCGCACACGCGGCAGCCTGTCTCGCGCCGCGTAACAGGAAATCCAGGTTCGCGCGAGCGGACCTGGGAGATATTAGGATAGTTCCGTTGCTTTTAACTTCGTACTGCAACTTATCCGCTAACTTGATCAGCGTATTAGCGGCCTGCACCTGGCCCTGAATACTCCCCGACGTTACAGACGGAGGAGTATGCATGAGCCCACCCACCGTATGGACCACATCATCAATCTCATGCGGAGGAATCTGCGGCGCCTTCGGCGAACCCGCCTGTGCCACCACAGCCTTCTGCTGCGCCATCTCCGCCATCTGCCGCGTCTCCATGCGCAACCGCCGCCGTAAAGTACGCCAGCAGATTCTGCCAACCCGCCGGATTCTCATCCGGAATATCCGAGTTCTCCTGGCAATACTGCCGCACCACCTGCTTCAGCACCGTGAAGTCGTCAATGGCCTTATCGGGCAGGATCGTCGGCCTCACTTGTCCGGTAGGCCGTCCCGTCCGCGCGTCGATCACCGGCACCGCCTCCGCCTCCAGCAGCCGCTCAATAATCTGCAGCACCTTCGACCGCATCGCCGCGCCAGGCACCACCATATTCGGAACACCGAGAGCCGTCGCCGCCTGCTCCTGGTTCGTAGGATCATCGAAGATCGCCTGCGCCAGCGGATTGCTCGCCGCCGCCTGCATCAAATCCATCCAACGCTGCCGCAGCTCCGCGGCGGTCACCGGCAGACCCTGGTCAGTATCCGCGTAGGCATGGACGCTGCCCTGCAGATCATCCAGCCGGATGTAATCATTGCGAAACTCAGAGCCCCGCTCCAGAATGACCTGCCGCATATCGCCCGTCAGATTATCCTTGGCGCAATTCACCGCCAGCTCATCGGCCTTCGCGTGTTCCTCTTTCAAGTTCTCCCAATAGATATTCAGCTTGCCCAGCGCGGAGTTCAGCTGCTGTTGCTGTCCGCCAAACGTCTCGACCGACGGATCGCCAGCCCCTCCGTACACCTGCGGAGGAATCCCCGCAAACATCTGCGCGTTGTAGGCCAGCTTGTCCAGGTAGCTGAAGGCCTCTTCATGCATCTGGAACTGGAACTGGTACAGAGCATCGGCCATGCGGATCGCGCCCGGAGCCCCCGTCCGCTTCAACTTCACCAGGTTCAGAACCCCAGGCAGCATCGGCTTGCCTTGCATCGACTTGGTATCGATCAGGTCTGCATTGGCCAGCGTCACCCCCGAGGAGCAGCGGTCCATGAACTCATGCAGGATGTTCGCCATATCGTTGTAGCGCTTTTGAAAGGGCACAACAATATCGCCAATCGACGGCGGATACAGCCCGAAGCCCTCATGCGTGCCCGCCCACGTCCACTCCTTGGTCAGCGAAGCATCGCGCGCCGAAAGAAAAGTAGCGCCGGTGCTCACCAGCAATAACCCGTTCGGATACGTCGCCCGCATCCGCTCGCCGAACTCCTGATCATCCTCCAGATCGAAAGCCCAGGGCTGAATCCACGTCCGCGACAGCGTTGGCCGCTGGTCCTGCAGGATGCTCGAATACGCGCCCGTCTGCGAGTACACCTGCTGCCTGGCGATGCGGTCGATGCTCCCGTTGGAGGAAAGCTCACTGGTCGCGCTGGCCGCGATCTGGTCATACATATCCGGATACGCCGCCCGCAAAGCGCCTACGTGCACCTCGACCTCCAGGTTGAGAATCGGCGTCTGGCGCAGGTTGTTTGCCGCCGGGTCGCAATCCACCTCCAGCGGAGAATAGAGGTTCTGCGCCACCATCCCGTTGGGCACTTCCTCTTCGCCCACTTGCCTGCACCACGGGCCCATACTCCGCGGGGAAGAAGGAGTCCTCCGCCAGCGGCCGGTGGCAATGCCGGCAATGCCGCGCCAGCATCCCCATGGTCGTCCGCGGGCGTGGTCGCTCCGCAATGGAAGCAGTGGTAACGATCCGGCGCCAGCTGGGTCTCCGTCTCGTTGAATACCGGCTCCCGCGACGTGCCGGCGCGCTCCGCATCCACCACATAGCGGGTATGCCGGAAGACCGCTCCCGTAGTGTACAGATACAGCAGCTGTTGCTTGAGCAGCGACTGCTCCCGGTTCTGCCGCTCGATGATGTCGATCAGCGTCTGCGCCGCCTTGGCCGTCGTCACGTCGGAGATCTGCTCCGCATCCTCCGGCATCCACTTGGATTTAGGCACCTGCGGCGCCAGCGCCGCCACAAAGCCGGTGGCCAGCATCTGGTAAAAATTATTGCAGTACTGATACAGATCCTTATCGTCCGCGTCCTGCGCATGCTCCCCCTGGTGCATCCAGTCGACCGCGCTGAAGAAATCGGACTCACCGGGACCGAAGGAAATAAATTGGTTGCCCTTGAAAAATTCCAGGTTCTCCAGGCACCGTTGCATCAGCACCATGCGGTCCTGCGACCACTGGTCTTTATACCGCCGCACCAGCGCAATCAACCGCTGCTGGTCTTCTTCGCTAAGCTGCGCGCTATTCTGCGGCTCATCGGCCGTGCCCTGCATCGGGTCCGACGGCGTATGCTCCATCCCTCGCTGAGGGTAGGGAACTTGTGTCTGCGAACTCTGGGTGATGGCAACGCCGGGGTATGTGGCCATTTACGCCTGTTTCTTTCCTGATGCTTCCGCTTCGTCGAGTGCACTCATGGGATCGACCTTCGCTATCCACTGAACGCTGGGCCCAGCCTGCGCTTTGTTGTAATCCCGATAAGCCTTGCGGGTGAGCGCATCAGCTAACTTCGATGGACGGCGGCGAAGGCTCATCAGCTTCTCCAACTCTTCCGCGTCCGGGTCAATGGGCTCCGCTTCGTTGGCGGAGGCATCCGGCCAGGAGCGAGAGCTGAAGAGAGGTCCACCCAGTCCAAGTGTGGCCAGCCGGTCCAGCAGGACCTTTCGCTCCTGGATCAGCGCGTCCACTTGGGTGGTCACCAGGGCCATCATCTCCGCGTGCGAAGAGCGGGATATCCATGGCAGACTCATCGTGCTACTGGGTGCATGTGTAGCCCCAGGTATAAAGCGTGCTGGCCGCCAGCGCCGTCGCGCCGGACTGGATGGTAAACGCGGTATCCGCGCCAGGAACCGGAATGTAGGCCGCGGCCGTGCCCGAGAGAGCCGAGGCGGCGGCGTTCGCCGGCCACAGCACACACTTGGGCAGCGTGGCATACGCGGTCCCGAAGGTCCCCGTCGCGATGGTCGCGGAGGCTGCCGGGGACGTGCCGGTGGTCACCGTTAGATAACCTGAGAGATCATTGGAATTAGCGTTCGCCGCGAGCGTAGGGCCGGTGCCCGCGCCACTGCCGGCGGTGAAGACCGGCACAGAGGCATACGCGCCGCTGGCATACCCACTAAGGTGTTGCGCGCTCACTGTCGCGGTCGAGTTAATGATCGGCGCTAACATCGATGCCGCGGCAGTAAGGTCGAGCGTGATCGGGAACCCGCATCCGCCGGTGTGGTTGATGGCCAGCGACTCCGTGGTCAGTGTCGGATACAGATCCAGCCAGCCGATCGATTCCGTCTCCTCCGGCGAGCTGGGCGTGGCGCGGCACTTGCTTTGAAAATAGAGCACAGTGCCGTTCACCTGGCTCGTCGGGGTCGTACCCGCGGTAGGCAGGAAGTACACGTCGGGAGGCAGGAAGCTTTGAATCGTGCCCCCGTTGCGTAACACGTAAGAGTGGTTAACGTCGGCGTAGGTGTAGCTGGTCCCGCCATTATTGCTGGTCGGCCCCAGCGGGGACACAATCGATGACGTGGAGATATTAAAGATCCCATGCTGGCCCGTGGTCGAGTCGTCGAAGATCGAACTCGAGAACACCGTCGGATTGCTATCGTTAATATTCACCCCGTTGATGCCCACAAACCCGGTCGCCGTGTTGTTCAAGAAAATGGCCTGCGTGCCGCTCACTTGGCTGGCGCCATTCGAAACAAAGTTAGTGCCGGTCAACCGGTTGGTCGTGTTATCAAACAGCGCATAGGTGCCAATGTCCGTGCAGCTGACGTTGGAGAAGTTGACGTTATTGCCTTCTGTCTGGAAGCAGCCGGCCGAGTTGCCATTGCCCACGTCGTAGACGGTGAGGTTGTTGAACTGCACATCGTCGTTCTGAAAGTCCGCCATCTGGAAACCCCAGCTCGAAATGTGCGTGGCGACGATGTCAGCGAAGGAAAGGTGTGAGATCGATCCACTGGGATTGGTCCCAGTATTAACGTAAACCGCTTGCGCAGTGGAGGCATTCAGAGGGTTGGTCCCATACCCAGCGCCGAAAATCGCGCCGTTCGAAATAGCCACCCGATCGGGCCAGTGAGCCGTGGTGGTCGTGGGATCTTGACCGGCAAAGATGCTCTCCTTCGCGGAACCCACGATGGAGAATCCGGTTACCGTCACGCTGCGGCAGGAGTTGATCAGGATGCCCTCCAGATCATTCGAGCTCACGATGTTAGTGGCCGTGATCTGTTCGCAGGGGACTGCATGCGCGGTGTACTCGGAGTCATACCACGAAGTCTCAAAGCAGGCATCCTGATTGTTCTGGCAGGTGAGCCCGTCGAGGCGCAGGTCCTGATCGTTCACCAGGAACGTCGCGTTGGCATAGAAGTTACTGATCTTCAGATTCTTGATCCAGGTGTGGGTTGAACTAGCCAGGCGCAGCCCGGACAAATCTCCATTATTAAGCGACACGTTTTCGAGTGAGCAGCCAGTACAGGTCTCTATGTCGACTGCATAGCCACTGGAACGCGTGGTGGCCGCGGGCCCGAAGGAGATAGACAGATTAGACAGCCCGAACCCCGTTGCGCCGGTCGATGCGATGCAGTCCGCGCCGCCTGTCGTGTTGCAAGCCAGACTGGAGCCCGGACCATCTCCCCAGATAAGCACGCCGCTGCTCCCAGAGAGCGCAGGCCCCGAAGAATTGTTCAGCAGATAGTTTCCAGCGGGAACATAGACAGATCGCCCCTGTGCCGCCGCGGCGGCCACTGCATTCTGCAATCCGGCTGTGTCCGCGGCCATGTGTGCTCCATCGCCTACTGCGCCGAAATCCTTCACGCTGATGCTCTGCTGCAATCTAGCCGTGACCGTCTGTGTCACCGCGCCCGCGGATCCCTGGTTATAGTTGCCCGAAGCAGCCGCGACCACGGTGTACTGCGATCCATTCCACTGGTAAGAGGTATAAGGGGCGGTCGTAATGTCCTGTAGCCCCAAGTCAGGAATTCCTTGGACAGATGCGATGATGCTGGCCGCACTCCCCGGAGCGATCAGCCTGTACCACTCCGCGTTCAGCAGGATGGTGTTCGGCCCGTTCGTGGTTTGGTTGGCATGGATCGCCTCCTGCAGGCCACCCGTTCCTGAAGTCAGGTAGAAGGGAGGCACGTGACTATAGGTTGTCGTCATGTTAACGCTGCAAGCGCCGATATACACGGAGCTCGGCGTAGCCACTTCGGTCAGGTTCGGGTTGCTATCGACAATCTTGATCGGCGTGCCGGCAGAGAAGGCGGGAAAGTTCTGCCCACCGCCGCTCACCTGGCAAGTGGCCGGTGGAAAAGAAAATCCGCCGATGCTCGAACCGGTTACCCTGAACTCCCCATATTGCGCGGCGATGATCTGGCCGGCACTCTGCGCCTGGGCGCGGGAAAAGCAGCAAGCGAGCGTGACTGCGGCAATAAGAAGTTTCTTCATAAACGGCCTAGTCGAATTCCGTAACCCGCACAATGGTCGTGTTCGTGCTCGCCGACCTTAGGTTAAGCAGCAACGTAGCCGCAAGCGCATACCCTCCCGAGTTATCCGGCGGCGTACCAATAGTAAGCGCATATCCTTCCCCCTGCGGGATGGGGGAGCCCAGCACAATGGGCTCAGACTGCGGCTCAATCGTATAGGTGGTTGTGAACGGTGTGGCGGAGCCATCGTTGAACTGGTACGCGATACCCTGCCCAGTTCCGCCATTGGCGCTGCCGTCTTCGATGACCTCGACCCGCCGGGTCACCTGGGTTGCTGAGACGGCGACAAATGCGCCGGCACTCCCGTTTAGGGTTATGAGCCGTGTGTGAGCCATCAGGCTTTCTCCTTCCGCATCTTCAGCAGCAATTCGGCCAATCGCGCGCGCCTGCCTGTTTTACCGGGGGCGTCCTCGTGTTCGTCGGCGAATTCGGCTGTGCTCTCGCCGGCGCGTTGGGCCTGGGCCTTGAAGCTTCCCGGTTTCTTGATTGCCGTTTCAATCCAATGCTTGCTGTTCATATAAGCGACTCCTTCTTCAGCATCTCGTCCAGCGCGACCAGTGCATCCCAGTCATCGTGCAGCTTGCTCACATCGTCCAGGAGCATGATGCCTCTTTCCTCATCCTGCTGGGCCAAGGCAATATCGGCTTTGACGGTGGCGATCTCCACTCGTTCATACCTGGAGATAGCATCCGCATCCCAAAGGGGCATCTTGTCCGCGACGGCGCTCACGAACTCCTTGGCGTCTGACATCTCAGGATCGGGAACAGCGATCGCAACGACCGGCCGATGCGTGCTACATCCCGCGACGATCAGCGCTAAGCCGTGGATAAGGCACGATGCGCGGATGGCCATGCAATTAGGAGCTCTTAGCAAACGCTGCCTCGACCTGGGCTAAGATCTCAGGAAAGTCCGCGATGAGCTTCCTCACTTCCGCCACGACGGAAGCATCGAACGACACATTGATGCCGTTCGCCCCGGCCGCCGTTTCGGTTGCCTGCACTGCCGCGACCAGCTCACCGAGAGCACCGAAAGCAATCTGCTCCACCGCAGCCGCCTGTGGACTTACCAGCGAGGTAAGCGACTCGATCAGCTTCTCCTCATTCTGCAACCCGCCGAGCGCGACGATCACCTTCTTCGAAACCGTAACAACATCCTTAAACAGGGACGCAAAAGCGTGCCCAGCCGATTGCCAGGTAAATGCCATAAAAACTCTCCTTGTTTGTGTCGTTGTGTTGTGAAACTCTCTACCGACCGCGAAGACGGGTGGCCCACACCCCCGGATTTCCTGCGAAGTCCGGTGGCGTTGATGTACTTCATGCGGCTTTGCTTAACGAAAGCCGCACACGCGGCTATCAGTTAGGGACGCGTACAGGAAATCCGGGTATCTCGCTAGTGTTTCGCGAGATGTGGGATACCACGGCTCTCAACCATCAATTGCCGGCAGCGAAGACCAGCCCATTAAAACAGGACGGGTGCCCCAGGTTCGCGCCAGCGTACCTGGGCCGAGAAAGACGGGCGAAGCCCACAAACGCTTTTACTCCTATTTCCCCGCAACCCCACCCCCCGGCCCAAGCGCCGGAACCGGACTACTCTTCAAGTAAGCAAACACCGCCAGCAAAGCCGGCACCGTAGCCAACTTGACCATATTCACAACTCCCACCCGGTCAAACGTAAACACACTAGGCAAAGCAATCGCCCCACTAGCCGCCGAAGCAAACGCGGAGATACCCGCAGCCGCCAATCCATGAATCCACACCTTGAGACTATTCATAATCCCGTCCTTATAAACCTCAGCGCGCAGTAGCCCGCTGAAAGTCGACATAGTCGACAGCCATAGTCACCGACGTCCCGCTCAGGGCAGTCGCCGACCAGGACGCCGGGAACTGTGCGCTTGAGGGCATACTTCCTACCACCGTCTTACACCCCGTGGCCTCCGTGCCGTTGATATACCAATGCACGTAGGTGCCATCATTCACCATCGTCAGCCGCGTCCACGTGGCCGCCACTGCCGCAATCGTGGAATCAGTACTGGTGGAGCTATACCGGCAATACCAATCATTAGTGACCGAGTTAGCCGAGCTGAGATAAAACTGGATCCCCGTGGTCCACGGGTTCACGGCCGGTGTGGCGACCAATCCGCCCTGAAAGCTGCCCGCTGTGGTGCCGGGCAGCACCGGCACATACACCGCCGTCTCCCATGTCCAACCAAGCGAAGCGCTGTTGGCCGAAATGACGGAAGGATTTTCCGACTGGTATCCGCATGTGACTCCAGTGCCGGAGCCCCCCGTACCGGAGGCCAGCAACAGGTTGCCGGGGTGGTTGATATCCGTGTACGTGGTATTCACCCCGCAGCTATCCCCGGAAGGAGTCCCGATGGCATTCAAGGCATTGTTGGCTCCCGAGTAGTAATCGTCAAACAAGACAGAGTAAGGCCCTGCACCGTTCGATCGAGGAAAAAACCCAGGAGCCGTCTGCGCTGCCGTGAATATATTTGCGGCATTGGTGGCCGCCTGGTTTGCCGTTGCAGCGGCCACAAACGCAGTCGAAGCCGCGCGCGTGGTATTCGTTCCCGCAGTTGCCGTGGGGACTGTCGGTGTGCCAGTAAACGCCGGCGAAGCAAGCGGCGCATAGCTGGTGCTGGTGAAACTCTCCGCATTGGACTGCGCCGTGGAAGCAGCTCCCGAGGCGTCATAAACTCCCGATCCAATAGCAGTCTGCACCTGCGAGGAAGTGCAGCCTCCGGAGGCCGTGGTCGAGGTATTGCAAACCACTCCGGTGGTAGAAGAGAACGGGGCGCTCGCGCTGGTGCCCGGTATATACCCTCCAAGACCATTCAAGAAAATATTCGGGCTTGTTCCGCCATTCTGACCCGTTCCAATGACATATCCACCGCTTGTTCCCGCAGCCGCGCCATGCCCCGAAGTGGTCGCCACGATTACATTGCCTGCCGCGGATGATCCAGGTACAGCCAGAGCGAATGGAGCCGCCAGTGCTCCCTTGTTCATGTAGGCCACGCACTGGCCGGTGCCAGGATTAGTAAACGACTGGGCCGCGATACCAATGACCGGGCCGGTTCCATCAGCGATCCCGGCGTTGCCATCCGAAAGTATCATCAGCGCCTGGCCGGAAGTGACTGCGCTGACCGTGGGGTCGAGAAAGGCCTCCGCACCATCCCATTCTCCCGGGGTGTGCAGGCTAACTGGGCTGCAATAACCGCCGTAGCGAGTGTTGCCGACCAGCGGCAGCGAGTTATAGGCGGAATACAGCGCGTCCGTCAGGTCGCCATCGATTTCAATGCCGCCGCCCGAGCCGGTATACTGCGCCAGGATTCCCGCGATCTGCCCTGAGCCGCCTTGCTCGAAGCTCCCGCAACAAGAGAATGGATTTTTAAGGGTAAACCCCGAGATCAAACCGCTCCCTATCCACGCGTACTGATTCCGTCCTCCAGTAGTAATGGGTGTGCCCCACAGGGCAAACAGCGAATTAATCGAAACATACTGCATGGATGTCTCTCCCAGCGAAACGCCGCCGCCGCTCTGGGTCATGTTGTCATCCCAAATCACAGCGTTGCCAATGCTCTCCGCTTGGATCTGATCGAAGGTCCCTCCCGCGAGGAAGGGGAAGTACCCGCTGCCCAGGTAACTATCGACCGCGCCGGGAAACTTGATCCACCCGTACGGTTGGTAGCCGACGTATAACTCTCCCGATTGATACAAGTTGAACTGGGCATCCTTATCGACGCAGAACCCGCCTAGCGTGTTCCCATTGATAAAGTTGTGGCCATGCATCACGATATCCCCCTGCAGGTAGATGCTCTCGGGAGCCCAGTACATACCGCAGAAATTTTGCGAACCGTACAACTGGTCCCATGTCATGTGATCGCCGGCAAGGTTGAATCCCATGCGGAAGTTCCACGCGCCTACGCGATGCATGTACATTCTCCCGCCCAGAACGACACCGTCCATTTGGATGGGATTGCCGCTAGTCCCAGCCTGCGGCGCAGGGACGTTGATAACTCCCCTGGCGTAGCTGGTTGATGTAACATTCACGGTGCCCGACGTGTAAGGATTATAAAAGGTTAGATCGACGAGACCCCCGTAGCATGCCCCAATGTTGCCGTATCGTCCGCTTCCAGTGCCTCCGTTATCGGAGTAAGAGGCCGTAGGAAGTCCGCAGGAGATCATGGCGCTATTGGCGCCAAAGTCGGGCACTGATGGAATGATGAACGTTCCGCCTTCACCGTCTCCGACAACATAGACCCCCGTTGCATTGCCACAGCATGCGTCCTGCATGAGCGGCAGGATGACCGGCTGGTCCCAGACATAGGTGCCTCCAGCCAGCTTGACTGTTCCGCCTACGCCAGCGAGTTTGTTGACCCCATACTGGGTAGCCAGCCAGTCCATCTGGTTACTGCAGGAGGTGGCAAAGGAATAGATACCGCCGTTGTAGGCCTGAAGCGCAGCGAGGCTGGCTAATCCCAGGTAAGTACAAGCCGGGTGCGAGCTTCCATTTCCCACGGCGCCATATTGCTTAACGTTGACCACGATCAGATTGGAGGGAAGGTAAGCAGGCGCCAGGCCCGGGTCAGCATAGGTTCCGCTCAGCGCGCCAGTGGCCGGCGTGCTGGGAGCAACATAATCCGTTCCCGGCGTGCAAGCTCGCGCCGAACCAGCTACATTCGTTCCGCACAAAGTATTCTCGGTTGCTGGAATCGCCGCTCCGGTGCCACCGGACACATACTGCGAACCGTTCCAGTTATAGGCCGTGTAAGGGCTGGTCGTCACATCGATCAAGCTAAGAGTGCTATTGCCGCGAACCGACGCGATCACCGTCGACGGATTCGACGGAGCCACGAGTGCGTACCAATCGGCATTCAGGATAACCGTATTCGGCGCGCCTGTACGCTGGTTGCCGTTATTCAGGGCTTCCTGCAATCCGCCAGTGCCGGACGTCAAATAGAACGATGTGTGCGCGTAGCTTGTAGTCAGGCTGACTGCACAGACGCCGCTATTCACGATGACTGCTACTGGCGTGACCACTTCGGTGTATGCGGGATTCGTGTCCACGACCTTGATGGGGACACCCGACGTGAAGGCGGCGAAGTTTCTGTCGCCTCCATTCACCTGGCATGAAGCCGGAGGAAAGGAGAAGCCGTTGCCTACCGTGGGCACCTGGTACTCGCCGAACTGGCTCGCAACAATCTGGCCCTCGATGTTCTGCGCCTTGAGATGCAACGCAGAAAACATCAGGACCAGCAAAGTCAGGAGGGCATTCATCCCCGGGCGACCGTCGAGTCGCGTCACGCTGCCGCCCTCCGCAGCCATCCTGCACGATAAACCGCCAGCTTCGGATTCTTGGCAATCAAGGCGTCGTAGTAGCTCTCTGCTTCTGCGCGCAGGTCTTCCAGCACCCTGTCTGGTTCGGCCAGGTCAAGTGCATGCAAAGTCAGCGGACCAATACGGCCATCCCCCACCACCCTCACAGCATCCTGCAACATGGCCGCTGCGTCCACCACTCCGACATTCACGCCCAGCGACAATAGCTTGTTGGCAATTTCCTGATCTGCGATCTCGGCAATGCACAGCGGCTGGCAATAATTGGTCGCATAAATCCCGCGCGCAATCTGCAACGCAGCCACCTGGCCCATGGTGCCGAAGTACAGGCAATTGGTCAGCTCCGGATGCCAGTGCTCATCGATCCCGAAGCGAGTCCGCTTTCCATCCGGGGCGGTGGTAATCACGCCCGAGAGCGTTGCGTCTTCCCATCCCAACACATAGTCGATCGCTGTCTCGACGTTTGCCATTTACTTCGATCTCCTGTGCAACCCAGTAGCGTTAATGAACTGCATGCGAGTTTTTATGAGGGCCAGCGGGGTCAGCGCACTCCAAGCAAATGCGCGAGCAGCGCAATCAGGGCTCCGCCGGCGCCCCCGCCCAGCAGCGCGAGCGAGGTGGCGACCAGCTTCGCCTTGCCATTTGCCTCGCTATAACTTGTTTCCAGTTTGTCGATGCGCGTGTCGCACTTTTCCATGCGCGCCTCGTGGCGCATCAGCGTTGTTTCCATGATGGGCAATCGCCCATGCTGGCCATCCAGGCCAAGCTCCCTGCGGAGCATCTTCAATTCGTTTCCGTTTTCGCGCCCTTGCTCCAGGCTTTCCTCCACCTTGTTCTTGACCTCCGTGAGTTGTTCCAGGATCTGGGCTTGAATGGTGGCGGAGCCACTGGGCTTTCTCTGCGGCGGCATCAGAAATGCACCGTCCCGGAAAAAGTCACTGGCCCGGTGATGGTGATGGTGTAAGTGCCGCTGGGCATGGCAATCACGCTCAGCGGAAGTGGGGAACTGGTAAAGCCACCCGCTTGGGCCGTCAGGTCGGTCGATCCCGCCGTCACCCCGGTCACCAATCCCGTGCTGGCCCCCACCGTGGCATGCGCGCTACTCGAGCTTGCATAGTTACCGGCCACATTGCCGTGGCTGTCCGTCGTCGTGCAGTTGGTCGTCGAACCATCTGAGTAAGTACATGTCGCCACCAACTGGTTGGTAAAACCCACAATCACCCCGGTCACTCCTCCCGTGGTGGCGAGGGACAATCCAGTCAGCGTCACCGGCGGGTTGCTGATGTACAGAACCCATTCGTTCAAGTGGACCGTGCCCACATACGCCTGGATATTCGGTGTTCCGGTCGCAACCGCAGTGGCCAGGCCCGGGCTGGCCGAGCCTATGGCGCCAACCGTCACCTCGGCAGTATCCGAAGACAACCATTGCGTAACCCCATTGCCGTAGATATCGGGGACGCTGCAGTTAGTCGTGGTGCTGTTCGAGTACTGGCAATAGGCTGAGAACTGCAGCGTTCCACCCACATACATGGTGTTGGCGCCGCCCGGGGTGCCCAAGTAACCGCCCTGCAGCGTGGGAGGAGCCGCCGTGACCGTCAGCGTCACCAGCGGGCTGGACGTTATCCCACCTGCCACCGCACTCAAGTTCGTTGACCCCGTGGCCACTCCAGTGACCAGGCCGCCCGAGCTTACTGTAGCGATGGCGGTTGCCGAGCTGGTCCACGCGGAAACCGCATTGCCGTGGGAATCGCTGGTGGTGCATGTGGTCGTCGACCCATCTGAGTAATGGCACGTCGCAATCAGTTGATTGGTGCTGCCTGCAACGATGCTGGTGATCCCGCCCGTGGTGGCCAGCGTTACCGAGCTCAGGGTCACGCTGGGTGGAGTAACCGCGAGCGCGAAGGCTGGGCTGGTGACACCGGCCACCACCGCCGTCAGGTTCGCCGTGCCGATCGCTACGCCCCCCGCCAAACCTGTGGAACTAAGACTGACAATCCCCGCGTTGCTGGTGTTCCAAGTGGAGACAGAATTACCGTACGCGTCGGTCGTATTGCAGCCCGTCGTAGTGCCGTTGTTGTAGTGGCAGGCGGCGTTTATCTGCACGCTCGCGCCCACCGCAATCGAGGTCACCGAGCCCGCGGCCATCAGGCTTACACTGTTCAGCGTTGGGGGCGCTCCCGACGTGTAAGTCGCCAAGACCACAGCGCTTGGGGTAAATCCGAGCCCACTCGCATAGCTTCCAGGTTGGTTTTGGGCGCCCCACATGCCGATCGCCTTCACCGTGGTAGTGGTCGACACCGCGATGGTTCCCCCGCTCGCGATGTACGTCCCATGCGATGCGGGTACAGGCGTCGATCCGTCCGTGGTGTACCAAATGCCGGTATTACCTAAAGGCTGAGGTCCAGAGGTGTACCCAGGATCAGTAAATGTGACAGTTTGCGAGGTAGTGAACGTTCCGCTTGCAGGCGAGATCGTCGGCGCAACACTAGTGACAGCCGTGCACGCGTTGGGCGTGTAATTGTTGCCGGTCTGCACGGTTGGCGTGATCGATTGGGAAACTTCCTTAACGCTGTACTGATACCCGCCCCAACTCGCGCCATTGCACACCGTGTTGTTGCTAACGGAGTAGAGGCCTGCTGAGGGAACTGCGCCATCCCAGCCCCAGGTGATCGCCGCAGCTGCCGGGTAGTTACTGGCAATACCCAGCCAGTTGTTGTTGTAGTTTCCTTGGTTGCCCCACGCCTCAATGCCGTACCCGTAGCGATTGCCCGACGCCGGCGGCAAATTCCAGGCGATCACGTTGTTCGCCAGGTTAATCTGCGGGCTGGTAGAGCCCACGATGCAGCAGGCCATCGAAAAGCCAAAGCTGAAGCCAGGCGTGTTCAGTTTGTCGTGCAGCGAGTTCCACTGCATGACGACGCCGGAAGTCGTCTGCGGCTGCTCTTCCCAATCCATGCGGTGGGTCTGGCTGAAATCGTTGTACTCGACGGTGAGGTTGCGCGTCGTCGCGCCGTTAGAGGAAGGCTCGCAAGGCGACCCACCTTGGCCCGGGTTATTGCCACCCGGGCAGTTGATGTGCGTCCCTTCCGAGACGTGTAAGAAGTTGTTGTGGAGATACGACACGCCGTTTAGCGAGCTATTGATGATGGTCCCGTTGCAGCCACCAGCGTTTCCATCGCCATCCGGCGACGAGACATCGGCGTAGGCATTGGTAGGACTCAGGCACGAGTTAGTGTCGCCGATCCTGTTCCATTGAATCGTGATGTTGGTAAAGGTTTGGGCCGTATTGCTGCCTTGATTGCCCCCATCGAGATAGATACCTGTGCTGTCCGGGTAAGGGCCGGTATCTCCGGGAATGTTCCCAAAATTATTGAACTGGAAGGTCACGTTCGAGTAGGAGGCTTGCATGTAGATGCCGCCCGAGTTCATGAAGCTCAGGTACTGGATCGACGGTTTGCTGTGAGCAGGGGTTAGCCCACGAGCCGCCGTTATAAAAATTAAGAATCGCCCCGCCCGTCCCAAAGGTTGAAGAGAGAATGGCAGTCTGTCCGTAATAGCCCCAATAAGTTTTGCCGTCTCCGGCCGTGTACTGGGATATGGGGATCGCCGGCCCTGTGTACGTGATGCCGCACTTGCCCGTGAGTCCGGAACCGAGCGAGTACGTGCCGGCAGCAAAAGAGATCGTGTCTCCGGCGGACGCGCCATTAATCACGCTCTGCAGGTTCGACGAAGGTGTTACATTCCAAGTCGTTGCCTCCGCGCCAGCGCAAAGCAGCAACGCCACAACAACAACTGCAACCTGACAAAGCCGTCGTCCGCAAGCAGCACTCAATAAAGAAGCGCTACCCCCAAACTTGTCATCCCGCCTGCCCCGGCGTGCCGTGGGAGCGAAGCCGAGGGACCTGCGGTGCGCCTCAACCCCTAGAAAACGCCTACAGGCGCAAGTAGCGCGAAGCAATAAGCGCCTCATGGTATCGTCACCGCCGTCCAACTGGTCCCCGAGCACGAGTAAACAGAACTGCTAATCCCGCCATCCGTCCGCAACCAAAGCGAACCACTACCAACCGGAGCCGTCCCACACGTCGACGTCGGCGCCCCCGGCCCGCTGCCAATATTCGTCGTCCCCAACTGAATCGTCGGAGTCCCCGTCCCCGCCACCGAAATATGCGGGTTCGAGCTATTCGAAGCCGGCGGAGTCCCTCCCGACGACGATCCCCCGAAATCACTGAAGGCAAAACCCGGCCCGGGACCACTACCCATCAAGCCCTGGTTCGGACCACCCGCAGTCCGATAAATCTGGTATGTATTCACCCCCGCCGTCCAAGGGCACACCACCTCATACCCCACCGGGAACGCCCAAGAAGCCGCGCCATTTGTAATCGTGGCGGTCGTTCCATTGATCAGGTTGCCGTCGAAGTCCGTGCCCGCGCAAACGTAGCTGATAGTGCTCGATCCAGGCGTGGCTGAAGCGGTAATGGACGGCGCAGCAATCGTCGGCGTAGTAATAACATTCAGCGACCCCGCATGCCCGCCACCAAGCGTCAAGGGCTGGTAAGCCGTGTTCGGGCCATTGACCTGCAGCAGATACCCGGTATACGCCAGGTCCGGCTGGTAAACATTAGGTCCGACCGTGATCGAGCCGCCAAAGTTGCTCTGCACCCCAGTATTAATCTGGTGGATCGCGCCCCCGGTATCCACCCAGGTCTCATTGCCCCCATTGTTAATCGACAGCACGCTCGATCCGCCATGGTTAAACGGAGTCGCGTTGTTCACCGACAGGACCACCGGCGAACTTCCACCATAGGCGAGGATGTCGGACGGCGTCTGCTGCACCGATCCCAGCACCAGGTTCACCGAGATCGCCGAAGCCCCGCTGTTGTGGGTGGCCGGCGTCGTAAGGTAGGCTCCGCGCGTCAGCCCGGTGAGCGTGCTCCCGCTAATGCCGGTGTAACACTGATACTCGCCGTCCACAAAGAAGCAGCCCGCCGGCGAGAGCCCCGCCGCCGAAGCAATCGCAATACTCGTCTGCGACGCGCTCTCGTTGGCCGTGAGCGTGCTAGACCAGCCCTTAGCCGGGCAAGTGTACCCGTCATTGATACCTACCACCGGCGATTGTGCGCAACCGCTCGGACCGCCCCCAGTTGCTCCGCCAGGCAAGTTGATGGTGGTCGCATTGATCGTCTGCGCGTTCAACTGCTCCGCCACCGGCGCAAAGGCAAAATACCCAATCTGGATCTGGTCGGCCGTCGTCGCCCCAAAAAACGCAACTCCCAGATCGCAGGTCGATCCACCGGTCACCGTGGTGAAGTCCACCGGAAGCGTAAACACTCCGGCCGCAGTCGTTGGCCACGCATTGGTAAGCGAAATCGGAAATTCGTTACTGTAGCTGCCGCAGTTCGAATAAAGCTTGATATACGCAGTGTTTGAAGCAGCTCACCGCGTCCTTGGCCGAAATATAAAGCGTGTACTTGCCCGGAACCAGCCGCTGACCCGCGCCGATCGGAAGCGCCTGCTGATTGAACGCATAGGTATTGCAGTAGGTCGACGATGTATTGTTCCCCAGGTTGCAGCCCACGTAAGCATTAGTGATCGGTGACGTCGCATCATAGGTCCAGCCCTGCGACATGGCCGTCGACTCAATCTGGAAGTTGGCGTTGAATTCCTCCGGCGAAATAAATCCACTCTCCATGCTGGTATAAGGCTGGGTCAGATTCCCGGTAAAGAACGTATCCCCCGTCTGCCCGCGGATCGGCATCCCGGCTGTTGCCGCTCTGCAGGTACCCGTAGGGCCCGGTGGGCGTCGAAAACGACTGCGACGTAGTGCCGTTGAAATCGCTGCCCCACCCATAATTGATCAGCGCGTTCACACTGTAGACGTTGCCCTTCGGCTCCTGCCCCAGCGTGGTCACATGTCCGCCGTGTTCTGGCTGCCAAAATTGATCGCCGGCGCCTGCGGCCCGTTGTTGAAGTTCCCGCCAATCCAGTGCTGCTGCGCCCCTCCGATGTAAACCTCTCCACCGCCGCCCATGTGCATGGTCTTCCATCTCGGAGTTCAGCGTGTCCCACTCCCAGATCGGCATCTGCACATCGTGCGCCCCGCCCTCGTTCTCGCAGTACAGGTTCTTGAAGTGATCCAGCGACATCACATCGCCGTAGCCACCCGTCTGGTCGTTGTAAAGCGCGGTGAAGTAGTAGCAGGTATCCGCCCCCAGGCGAGCCGCCCGCCGTCGTTCCTTCCGAGGAGTACACATTGAAATTCGAGAACGTGTTCTGGTTGCCCAACGGGATATTGACCGGGTTCGCAGCGTAGATGGTCACCCCGTCCCAGTGGCTCCCATCCGCGGTGGGCTGGCCGGCGAAATAATTGCCGTTCTCGATCCCCGGCGCGCCGATGGCGATGCCGTAGAACAGATAAAGCGTGTACAGATTCGAGAACGTCGCTCGCATACGACGGCTGAACCATGTAGATCGCAGCCTTGTGGTTGACCGCGTCCCACGCCTCGCCGTTGATCTCATTCGGCCACGCCCAGAAGGAAAGGTTCTCGATCTTCGAGTTCGGACCCCACGATCCCGTCCCATTGCCCCCAGCGCCGCTGGCCAGCGGAAAAGCGAAGGCCGCATTGCCCACATTCCAGCCCGGGAAATATCCAGCATTGCCGCTGGGCGTGGTGTTGCCCGCTATTGAGCGTCGGCGTCACCGGCCACGGATAGCTGGGCTGGAAGCATTCAGCGGAACCACCGTTGCGTCAACAGAGTGCGCCGCCCGCGTGGTCCCATTCTGCGCGCACTGAATGTCGTAAAACGTATTCGCCGGCGTCGTGTTGCCGGCATTCGACCGCGCGAAGTAGCTGAACTGCTCACCGTCAATCTGCAGCAGCCCGAAGGGCGCCACGTTCGCTTCAAAGCCCGGCACCGGGTTGATGTAGTTCGCCAGCGTGATCGAGCGTCGGGCAGGTGCCCGAAGGGATCGCCGTCGCAAGATTCTGCGGAGAGCTGCCGGCAAACCACTCCGCCTGCGTGTTGGTGCGCCCGGCCGGAAGCGCAGCCGACAAGCGTCCGCGGCGTCGCTCCACCCGAGCAGCTCCCGGCGGTCGAGCTCACCGTCGCCGTGAATACGCTGAAGCGAGGTAGGGAAACACAATCGTCTCCCCCACCGTCGGCGCCGTTTCTGTTGAAGGGATGCACATCACCGCGCTCGCCGCCGTGACATTCGCCACCCCGTTGAACGCCCCGCAATGATTCGGCCCCGAACCCTGAAACCATCCTGGCGCCAAAGGATTGTTCGTTACCCCGGAGCGCGTCGCAATCGGCCGGTACATCGCCGCATGCGCCGTCGTGCCCGAATCGTTGATCGTCTGCCACGGCTGCGTGGCGTCGATGCGGCCGTCCATAAAAACGTCAAATCATGAATGTGCGCCAGCGCCCTGCGATCCGCCGGAGCCCTGGCTGGCATCCACTGCGGCGAAGATGTCCTCGCCCGGGAAGCCCATGATCTGCGATTGAAGCCCAGCCCGATCGGGCTCTGCCCGGCCAGCGTCTGCGTGTGCGTCAGGCAGCCGCCCTCGGGAAACACCAGGGTTCCCCCCGCAGCCCACCACGCTCATGGTGTGCGCGATCGCCGCCGTGTCGTCGTGCCCCAGGTCCATCTCGTGCGCTGTCGCCTGCGTGAAGGGCGCTGCCGTGGTCAGCACCGCCATGCAGCGAATCCGTAATCGACACAATCGTGGATTCAAACTGCGTCGGCACGCCACTCACCGTGCCCACAGCCACGATAACCCGCCCCACATCGGCCGCGGTGAGCGTCCGATGGCGAGCGCAAAACGTGGTGGAACCCTGGGTCAGCGTCCCGTAGACCTCGCGCACATCGCAAACCGCACCATCTTCGGTAACACTGCGCGCCGTCGCCGGCACATCCGCCCGATTATCCTGCACCCGGTAGTTGCCCGGGTTGGTGAAAGGCGTCCGCCCCGCGCCAGGCTGGATGATGGCCGATCCATTGTTGGCCGCAGCCGCGTTGATCGCTGCCTGGGGACTATAAGTCGACACTCCGGAGGTGGGCGCCGTGGCTACAAAGTCATAGAGGTCGACCGTGGCCGTATTGGTCTGGTTATTCGCCACCAGGTCGCTTTGCAGCGTGCCCAGATCGCCGGCGGTGCCGGTAAGCGACACCTTGACATACTGCGAGCCGTTCCACTGGTACCAGGCCGTTGGCACCTGGGTCACATCCACCAGGCCAAGATTGGCGCTGCCCTGAACCGTAGCAATGATGGTTGCCGGGTTGGCGCCCGCCGCCGCCACCTGCTGATACCAGGCGTTGTTCAGGATGATGGTGTTGGTCGCCGGCGTCGTCAGATTTTGGCTGAGTGCTTCCTGCAATCCCCCGGTGGCTGAGGTAAAGTGGAACGGCAGCTGGTGGGAATTGACCGGCGCAATCGAGATAGCACAGGTCACATTGGTATCGACATACGAGCTCGGCGTGACCGTCTCCGAGAGCGCCGGCGTGCTGTCGACGATGCGGACCGGAGTGCCGGTATTGAAGGCGAAGAAAAAACTGGCCCCACCCTGCACCCGGCAAGATCCCGGCGCGAAGGAGTACGTGTTCGACGTGTACCCGGGCACCGTCCACGTTCCGTATTCAGACGCGATGATCTGGCCCTCGATATTCTGCGCAGACCCTGAGCTGAAGCCCGGGCTGCACCAAGAACAGCACAACACGCCTGTGGAAGCCCCCGACTTTAGTCGGGGGGCAGCGGGCTTCAGCCCGCGGAAACACGCCATCAAAGCTAGAGGGCTTTAGTTCACCTGGTGTACTTTTTCTAGGGATGCATCCCGATGCAGTCGATCTCGTTCGTGGTCACCGCGCCCGCGCCGGCCGTATCCCCGTTCTGCAGCGTGATTTCGAAGCCGGTCGTGGTCTTGTTGCTCACAAATACGCCGGTAAGTACCGCGGAAGAACCCATGGCCCGGCTGCGAGGTGCAGGTCACCGCGTAATTCGTATCCGCGAACGCGCTCGGCCACGTCACCGTGAAGCTGCAGGTGGCCCAGGCCGAGATGCGCCGTCGTGCAGATGCCCGAGTTGATCACCAGCGGCTTGATCACCGGGATGGCCGTCCCATTGGTCGCCGCGGTCACCCGCCCATAGCCGTCCACCGTGATATTCGCGCTCGGTGTATGACCCAGGCGTAACCCCGGAATTCTGCAGGTAGACATCCGTGCGCGACGAACTGGGGTTGTCCGAGCGCAGCCAACGGCGCCGCAAAGTTTACGTAAGGCTCCTGCGGCTGGAACGCAGCGCTCGATTGCACGTGCTGGTAGTACAGCGTGGGCGCGCTGCCGCAGGATCCAGGTCCAAAGTAGGTCCCATTTGACACCAGGCATTGTCCAATCGTGCCCGCGCCCCCAGCCACCAGGTAGCCCAGGTTGGTGTTGATGTAGCCATTCTCCACATCGAGGGGAAAAGCAGGCGTCGAAGTGCCCACACCCAGCGCGCCTAAATTGATCAGGTTGTACCCCGTCATGTTCACCAGCCCCGATATGCTTTGCGGCCCATGGTTCAGTGGCTGTGCCAAAATCGGTTGCGGGTAAATGACGGTGCCATTCCACAGCGGCGCGCCGTTCGAGATATTCACCGTACCGTTTAGCCCGCCGTTGAGTTGCCAGGCCTGTGGCCAGCCGGGGTACGCGTTGCCGCTCGAGGAAACCAGCGACACGTTATATCCGGAGTAGGGAATGATCGTGTCGTTGAACGCGAGGGTGCAGGGAACATCATTGACCGTAGGAATGGTCTCTCCCGAAGTCACCGGCGTCTCATTCTGCACGAACGTGCCTGTCGGCTCCAACGGAGTTGCCCTGGGCCGTCTCCGCCCCGCTGATCGTGCCCACGTAGATCCGCATCCCCGCAGCCCCCGCGGGGAAGCTCATCGGAGGCGAGATGATCAGCGAGCCCGTGCCCGTCAACTGCACCTTGAGCTCCGGCGAGGCCAGCGTCTCCAGGTTGCCGTTGGTGTAGAACGTAAACACCACGTAGTAGATCCCGGCCGCCATCGTGCCCGAGCCGTAGGTGATCGAAGTGTTGGGCAAAGCCAATGGGTTGGGAATGCCAACCACCGAGCCATCGTGGAGGTGAAGCACTGTGCCGTTGCCGGTACCACGCTGCCCGTACCCACAATCAGGCCTGCCTGTTGCAGCACAAAGTTCAGCGTCCCGTTCTTGATCGGGAGGCCCGAAGGGCCTTGCAGCGTTCCGGTGATAGTTCCACCGTACGCTGGGGCTGCGCCCAACATCAGGATCAGCAAAGCTCTTATTTTTGACATGTAAGGTCTATTTCGAAAGGAGCGTCAAAACCCGCCGCCGCCTGGCACTAATTGCATCCCGCAGGTGATCACTTCGCCATACTCGGTTACGGCGTATAGGTCTTGATCCAGGAGCGTGCATTCTTGAAAGTCGCAACCTTCTTATGTTTCCCCAGCCACAACAGATCACCGGCCTTCAACCAAAGCTTCTGCTTTGCTTTTCGAGTAATGGTGGTGGCGCCTGCTGGAGCACTTATGGGCAATACCCCCAGAGGTAAAAGATTTGGCGTCGTCCTCGCTGAGGATGCAAACGATTGGGGACTGAGCAGGCATACCTTCCTCCGTTACCCGTGGAGCCGGCGTCTCGTCGCTTAGTCCCAAGGTCGCACGCGCTGGGAGCGCAATTAGAAGTAAGCGTACGAGAGCTTGTCTTCTATTCGGGTAATCGGTTGTGAGAGTCACCAATATAGATTCCGGATAACCCTAAAAAGTTCCCCTGTCATATATTTTTCGCACCTGCCGCTTGGCGCGGTGTATTGTCCTCTTCACGCAAGAGGGCTCTACTCCCAATACCTCCGCGATCTCCTGTTCCGGCATGCCTTCCAGGTATGCCATCTCCAGAACCCGCCGTTTAAAGGGCTTTAGCACGCGCAGCAATCTGTCCAGGTCTAATCGCGCCGGCACTCCTTCGAGGTGTTTGTCTGCGCTCGCGAAGATGCATTGCTCGCGAACGTCATCGGCAAGTGGCTCCGTATCTACCTGTATAAGATTTGAATCTCCGTTACTTGTCTGCCGTTCCCTGCGCAGGGTCATCAAGCACTGGTTCACCGCGATGCGAGTAATCCACGTACGAAACTGCGAGTTACCTTCAAAGCTATGCAACCGTGTAAAAGCCAACAGAAACGTATCCTGGCAAATATCGTCCAAGTCGTTCTTGCGAAGAATGGCGCGACCCACAGCCTTTACATGGCTGAGATGTTGTTGATAGAGCTCTGTGAACGCGTCCTCGTCCCCGCGGCGCGCCGCAGCGATCAATTCGGTCTCATCCATCTTTGGCTCCCCGCTGAAACCGTTAAGACCGCCGCGCGGCAAGTTAAGGGAGCAATGACCCTGCCTCCTGCACCGGCAACGAAGGTGGGGGTGCCCCATTTGCCCCGATTTCCTGCGGAGGCCAGTGGCGTTGATACACTTCATGCGCCTTTCCTTAATGAAAGGCGCACACGCGGACCTTTCTAGCACAGCGTGGCAGGAAATCGGGGTCAAGCCCCGTCTTTGGGCTTGAGTGGGATACGCAGCACTCAATGCCCAGTCTCCGGTTGTTCATTAGGAGCGAAGCGAGAGCCTGCCCTGAGCGAAGTCGAACGGGGACCTGCAATTCCACTCCACCTACAGCCAGCGGCGGTGCAAGGACCAAGCAATCAATCCACATCCTCGTCATACAACTCCCTGCGAAGGTGCTCCGCCGCGGCCACCCGGACAAACTCAATCATCCCCAGCGT
>CAWCAZ010000054.1:0-91978 GCA_963793525.1 uncultured Acidobacteriaceae bacterium
TTCGAATCTTGTCGAATCGAACGGCTGGTTCACCTTGCCCCAATCCACTGTGTCGCTGGTGATGGCATCCTGCACAATGAATTTATCTCGCGGAGAACGTCCCGTTCGCGCGCCGGTCAGCGCCACCAACGCGCCATTATCGGCAAGACTGGACTCGCCCCGGGCAATCGCTGCCTCGACCAGTTGCGGAGTCGATAGATTCCTGTGGACGTGGGAGCCTTGCACGAGGTTTGCTGTCACTGTGGTTGCCTTGACTGAATCCACGCGAGCTTACCTCCCTGGCAACTACTCAGGTAAGTGAGTTTACCCGTGTGCAACTGTTGCGGCAACGATTTGTGAGCGTCCTACCCAATGGCTGTTGCCTTGCTCGCAATGACTCGGAGGGGGACTTGACAAGCGACCGGCTGAGGTTGGCCGCGCGATTAAGAGGTAGGCATCACGGGCAATTCGGGCAGCAAGCTGGAATGTTTAACTTCCTCCATGACCGCGGCCACCTGCTCCAGCACTTCATCCACGCTCATGGTGTACATCTCGCGCCCGTTGTCGTACCCGCTCTCCGCGGCCTGCTTGAGATAGCGGCCAGCCACCTGGGCCGCCAACCGGTCGGTGATGACATGGCCAGAGCGCTCTTTCTGCACCACCCAAGCGTCGGCGGGCATAGCGATCCAGACCGGGCGGCCATTTACCTCGAACCGGATGTCGACCGCGTCCGCGTGGCGGGTGGCAATAGCGACCACATTCGCCGTCCACCGGCAGTGCAGGTCTTCTCGGGTCCAGTGATCGGTTACATGGAAGTCTTCATACATGGCTAATAGCCTAGCATTTCAAGGCTTATCCTGTGTCCTTGCCGCCCTGCGGCAGGGGCCCAAGGCAGGTTCTTTGCCTGGTACAGGAACGAAACGAGAAAAAATTAAAAAAGAAAGAGAATTTACCCTAAAATCTGCGTCCAATTAGGCGACACTAGTACGAACTTTTGACCGTGTTGAGGAGCAACTAAAAAAGTGGTGCATAATCCCGAAATCATACAGCGATTCGAACAGACGCTTCGGCGGCAGGAAAAGCAGTTGGAGCACTCCATGATCTCAGCGGTGGAGCAGGGCCGTGAAGTTGCAGCAGACAGTGCCCTGGACGCTGCCGACCAAGCCGTGCAGTCCTACCAGAAAGAGATGCTTTTCAGCCAGAGCACCAGCGGACACGAGCAATTAGCCCTGGTACGCCTGGCCCTTAAGAGAATCGATGAGGGTAGCTATGGAGAGTGCATTCACTGCGGCAAGACCATCGGTCTGAAACGGCTGGAAGCTCTTCCCTGGACCCCTTACTGCATCGATTGCCGGGAGAAGATCGAAAACGGTGAGATCGAAGATCCGGTTGCCGCTGCTTAAGTTGGCCGGCCGCGAATGAGCACCGCCGAGGTTTGCCGGTTTGACCCGCAAACTTCGGCGCTGCTAAACTTTAGAAGCCCTCGCAGACGGCTAAAAGTCACAACTGCTGCACTGCGACCCGCCTAAGACCGGCTTCTGAAGGAAATCAGTGGACACCCAGACACGTCACGCGCTCAAACAAGACCGTTTAGTCGAAGCCACCAAGACCAGTGTTGACTGGTTTCAGGAGAATCGATCCAGGGTAATTACCGCGGCCGTTGCTGCAGTCATCTGCCTGGCCATCCTGGTGGCTGGCTTGGTGCTTTACGGTAAGCGCTCGGCAGCGGCCGAGCTGGCCTTTGGCGAGGCGATGGACACGTACAACGCGCCTTTAGCCCAACCGGGCCAGCCTCCGACCCCCGGCGAAAGGACCTTCGCCACCGCCGCCGAGCGGGCGAAGCTGGCGAACCAGCAATTTGCACAGGTCGCCGACCAGTACGGCTTATTTGAAGCGGGCAAAACCGCCAGGTACTTTGCGGGAATCACGGCGATCGACCTGGGCCAGACCGGCCCTGCAGAAACCTCCCTGCAGAAGGTCGTCGATGGGCACGATGCCGCGTTAGCGTCGCTGGCAAAACTCGCCTTGGCCAACCTGTACCAACAGACCAACCGCACTAGCCAAGCCGTGGTTCTTCTGCAGCAGCTGATCGCAAAACCAACCAACACGGTGCCCGCCGATGCGGCTAAGTTGCAATTGGCGGCGCTTTACGAAAAAACTAATCCTGCCGAAGCCAATAAGCTTTACGCCCAGCTGAAGAGTTCGAAATCGGCCGCTGGCCAGATCGCCGCGCAAAAGCTACAGCAGAAGTAGCAAAAGCCCATCAGTGGGCCGGTGGCGTAGCGACGGTGGCTCCCGGCTGCTGTTCCGCGTCGGTTTGAAACTTTTTATATTGGTCGAAACGAATATTGACATCCGCCCGGATGCCCGCTACCAGCAAGGCCCTTGCTTGTAGATGCAGCGTGATCGCCGTAGGCAACCAGGCCTCGTTGCGGATCAATGCCTGATCGAAAACCATGTTGCTGCCCTTGGCGACTGACGCCAGCAGCCCGAAGCCGACATGGTAATTCTCGTCGAGCGTGGCGCTCATGCGCGAGACCTCGCGGTCCGCTTCATCGATCCACACCGTACCGCTCACTTTCTTCAGTGCATCCTCGTCCCGGCCGTGTGTTTTGGCATGTTCATCGCCGGCGAAGTCAAAGGCGATAGTGTCGCGGCCATTGAGGCTTACGCGGCGCGGCTTGGAAAAGGCAACGATCTGCAGGAGCCGCGCGACGGTGATGTCATCTTTTTCGGTGTTGTCCCGATAGCCCGGTTGCGAGATCTTCACCACTTCCTTATTGACCCGGTCTTGTTCTTTGCGCGCCTGATCCGGGGTGAGATCCTTGCCATCCTTGCGCACCAGCTTCTCCACCCGGTGTCCGTTTACAAAGAAGACCTCGTGCTCTTCGGTTTCGACCTTTTTCGTGTTCCCGCTGCTGTCCAGTTGCCGGGTCGTCTGGACCGCTCGGAATGTATAGTTCTCCCTAATTTTGTCCAGCTGCTTTTGATGAGCCTCTACCTCTCGCAGCATGGTGGCGGCATCGGGTATCCCCGGCTGTTCGCTTGCGGCCGTGGCTGGTAGAGGCAGCACAACTCCCCGTCCGCCGAACGCTGCCAACGCGGCTACCAAAGCACTCGTTGCGAGCCATGGGCTCGAGCGCATATCTTGCCCCTTACCGCTCATCTTAGCGTAGCCTGTTACAACGAAAAGCTTCCCCTGAGTCCTTCGGGTCACTCGACAGGATCACGGGATTCTGGTGCGAAAGGAAATCAACACGATGGTGAATTTGCTTTTGAAGTGGGTCATAGGCGCCCTGGCCTTGTTAGCGGTAACGTATATCGTTCCCGGCTTCCGGGTAGTGAGCCTGCCCTCAGCCCTGGTAGCAGTGCTGGTGATCGGCTTTCTGAATATGACGCTGGGGCTGCTGTTGAAGATAATTACTTTTCCCTTCGCCATTCTGACTCTCGGTTTGCTGTTTTTAGTGATCAATGCCCTCATGCTCATCCTGGCGAGCAAGATTACTCCGGGGCTGCAAATCGCGAGCTTCGGCGCCGCCTTCATTGGGGCCGTGGTGCTGGCAGTGGTTCACGTTGTGATCGAGGCAGTGCTTTAGCCTGTTGATCGGCCGATGAGGGCGCGCGAATCAGTGAGCCGAGTTGGCGGTCGAGTCAGCGCCGGCAGTGGGGACAGGAGCGTGGGGAGCTGCAACGCCACGCGGCAGCGACGTCGGGGCACCGTTTGGCAGCACTGTCCGGCCCGATCTGGACCGTCCGCGCCCCTGGTTAACAGGCGTGGGCTGAACAGGAACCGGCTCTACTGGCACGTGTACCGCCGAAGCGGTCCCGAAACCTCCGGCCGCAGGGGCCACCACGCGGGGTGCGCCGGCCACCGGGACGCTTTGCGAGGCGGCATGGTGGTGAAGCACCATGTTGCGCAGGCCAGGGTTCAACGCTACAGCGGATAGGGCAACGCCCGCCGCCACGGCGCAAGCGGAGAAGGCCTGGATCATCGAAACGGAGAAGCCTCTGCGTGGAGTGCGTAGCCGGAGGTTGACGCGCCGTTCCAAACCGGAGGGAGGCTCAACACTACCCAGCCGGCGCAGCGTCTCGTCGATTTCTGAATGTATGCTCATTGCAATGTCCCTTCCTGCTCCAGTAAGGCTGCGAGCGCGTGTCGCGCACGGTAAAGCCGGGAGCGGATGGTCGATTCGGTTGTCTTAAGTACCAGGGCAATCTCCACGGTCGAAAGTTCCTTTACTGCGGAAAGCAGCAATACTTCGCGCTCTCTGGCCGGCAAAGTATCGATGAGACGAAGAATCCGTGCATGACGCTGGGCGGTGATCACCATCTTTTCCGCACTCAGCTCACCCGCCGGCAAAACCCGGGCCAGGTCTTCAAAATCGTCCGCCTGCGGCCGTGTTTTGGCGCGCCGTTTGCGGTCCAGGACAAGGTTCCATGCGATGCGAACCAGCCAGACTCGATAGTCGCGCACCTCAGCCAGCTTATTGCGGTGGCGCAGAACGCGCAGGAAAGTCTCCTGCACCACATCTTCGGCATCGGCCGCGTTGCGCGTGACCGAATAGGCCACGCGGTAAAGGGTGGTGGAATACTCCTCTACCAGGGCGGTCACCTGGCCGTGCGTATCCTGCTCTGGTTTGGCCACTGCCTCGGCCTCCAGCCATCCGACGAATTGTCCTTCAACGGTTCCCATAGCGGTTGTTGGTGCCGTGTCTTGAACGGAGAGACTGTCGCATATAGAGACGCATGATACGCCCTTTCCGCTCGCCGCCCGTCTCCGGCCGTCCGGTGGACCTCGACTGTCGATTTGTTGCTGACCGGGTATGCGGACGGCATCTATGATCATTCGTCATGCACGTTGCTGTTTCAAGACCTCTCCGCGTCCATTCCCAGCTTTTGGGTACCCTGGTGGTGCTTTGCTGGCTCATAATGGCGCCTTGCGCCGGAGCACAACAGCCGAGATCGGCCAGGATGGCTATCGTCAGCTTTCTATGGCGGCAGGAGGCTGATCTTGCTGGTACTTACCAGGGTCATGCGCCGGCGGCGGATGCGGCCAAACGGGTCTTCACCCTCAACCTGGCTGCGGACGGTACTGCCGTTTTCGACACACTATACATTGGCAAAGACAGTGTGACCCAGCATGGCCGCTGGATGCAGAGCGGCAGCCAGATCGTGCTTACGTTTGACCCCATGGGGCCGCACCAACCGCCCCGCCCGATCACCTTTCGCCATCGCGACCATGAGCTTAGCCCAATTCGATGGGATCCCAGCGAGTGGGGCCGGGGTGGGCCGCCTGTTCTGCACCGTGCCCGGCCTAAGACGACGGTGCAAGGCGGTCTCTGACGATGGATGTGTTTTACAACATCATGCTGGGGTACTTCTTCGGCTTTGCCCTGGGGGTTGGCTGCGCCCTTGCGGTCTTTTACGCGATCTATTCCGGCGGATACAGGAAGGCCGTCGAGCACTCGTTGTTGCCGCAAAAGCCAAAACGCTACCAGGAGACAATGGCCGCGGCTCTACGGCGCCTCGAAAAGAAAAAGGAATCTAAACCAGCTCTGGGGGCTTTGTACGCCAGATCCCCGCCGAGCATTAAATACCTCAGGGGCTAAAGCCCGATGCGAGGAAGTTGCCATCCTTTCCGCGACGCTGAAGCATCGCTCCCCTGCTAAAGCAGGGGGTTCCCAGCGTGGGCCTTGGCGATCGGAGGGATCTGCCGGGTCTTTCGTTCTCACGCAGACACTTTAGCCCCTGGGGTTTTGCTTTTCCGGCCTAATTCGAAATGCTCAGGAATAATTGATTTTCAATTCCTTCAGCGAAGGCAGGAAGGCCGGATGCACCTCCACCCTCAATCGTCCTGCCTGCACTCCGGGATCGGCGTTGGCGATCGCCAACGCCTCTGCGGCGGTGCCGGCGGCGATGATCGAAATCCCTACCAGCGGCCCATCATCGGTAATCGGACCTGCCAGCAAGTAGCGTCCGGCTTGCACCTGTTCGCGTATGAATGCCAGCTGGCGCGGCACCAGGTCGGCCACATCCGCGCCCTGGGTATCGTTCCAGCGCTCGCCCTTGAGTAGAAACGCAATGAAGTAGGGCTCTACATCACGAGGGATATTTTTCATCCGCGGCTTTTCTGTGGGGGATGATTCTTCCGTCATTCTGCCTACTTCGCCGCCTCTTCCAGCAACTGGTGCGCTGCTTCGGTCTTGCCTTCCTTCTGCAACAGGGCCGCATGCTGGCGCAGAATGGCCCGCCGCTTCTTCTCTGCCGAGGGCTCCCCGGAGTTGAACGACGCTTTGCGGAAGTTCGCTTCCGCTGCTCGGTAATCGTGGTCGGCCTTATCCATTTCGCCCAACTGGGTGTAGATCATCGCCCGATGCCAGTAAGCCGTGCTCCACTCCGGCGACCCAGGCTTTACGGCTTTGGGCACCAGCGCGACCTCCTGGTCGAACTCCTCCAGCGCCTCCTTCTTATGGTCGAAGGCTGCCAGGGCGATCCCGTATTCGTCGTGCGCCAACATCTTGTCCACCATGCGTTCCCGAGGAGGATACTGGTCGGCCAGATCGCGCTGCTGCTTGCAGTAATCCAGTGAGAGAGGATCCTGGGCGGTGAGCAGGTTCACGCATTTCACCATCAATTTGCCCACCTGGTCGCTCAACTCATTGGCCTTGTCTTCGCTGCTCAGTGGAGAGGGGGGCGGTGCGTTCGGTTCCGCCTTTTGTTGGGCTGGACGCCTGTGCACGGAGCAGGAATTGCGGTTGGCTTCCAATCATGAGCAGGGCCACGCAACAGCAGATGCAAACGCGCATAATAACCTTCATCCCGGGCATAAACCTACAGATTGATTATGCCGGATGAGCAACCGGAGTGGCGTTTACGAAGCTCCCGGTTAATAGCACTATTGTGTAGCACGCAGGCTTTGCGCTTCGCTGTGTTTGCCCAGGTGGTCCAGGACATCCGCGCGCTGCTGCCCGGACCCGCTGGCGCAGCTGCGTGAGATGCTGCGCCAGCCCTGCATTCCCGACGGCCCCTGCGATGCCCTTGGTAAAGGTATCCTCTGCCGTCGCAAGATCGCCGGCCGCTTGTTCCCACTGCTCCAGTTGCTGATAGGCAGTGGCGCGGTGCCAGAACGCTACCGCCCACTGCAAGCTGTCGGGCTTGACGGTGCTTGCCGGCAGGAGCGCGATCCCGCGGTCGAAAGACGTCCAGCGCCTGTTTTGGCTGGTGCGCAATGGCCAGCAGCGCAACGCCATACTCGTCGTCGGCGACGATGCGTGCCATATGCTCGGTGGCGGGGCCGCTTTCGGCCTCATCGAGCTTGCGCTTTGCAAGCCGCGACGGCTTTTGCGTCTCCCTTCTCCAGCAGTTCGGTGCACATAGAGCTGGGTGCTCTGCGCGGACGCAGACCCCGAGGCCAAACAGAAGCGCGACACTCGAGAGAAATGCTCCCGCTTTGCGAAATGACAACGTGAATCTCCTCCTTGGAGCGCCCGCTGCGGGCCCGCTGCGCTCCCGGATAGAATAACGTGCAGCATGTCTGACCGGCTCTACTACGCTGACCCATCACTGGCCTCTTTCGAGGCGCAGGTTTCCGACATTCGCGAGGTTTCCCGGAACCAGGGGCGGTCGCTGTGGCAAATCGCCCTCGACCGTAGCGCTTTTTACCCCACCAGCGGCGGCCAACCGCATGACACCGGCATGCTCACGGCTACCTCTTCGGGCGGCGCTCTGCTTGGAAGCGCCCATCCTCTCAGTAGAGGAGGACGAGCAGGGAGAGGTGTGGCACACCACGCCGAAGCCGCTCCTGGCCGGAACCGCGGTGCGTGGTTACGTAGACTGGAGCCGTCGCCGCGACCACATGCAGCAGCACTCGGGTCAGCATTTGCTATCCGCGGTGGTCTATCGCCAGCTGGGCGCGGCGACGGTTTCGTTCCATCTGGGCGAGATGACCTCGACCATCGATCTCGCCCGCGAAGCCATTTCCCAGGAGGAATTGGAGCGGGTCGAGGACGCGGTCAACGAGATCATCGCCGAAGATCGTGCGGTCACCATGCGCACCATCCCGCGGGCCGAAGCGGAGATGCTGCTGGCCGCCGGCACTCTTCATAAATTGCCGGAAAGGGAAGGGGACATCCGGCTGATCGAGATCGACGAGATCGATCTCAACGCCTGCGGCGGTACCCATGTGCGCGCCACGGGCCAGATAGGCGGGCTGCTGATCCGCGGGACCGAACGCATGCGGCAGGGGATTCGCGTCGAATTTGTCTGTGGCCTGCGCGCGGCGGTGACGGCCCGGCGGGATCTGGCAACGCTTACGCGAGCGGCTACCGCGCTGTCAGTGGGCCGCCTTGAGGTTGCGGAGGCGGTGGAGCGGCTATTGGCGGAGGGCAAGGCAGCCCACAAGGCGCGCCAGAAACTCACCGAGGAGATGGCCGGCTACCATGCCTCGAGGCTGCTGCTCGAATACCCTTCGGGCCAGGGCCGCAGAGTGTTGCGCAGAATCTTTGCCGACCAGGATGCCAGCTACCTCAAGTTGCTGGCGTCGCGGCTGGTGGCCTCGGCCGGAGAAACCTGCGTGCTGCTGGCCTCCACCCAGGAGGAACCGGCCCGAGTGGTCATGGGGGCCAGCGCGGATGCGAAGGTCGATTGCGGGACCCTGCTTCGCGAGGCGCTTGCGGCTTATGGTCTGCGGGGGGGCGGATCCCCTGGAATGGCGCAGGGCCAGATTCCCAAGGCACATCTGGATGCGCTCTTCAGCGGCCTCGAAGGCCGGTTCACGTCACATTAATCAGGAAAATGCTTTAAACTGATGCTGGTTGTTCCTGCCATTGTGGGGCTATAGCTCAGCTGGGAGAGCGCCTCGTTCGCAACGAGGAGGTCAGCGGTTCGATCCCGCTTAGCTCCACCAATCCAACGACACTTTGCGCACGATTCCGGCTCCCGTGCAGTCTGTGTCCATACGCAGAACCGCATGGGAACCGGACGGGTGCTCCTCGATGGCCTGATGGCCGCTCAGGTCACAACCTTCGATGTGGCTGCCCTGAAAATGAAACACTAGTTCGACCGTCACCGCACCACGGTCCTCGCTTCATTGACATCCCTCGGCAAGCGGGGGCACCATTATTCGCAAGAGAATTGCCACTGCAAGGAGTTGTCCATGCCCACAACTGATGAAGCGATGACGCCCGCGATCCACAAGCCTGCGCTCGGCGCAGCCGCGGCCGCATTCATGGCCAAGAAACATCAAATGCTGATCGACGGCAAATGGGTCGACGCGCGCAGCGGCCAAACCTTTGCGGTCGAAGATCCCGCGACCGAGGAGATCATCGCCCACGTCCCCGCAGGCGATAAGGCGGATATCGATCTTGCGGTCGCAGCCGCGCGCCGCGCCTTTGAGACCGGTCCATGGCCCAAGATGTCACCCGCAGCCAGACAGCGGCTCGTCTGGTCGCTGGGCGACCTGCTCGAGCGTCACGCCGACGAACTCGCCGAACTCGAAGCGCTCGACAATGGCAAGCCGGTGACCAACGCGCGCCGCGACGATGTCGGCGGCTCGATCGAGATGTTCCGCTACATGGCGGGATGGGCAACGCGCCTGAACGGCGAGCAGATTCCCGTCTCTTCAGCCGGCAACTGGCACGTCTACACCATGCGCGAGCCGGTCGGCGTCGTCGGCCAGATCATCCCCTGGAACTTTCCCGCTGATGATGGCGGCATGGAAGCTGGCGCCGGCGCTGGCCGCGGGCTGCACCATCGTGCTCAAGCCCGCGGAGCAGACGCCGCTCTCCGCCATTCGCCTGGGCGAACTGATCACCGAAGCCGGCTTCCCCGACGGCGTCGTCAACATCGTCACCGGCTTTGGGGAGACGGCCGGGCGCCGCGCTCGCCGAACATCCCGACGTCGACAAGGTCGCCTTCACCGGCTCGACCGAGGTCGGCAAGCTGATCGTCAAGGCCGCGGCCGGCAACCTGAAGCGCGTGTCGCTGGAACTCGGCGGCAAGTCGCCGGCGATCGTCTTCCCCGACGCCGATCTCGAACTCGCCATCGCCGGCACGGCGAGCGCGATCTTCTACAACCAGGGCCAGTGCTGCACGGCCGGCTCGCGCCTGTTCGCGCACAAGTCGGTCTTCGACAAGATCGTCGAAGGCGTCACCAAGGAGGCGGGCAAGCTCAAGATCGGGCATGGCCTCGATCCGACGGTCAACCTCGGGCCGCTGGTCTCGAAGGAGCAGCACAACCGTGTCACCGGCTTCCTCGACTCAGGCCGGAAAGAAGGCGCCGAAGTCGTTACCGGCGGCAAGGCCAAGGGCAACCAGGGCTATTTCGTCGAGCCGACGGTGCTGGCCCGGACCGATCGCAACATGAAGGTGGTGCGCGAGGAGATCTTCGGGCCGGTGGTCTGCGTTCAATCCTTCGACGATGCCGACCTGGACGCAGTCGCCAAATTCGCCAACGACACTGAATATGGCCTGTCCTCAAGCGTCTGGACGCAGAACCTGAAGGCTGCCCACATGATGGCGCGCAAGATCAGGGCGGGCACCGTCTGCATCAATACCCATAACTACGGCGATCCTGCCTGGCCGTTCGGCGGTTACAAGCAATCCGGCTGGGGCCGCGAAATGGGCAAGGAAGTCATGGAGCATTACACCGAAACCAAGGCTGTAGCTGCCCGGCTCTGAGGGCAGCTACGGTTGTTGTCCAGCGGCGGAGAAGGTATTACAGGCACTGACTTGGCCGCTGTTGAGCCCGCGGTTAAACCATCCCACGCGCTGCTGCGACGAGCCGTGGGTAAATGAGTCGGGGGTCACGTACCCCCGCGCCATCTTCTGCATTCGGTCATCGCCCACCGCGGCCGCGGCTTGCAAAGCGGCCGGCACATCCCCTTGTTCGAGGATTTGCCGTTCAGCCGTGGAGCGCGCCCACACTCCGGCAAAGCAGTCCGCCTGTAACTCCATCGCTACAGATAACTGATTGCGTGCCCGCGGGTTCTGCTGCTGCATGGCGCGCACCTTGCTCTCGATGCCCAGCACATTCTGCACGTGATGCCCAATTTCATGTGCAATTACGTAAGCCTGGGCAAACTCGCCCGAAGCACCGTACTGCTTCAGCTGATCCCAGAACCCAAGATCGAGATACACCTTCTGGTCTGCCGGGCAATAGAAAGGGCCGGTCGCCGATTGCGCCGCACCGCAACCCGACTGCGTGTAGTCGCGGAAAAGCACCAGCTTCGCTCGCGGATAGCGGATATTTTCCTGGGCAAGAATCCGTGTCCATGTGTCCTGGGTATCACCCAGCACAAAAGAGGCCAGCTGCGCGGAGCGGTCTTCTTGTGGCGACGCGGCGCGTGGTGGGCGCTGCTGCTGCACGTGGGTCGCGCCACCGCTTGAAAAATAAGCGCCAATGTAGTTGCGGCCGGTGACCAGGCTGATCACCAGCAGGATGAGAAATCCTACGATTCCAAGCCCGCCCCCGCCGAAGCCGCCGCCTGACTGGCCTCGCCGATCCTCAACGTCGCTGCTAAGACCACCAGGAGTCCATCGCATAGAGTGCTACGAGTGTAGAACGAGCCTGCCAGGCTGGAAGGAAAATATGCGCAATTTTCATTTTCCTGAACGCTGTAGTTTTGTTCCACCGCAAACATTCGAGGCGGCATCTGCGTCCATTCTTATAGTTCCAGTCTCTTGGTTGGGTACGCGGCAAAGACACCTCGAGAAGGAGGCGAACGTGAAAGCATCGATCTTGATCGTGGGAGACGACCCGGTTCTCTTGCATACACGCGCCGAGCTGCTGCGGGATTGGCAGATCGCGTCCGCAAGTTCACGGGAGGCAGAACGAGCCATCCTGGCGCGGCCTTACGAGCTATTGATCCTCTGTCAAACTGTGCAGGAGAAGGTAGGAAGAAGCCTGATCGATCAGGCTCTGCATCTGCATCCTGAATGCAGGATATTGACCATCCGCTCAGCAGAAGAGCGGCACCTGGGATCACCGACGTATCAGGTGGAGCTGAACAATCCGGGTGGGTTGCGGTCCACGGTCGCCAAAATCCTGGACGCTTGCCCGACGCCGGCTGGCGCGTGAAGCCTTTTTGGATTTTCCTACATAAATGCCAGCGCGATACCCAGCAGCACGGCCAGCACATGAAAACCGAAGGTGCGCAAAAAACGGCTGGTGGCTTTGACGCCGCCGACTAAATCCGCTGACGATTTGTTGGGATGCTCGATTTGCGGATTGACAGGGGCGGGGGGGACCAAGCAAAACCTCTTTCCGTTCTTGAGATTATCGACGGATTCAGCGGAAATTCGCTCCCCTTCCACCTACAACCTTTAGTGGAGGTACCGTTCTTGCGCCGGGGAGAGCATCACTGACTTCACTATCCAAATGTTATCCGACGCGAGACTTCTGAGAGTAGCCAGGAGGTTCGAGTCATGTATCCAGAGACGCCGAACCGGTGACGCCTGAATGTCCCTAACCGAGATGGTGGCAGACCATGGCTCAGAGACCAGGAGTCAGCTACTGAGAGACTCGAATGCAGGAAATTCCATACGACATCACCGGATTACCTTGCGCACCAAACCCGATATTAAGCAATGAGCCAACCAGTCTATTGTTAGGTGAACAGCTCCGAGATCCGGTAGCGCCTCGCCCTGTTTCGGCAGGTCGCCGACAGGATAGGGGCTGATGCGAGCCGGCATCGCTGCTGCCCCGGGCCCCGCACCAGGTGCGGCATCTGGTTCGATCAGCCAAACCCTTCGGTCCGGATAATGGCGCAGCAGCTGCACATCCCAAGCCGGTTTCAGTTCGCGCGCCCAGATCACTTTCTGTTGGTCTATGTCGGCCAGATTCCACACCCACTCGTAGAGCACATCATGGTCGGGTCCATAGCGGACGATGGCCAGTTGCTTGCCGGGCTGTTGTTCCAGAAATCTCTGCGCCACAGCCCGCGCCTGGAGACGATTCTCGTAGGAGGACCAATTAAAAGGTGACTCACCGTCCACATGGAAGTGAAAAACAGCCAATAGCGTATACACCAGGAAAAGTAAGCCGCACCCCAGTGACAGGTTCACCACCATCGCTCTGCCTGTCCCTGCTCGTCGGCGCCAGGTGGCCAAAGAGCGCATTCCCACGGCTACCAGAGCAAAGGCCGGGGCTACAAATGGGGCCTCGTACGTTGGCATGTGGAAGTTGGTGAGCAGGGAGCAGAACGCTCCGCAAAGGAGCATAACCATAACCAGACGGAGACCTGGCTTTAAGCGCGCGTGGGCGAGCATCCATGCTGCCCAGGCATACCAGATCAACGTCACTGGAAACGAGTGGCCGAGCAGAATGGCAAGCAGACCAACAGCCACAAAGAGCCCGTCGGTCATGATGCGCCGCCCCGCGGCAGGTTGAGGTCTCTTTTAATAAGCAACGGGACGAGGAACGGCAACAGCAGCAGTGGCCGAAGGAAGATCTGCAGAAATTGAATTGGCCGCTCAGCCACGTGCAGGATTCCAAGGGCCACGTTCTGGTGCAGCTGGTTCCAGTAGGACATCTCCCAGACGGTATTGAACTGCCGGGTTTGCAGCGAGTAATAGATGGGTGCCGTCTTGCGGAGCGGTTGCCACAAAAACGAAGGGACTACCGACTGCTGTTGCCGCCACAATTGGTATGCGGAGACAGCCGCGTGCCCCGTACTGGCGAAATTGTCATAAGCGAGCCAGGCAAAGAAGGCAAACAGCATGCCGCTGATGGGCAGCAGGGTGCGCACCAGGCGGAAGCGGCGTTCCTTCCAGTCCTCTGACCTTATCCACCACGCCAGCAGCACGATCGCCGCCGGCAATACCAGCACAAGGCCTTCAAACGGCCGGGTGGAAGCAAGCAGGCAGCACCCCGCGCCAAACCACCATGCGTCGCGGATTCTCTGCCTGCTCAGCAAGCGGGGAAGAGCACCCACCACCAGCGCGCTACCCAGCGCAATCACCGATCCGCCCCAATAGGAGTTCGTCCAGTAGGTAAAAACGCCGAATCGAATCGCGAAAATGACTGCGGTCAGCAGCGCCCAGGCAGGCCGGGTCCACGCGCGCAGCATCCAGTAGAACGCCCCGCACATCAGCCCTACGCTTAAACAAACGCCCAACCAGGGCATCCCGAAAAGCACTTCGCCCAGGCACAGGAAGACAGCCTGACCCGGTGGCCGTGCCGAGGCGTAGTGAGGAGTCTGTATCAGCTGAATGTTGTCGAAAAAAACCGCCATCGGATGCGTGGGGTTGGCCAAACGGCCGTGGGCAAAGGTATCTGCACCCAACAGGTAGCTGAACTCCTCCTGGATCTGCGGTTGGGGCACCGGGATCCAGGGCAGCAGGGCGAAGCGCAGCAGCAAGGGAAGTGCTGCTACTAGCAGAGCAGAGAGGTAAGGGCCGTCTCGCGATGCGCCGCAAGTTGCGGAGGGCGACCGAATAGGTCCGTAGACTGATGCGCGGGCGCTCGGAAAGCCAGCAGCAGGCTAAGCAGGGTAACGGCGAGCTCGAGCACATAGAGCGAATGTGCACTTATCTGCAATGGGTTCAGCCTTCGTCGTGCAGATGGTCTCTCCGGGTGCGGCTCTCCGTCTCGCCCAGGCGGAGGATGCTTAGAAAGCAGCTGGCAAAGGCGACCTCGACGCCGAGCATCATAGCGCAGGCGGAAGGCAGAGTAATGCGCAACATCCCACTGGTGTTCAACTCCCCAAAGCCAGTCAGGCGCCACAGTTGCACGCCGTAGAGTGTCGCAGCAAGGCCGGCCAGGGTCAGCAACCCTCCCAGCACCAAGCCTCGCTCGAGGCTTACGTAGCGCAGCCATTTTTCAATCCACGGGCGCCGCGGGAGCAGACCCGCCATCACACCATACAATTTGGCGAAACAGGCAAAGACGATCGCCTGAAAGCCGATCAAAACTCGCGCCCAGGGTATAGACCAGGCTATCCACGTCGAAAGAGACTCCACCGATGTGACGCCGGTGCGGCAGCAGCCACAAGGTGCCGGCCAAGCCCAGACGCCATCAGCAGCAGGCCAGGATAGAAAAAAAGCCAGCGCGGACTATAGAGGAAGAGAAAGCGGAGACCGCGCCAGCCGTCCCTCCAGGTGCGGAGATGCGGGGCACGGCTGCGGCCATCGGGCGAGAGGGTCGTGGGTACCTCCTCCACGCGCATACCTGCCAGGGTGGCCTTGACTACCATCTCGCTGGCGAACTCCATGCCCGTGGTACATAGGTGCATGCGCTCAAAGGCCTCTTTGCTCAAGCCGCGCATGCCGCAATAGAAGTCGCCGCACTTGGCGCCAAAAATGAGCCGGCCCAGAAAGCTCAGGACAGGATTGCCCAGATAACGGTGCAGAAAGGGCATGGCGCCGGGAGCGATGCCGCCCTTGAAGCGGTTTCCCATGACCAGGTCGGCGCCGTGACGCAGCGGCCCAACGAATCTGGGCACATGCGCAAAATCATAGCTGGCATCGGCATCTGCCATGACCAGGTAGCGGCCATAGGCCTGGGTGAATCCCCCCATGAGCGCGGCCCCATATCCGCGGCGGCGTATGGAGAGCAGCCGAGCCCCGAAAGCGACAGCAATCTCCGGCGAGCGGTCGGTGCTGCCGTTATCGGCAACCACGACTTCTCCATCGATGCCGGCTTCGCGCATGGCGGTATGCGCCTTCTCGATACAGCTGGCGAGCGTTTCCGCCTCGTTAAGGCAAGGGATCACGACGCTGACTTCACAACGGCGATGCGATGATTCAAGCAAGACGAATATTTTCCAGGCTCTAGGATAAAAGAGCAGTTGGTAAGAGCATAAGGCATCTCCAAGCATGCACTACATCATCGGTTCCGGGCCTAGCGGGGTATCGTGTGCATACGCGTTGCTGCGCCAGGGGAGGAAGGTAACCCTGCTCGACGTGGGTTTGGAACTGGATGCCGGACGGAGCCGGCAACTGGTAGCCTTGCAGTCCATTCCGCCGCAGCAATGGGGGCCGGCCGAGCGCGCATTCCTGAAGGAAGGCATGGGAGCGGATACCGGGGGCATCCCAGCCAAACTGGTCTACGGCTCGGACTTTCCTTATCGCGGAGTTGCCGGCGCAACGGAAATCGAGCTGGAGAAGGCAAGCGTCGCCACCTCCTATGCCCAGGGTGGATTCAGCAATGTATGGGGATCGGTTGTGCTGCCTTATCGACAGAGCGACATGGAAGACTGGCCCATCGATGAAAATCGGCTGGCCAGGCACTACCGCTCAGTCTTTGAATTTATGCCCTTGGCCGCTCGCCGGGACGGGCTCGAGCAGCAGTTTCCTCTCTATGCCCAGAGCTACGAGCCACTCGAAATGAGCCGCCAGGCCGCTGCCATGCTTCAGGACATGGAGCGCCACGCGGGCAGCCTGGCCGCAAAGGGAGTGCAGTACGGAGCGGCTCGGATCGCCGTGCATGCGCGGCAGAATGGTCACGATTGCGCGCGCTGCGGGCTCTGCATGTACGGCTGCCCCTACGGATTGATTTATTCCACGCGCACGACTCTGCGGCAGCTTCAACAGAATCCCGACTTTCATTACGTCTCCGGCTTTCACGCCAAGCGAGTGGAGGAAATCGGAGGCCAGGTGAAAATAAGCGGCATGCGCTTGCCCGGACAAACACCCCAAAGCTTTATAGGGGAGCGGGTTTACCTGGCCTGCGGCTTCCTGGAGACCACAGCGCTGCTCTTGCGTTCGCTGGAGATGTACGACCATGCCACACCGGCGTCGGATTCGCAGTACTTCCTGTTGCCCCTACTGCGGCTTCGGGGGTTGGCCGGAGTGCGCACAGAGGCTCTGCATACGCTGGCTCAACTGTTTCTTGAAATCGACGATCGCACGGTAAGCCCCTACACGGTCCACCTGCAGACTTACACCTACAACGATCTTTTCGAGGTCGCCTTGCGTTCGGCATTGTGGGGGGCTGGTAAAGTTCTGGCCGCGAACGCGTTGCTTTCACGCCTGCTCTTATTTCAAGGTTATTTGCACTCGTCGCAGTCAGGCCGCCTTTCGATCGAGCTCCGCCGGCAAAACTCGGGAGAAGATCTGCTTTATGTCTCGGCCACCGAGCAGCCGGAAACCAGAGGGCAGATCAGCGCGCTCATCCGCAAACTCTTCACCATGGTGGGTGACCTCCGGGCTGTACCGCTGCCGTCACTGCTGCGCGTTGGCGCTCCCGGCCGTGGTTTTCACGGCGGCGGCAGCTTGCCAATGCGTCAGCATCCGCAAGGGCTGGAGACGGATGTCTTTGGGCGGCCGGCGGGGCTGCGCCGCATTCACGCGGTGGATTCGTCTATCTTCCCTTCGATCCCTGCAACCACCATCACGCTGACCGCGATGGCCAATGCGCACCGTATCGGTGACGAATGGGAGCTTTACGCATGAAGGTCTGTGCATTAACCGGAGCCCACGGGTACGTGGGTTCGGCTTTGCGTCGCGGCCTGACGGCCGCGGGCTGGACCGCAGTCTCTTTGTCGCGAAGAGAGAAGCTGGAGCAGGACGAGATTCGCTGGTCGCTCGACCAAGGCTCTGGTTCGGGGCCGAATGCTCTCAGCGAAGAGCTGCGCCGCCGCGAGGTTTCGGCAGTGGTGCACGCCGCCTGGGACCTGCGCCTGGTGCGCCCCCGTGATCTGGAGCGGGTGAATGTGCAGGGTTCCCTTCGCCTCCTCGACGCAGCCCGGGCAGCGGATGTGGCGCGATTTGTCTTCATCTCCACCATCAGCGCCTTTGACGAGGCCGAATCATATTATGGACAGACCAAGCTGGCCGTCGAGCGGGAGGTGGCTCGGCAGGGCGGGGTCGTGATTCGCCCGGGCTTGGTCTATGGCGAACGCCCAGGAGGGATGTTCGGCGCACTCAAAGCGCAGGCGGCTAGAGGAGCGATCATCCCGCTGCTGGGCAATGGCCGCTACACGCAATACCTGGTGCACGAAGAGGATCTGGCTGCCGCCGTAGTTGCTGCCGTGTCTGCGGAGAAGGTGCCGCAGAAGCCGGTAACCGTGGCTCATCCTGATGGCTGGCCGCTACGTTCCCTCATGCAGCGACTGGCTCAATCGACGAGCAGCAAGCCACGTTTTGTTTGTGTACCGTGGCAACTGGTTTATCAGGGCCTGAAATTCACCGAGGCAGCCGGGCTGAAGCTCGGCTTTCGCAGTGACAGTGTGATCGGGCTGGTGCGCCACAACCGGCATCCTGACTTGAATGCGGCTCTGCTTGGGGTGTCGCCCCGGCCGTTTACTGGGCAGGAGCGGGATTAAACACAACGTAATTCCGGTTGATGTAGAGCCGGTAGTGGCCGGGCGCGGTATCGGCGAGAACCTGCAAGGGCGTGGGCCGCTTTAGCGCCGCATCGTGAGTGCCACCAACGGTAAAGAGTTCGTGGGCGCCGACATCCATCACAATGAACTTTGAGCCCTCGATAAAGCCCACCCCATAAGCGCCCGGTTTTAGCGTCTGCCCGTTGATGTCGAGAGGGACTTCGGTGATGAAATAGGCTTGATATTTCTGCTGCACGGCGGTCGAGTAGCCAGAAGTATCCACCAGGGCGCAGAGCACCAACATGCCATCGGGCAGCTTCACTCCGCCGGAGTTGCGTGCCTGTACGCTTGCTGACTGGCCGCGGAAGAAGACCGTGGCCGGTAACGCCTTGCCTGCTTCCGCCGCATTCATGATGCTTGCGCCCGACGAAGAGTCAGCGGCGTTCGCCTTCCTCGCAAGGGAAGGGGCGAAGGCCACCAGGGCGCAAAGCATCCAGGGCACGATGTGAAGGCGAGTGAAGTTGGCAGCGTGGGACGTTCTGGACAGCAAAGATCCTCCTTACCAGGTCGCTTGAGCGGCTGAATCCGGTAAAGATGAATGTACCATCGAGCCTAGCTCGGTTTCATTGCCTGGAAACTCGTCGTGTGGCGCCTCGCGTGTGGCCGCATCAAACCGCGTAGTGGAGGGACCTGCGGTTTCGCCAGTTCTCACGCAGCCCCCTACGTCCCGAGTCGCGTTCAGAGAATCCGTGCCGATGATGCCTTGCAGTGAAGTTTTAGATTGGAGCTTTCGTGCCCCTGCGCAAGTTAAGAAAAGATAGGCGCCCCGAACCGCTGGCCGCTGCGGGCGGTTCTCAAGCGCAAACCGAACTGGACCGGCCAACAGCGGATGAGATTTACGAGCAAGTTTCGCGTAATGCGCGCCACGAGCTGAATCGCTCAGTGGTCGGCCTATTCATTTCAGGACTGGCTGGCGGAATCACCATGGGCTTGACTGCCCTGAGCACATCGATTGTGATCGCCCAGCTAGGGCATAGTCCAACCGCCAAATTCGTTGCCGACCTCTTGTATCCCATTGGATTCATCGCCGTCATTCTCGGCCGGGCGCAACTGTTTACAGAAAATACCCTTTACCCCGTAGCTCTTATGCTCGCGGAACGCCGCCACGGTTGGAGAACACTCCGCCTATGGGCCATCGTTCTCCCGAGCAACGTATTCGGAGCGTTTCTCTTCGCTCTGCTCGCCGTGCGGACCGGCGCCCTTCGTCCGGAATTTGTGGCTGCGATGACGCGTATCGGTGTGGAGGCTGCCGGTGTGACGACGAGCCATGTTTTCTGGAGTGGGGTGATCGGCGGCTGGATCATCGCGCTGGTCGCCTGGCTGGTGAGTGGCAGCCACTCCATCACCGGCTCTGTAATGCTGATCTGGCTATTGACGTTTGTGGTGGGTCTGGGAGGCTTCGCACACTGCATCGCAACCAGCGGCGAAATTTTAGCGGCAATCCTTGATCATCAGCTTGCTGTGTCAAGGTACTTCGCCTGGCTCGCCCCGGCAACGCTGGGCAACATTTGCGGCGGCGTACTGCTGGTTACTTTGCTCGAGTATGGCCAGGTGAAGGGCGGAGAAGACCAGGGCTATTACCATTAGAGTTGGGCCTGCCTTATAGTTAGGCTTGCACGAGGATGGCAAGAGCCGTGATAGACACCAAGAGCGTGATAGACACCAAAAAGAAGACCTTTGCTCCCATTGAAAGCTATGCCGTAATCGGCGACTGCGAGACAGCCGCACTGGTCGGCCTGGATGGTTCCATCGATTGGCTTTGCTGGCCGGAGTTTTCCTCCGACGCGTGTTTTGCCCGTCTGTTGGGGTCGGAGGAAAACGGACGCTGGTTGCTGGCGCCGGCGGCTGAAGCTGTCAAGACGACGCGCAAGTACCGCGATCACACGCTCATTCTGGAGACGACGTTTGAAACCGCAGATTTTGCGGTGATGCTGATCGACTTCATGCCCATTCGCGCCGGGAATACCACCTCCGACATCGTACGCATCGTGAAGGGAATTCGCGGAAGCGCACCGATGCAGATGGAGCTTTCCATACGCTTCAACTACGGAGCAACCGTGCCCTGGGTGACGCGCCACGACGACGGTATCCGCGCCATCGCCGGGCCTGACCTTGTGGTCCTTCGCACCAAGGCGCCGCTCGCCGGTGAGGATCTCACCACAGTCAGCGAATTCACGGTGAGCGAGGGAGAAAGCGTCGAGTTCGTTATGACCTATGGCCGCTCGCACCTGCACGCGCCGCGCGCCATCGATGTAGATAAATCGATCGCAGGGACGCAAAAATTCTGGGAGGAATGGGCCGCTCACCTGCAGCTACCAGGGACCGTACCGAAACATCGTGGAGCGTTCGCTGATAACACTAAAAGCCCTCACCTACCGGCCAACCGGTGGAATCGTTGCCGCTGTAACCACGTCACTACCCGAGCAAATAGGCGGTCCTCGCAATTGGGACTATCGCTACTGCTGGCTGCGCGATGCAACGTTCACTTTGGATGCCTTCATGCATGGTGGGTACTACCAGGAGGCCAAGGCCTGGCAGCAGTGGTTGCTGCGCGCCATCGCCGGCAGTCCAGACCAGGTTCAGATCATGTACGGCATTGCCGGTGAACGCTATCTGCCGGAACGCGAATTGACCTGGCTCTCCGGATATGAAGACTCTAAACCCGTACGCATCGGGAACGCAGCTTCAGAACAGTTGCAGCTCGACATCTATGGCGAAGTGCTGGGAGCATTTCACCAGGCGCTGGGCCAGCTGGGCAAGGATGGAGAGGTATCGTTTTCCATGCTGCGCCACTTGGTCGAGCATCTCGAAACCATCTGGCAGCAGCCCGACGAAGGCATCTGGGAGACGCGCGGTGGCAGGAAGCACTTCACCTACTCCAAGATGATGGCCTGGGTCGCCTTCGATCGGGCCATCAAGGCAGCGGGGATGTTGCATGCCGGTGCTCCCGTGGAACGCTGGCAAAAGGTGCGGACGAAAATTCACGATGAAATCTGCAGCCAGGCGTACAACGAGAAGCTGGGTAGCTTTGTGCAGAGCTACGGCTCCGACCAACTGGATGCGTCCCTGCTGCTCATGCCCATGACGGGCTTTCTTCCTCCCACGGATCCGCGGGTCAGCGGCACCCTGAAGGCGATCGAACAACAGTTGATGTCCGGGGGCTTGGTGCTGCGCTACAACACCGTCAAGTCTTCGGATGGGCTTCCCCCCGGAGAGGGAGTCTTTCTCGCCTGCAGTTTCTGGATGGTGCGTGCTCTCCAGCTGCAAGGGCGTGATGCCGATGCAAGAAAGCTTTTCGAGCGCGTGGTGTCCCTGGCCAACGACGTGGGCTTGCTGGCGGAAGAGTACGATCCCGGAGCCCGGCGACTGGTAGGAAACTTCCCCCAGGCGCTCTCACATATTGCGCTGGTGAATGCCGCCTTTAAACTGGGCGGCCCCGATTCCGGCGGGGCCGCTCCATCGAAGTAGGCTTCTTCCTGCATCCAACTGAAAATATCGCATTCTTACTCTTAGCCAGGGTGTGGGCTAATACTGTCGCTCGCCTAGACACCAAAGAACGATCGCCGGAGGAATGGCATGCACGTATTTGAAGTCTGGGCTCCTTATGCCCGAACCATGGAAGTCAAAATAGGAAACGAGAGATTCGCCATGTCCGGCAAGGGAAGGGGTTGGTGGTCCGCGGCGGTTGCCAGTGCGGGCCCTGGCACCGATTATGGGTTCGTCATCGATGGTCAGGAGCCGGCACTGCCCGATCCGCGCACGCGCTGGCAGCCGAACAGCGTGCATGGTGAATCGCGAGTGGTCGATGATGCTGCATTTGCCTGGAGCGACAGTGGCTGGCAGGCTCCCCCTCTCTCCAGCGCGCTCATCTACGAGCTGCACCTGGGCACCTTTACTCCGGAGGGAACACTGAAGGCGGCTGAGTCCCGCCTGGACTATTTGAAAGACCTGGGCGTGACCCACGTGGAGCTGATGCCGATTGCAAATTTCCCGGGCAGGCGTGGATGGGGCTACGACGGGGTGGATTTGTATGCGCCATTCAACGCCTACGGCGAGCCTGGCGACCTCAAGCGGTTCGTGAACACATGCCATGGCAAAGGGCTGGCCGTGCTGTTGGACGTGGTCTATAACCATCTCGGTCCGGTGGGCAATTACCTGAGCAAATTCGGACCCTACTTCACCGATCACCATTCCACACCGTGGGGTGACGCGATCAACTTCGAATTTGCCGGCGCGACCGAGGTGCGCCGCTTTCTGGTTGACAACACGCTGATGTGGCTCCGTGACTATCACATGGATGGATTGCGCTTGGATGCGGTGCATGCATTCAATGACCGCTCTGCGATCCATTTCCTGGAGCAGCTCGCGGGTGAAACACGAAGACTCGAAGCAGCCGTGGGAAAGCATTTCGTTCTGATCGCCGAAAGCGATTTAAACGATCCCAGGATCGTAAAAGCAGAGGAGGCGGGCGGATACGGTCTCGATGCTCAATGGAGTGACGACTTCCACCATGCCCTGTTCGCCGTCATCTCCGGGGAGCGTGAAGGATATTATGCGGACTTCGGTTCGCTAGCGGCTTTGGCCAAGTCTCTGCGTTGCGTTTTCGTCTACGACGGCACCTATTCCGAGTATCGCGAGCGTAATCATGGACGCCAGGTGGTGGGCCTCTCCGGGCATCGCTTTGTCGGATTCGTTCAGAACCATGACCAGGTAGGCAATCGTGCCCAAGGCGAACGCGTCAGCCATGAAGCAGGCGTAGGACGCGCGAAGATAGCCGCCGCGCTCGTGCTCACCGCGCCCTTCGTGCCCATGCTCTTTCAAGGGGAAGAGTTCGGAGCGTCTGCTCCTTTTCTATATTTCACTGATTACGATGATCCTGAGCTGGGGCGGGCGATCTCCGAGGGACGCAAAAAAGAATTCGTCGCCTTTGGCTGGAGCCCGGATGCGATTCCCGATCCTCAGGCGGAGCAGACCTTCACAGACTCCAAGTTGCAGTGGTCCGAGCTAAGAGAGCAGCCCCATGCCTCTCTGCTGCAGTGGCATAAAGACCTGATCAACTTGCGCCGCAAGCAGCAGCGAACTATCGGATGGAAACCTCAACGCCGTCCAGGTACGCTTCGACGAAGCAGCGCAGTGGTTAGTGCTGGAGCGTGGCGGTTTCCGTATTGCCTGCAATCTGGGCAAAGCGCCAGTGGAAGTGGAAATCGGCAGTGGCGGCCAATTGCTGCTGGCTTCCGATGACTCCATTGCCTTGAGCGGCGCGAAGATCAAGCTGGGGCCTGATAGCGTGGCGGTGGTGTCCGGAGTGAAGTGAAAATGCAATAATCTTAGGCGAAGCACTGAGGGAAGTTGCCTGTGAGTCGATGCCTTTTGCTCGTATACCTGGCTGCGAGCTTGCCGCTCATAGCGCTGGGTCAAAGCGCGCCCTGGCAACCGAATCTTACCCGCCAACAAACCTACACGGCGCATCGGGCTTCGAGCGCCGATCCCACTGGAGCCAATGCCGACCGGCGCAAGGTTGCTGCCCGGTGCGACGCTCACCCTGCTGGACACGGATGGTCCGGGCCTGGTCTCGCACCTGTGGTTTACGATTGCCAGCTCGGAATCCTACCATCTGAAACGGATAGTCCTGCGCATCTATTGGGATGGCGAGCAGACCCCAAGCGTGGAAGCGCCGATCGGAGATTTCTTCGGCCTCGGTCTCGGCTACTACAACCCGTGGCAGTCTGAAATGCTGTCGGTGGGCAGCGTAAAAGATTTGAACTGCTTTTTCCCCATGCCCTTTCAGAAGCACGCACGAATCACCGTGACCAATGAAGGCAAGCAGCTCATCAACGCCCTGTACTACAACATCGATTACCGCACTGACACAACGCCCCTGGCGGCGGGCACTTTATATTTCCATGCGCAGTATCGCCAGGCGCAACCTAATCGTGGATGGACAAATCGGTGGACCTCCAACGCCGACCCGGTGGTGAACAAGAAGGCAAACCTTACCGGCCAGGATAACTACGTGTGGGTCGACGCCAAGGGAAGCGGCCAGTACGCGGGCGTGACCATGTCCATCCTGCAAAACCAGAACGACTGGTGGGGCGAAGGTGACGACATGTTTTTTGTGGATGGGGCAAAGACGCCAACCATCGCCGGCACCGGCGCAGAGGATTATTTTCTCGGCGCCTGGGGTTTCAAGGATCATCCCTTTTCATACCAGTTGTACGGCGCACCGATCGTAGGTAAAGGGAGCGCAGGTTCGAGATCGAGCGTATATCGCTTTCATCTCGATTCTCCGATCGTCTTCAATACATCTTTCAAGGCGACCATCGAACACGGCAACGCCAACCATCGCTCGGACAACTACTATTCGGTAGCCTATTGGTACCAGACCGAGCCCCACGCGCCCTTTCCTCCGTTGCCGTCAGTGGAGCAGAGGCTGCCCATGCTGGAGCCTGTCGGCGGACCGGGGAGTGCGTTGCCGCCCGCCGCAACAAAGCCTACCGGAGCAAAGCCCACGGGGGCCAAGTCGCCAGCAGCAAAGCATTGAGGAGCCGCGGATCTCTTTCGCAGGCCGCGGAAAAGCTGTTTTGTATCAGGGCCTGGCTTTAGTCGGGACGTAGAAGATTTACAGACTAGCCACCCGTCCTTGGTCGCGGGAACGAGAAACAAGATACAGAAGATGTGGCTAATCAAATAACCGCGGCCAATCCGAGCGTGAACAGCAGTCCGATGATCGACAGCAGGGTTTCCATAATGGACCACGTCTTCATCGTATCGACCACGCTCATGTTGAAGTACTCCTTAACCAGCCAAAACCCGCCATCGTTGACGTGGGAGAAAATGAGCGCTCCTGCGCCCGTGGCGATGGCCAGCAATTCCGGGCGGACCCCGGGGCTATGCAAAAGGATCGGAGCGACGATGCCGGCCGCCGTAGTCATGGCCACCGTGGAAGATCCGGTGGCCAGACGAATGAGCGCGGCGATCAGCCATCCCAACAACAGGAGCGATACGTGGGCGTGCAGCGCAACCCCGACAATCGCCTGCGAGACGCCGCTATCCTGAAGAATACGTCCGAAACCGCCGCCTGCTCCGATCACCAGGGTGGCATTCGCCGTCGGCGCCAGGCATTCATTGGTGAATCTCAAGATCGTCTCCCGGTTGTAACCGCGCATTTTGCCCAGCGTGACAAAACTGACCAGGACCGCGACCAGCAACGCCATATCGGCATTGCCTAGCAGGTGCAGCACACGGTTGGTCATGGTGCCGGGCGCTGCTATCAAGCCGGCCCAGCTTCCGATTAACATCAGCACCACCGGAAGCAGGATGGTGGTCACGGCCAAACCAAAGCCAGGCAAACTGCGATTGGTCTCGTGCTTGAGAAATTCTTCCGCCATCGGATTGTGCTCGCTAAGGACAATCCTGGGCGCGATCCAGCGCGCATAAATCGGGCCTCCAATCACCGCCGTGGGAATGCCGATCAGCAGCGCAAATAAGATCGTGCGTCCCACGTCGGCGTGGAAGATGGTAACCGCCAGCATGGCAGCAGGATGGGGTGGCACCAGCGCGTGGTCCACGGAAAGGCCGGCAAGCATGGGCAGCCCGACCAGCACCAGGGAAGTGCGGGTGCGGCGGGCCACGGTAAACGCAATCGGCACCAGCAGAACGAAGCCCACTTCAAAGAACACGGGCAATCCCACGATCAGCGCTGCGCACAGCATGGACCAGGGAACGTGCCGCTCACCGAAAAGGTCAACCAAAGTCTCCGCAATGCGCTCCGAGGCTCCGGACTCCGCCATCATCTTGCCCAGCATGGTGCCCAGCCCAACCACGATCGCGATGTGCCCCAGCGTATTGCCTGTCCCTGTTTCGAAGGAGCCAACGATACTTTCGAGCCGCATGCCGGTGGCCACGGCGAGCGCCAGCGAAACCGTCAGCAGGGAGAGGAAAGGATTGAGCTTGACCACCGCGATAAGCAGAATCAGCACCACCACAGAAGAGGCGGCTGCGATCAGCAGATAAAGGCCGTGGCTGTCGATCATGGGCGAAATGGATCCGGCGTGGCTGGGTTCATTGTCTGCTGCGCGGGCGGGGCACAAAGCGTCCGCCTCGCTGCCCGGTGGTCTCCCCGTCCTGATAAGACAACACGCCGTTCACCCATACCGCGGCGATCCCCTCGGCGCATCGAATCGGGTCGCTGAAAGTGGCGGTGTCTTTAATGGTCTCCGGATCGAAGAGCACCAGGTCGGCGTGCGCGCCTTCGCTTATGCTTCCCCGCCCGGCCAGCCCGAAGCGCTGCGCGGGCAGGCCAGTCATTTTGTGCACGGCATTTGCCAGCGGGAAGAGGCCTTCCTCCCGGCAGTAATAGCCCAGCACGCGGGGGAACGTCCCCCACAGGCGGGGATGAGGCAGCGGGTCGTGTGGTAATCCATCCGACCCGATCATGGTCGCCGGGTGTTGCAAAATGCGGCGCACATCCTCTTCAGACATGCAGTGGTAGATCGCTCCGGCGGGTTGCAATCGCTCCGCCGCTTGGCGCTGTGAAACTCTCCACGCAAGGGCGATCTGCTCCAGCGTCTGGCCGGCAATTTCCGGATGAGGTTTCGACCAGGTGATGACGATACGAACGCGATCGTCTACCTGGCGAATATCGAGGGTGCTCGACGAGGCTGCATAGGGATAGCAGTCGCACTGTACGGGTTGATCGGCTCGCGCCGTATCCAAAGTCTTGAGGATCTCCGTGCTCCTGCCCCAGTTTGCGACGCCTGCGCACTTCAAGTGGGAGATAACCACCGGCACCTGGCATTGGCGGCCAACCTGGAACGCCTCGCGCATGGCCTCGACGATCGCTTCAGCTTCCGTGCGCATGTGCGTGGCATAGACCGCGCCTGCTGCGGCGAGGGGTTCGGCCAGCGATAAGACCTCTTGCGCAGGAGCGGAATGGGCCGACAAATACGCGAGGCCAGTGCTCAACCCCAATGCGCCGGCGTCAAGGGCCTCGATGAGCTGAGCGCGCATGGCCCGGATCTCAGTCGCGGTGGCGGCGCGGTCCAGGCGATCCATATGGTTGTTGCGTAGCGCAGTGTGGCCAGCCAGGGCAGCCACATTGACCGCCGGCTTGGCCGCATTCACCGCCGCTGACATACTCCGCGAAGGTGGGGTAACGGAATGCGTTTGCGTCTCCCAGTAAATTCATAGGATCGGGTGGTTCCCCCGTCAACTTGACCGGCGCTGCGCTGATGCCGCAGTTGCCGACGATCACCGTGGTGACACCCTGCGACAGCTTAGCCAACATCTGCGGGTTGCGAATCACACTCGTATCGTCATGCGTGTGCACATCGATGAAGCCGGGAGCAAGTGCCCGCCCCTCTCCCTCGATTACCTGCCGCGCACTGGATGCAGACAGATCCCCGACCGCGCGGATAAGGCCGGCATCGATGGCAACATCGGCGGGGTAAGGGTCACGGACGCTGCCGTCCACGACCTTCACATTTCGGATAAGGCTGTCAAAATCAGGCATAGTGCACCATTCCTATTTCCGGTATACACCATCCTTCTCAGCGAGAGAGAAATCAGTCTAGACTGATCAGACGTAATCCCGATAGGAGGTTGCACCATGTCCGAGGAAGATCTGAGGGCAGAAATTGAGAAGCTGCGCGCGGAAAATGATCAGCTCAAAACCAAGAGTGTCCGTGGACTGAGTTTGAAAGTGAGTGAGAAGGGAGCAGTCTCGCTTTACGGCGTCGGCCGGTTCCCTGTGACTCTCTACAAAGAGCAGTGGGCGAAAATCCTGGGCATGAAGGATGAAATCGAAGCCTTCCTGCAAAACAATGCCCACTTGCTGAAAACCAAGGAATAGATCCGGTCAAATTTTAGCGTCGCCCTGGAGTTTCACTGCCTGAGGGATCCCTGCCTGGGCGGCGCCGTAGATAGCTTCAATAATCGCCATGTCGACATAACCATCCCTCCCGCAGGAGGGCGGACGAGGTCCGCCTCGAACCGCCTGTGAAAACGCGTCGATCTGCGGGCCGAACTCATCTAGCACCGGGAACTCCTTGTGTACGAGATCATTTCCGAAGCGCGCATTGAACACGCGTACATGCTCGTAAGGGAACGCGGAGCGAGCATGACTGAGCCGAGCGTTCCTTCCAGATAGAGCATGGAGCTGAGCGCAGCGCTGAAGCAGGTGCTCGCCTGCGCGACCAGCCCACTGGGAAAATACATGGAGAAAGCGATGCCCTCTTCCACCTCGCGGAAGAGGGAGGGGTCGTGGGTCCACTGGAAAGCCGAGACGCTGGTGGGAATTTCTCCCGCCAGCCAGCGCGCGGTATGGATGCAATAGATCCCCAGGTCCATGAGAGGCCCTCCACCGGCAAGCTGCCGGTCAAGAATCCACGGGGGCGAAGTTTGGGGCCCCGCGTGACGCTCGCTGAAGGAGGTGTGCAGTATCTTGAGGGCGCCCAGGCGGCCGGAGACAATCAGGTCGCGAATAAAGAGCGTCGAGGGCTCAAAACATTTGCGGTAGGCGGTCATCAACAAGACCGACTGCCGGGCGCACGTAGCCACCATTTCTGCTGCCTCCGGCGCTGTCACCGCCAGCGGCTTCTCACAGAGCACGTGCCGCCCCGCCCGTGCCACTGTTTTCACTTCCTGCAAGTGATTGCCTGGAGGAGTGACGATGTACACCGCCTCCACCTGCGGATTGTCAAGGCATTCATCCAGGCTGTCGTAGGAGAAAGCTGCTCCGTGCACTTTGCCCAGGCGCCGCGCCTTCTCCAGATCGCGGCTGACCAATGCCACAAGTTTGGCCGTTTGGATATTACGGAAGGCAGGCAGTATTGCTGTCTGTGCAAGGGTGCCCAGGCCGAGTACGGCAAACCCTACCGGAGGCAAAGTCAGCTCTCGCGGTCTGCGCGCGACAACCGCTGGTTGCGGATTGCCTTGTGATCCAGGTCGCGCAGGCTCTCGATATTTTTGAGCACCTTGTGCATCGCCTCCACGATGGCGTCGATGTCGGCCCGTGGACCGAGGAAGATCTGGTGCGGAAACCAGATGGCCTCCCGGTACGCTGCCTTTTCCGATTCCGGGCAGGAATACATCGTCTTCAGGTTAAGCGGCTCCGGCCGGCCCCAGCTCAACGCGGGGAAGTCGGCGGGATCGAGCGGGAACAGCGAACTGCGATAGACCGGCTCATAGAACAGGCCATCGCAAGGGATACCTTCCAGTTGCAGCGCTGCGACAAATGCAGCGCGCGGAATATCCTTCACTTGTTCAGAAAAATACTTCAACACGAAGCCATAGGGAGCTAAGGTCGTAATTCTGCGGTTCCTTCTTTAAGAAACCGATGCCGGCAGTCTTCGCCAGCTGCTCTTCGAAGTAAGCCATATTCGCCATGCGAATCACGGCCTGGTCGGGCAGGCTCTCCAGCTGCGCGCTCAGCACTGCTGCCTGAAATTCACCCAGCCGATAATTAAAACCAATCGTCCGATGATGGAACTTATCGGTCACGCTCGCCCGGCCGGCGTTGATGTAGGTTTGCACGCGCTCGTGGTATTCGAGGTTGTTGGTCAGCACCACTCCACCTTCACCGGAGGTGATGAGCTTGCTGGATTGGAAGCTGAAGGCGCCCAGGTCGCCCATCGAGCCCGCGCCCTTGCCGCGCCACTTGCCGCCGTGCGCGTGCGCGCAGTCTTCCACGATCTTCAGCGAATGTTTGCGCGCGATTTCGGGCAGAGCATCCATATCGGCGAAACGCATGCCCAGGTGCACTGGCAGAATGGCGCGGGTTTTGGGCGTGATCGCTGCTTCGGCGGCCGTGGCATCCATGCAGTATGTGTCCGGATCGACATCGACGAACACCGGCACCGCATTTACCAGCAACACCGGCCCCACCGTGCCTTCCCAGGTATAGGCAGGGACCAGCACCTCGTCACCCGGGCGGATGTCGATGGCCTTCAGCGCGGCCTGAATGGCGACCGTGCCAGTGTTGACGCACTGACCATAGGTCGTATCGTGCAACTTGGCAAAACCGGCGGCGAATTGGGTAGAGTACTTGCCGGGAAAGGGCTGCCCTCCCCAGGCGCGGCTGCGCAACACGTCGAGAATCCGCGTCTCTTCTTTATCTGAGAATAGCGGCCAGGGTGTGAATGGGGAGGTCCGCAGTGCGCGACCGCCGAGGATTGCCAGACTTTCCATTGCTGCTCCGCCTATCAAGAAGCAGCCCAACGATAACTCATCGTCCTCCCCAGTTGCAAGCCGGGTCAGAGCCAGATTCAAAGCGATTAGATCGCGAGATGCGCTGTATCGCGGCAGAATTCTTGCTCCGCTCCTAAGCGGTTTGTGTGGCCTCAGCTCTCGCGATCTGCGTGCGAAGGGCGCTGCTTGCGGATCGCAGGGTGATCCAGGTCGCGCAGGCTTTCGATATTGGCCTCCATCTGCATATTCTTCTTTATCCGAGCTACAGTAGCCACGGGGTGACCAGGGTGGTCCGCACTGCGGGGCCTCCCAGTACGCGAGACCCCATCCTGATCCTCGTTAATTCTTGGCGCCTGCGAGCCAACGCACAAGATTCAACCAGAGTGTGGAATAGCAGGCCCAGGAGGTGAACGCCGGTGGTCCCCAATGTGCGCTGCAATCGGAGGAAAAGACCGCTGTCCGTCCGGCCTTCACGGTTCGGACCGCAATCAAAGGGTCGCCGCCGATGCTGGCGACGAGATGCGCGTCGGGGCGCAACGCGGCGCGATTGTAGCCCAGCATAGCCGGCCAGTTGGTGAGCCCCTGAGCGATCGGGTGGCCGGCATCGACCGTTTCCGGCACTACTCCTTGCGGGTTCTCGCGGCGGTCATCATGTGCCGACAAGATAACGGGCAGCACATCTTCCACCGGCGTGCCATGGTACGCGGCTTTGCCCTCGATCCCCTGGAACGTGAGATACCCGCCGATCATCAGCAAGGCGCCACCTTCTTCGACATAGGTGCGTAGCAACTCGAGGCGGTTGGTGGTGATTTCCGAGCGCATGAAGGTGCTATCCCGAAGCAGCAGAGTATTGGCGCCAATATCGCTCAGAACGATCACGTCAAAAGCGGACAACGCTTCCCGGCTATCGGGAAAAGCGGTAGCGGCTACGTGGCAAGGCTGGTAGGTCACGTCCACGCCTCCGGAACGCAGCGCGGCGATCAGCGCGCTCCCGCCCTCCATGTAAGTCGAAGTGGTAAACGAATCGAAGCCCTTCACGTGATGGCTGGTGGTCGTCCAGGATTCGCCTGCCATCAGCACGCGCGGAGACCGTGAGGCGGGTGTGTTCATCAGTTTTTTCCCTCGGAGATAGTTGTCGCTTCGCCGGCAACCAGTGACTGCTTTGCTCATACGACGTCGAGTGTAAACGAGTCTAGCATTTCGTTTCACCGGCTCAGCCGCGAGGAAATTCATAGCGATTAGCCAACTTAGTCAACCCGCAAGATCGCGCACCATACAACGCTTCGTTGCGTTGAAGTTGACCAAACGCGCCAAGGTTGCCGGCCAAAATTTTCTTTACTTTGGGTGGTTACGATGTTATTCAACCGTCACCACTAAGCGCTTTGCCATTTTCACCGGCCCCCTAACAAGCTGAGCATATTGGTCCCCACCAGGAGGCAAGGATGAAGTCTACTCTCAGGCGTCTGCTCTATTTCTGTTTGATCGTCGGTCTTTCTTTCGCAAGCTTTTCATTCGCCCAGATTGATAAGGGCACGATCGCCGGCACGGTGAAAGATGCACAGGGTCTGTAGTTCCGGACGCTAAGATAACCGTCACCCGCACGGACACGCAGCAGCAACGTTCGCTGGTGACGGATAAGTCGGGGGCTTACAGCGCCGAACTACTTACGGCAGGCACATATTCCGTTGCCGCGGAAGCCTCCGGCTTTAACCGGACGGAATTAGGCGAGGTTCAGGTCGGGGTCAACCAGGTCGTAAGACTGGATATCGAGCTCAAGGTAGGCAGCGCAAGCCAGACTGTAGAGGTCACTGCCGCGCCGCCGATACTGTCGACCGAGACCTCATCGCTCAGCACGATTGAGACCGGCCAGCGAATTGTGAATCTGCCCCTCAATGGGCGCAACTTTACCCAATTGGCGTGGCTTGGCCCGGGTGCAACGCCCGGTTCTTCCGCGGGCATCGGCTTGACCACGTCCACCGATGATCCGCGTCAGGGTGTTCAGCTGGCGGTAAACGGCTTGTTCGGGTTTGATAACAACTTCCTGCTTGACGGAGTGGATAACAACGAATTTGGAGAAGGCACGATCGCGGTGCAGCCTTCGCCTGATGCGCTGCAGACATTCAGCATCGAAGAGAGCTCCATGAAGGCGGAGTTCGGGCGCGGCGGCGCAGCGGTCAATGCTGTTCTCAAGTCAGGAACCAACGGCTTCCATGGCGGCGCGTTTGAGTATTTCCGCAACAGCGCGCTCGATGCCGCAAACTATTTTGCCACCACCGGCAAGCCGCCGTTCAAACGAAACCAGTTTGGGGGCTTTATCGGCGGCCCCATCATCAAGGATCGCACCTTCTTCTTTGGCGATTACCAAGGCACGCGTTACAACGAGGGCGTCACGTATGTCAGCACCGTTCCCACGCAAGCGGAACACAACGGAGATTTCTCCGCCCTCGGCGTCAACCTCTACGATCCATATACGACCACTGGCAGCGGATCGCGCGCATTGATCAATCCCGCCGACCCAGGGGTGATTCCAACCAGCCGCATCGACCCTGTAGGGCAGGCGGTGGTGAATCTACTTCCCGCTGCCGACGATAAGCGGGGCGCAAACCAACAACTATGTGATCAGCCCTAGCCAGACATATTCTGACGACCAATTCGACGTAAGAGTCGATCACACTCTTCGTCCATCCGACCATCTATTTGCTCATGCAGGCTATGAGCGCATCGTCTTTTCCAAGCCTCCGCCCCTGGGCGAGGCCGGCGGTTGTTGCAATGGCATCGGAAGCCACATCAAGACTCGCTATCAGAATTACGCGGTGGGCGAAACCCACACTTTCAGCAACAACCTCTTGAACGACGCACGATTCGCCTACATCCGCTTCGGCGTAGGCACTCTCGGCTACAATTCCGGCAAAAATATTTCGGAAGAGGCAGGCATCCCCAACGCCAATCGGGGCGACGCTAACACCTCTGGGCTCTCGCTCTTCAACCTCTCCGGATACGGATTTCGCAAACACCATGGGCGGCCCAACCTATGTTCCGGAACTGGTGGCCGACAACACCTACCAGGTGGCCGATTCCGTAATCCTGATCCACGGAAGGCACTCCATCAAGTTCGGTGTCGACTTCCGCCGCATGCAGCGCAACTTCTACCAGTCGCAGGCTCCCGCCGGCCAATTCACGTTTACCGGTCAGTTCACCCAGAATCAGGCCACGGGTGACGGTGGAAATACCATCGCGGATCTCCTGCTGGGCCTTCCGATCTATCGGGAGCAGGACGGGCTGGCCGGCAAGGACCCCACACGATACTGGGAGCTCGGTGAGTTCGTGCAGGATGACTACCGGGTGACAGAGAAGCTGACCTTGAACCTGGGATTCCGCTACGACATCTTTTCGCCGGTTGGTGGCAAGGTTGGTAATTTTGATCTTGCCCGCGGCGTCCTGGTGAATAACTACGGTCCCAATGCGGTGTCCAACGCCGGTGTGAAATTCGACTTGAGCGACGTTGGACCGCGCTTCGGTTTCGCTTATAACGCGTTGGGCAACGGCAGGACGGTGGTGAGCGGCGCCTTCGGCGAGTTCTACTCGCCGGAAGGAAATCAGTTCAACGACATCGGCGAAAATCCGCCACTGTTGCAGTATTACTCGCAACAATTGACGGCAACTACGATACCCACCGCCGCGACCCTGTTATCGGCCGGCTTTCCCGCCGTGCTGCCATCAATCGATCCCGCCAATCCAACCGGACAAGTCAAGACAAACGGGCCAAAGCGCAGGGCCCCCAGGGTCCTGGAGTGGAACATGGCCGCGGCGCAACAACTGGCCAGTACTGTCTCTCTGCGCATTGCCTACGTCGCAACCCGGGCGACAGGGATCTGGAACAACGAAGTTTCGAATCTCAACCAGCCTTATCAGCCGCTGGATTCAAACTTCTCCGATTCCACGGGAAATTTTGGGCGTCCCTATTTTAGTCAGCTGCCAGGGCTCTCTTCGATCTATCCGATCGACTATCCAAATTTCAGCTTGTTCTACAACGCGCTACAAACCAAACTCGAAAAGAGGTTGGGCAATGGCGCGACATTCCTGGCGGCCTACACCTGGTCGAAGAACCTGGGCACGTCCAACGGGCAGGTCGGCGGTCAGATTCAGAACGCTCATGATGCCAAGGCACAGTATGGATACGTCGACCCGGATTACCGGCACCGCTTTGTTGCCAGCTACACCTATGAGCTTCCCTTCGGACGTGGGCGCAAGTACGGCAGCAACCTCAACCGGGGTGTGGACTTTATTGCTGGAGGATGGCAGACCAGCGGCATCATCACTGCACGCACGGGCGAAGCCTACACCGCTTTCCTTTCCTATGACCCGACTAATACCGGTACAGGCGGACCCTGGCCCAATCGCATTCACAACCCCAAGGACTTTTCTTACAACATAGCCGGCCAGGCTGCACTGGGGTGCCCAGCTACCGGGAAGCAGACGCTCACTTGCTTCTACAATCCGGCCGCGTTTGTCATTCCAGACCTCGCGCCAGGACAGACCTTTGCCCATGAATTTGGAAATTCGGGTAATGGAGCGCTGCGTGGACCGGACCAGGTCAACGTAGACTTCAGCGCCATCAAGAGCTTTCATATCACGAGGGACAGGATGTCCAGTTTCGCGCGGAGCTGTTCAACATGTTCAACCACCCGCAATTTCAGATTCCTGGCGCCAATCCCAACGTCCCTGGCGGTCAGGCTATCACCAGCACACTCACCGACAACCAACGCGAGATTCAGTTGGCCTTGCGGTACACCTTCTAGTGTCTGCATGAGAACAGGGAAAGAAAACCGCAGGTCCCTACGCTACCCTGGAATGACGATGCTGTCGGACCATTAACATTCAGCTGTCTGACCGAACCTCTCTCGGCATCTTTCCCGATCCACTCCCAGCCTGTACCATTCGAATCATTCCGTGTAGCAGTGGCCGTCGAGGAAGAGATGCGAACCGCACACCGGAAATTGGTTCTCAAGAGCATATGGGTCAGCTCGCTCACTCTGCTCCTTCTGGTGTCCTCTTGCCGCAAGCAGGCGCCTCGCAGCGAGCCCCGCGGCGGCGCGCCCAGCAGGGCCCCAGGATCCCGAATTGAATGTGAGCGCAGCCGGATATCACGGCAAGCATTTCACCGGCCCGCTATACATTCCCCGCTCGTCCCCGATGGAAGACGGCACCACCGTCTATAACGTGACTTATCAGGACGGCGTCACGGTGGTCAGCAAAGACGATACGATGCGTCACCTGGTCAACATCGATCGAGATGGGAATTTCGTCTTTGACTCCTCAGCCAGCCAAATCGCCAAGCTGAGCAGCGGGAGCATGCTGTTGCTCTCCGGCCTTGCGTTGCGGACCGTGGTCGATGTGCAGAAGACCCCTGCCGGCTACGTGCTCAAGACAGGACCGGCCTTGATCACCGATGCCATCAAAGACGGCCGGCTGGAGGGTATCTATAAGATCGACTTCAGCAGGATGCAGGCCAGAAAATCCTCCTCCTTGCAGGAGTGGCTTCCGTCCAGGTTTTCTCCTTTCGGTACGGTGTATGCCGCCGGTTATCAGACCACAGTTGAGTCGGGCGTGGTTGAGTTCGATGTGGACTTCTCGGGTTACAACTACCACGTAAAATTCACGCCCGGGAACGATCGCATCAACGTGCAGGCGACCATTAAATTTGGGGGTGGTCAGGGCAAACTGGCTTATGAAGGGGTCGGCTACTTTAGCAACTTTGTTTCCACCATCAAGATGCAGATCAAAGATGGCGAACTAACCAGCATGAACTTCACCAATTCCAACTTTGCCGGCCAGGTCGAGCTGAAGTGGTACGCGGTCGCGACCGATGACATGAAGTCGGGGGCCATGGCAAAAATTGCTTCCTGGCCAGCTGAGCTCGTGAAGAGCGCCTTGCTCTCCAAAGCGGCTTATCATGTTCCCATCCTCGTGGGCGCGGTTCCTTTCGACTTGAGGATATCGCTTGGCTTTAGCTTTATCCCCGCTTTCACCTCGAAGAACAGCATGGTTGAGGGCAGCAAGCTCATCAAGTACAGTGGTAGCGGCGGTTTTAGTCTTGCCAATGGCAGGACAAGTCCATCCGGATCTATTAGATGTTCAAGGAAGCGTCACCACGCACGATAACCAGGTAGTTGCTGTGGGACCGGTGGGCTTTACTGCAGCTACTGAGGCGCCGCGATTGGAATTGACCTTGGGCTGGCCACCGGCGACCGCTCCCGTCGCCGGGTATCTCAACTTTATCGCTTCGTATGGAATCGTCACCAACGGCATGGTCAGCCCCATTCCATGCCAAACCAACATCATGGCTTTCAGTGTAAACGCGGGATCTACCTACACCTCACCCAACAGCTTCGCCACCTGGCTAAGTATGGCTACGGGCGCATCTTCGTCTGTTTCTCTATGGTCGAAGACCATTAAATCCGCAGGCGCTGGCGGAATCCTGTGTCCTAACTAAGTCCGGCTTATAAAACTTTAATAGTTACGAAAAAGTGGGGGCGGGCTAAGGATGCGCCGCACCACGCCCGATCAGAGCGGGCCTGTTAAGACGTGAAAGGCACTGGCTGATTAAGTTAGTTGCACATATGCAGCCCATAAGTTGCCCCAAGGCCCCTCATTGGGGCCTGCAACAGCAAAGCTCGGGAAAGCATCCTATCGCGTGCTCGGCCGAAAGCCTGCACAAGCGGTAGAAAGGAATTTCCATGACAAGAAATAATCATTACCGTGTGGCATTGCTCTGCGGTGTCACGCTTTTGTTCCCAGGTTGTAACAAGCAGGACAACTCCAAGGCGAACTATCAGACGGCGATCAACAATTACTACAAGGCTCATCCTCTCTGCCTATGGCAGGACACAAAGAAGTTTCCTGTGCAAGCGGCGACCTCGGATGACGCCAAGACAGAAGGCTTTGACGCCCTGACCGACGCCGGCCTCCTAGCCCGCACCACCGCTGAAAAGAAGGTCTTCATCGTCGCTTCGAAGCAGGTGAACAACTACGACTTGTCAGCGCAAGGGCGATCCGCCTGGACGCCGGATACGGCCCAACCGGGATACGGTAATTTCTGTTATGGCCATCGCGCGGTGGATTCCATTGATAGCTTCACCGCCGGAGTCAACGGTTCCGGTTTGAAGACGGCAGAAGTGAATTACCACTACAGCTTGGCCGATGTTCCGACATGGGCGCAATCCGAGGAGGTTAAAACAGCATTCCCCTCTCTGGGTGCCGCGCTTGCGCAAAGCCAGCCAGCTCACGATTCGCTGGTGATGAATGGCAGCGATTGGCAAGTATCTAAATAACCACGGACCTCATCCTTGAATCCGCTGGCCTGGTTCAAGGATGGGCCCTCGTCGACATAACGCTGAAGAGTATGGCCTTAGGCCGTACGTAAATGCTTTGCAATGAAGTCCAGGCTTTAGCGTTCCGCTGAGCGAGTTTTTTCGGTCATAAAACAGCTACGGATTTTCTTCCTTTAAGACAAAGACCAGCAAAGAGCGTGCCGTAACCCCATAGGCTTCACCGACCTTGAAGCTTCCCCGCTCGCTGTTGTCGGTTATATTGGTGTCGATCAGCAGCCACCATGTATCGCCGCCCGGGCACTCGGGCAAAGTGAATTCGACCAGGTCGTGATGGTCGTTAATCACTATCAATATTGTCGCTTCCCGTCCCCGTTGCTTGATTCCAGTTACCTGTGCACGCCCATCCAGCAGCATGCCAAAGCACCGCATGCCGGTATCACCCCAGTGCTCCTGTTGCATCTCCGATCCGTTGGCATTGATCCACGTCAGATCCTTGACCCCCAACTCCTCGTCGTATTTGCCGGTGAGAAAGAGGTTGCGCCGCAAAATCGGGATATTTGTGGCGCAGGTTCGTCAGCCGGCGGGTAAAGGCAATCAACGACTCGCCTTTTTCCTGCAGACTCCCAATCGAGCCAACTGATCTCGTCATCCTGGCAATAAGCGTTGTTATTGCCGCCCTGCGTGCGGCCGAACTCGTCGCCCGCCAGCATCATGGGAGTGCCCTGGGCCAGAAGCAGGGTGGCCAGCGCATTCCGTATCATGCGCTTGCGCAGGGCAATGATATCTCGCGATCGTCCGTAGGGCCCTCTACACCGCAATTCCAGGAGTTATTGTTGGAACTTCCATCCCTGTTGTCTTCGCCGTTCGCCTCGTTGTGTTTCTCGTTGTAGGTATAGACATCATTCAGCGTGAAGCCATCATGAGCCGTAACGAAGTTGATCGATGCCCAGGGTCTGCGTCCCTGGTGATTGAAGATGGAAGCGGAAGCACACAGGATCTCAGTCAGCGCGGCTGCCGGCGCATTGCCGATCCAGAACTTGCGCGTCGTATCGCGGAATTTGTCATTCCACTCTGCCCAGCCAGGAGGGAAAGCGCCGACCTGGTATCCGCCCGGACCGCAATCCCAGGGTTCGGCGATGAGCTTGATCCTTGACAGACACGGATCCTGGCTGCAAGCCTTGAGAAATCCGCTCTGGTTGTCAAACCCATTTGGCTCCCGCGCCAGGATCGTTCCCAGATCGAACCGGAAGCCATCAACACGAGTCTGCTCTGCCCAGTAGCGCAGGCTGTCGGTCACCATTTGGATGACTCGTGCATGACTCAGGTTCAGCGTATTCCCGGTGCCCGTGTCGTTGATGTAGTAACGCGGCTTGTCGGGCAGGAGGCGGTAGTAACTTGCGTTGTCGATTCCCTTGAAAGATAAAGTGGGGCCGCGTTCGTTTCCTTCCGCGGTGTGGTTGTAAACCACGTCCATAATGACTTCAATCCCAGCATCATGAAAACGCGCCACCATCTCCTTGAACTCGCGCAATGCATGGCGGCGATCGTTGGCATACCGCGCATCGGGCGAAAAAAAACCGATCGTGTTGTATCCCCAGTAATTGGTCAGGCCCTTCTCCAGCAGGTTGCTGTCATTGATGAAGAAATGGACCGGCAACAACTCCACCGAGGTAACGCCCAGCTCCTTGATGTACTTGATGACCGGCTCAGCTCCCAAGCCGGCATACGTGCCGCGCAGCTGCTCATCCAGCCCTGGAAATCGCTTGGTGAAACCTTTGACGTGGAGCTCATAAATAATCGTGTCGTCAAACGGTATGCGCACCTCGCTCAGCACACTTTGACCATGCCAATCGAAATTCGGATCGACCACCACGCACTTGGGCATGAAGGGAGCGCTGTCGCGCTCGTCGAAGGTAGTGTCGTCCCCCGACTCCATCTTGTATCCGAATACCGCCGGATCCCATTTGAGCTCGCCGATGTGAGCCACTGCATAGGGGTCGAGCAGCAGCTTGTTGGGGTTGAAACGATGCCCGGCCTCAGGCTCATAGGGCCCGTGAACCCGATAGCCGTAGACCGCCCGGGGCTTTACGCCCGGCAGATAGCCGTGCCAGATCTGGTTGGTGTACTCGGGCAGCTCAATCCGCTCCAGCTCCTTTTCGCCGTTTTCGTCGAACAGGCAGACCTCCACCTTGGTTGCGTGGGCGGAGAAGATCGCAAAGTTGGTGCCCTTTCCATCCCAGCAGGCGCCGCGTGGGTGGGGAAGGCCTTCTGTGAGGGGACCGGTGAGCGTTTCCGGCACGATCGTTGTAGCCATGATGATGTGAGTCCTCTGTAGTAGTTTAGCTGGTGTCGGTTCGATAGATGCGGATTCAGACTTTTTAGCTGGTTGAGCTTTAGCTGCTTCCCCCAGCCGGCGAAGTTCTTTCAGCCCATCAAAGTTGCAGAATGCTACGGTTTGGTATCGGTGTAAGCAGACCCTGATCGCGCAGCCATTGCGCCAGCAGGGCCGGCCACTGATCCAGCGCGGCGCTGCCCGCTCCCATCCCACTGCCGTGTTCTCCATGGCGGAAAATATGCATCTCCGCGGGTACTCCGGCGGCAATCAGGGCGTTATAGAAATTCACACTGGCGCTGATAGGTACGGTTCGATCGTCCGAAGTGCTGTAGATGAAGGTAGTGGGCGTCTGCGCCGTCACGTGCAGGCTCGGCGTGTATTTCTGCTCATCCACCTTGCAGGTTTCCGGCGGAATGGTCTTGATCACCGAGCAGTAGGTGATGTAATTGCCGCTCGGCTGCATAGCGTTCAGCCATGGGTAGCCGAGCACCAGAAAATCAGGCCGGCTGCTGAGCCGCTCCAGCGGGTCGCCGGCTCCGGTTTGCCGGCGTCGAAGAGCGTGCCCGTGGCCGCTGCCAAATGGCCTCCGGCAGAGAAGCCGATGAAGCCAATACGGTCGGGGAGAAAGCCGTAGGTCGCGGCCAAAGATCGCACCAGCCGGACCGCGCGCTGCGCATCCTGCAACGGAATCGGATAAAGGTATTTCGCCCCCAGCCGGTACTTGAGCACAAAAGCAGTCATGCCCTGGGAGGTGAACCAATCGGCAACCTGGCGGCCTTCGAGGTTGCTGGCAAGGCCGATGTACGCTCCGCCGGGGGCGACGATCACTGCCGATCCGGTGCCCCTTCCTTTCTGGGGAAGAAAGACGGTGAGTGTGGGCAGATCGGCCGTAGGGGTGCCCTCTACCTGCGGGTGCTCCACTCGGCCACAGCTGTATTGTGGAGATGTCGAGGGCGGGATCGAGCGCCTGGTCAGGCTGACTCAGGAGCCGGCAGCCTGCGCATTGACCAGCCTGGCCGCCAACAGGCAGAGAAGTAGTGCAAATAGAGTCTTGTTCATCTTTGTCTCCCTCGCGCCATCCTCATCGTTTTCGTTCTCTCGGACCGGATTGGCCCAATCTTAACAATCAGGTCTGTCCTCAAGGTACTTCTTCGAAGGGGTGTCGCCCCCCTCGAAAGGATTGCTCTCTTGCCCTTAATTTTTGCTGGTTTTGCCGCTGCCTTGGCGCCGGGGCGATCGTTTCGCCAATGTTCATGCGTTTTTTGCCGCAGGAATCGGGCTCACGGGTCGTGTTCTGCAGGTAAGTTGTTCGATCCCAAATGGTTGGTTGAGATCGGCCCGAATGAGGGTTTCGGTGAGACGCATAGATCTTTAACTTGGAACCATCGTTGCACGCTTCCTTCACTGTTTGCTCGAAAGGTGGTCCGCCGATGCTGAATACTAACCTTGCAGTCGATTCCGTCAGCCTATTTCCGGGGGTCGTTTCACGGAAGATGCCCCTGCGCAAAGCTGTTCCTTGCTCGCCGCCTACACTCAGTCTGGTCGAAGCCGGAACCTACGGAAACCGCATGGCGAAACACCTGCACATGGCGACCGCACCCATGATCAGCGTAAGAACCCGGCGCAAGGCGCACCTTGCGGTCACCCGGCTGCGTTCGGAAACTGGCCTGGTGGACAGGACCACGCCATTCGCCTGCGAGCGGGCGTTCGCGGTCCAATTGCATCTGCGGCCCGTTTCGCCCGTCAACTTCTGGCTACACGGCCGGCCGGTCCCGGTCGAAGCTCCGCAAGAAGGCAGCGTCAGCATCATGCATCTGGAGCAGGAGCCCTCCATGTACCTGGGGAGTGCCTTTGATATGGTGCAGTTTTATGTGCCTCGCGTTGCCCTGGATGAATTTGCGGATGAGAACGCCGGCAGCCGGTGTGAGACGCTCAGCTGGCCTTCCGGCAAGGTCGATCCCAGGCTGAAGAGCTTGGCACTGTGCCTCTTGCCCGTGCTGGAAAGGCCTGAACTCGCGAGCGAGCTGTACGTAGACCACCTGGTCTTTGCCGCGCATGCGTACATAGCCCGCACCTACGGTGGAATCAAAATAGCCCCATCGATTGTGCGAGGAGGGCTGGCGCCATGGCAGTTGAACCGCGCCACCGAGATGCTGAAGGCCAACCTCGATGGACAGATCGCGCTCTCGCAGGTCGCGCGCGAATGCAAGCTATCCGTTAGTCATTTTGTCCGCGCCTTTAAGCAGACGATTGGGGAGCCGCCGTATCGCTGGCTTTTGCAGCAGCGCATCGACGCCGCCAAAGAGCTTCTTCTGCATTCCGGTCTGCCCATGGTAGAGATCGCGCTCAAGTGTGGCTTTGCCGATCAGGCCTGTTTCATCCGCGCCTTCCGGAAATTGCTCGACACCACGCCTGGCGAGTGGCGCAGGATGCACATGCAATAGCCTGCCGAGGGTGGAAGCCAATACCTCAGGGGCTAAAGCCCGCCATATTCTCAATTCTTGACGGCCCGACTATACAGCTTGCGGAAAAGCTCATTTTTCTGAAGGGTGCGGCCTTCAGGCCGTACGTAAATGCTTTGCAATGAATTCGGCTTTAGCCGCTGAGGGATGATTTCTTCGAGGTTCAACGACTTTTTCCGCAAGCTCTATAGAGGGCTGAAGAGGCCACGGAAACCTCTCCAGGAATAGTCGGGCCGTTGATCTTTTCCGCTATCAACAAACGATAGGGATACGCATGCAATCGCATGCGTATCCCGTCATGATCCCTCTTACGACGCAGTCTAATCAGTCGACGCTGTCGATAATCTCACCCAGGAACCAGGACCTGCGTTCTGTCTCATCGATCCAGACTTCAATCAGGCTGGCCGTCGCCACGTCATTGTGGCGATCGCAGACTTCGTGGGTGGAGCGCAGCGATGCTGTGAGCTGCTGGTTGTCGGCGTACAACTCACTGAGCATAGCCTTAGGGGAAACGTGGTGGCCGTTATTGTCCTTAAGCCGTTGATTGCTCGCGACCTCGCCGATGGAGTGAAGTGTGATCCCACCCAGCTTCCGAGCTCGTTCCGCCACCGGGTCGGTCATGGCAAAGATTTGATCCGCCTGCTCATCGAGCAATAGATGGTAGTCGCGGAAGTGCTTGCCCGTCATATGCCAATGGAAGTTCTTTGTCTTGAGGTAGAGGGCGAAGAGATCCGCCAGCAGGTAACGTAACTCGCTCGATATTTCCTCGACCGCTGCGTGATCCAGGTGTCCAACGCTCTTGAATGCCGTTGATTTCTCGTTTTTTGTTTCAACCTTTTCTGCAGTTGCCATCATCATCTCCTATCCCCTAGGATGCGTGCCGCGCAAAAAAGCGTTCTTTAATTTTCGTTTCGTCGCCTCGCTTGTCAAGGCAGCAATAAGAGCAAATTATGAGCAAGCAGAAACAAGATGGCAAAAGTCTGTCCTGACTACTCTTAGGCCTGTATGCCTGATATTGAGCGTTACGATGCTGTTGTGCTGGGTACCGGTGAAGCGGGAAAGTTCATGGCCTGGCATTTGGGTTCAAGCGGGAAACGTACTGCGGTCATTGAGCGCAAGTACATCGGAGGCGCCTGCCCCAACGTCGCCTGTCTTCCCAGCAAAAACGTAATTCAGTCAGCCAACGTGGCGTCCTATTTCCAGAGAGGTCCGGAGTTCGGCATGTTGACGGACAAGTGGACCGTCTCCATGCCGGGCGTACGAGCGCGCAAGCGGCAGATGGTAGATGGCCTGCACCAGATGCACATGGAAAACTTTGCCCGCAGCAAGGCGGAAATCGTAATGGGCGAAGGCCGCTTCATCGGCGACAAAACTCTGAAGGTCTCTCTGCAAGGGGGAGGCGAACGCATTCTGCATGGCGACCAGGTCTTTATCAACACCGGGACCAGGGCAGCAATTGGTAACATACCCGGTCTTGCCGAGTCCTCTCCCCTTACTCATGTCGAGGCGCTGGAGCTCGACATCGTTCCCGAACATTTGCTGATTCTCGGTGGCGGCTATGTCGGTCTCGAATTTGCCCAGGCTATGCGTCGTCTGGGCAGCCGCGTAACGATCATGGAGCGCAATGACCGGCTGCTCCACCGGGAAGATCAGGATGTTTCCGAGGCCATCACTCAGCTCTTCCAGGACGAAGGCATCGTCACTGTGGCAAATACCAGCCTGGGGCACGTGGAAGGAAAATCGGGCCACGGGGTGCGGCTGTACGGTTTCAGGCGTCAGTCTCAGATCATCGTCGAAGGCTCTCACCTGCTGGTGGCAACGGGGCGCCTGCCCAACACAGAAGGCATCGGGCTCGACTTGGCCGGCGTGAAGACCACGAAAGCAAGGTTATGTCGACGTGAATGAGCGGCTGGAGACAAGTGCTCCTGGTGTTTGGGCGCTCGGTGACTGCGCCGGCAGTCCCTTGTTCACCCACATATCGTTCGACGACTTCCGCATCGTTCGCGACAATTTGCAGGGGGGACACCGCACAACGACTGGCAAGGCAGGTACCATCCTGCCTTTACACCGATCCTGAACTCGCCCACGTAGGCCTTGATGAATCGCAGGCCAAGGAGCAAGGCATTCGCTATCGTCTGGCCAAGATTCCTATGACCGCCGTACTGAGAGCCCGGGCGATGTCTGAGACCAGAGGATTTCTTAAAGTGCTGGTCTCTGCGACAGATGACCAGATTCTGGGCTTCACGGGCTTTGGCGAGGGCGCTGGTGAAACCATGACCAGCATTCAGTTCGCAATGAGAGCGGCTCTTCCATACACCGTTTTGCGCGATATGACGATTACTCATCCCACTCTGGCAGAAGGAATCGTAGCGCTCTTTCCAGGGTGCCTGCTATCAAATGAATCAGAACCGCGCTTCTTGAGAGAAAACCGCGTGGGCGGTCACATCGCCAATCCGCCAAGCGCAATCAATAGGAGCAGCCCGCCGATAAAGAAGTCTGCGAATGCTCTATTCGCTTGGGCCGGTTGGGTGACGCCGGGCTTGACGGCGAATCCATTTGCCACTTCATCTTGCCAATACATTCCGTCACCCTTGCTGAGAGCGATCGAACCTTTTCCCGGCCGCTCTATACCATCGACTTCCGCAGGGCCACTTTGGCTCTCGCCAGCCGGGACTTGGTTGCGGGAACAGAAATCCCCATATTGCGCGCGATCTGTTTCATCGAATGACCTTCCATCTGTCCCAACTCGACCACCGATCGCAGTGTGCTTGGCAGCCGGCAGATGGCTCGTTTCAGGCGCACCGACTTCTCATGTCCAACGTAATGTTGCTCGGGGTTGGCGGCGAGGTCGGCAATTTGCCACGCCTGCCACGTCTCTCCCTCAGCGGTGGCATCCATGGAAGTCTCCAGGCGAATACGCCTCTTGCGTAAAATCATGAGAGCCGAGTTGATGCCGATTCGCGTAAACCAGGTGGCAAAGCTCGATCTGCCGTCAAACTGTTTCAAATGCAGGAAGGCTCTCATCATGGAATCCTGGAGCGCATCTTCCGCATCCTCGCGATTCTTAGTCACGCCGTAGATGGTGTTAAAGACACGTTTGGAGTTACGTGTGCAAAGTTCGACGAAGGCCCATTCCTGGCCGGCTTGCGCCGCCTGAATCAACAAATCGTCTCCCATCGCGTTGGGTTCAAGACGATGGGGAATGTTGCTACTTACCACGCTGCATGCACTCATAGAAGCAACCTCGGGGGCAGATTTGGGGAATAAGCTACTCGGGACCTGAACAAAAGTAGCTTGGGCCGTGGGAGATAGCTTGATTGAAATTGCTTTGAGTTTGCTGATCTTGCGGAGAGGAGAGCCAGCCAGCTGCGGGACTCAGCCAGAGAAACTCATCCAGCGGGGTCGCTTATGATGGCAAGTAGGAGCGTGAACATTGGACCAGAAAGATTGGGCTGGAGTATTCCCAGCCATCACCACCCCATTCCAGGCTGATTTATCGGTCGACTACGAAACATTTGGAGCCCAGGCTCGCTGGCTGGTCGAGTGTGGCTGCAACGGAATTGTCGCCCTGGGCTCTCTCGGCGAAGCGCCGGCGCTGACCAGGGAAGAGAAGCTTGAGCTTCTGAAACAGGCCAGGCGCTCCTTGGACGGCAAAGCCCCGGTGATCGCGGGCATCTCCGCGCTCAATACCGCCGAAGCGGTTTCGCTTGCCAAAGAGGCGCATCGAGCCGGTGCGGATGGCCTGATGGTTTTACCCCCCTTCGCGTACCGGGGTGATTGGCGCGAAACGCGAGCGCACCTGAGCGCCGTCTTTCAAGCGACGCCGCTCTCGGCCATGCTCTATAACAACCCTGTTGCTTACGGAACAGACGTCCTTCCGGAGCAAATCATCGAACTGCGTGCGCAACATCAGAACTTCCACGCGGTGAAGGAATCGAGCGGCGAGATCCGGCGCATTACTTCGCTCAAGCATCTGGCCGGAGTCTCGTTGGAGATCTTCGTCGGCATGGACGACGTAGTGGTCGAGAGTGTAGCCGCGGGCGCGACCGGCTGGATTGCCGGACTGGTGAACGCCTTTCCCGAAGAATCGGTGCGACTGTTCAAGCTGGCGCAAGGCGGTCCATCGTTGGAACTGGCATCTCTTTATGCCTGGTTCCTGCCATTGCTGCGCCTGGATACCGTGCCCAAGTTTGTGCAACTGATCAAGCAGGTTCAGGAAGATTGCGGCGGCCCTTCGGCGCGTGTGAGGCCTCCCCGGTTGGAGCTGACAGGAGCTGAGCGCGAGGAAGTCGCTGCGCTCACGCGCAAGAGCCTGGCCAACTGCCCGCGATAGCCTGCAAGGAAGATCTTGCTGCAACCCCTGTTCTAACCACGGGGGAACGGGTTCCCCATCTCTGGACCCCGCCCCAAGGTCAAGGTTCTCCAGTGCTTGTTGGCTGAAGGATGGAGTCCTGTTGAGTACCAGCGGTTCGACCTTGCTGATCAGTCCGGCGCCAGGTGATCAGGGCCATCATCAGCAGGGCGGCGGCGCCGGGCACCATCAGGCCGATGCGCAGTGAGCCGGTAGCGCTGGAAACCGTCCCCGTCAACCAGGAGAGGACAGCTCCTCCCAGGCCAGCTGTGGCAAAGACCCAGCCTGCGTTGCGCGACCCTCCGATCTCCCCGAGAAACAGCGAGAGGATAAGTGGGAATACGGGCGCCAGGGCAAGGCCGGTAAGAGCCGATCCTGCCAGCAGTACTTGTGGGCTATGCGCCGCCAGCAGTAACGAGATTCCCGCTATGGTTGCGATCACACAGGCTCGATAAAGGCGGAGTTCGGTCAGGAAGCGCAAGATCGATCGGCGTCGTCGCCCGCCCCAGCAACAACGCCGCCCAGAAGACGGCCAAAGCCACGCTGCCGCCGGTGAATTTCCAGGCAGTGACCCGGGTTGCGTAGGTGCTCATCCAGTTCCCTACGGAGGCTTCCATCCCCACATAGAGAAAAGCCAGAAGCGCAAAGTAAACGATGGTTGTCGCCTCTTTGATTCCGGCCGGCGCCGGACTGAATGCCGTCGACGCCGCAAGATCACGCCGATCTGCAAGCAAAGGTAAAAAGGCGAACGGGAGGACCAGGAGTCCGAGCAGGCCATAGGCGGAGGCGCCTGCGGCATGGCGCAGAAACTGTGCTACCAGAATCGGGCAAGCCACCGCGCCCGCGCTCCATGCGAAATTCTGTATGGCGAGGGCTGAGCCCATGCGGTTCGGATGACGTCGTCCGGCGAGCATGTTATTCGACGTCATGGCCAATCCGAGACCTAAACCATAGACGGCAAATATCGGCAGGGATCTTTGTTGCAGCAGAAAGATACTGATCCCGCCTGCGCCAAAGAGCCCGAAGCCCCAGGCCAGAGCTTTCCAGAGATTGCGCCGGACGAGCAGGGCTCCTGAGGCGGAGGCGGTAAACTGCACCAGCAACAGTAGGGCTGCATCCTTATCCCGCAGATGCCATTGCGCGGAAAGCTGGGGCAGAATCGAGCCCAGCAGCACCGTACCGACGCCAGTGGAAGCCACTCCAATGTGGAGCAGGGGCTCCAGCAAACGATTGCGAAGAGTTATGGCCGCACTGTGGTTTGCGTGAGGCATCCGGAGGGGGCGTTCGTCCAGTGCCACTGCGTGGCGCTCGCCCTATCCACTGTACGCGTTATGCCGCCGAATCACGACCCATGGGGTTCCAGGAAAATTCCTTGCGATTCCGTCGCTGGATGCGAGCCCTATGCGGGCTGCGCGTGGTTTGACCCTGTGCTCTGCGGTTGTTACTATCAAAGAGCGGGGTGGAGCAGTCCGGTAGCTCGTTGGGCTCATAACCCAAAGGTCGCTGGTTCAAATCCAGCCCCCGCAACCAATCAGATCAGCTATGCACGATTTGATGGTCACTCCGGCAAGTTCCCAATAAGAAAAATTGTGATTTCAGGCGTTCGCTGGCCGGCTTGATTCGGCTCGGCCCGTCGCGCGCGGATCGGCGTGCCCGGCCAGTTGTTTCACGTCTTCCAGCGAGGACACCCTGTTCAGGTAGGTAATCGTCGTGAGCGAAGAGCAGAGCAGGGGCAGGCCAATATCCTTGAGCCTGCGAGCTAGAGGGACAGTATACCTGTTGCAACGACATGTGGCGGGCTAGGGAATCCTGACCCCTGGTCTCGACCCGAGGTAGATGCCCCACCTATCTCCTCCTACTGGAAGGCATTTCCTCTGCGGGTTGAGCTTCCCGTCCCGAAACTCCCTGACGTTGTGGCGGAGCGCCGCCGTAAGCCTAGTTCGTCGCGGAGCCGTCGTTCAGCGGCGAGATCGACCGAGGATGTTCTTCATGAAGTTCGTGGTGCAGTTCATCGACCTTTAGCGTGGCCTTTTCTAACGCCTTTTTGCCAGCAGCCGTGATCTTGTAAACCCTGCGACTGTGCCCTCCAACATTCTTGAGGACGGACTTCAAGAGACCGCTACGTTCCAATCCATGCAGAAGGGGGTAGAGCGTTCCTGGTCCGATGCGATATCCGTGATGCGCCAGTTCCTCCATCATCGCGAGACCGAAGATGGGTTCCTGGGACGCATGTACCAGTACATGAATCCGTAGCAGGCCGAAATAGAGTTCTCGCTGGTGACTGGGCACAAGATTAAATATACCTCCGCATAACCTAAATCGAATTCCGATAGTGTAGTATCGAATTTCGATAATGGGTCAGAGTTCGATCTGTAGCAGGAGGCAGAAACGCCGATGAATCGCCGTTATTGCTTAGGAGTTGATACTGTTCCTGCTTCTCTTGGTGACAGGCTCACGCCTTTGGGCGCAAGGGCCCCCCTATCAAACCGACGATCCGGTGCCGGTGGACCTGCATCACTACGAGTTCTATATCTTCGGCGGAGTCGATGGCACACCGGCAGAGGTTGACTCGACAGGACCAGCCTTCGAGTTCAACTGGGGCGCTATACCCAGAGTGCAACTGCACGCCATCCTTCCCTGGGGAGGCGTCTTTCCGTCGAACAATCCCGTTTACCTGCCCGGCGGAACAGGTTCAAGCGCCTTCGGTCTCACCGACATGGAATTCGGCGTGAAACTCGCCATCATCAAAGAGACCAAGCAAATTCCGCAAATCGGCACCTTCACGATGTTTGAAATGCCAACTGGAAGCTATGACAAGGGACTCGGCGTGGGAAAAGTCTGGTACAAACTGCCCGTCTGGGTGCAAAAGAACTACGGGAAGTGGCTCGTTGATGGCGGCGGCGGCTATCAGGTGGTTCCGCAAGCCAACTATCGAGACTTTCCGTATACCGGATGGCTGGTAAAACGCGAAATCAACGAGAGGCTGGAGTTGGGTGCGGAGCTCTTCGCGCATGGGCGCGAAGGGTTCGCCACCGCCCAAACCGGACGCTCGGCGATGATCGACGTCGGCGGCTATTACCACTTCAAGCACAATCCCAATGAACAATTCTTGTTCTGCTACGGCCACTCCGTCGCCGGCCAGACGGAGAATTATGCCTACGCAGGCATGTATTGGACCTGGGGCGGAAAAGACGACAAGGGAAAAGATGACGATAAGAAGGACACGGCGGCCAACAACTGGATGCAGGGGCCGATGCGGGGAAACGGATTTCAATGACCTGCGGAACGCGGCTAGCGTTTGAGGGCGCCCCGCAGCGGACGGACGATAAATGGAAATTACGGCACGCGGTCTTTGGACTCTAGTACATGGCATGGGATTCGGTGCGCTCTATCTGCTGGCGTGCTCCGGTGCCCTCGTGGAGTTGTACCGCTTCACTACCTCGTCACAACTGTACGAATCTACCTCCGGCCAGGAACGCTTCCTCAAAATTTACCTCCTCACGATGGTTGCCCTCTCATGGGCTGCTGTACTGACTGGAACGTACGTTATCTACCCGTGGTATCGCGCTGCGCCCCCGCCGAGGACGACCGACCTCTCCATGTTTCCCCAACGCCTTCTGATGTCCAGTCCCACGACTATCGGCTGGCACTCTCTCGGAATGGAGTGGAAGGAGCACGTCGCCTGGTTAGCTCCCATCTCGATCACGATGGTCGCATTCGTCTTCATCCGGTATGGCCGCGATCTCAAGAACCATCGGCAGCTACGCGCTGCGGTGCTCTCCTTTGCCGTGGCTTCATTTGTTGCTGCGGGGATCGCGGGTTTCTGTGGCGCAATGATTAACAAGTACGCGCCGGTTCAGGGCGGAGCCACGATACAACCGAGCCAAGGAGATGAAAAGTGAACGTACCAAACGGCACCGCCTCGCCCCTGACAAATGGTTCCGGCGTTGCCGCCATTCTTGCGGCTGGTGTCGGTTCTTTCACTCTGGCGGTGCTGGCCTGCGCTGGCGACAAGCTGGCAACCGTCAAGAACAGCCTCGTTTTCTACAAGCGCACGGGGCCTCTTTCTGGAGTCACGACGGTTGCCATCCTTGGCTGGCTCTTGGCATGGGGGATTCTGGAATGGCGCTGGCGGAACAAGACGGTCGCGGCGGGGCGTATTAGTGCTATTGCTCTCGTAATGCTCGGCTTGGGCCTGTTGCTAACATTTCCGCCCATCGTTGATCTCTTCTAGCAGAGTGCGCGACAATGCTCCCCTCAAGAGCAAACTACTTCGGGAGCACCGTAAGGAAAGCCCAGCCGTAGAGACTCTAAAAGAGCACCTGAAAGAGACTGTTGATCGCGACCAGTCCAGCAACGTAATCCGTATCGCCCTCCGCAAGCTCATTCCAGACGAGGACCATCGCAATACAACGTGCAATGCCGATCAGGATGAGGCCGCGCATGTATACCGGTTCGTTGTGCAGGAAGACGACGGCCAGGAAGAACATGAGTGCCGGGCCAATGAGCCAGTTCTGTACGAGAGACAGGCCGAGCACACGTTTGTTGCGGAAGACCTCGCCCAGCTTCTCATAACGAACCTTCGCGAGTGGAAGGAACATCATGATGATGAGCCCGATGGCGATGCGGATATTGATCGTGCCGGTCTGAATTCGATTGACGAAGGCCGCAGAATTGGGGATGACGTGGCCGATGCTCACGCCGACAGCCATTGCGAGGAATATCCAGAGCGTAAGAAAGCGGTCCAGAAAAGATAGCTTCTTTCGTTGCGCGGGAGCGCATACACAGCCTTGCGTTATTGCTGTGGTCATATCTAGCAAGCATCGCAGCACGGCTCCGTGATGGCCGTGGGGAGTGGAGCACCTTCGAGCGCGGGGTACTTTGACGGGGAGCAGCAAGCCTTGGTGAGACGCGCCTTATCTAGCTGCATAGACTTGTCTTCCTTCAACCAATCGAGGGTCTGCCGAAGGATTTGCGTTGCTCCGATGTGGGGCGGCATCACAATGCGGTAGTGCATCCACTTGCCTTCTCGCCGCACAGAGACGATGCCAGCCTTCCGCAGATACGCCAAATGCCGAGAGATTTTCGGCTGTGGGCCACCCAGGATCTCCACGAAGTAGCAGACGCAAACCTCCTGCTCTCCCATAAGGTTGAGCAGCCGGAGGCGGGTATTGTCTCCCAGGGCTTGGAAGAACTGTTGCATGTCGAATTGCTGGGCTCGCCTTGCCATAGAAAATGTATACGCCTTGACGAATACGAAATCAAGGGATACATTCACATTGGCGAATATGTATTCGGAGGTGGTTGCATGGCAGAACAGATTCTTGAGTCCGTTCGATCGAAGTATGGTGCAGTCGCACAGAGCGCCCTATCGAACGACGATGACGGTGTCAGAGCGGTTGCAGAAGCCTTTGGATATTCGACGGAAGAGTTGACCTCGATCCCCGCGGAGGCAAACATGGGTCTGTCTTGCGGCAATCCCACGGCCACCGCACACATCCGGCCCGGTGAGGTAGTAGTGGATCTCGGTTCCGGTGGCGGCCTGGATGTCTTTCTGGCGTCGAAGCTGGTCGGGCCGGAGGGTCGAGCCATCGGCATTGACATGACTCCGGCCATGATTGATCGGGCTAGGGTAAACGCAGCGGCGGGCGGCTATGCCAATGTGGAGTTCTATCAGTCCACCATCGACCGCATCCCCCTTCCCGACGCTTCGGTGGATTGTGTCATCTCGAACTGCGTTCTCAACCTCGCACCAGATAAGCTTGCCGTCTTCCGCGAGATTGCTCGCGTGCTCAAGCCTGGAGGCCGTGTTGCCGTAAGTGACATCGCCTTGAAGGGCGTGTTACCGGAGGCCATCGCTCGCAGCATGGCAGCCTATGTGGGCTGCATCGCTGGCGCGATCAAGACCGACGAATACCGCGCCGGTCTTCTCGCAGCCGGGTTCGAGCACGTTGAGATTGTGGATAGCGGCGCGGACCTCAACGCTTATACCAAAGTCGAGAATCAGTCGGGTTGTTGCTCCCCCGCGATGGATGGAGAGTCTTGCTGTGCGCCCGGACCCGATACATCGTCGTCGCTGCATACGGAACTGACTGAACTGCTGACAACGCACGACATCAACGCCGCAGCCGCAAGCGTGAAGGTCTACGCCATCAAGCCAAAGACCACTAAATCCGCTCCCTGCTGTGGGCCGTCGTGCTGTCCATAGGAGATCGTGATGCCACACTACAACGTCCTGTTCTTATGCACCGGCAACTCTGCACGCTCGATCATGGCCGAAGCGATCATGAATCGCAAGGGTGCGCCGAACTTCACCGCCTATAGTGCCGGGAGCCATCCGTCAGGCAAGGTACGCCCTGAGGCGCTTCGACGGATCGAAGATACGGGGTTGGACACTGCGGGTTTTCGCAGTAAGTCATGGGATGAGTTCGCCACGCCAAGCGCCCCGGTGATGAACTTTGTCTTCACGGTCTGCGACAACGCTGCAAATGAAGTCTGTCCGGTGTGGCCGGGACAGCCGATCACCGCGCATTGGGGTGTGCCTGACCCGGCAGCCGCAACAGGGACCGAGCAAGAGATTGACCGGGCGTTCTCGCAAGCCTTCTCCATTCTGCAGCGGCGCATCACCCTCATGCTCTCTCTTCCACTCGCCACCCTGGACTCGATGGCGCTCAAGAGCCAGCTGGACAGTATCGGGAAGACGTAACAGGAGACTTCATGCTCAGAGTCATTTTCGCGTGTGTTCACAATGCCGGGCGTTCTCAGATGGCGGCGGCCTTCTTCAATCAACCTGCGGACCCGCAGAAGGCGGTAGCTATCTCCGCTTTCTGCGCCAAATGACGGTTGCGTCTACCGGTCCTGATTTGGATGCCGCCGCATCGCCTTATGAATAGCCTTCCACTTTGCCCGAGTTTGCCGCTCAAGCTCCGGATGGGCTTTTCGCTCGAGAAACTCGAGCTCGCGCAGCATCTTGTGATAGTTTGCGAGCCGCGCTCCATCAACTCCTGCATTCACTACCGCGCATTCCGGCTCGCCCGCATGTGTGCAGTCGCGGAACCGGCATGCTGCTGCCAGTTCCTGAATATCCTGAAATCCAGCGTCCACAGCATCGCTATCAGCCCAAAGCTGCACCTCTCGCAGCCCAGGCATGTCGATCATCAACCATCCGCCCGGCATCATAAAGAGCTCTCGGGTTGTGGTTGTGTGGCGGCCGCGATCATCGCTAGTGCTCACTGCACCCGTTTTCTGCCGCGCAATGCCAACCAACCTGTTCAGGATTGTCGACTTTCCCGCTCCCGATGAGCCGATCATCGCCGCCGTTTGGCTAGGCGCCAGCTCTGCGGCCAATGCGTCGAGACTGCTATCAGTCAACGCACTCAGCGTTAGCACGGTCTCCCCTTCCGCCAATACACGGGTCCGAGTCATCACTTCCTCGAGATCGAATCGGAGTTCATCCGCCAGATCCGCCTTGTTTAGCACAATCACTGGCCTCATCCGACAGTCGTGCGCAAGCACCAGGTAGCGCTCCAACCGCCGCGGATTGTAGTCACGGTCAAGGCCGCACACGATGAACAGCACATCGACATTCGCTGCTAGAACCTGCTCACTCGCATCGCGGCCCGGTTGCCGGCGTGAAAGCGTCGTCCGCCGCTGCAGCACCCGCTCGATCATCGGCGTCTCCTCGCGCAGCGTTACCCAGTCGCCCACTGCAGGCCACAGCGGTGACTCATATCGCAACGAACCGCTGGGCTCCGCATAGGTTTCGCCGCCCTCGGTCCACACCAGGAATCGCTCGCGGCACGCCGAAGCAACTCGCGCGGGAATACCTGCTTCGCACTGCCGCGCGAAGAAATCACTCCATCCAAATTGTTCCAGATCCACTTCCGCTCATCCTCTCGGTAGCCGCAACACGAGGACACACCCCACCCACCATCCAGGTGAGGCAGTGTGAGGGGACGAATTAGACAAGGACTGTCAGCGGCGCTCCGTGATGCATTTACGGTAAATCGATCACACTCGGATCGCAACAAAAATTGCGCACCAAACCGCTCGTTTTGCGCGGCGAGTTTTGTGGACGGGGAGCTCCACCCCCATCGGAAATGCGTTCCAGTGCGAGGGAATAGGTGAGCATCTTACCTAGGAAGAGACCAGGGGAGAGGATACCTATTCTTCCAGAAATGGTTGCCATAGGCATGCTGGAATCTCTACCTCACTTCCAGTCTGTCACTGAAACTCGGAATCGCGGCCAAGTCGAGCACAGGTCGTGGCGCAAGCCGATTCCGCCGTTTCCGGGGCAGCTTCACAGCGTTGACGAACATTAACCGTGGCGGCGAATTTTAATTGGTTGCAAGCTGGCCCTTTTTGCCCGGCGGCTGCGCCTTAGTAGTTTGAAGGCGATCCGTGAGACGTCTTCTATAAGGAGAGCGTCATGCACAGCGCAATCGAAAGGAAATCTCTCGTCAACTTCGGTATGCGTAAAGCTGCGTGTGCAGCTCTCGTGCTGCTTGCCCCGCTCTTTGCTTCGGCTGCCACTACAGCTAATTTCCCGGTCGTGAATAGCGTCACCGTCAATTACAGCTCGAACGTAATCACCGTTAGCGGTTCAGGGTTTTTACCGGCCACGATTGCGCCGACTGTGTCGTTCAACACCACGAAGTTAACGCTTGTCTCCGATACCAACACGAAGATTGTTGCCTATTTGCCTGGAGGCATTGCGGCTGGAACTTTTAATCTCACCGTCACGAATAGCGAAACTAACACATTCACGTTCGATGTGACCTATGGCGCAGCAGGTCCAGAGGGACCGGCGGGACCAAACGGCGCACAGGGCGCGCAGGGACCGCCCGGACCTGCAGGTCCGGCTGGACCAACCGGACCTCAAGGCCCGAGTGGAGTATTGTCGTCCACAGGAATCAGCATCTCGAACGTCTCACTTCCATTGAACGAGATCGGCACAGTCGCCGCCCTTAGACTGCCGAATCCCGGAACTTATGTGACCGGAGGGGAGTTACAGCTTTTTAATTTCGATACCAGGATTCAAGTGGAGGTAGCGTGCGGACTCCGTGACAGCTCAGGGGACGCTGCCGGCCTCCCTTACTCTGATGTGCGCTTTCTGGGACCCCAGTCGGCGATCACCATTCCGCTTAACGGATTCTATGTTGCCACTGCAGCGTCGACTGAGCTTCAACTGACATGCCTGTTTAACGGAGGTGGCACAGGCGTAAGTGTGCAACACGGCGGCGCACTCACTGCGATACAGGTTCCACCGTTTCAGATAATCCTTCGTTAGCGTCCGGAAATTCGCATAAACGGGGTCCATCGCCACCCGCCCGCTGCCGTCGTAGAGCGACGCGAGAACGTGGCAACTCCTACTGTCAAAGGATATCTGCTCGCGTCGATACCGATCCGGCGTGTACCGAAGGGGCGGGGGAACTTACCGAAAACGAGACTTTTCAGGAGCGCAATGCGGTCTGCGGAGCAACAGCAACCAAGGGCCTTGATTCAAAAAAGCACTTGCGGCTATTGCAGCGTCGAAAAGGTCAGAAGGGTTGTAGCCTGTGTTTCGATTGGGAAGTCAATACCACGCTCCTCTAGGATAGCTTGGTCATCAAAATTTACGGTTGGAGGATAGTATTCCGCCCAAATTTCATAGGTCCCAGCCTGCGCCATGGAGTAGTGCAACTTCGCGAGTGGAGCAGTTTTCTCGAATCCGTCACCCGGCGCAAGCACCTTCCATCGTTGAACTCGATCCAGAACCGTTAGAGACCTGTAGTGATCCAATACGCAACCAGGTTCGAGCGATGGACTCCCTACTAACTTAACGTGCAATAGAAGGTATCCGTTAGAAGAGTCACTACATTGGAGTGCCGGTTCTGGAATCCACAGATTATGGTTGGTTCGGTTAGTGAGCCTGATAGTCACTACCTGCGGTACTCCATTATCGATGCTACCTGGCACGATAGCGAAATCTAGACCTGTGGGAGGATTTTTTGAAGATGTTTGGCCGAGCAAGAGACTTGAGAGGAATAACACTCCGACGGTGGTTAGAGCTCGCCGCATTGTCTAAGAGTGTAACCCTTCTAAACGGCGGTCGGCAGATTCCCGCAAAACGGGATTATGGGTAACTTGATCTGTTTACCAGATGCTCATAGGGAAGTTATCGAGAATCAGACTTTGCTGCCCTCGAGGCTTCCGTGTCCGAAACTTCCTCGAACTTTCCCGACAGCGCGAGCAAAGTTTCCCATCCTCAAGTTCGCCAAAAAAAATAACCGAAGCCCGCTCTAACTCGCATCTGTATAGGTAGCAAATCAAATACCGCCAAGGGTAGAGCCTAACGGACGTTCGTTGCGAGGATAGCGCAGTTCGACGATCGTGCCGTGACGGCATCCCTTGAATCATGGGGGTCGCTATGCGAAGAAGTCGCTCCAATCCCCAGCAACCGGTCACCGCGATGGAAACACGCCCTAAGAGTCCGGCCCCCGCAGATCCTCGCCGGCAGCCGGTAAATACTTCTCTCCTAAGCAGCTTATGGGGGCGGGAAAAATAAAATTTGAGCCCCTTCGTTGAAACAAAGGACTTAGCCGCCATCTCGAGAGAAACCAAGACGGGAAGATCACCTTCCTGAAACCAAACTGCAACCCAGGGCCGTCGGCCCCTGGCACGCCCCTAGGGGCGGTCCAATCGATCTTTCTCATCCCTAATGGGTTTGATTCGGTCCTATTGCAGGCCGCTTTTGAGTCTGCAATAGGACCGAAGCCAATACTCCAACAAGCACGAAGACTCGATGGCATTGCATCGGGAACTGGCCAAGCGTTTGGTTGCACACGTCTGTCTGGATCGATACTGATAACGCGCTTCTCGCCACTTGGGCGATTCATCGGCTAACCGGGCACTTTGCCGTTCCGCAGTGTCGTCGAGTTCCCGTGAAACGGGGGATATCGGTCGGGTAGAAGCGGCGGACCATTCCATTAACTTCATCCGTTTTACGCTGATCACTGCGGCGAATTATCGAAATTGCGACTTCCGGGGCCTTAATACAAACGGTGTCCTGCCGTATGGCTTCCGTTCACACCCCATCGGATGAATGCAACGAAACCGCGCCCAGGCAGATGATTCTGGAAAGCTTTCCCGGCTATCGCTACGAAGGCCGGATCATGGCGAATCTGCCCGAATCGCAAGAACATGAATTTGCAGAACACAATTTGGATCAAGTTCCCTAGGGACGAGACCGGGTAAGCCCTGATTTCCTCAGCAGTGAATGTCCGCTGAGTGCCTGGCGGCAGAAAGCTCCCGCATTTCTGCTTCGCGGCTCTTCAGATCAGCCGTCCAGCTTACCTCGTCGATACTATAAAAGGCCGTCTATGGCCCATGTGGAGGAGATCATGCCGAGGTACGTGACTATCGGATACGGGGATCAAGCGGGGTACGAGCGCACGGGATCAGAAGTTCGCGCAGCTGCCCACGCCAATGATGATGACCTTAAGCGGCGTGGGGCTTTGGTCGGAGTAGCAGGGCTACCTATCCAAGTTCGGAACGCGGAAGGCGCGGGTGTGCAAACAGAAAATTCTGCCTTCATGTCGGCACCTTTACCCATTGCCGGCTTTGCCGTATTCGAGGCTGCCAATCTCGCGGAAGCTGTAAAGCTGGTTTCGCGATCTCCGTGCGCAGTCGCACATGGAGTCGTGGAGGTCTGGCCTCTGGAGGAAGCATAGGCTGACATGCGATTTCCAGTGCTCACCGTTGCCGTGCTATCCACCACCGTTGGATTCACCTGCGCCGAACATCTTCATCCTTCCCTTCTAGGCTTGTTGCGGCGCGACCCTGTTGCCTTATCCCATTACCAGTGGTGGCGATTGTTCACGCCGTTGCTCGTTCAGCCTGACCCTTGGCCGCAGGCTCTCACGGTATTCCTTCTATTCCTGATTATCGGAGCACTGAGCGAGCGCCTGTGGAAGAGGAAGGCTTGGCTAGTCTTCTATTTTGTGGGCGGGTTGACCGGTGAAATTGCGGGTTATTTCTGGGAGCCTTACAACGCGGGCATGTCGGTCGCCGGCGCCGGGCTTCTTGGCAGCCTGGCGGCCCGGATGATTCTGCTGGCTCGTCCATGGCAAGCCAAGTTAGGCGGCGGATTCATTATCTTAGGTGCGGCGATCTTGATCTGTGCTTCTGACATTCATGGTCCGCCCATTGTTGCCGGCGCCTTCATGGGAGCTGTCATGATCCGCCATCGGACAAGTCTTTCCTGATCCGTGACGAATGTCTGCAACAGCATGCACCGTGATTCTCCGATGGATTAAGAATGGACACAGGTATTACAGCCCGTGTGTCTCGGTAGGATGACGGAAGTTGGTAAGCAAGACGCTAGATGACCGCAGTCTGATTTTTATTGTTATCCCGCAGAGAAAACTATGAAACGCATATGGACGATTATTGGCGTAGCCGACGTGCCTCAGAGCTTCAAGTGGTACCAATCGTTGTTTGGCATGACGGAGACAGCTCCTTCCCATGACTACTTCGGGCAAATCGTCGATTCGGACGGAACGGTCTTACTGTGCCTCCACAAATGGGGCGCGCATGAGCATCCCTCGTTGACGACGCCAGATCGCGGGATGCCCGGCAACGGGCTCCTGCTATTCTTCCGTGTCGATGATTTCGAACTAGCGCTTGAAAGGGCACGCTCTCTCGTTAGTCGATTGGAAGAGGGGCCACACGTAAATGCCAACACTGGGACCGCGGAATTTTCGCTCCGGGATCCTGACGGATACTACGTCACCATCAGCGCGCTCAATCCTGCCTAAAAGCGCCGAGAAAGCTAATTTGGACAAGACTGGTGTTGAGGTAACGCCTGAGCGGTAAGACGCCGAGACGCCTCAGGGCACCCTTTGCGGCGGTTAGATTGCTTCCACTTCAATGCGCATGTTTTGGATTTACCAACGGTGTCGACAGGCCAAACTGATTGGATTGGGAAGTACCCAACTTGTGCAGGCGCAGTGCCAGGCCCAACATGCAGAGTGCGCTGAACCCAAAGTAAAAGCAAAACCAAAGAAACATTGAAGGATGATAAAGCCTGCGTTCGAGCTGAATCCAGTGGCTCGCCAAAGCGAGAAACGCCAAAGCAAAACCTAACGACGCCGACCCAGCCAAGCCAAAGAACCACTCATCCGTAACACGACCCTGCAGGGTTCGCGCGATTTTCAATGCGAAAATACCGAAGGTCGTTGCCATCACCACAACCAGAACTGAGAAAAATCGAACGCTGAGCGGTCCCCTCCAGAAGAGCGGCATCCATCCGTATGCGCTGAGCACGAGGCCATTCGCTAGCAGAAGCCAGGATATGCCCTTCGCGGCCCTCCAGATGCTGGCTGCAATCGTGCAAGCGCCCGCCGCCAATGTGAGGCCATTAAGAAACACCACCATGCCATCCCACTTGTAGATATTCGGGCTAATGTCGTACATGACTAAATAGATGACCGACATTATGGTGCCAAGAACGCCCGTCAGTGCTAACAACCACCAATTCTTAGTCAGAGTCCGCATCAAAGTACACCTCCCTGGTCATGGTGGACTTATTGCTTCAAGTCATAAGGTTCGTCGCGATCAGGGTACTCCTCCAGCACAAGAGTTGAGAAGTGAGAGTGGCGGGCAATTGTAACGCTGTGAGCCTACGTGGGAGGCGGACGGATCAGGCGCTTGAATGCCGCTCACGGTTGGATTCTCGGAGCGCGCTTTCTCCCGCCGGGGTTGTTTGGCTTAGTTCAACATTGATCCGTCAAAGATCATGGAAGCGGGAAACATGGAACCGGCCGCATTACTCTTAAAGCTTGTAACCGTGGCGCACTTTTGACGTTGCTCCTGCCTTCGATGCGTAATGCGTTGATCGAAGCGCTCAACGAATTCGGCAACAACTTTCGGGGTGGTCCCCCTACTCCGATGCATCCCTCTCCAGCCGATGACGCCGCTCTGCTTCGGAAACGCCGTAGCAAACAGGAGTAAAGATTCTCTGAACCTCCTGTTTGCGAACACCCTTTCCCGTTACAGCTCGCCGGCAGACTCCAGGGTGAAAGTCAAGCTCCTGAATTGACAATTTCCGAGTGGCCACAGTGTCTAACAGAGGGTCGGCCAGTTGCGGGTTTGGGCAAGATGCCCCTATAATCGTGGCATATTGCCAGATGGGGGCCGCCATGGCTCAGACTGCCGAAGTGCGTGCCAAGCGGGAACCGGCGATGTTCTATCGCCGTATTGGGGTTAAGCTCGGCGTCACCCCTCTGCGTTCTGACCATGACCTTGCCCGTCTGGTCCATGAACGTCTTCCGCTCGCTTCGATTGAAGCTCTTTCCCGTCATGGAATGAGCGATGAAGAAATCTACACCTTCATCATTCCGCGCCGGACTCTGGTTCATCGGAAAACCCGTGGTGAGTCTCTCACCCACGATGAATCCGACCGCGCCGTTCGGATGGCTCGCGTGACTTCCCTGGCCGAAGAGGTTTTCGGCGACGACGCCAAAGCTTCTCGCTGGCTTCGCAAGGCGAAGTCTCGATTTGACGGGCGCAGCCCGCTGGAGATGCTGCGGACGGAAGCCGGAGCACGACTGGTAGAAGAGATGCTTCTGCAACTCGATTACGGATTCGTCGCGTGAGTATGGTTTTGTGATCCTATGGCGAGTCAGCAATTACCAGACGCTAGACGGAGTAGGCGGCCTGTATGTGTCTGGGCGCTGGTATACAAAAGGTCATCCCGTCATCTATTGCACCCTAAACCCGGCCACGGCCCTGCTCGAAACACTCGTCCATATCGAGATCGACTCTGAGGATCGCCCTGAACGTTTCCAGGTATTGAGGATAGAAGGACCGGACTCGCTGTCTATGGAGAAGGTGGAAGCTGCTTCCTTGCCTGCGAATTGGGCTGAAGAGATGAGCATCACCCAGACACTCGGAGACCACTGGTTAAGCGAAGGACGCTCCCTGCTGTTGCAAGTTCCAAGCGTGCTCGTGCCGGAAACATGGAACGTGTTGGTCAACCCGCAACACGCCGAAGCCTATCGCCTGAAGATTGCTGCGATCTATGGGCACGCCTTCGATGTCCGCCTGCTCTGATCCCGTGCCTCTGCCGAATTTAAACACTGCTATGCCCGGCACTCTTGAGGGGCCCCGTTCGCAACTACAGGTCCAACCACGTCAGAGTAGGGTCGATGTTTCAAATTCAGCCTGGAATTGTTTTGCGCGAGTGCGAGGCCTGGACCGTCGTCGATAGGAAATCAAGAAACGCGCGCGTCTTCGGTGCGAGGTATTGGCGCGAGGGATAGTAGGCATACGAGAGGGAAACGTTCCTCCTCCCAATCCGGAAAGAGGGTCACCAGTCGTCCACTCGAGAGATGGGTTTCCACGCCGAGTTCGAGAACTTGAGCGATCCCATATCCTGCCAGGCATACAGCGTGCATGGTTGCGACGTCACTCAGCATGAGCTGGCTTTGCGTCTCAACCTTGATCTCCTTTCGACCTTTACGGAATTCCCACTCGAAGGGACGGCCCGTCTCCGGGTCTCGAAAATCGATCATCACGATGTCGTTCTGCGACCAATTGCTGTGGATCGGTAGGGTGTCCGTGTTTCTTCAAGTAGCCAGGCGAGGCTACGGTAAGAACTCTCGTGTCCAGCAATCTTCGGGCGACAAGAGTGGATGGGCGCGGCTCGCCGAAGCGAATTGCCAGATCGTATCCATCCGAGATCAGATCTCCGAGGCCCTCCCGCGTGATCAGGTCCACCTTAAGCTCCGGATATGCTTTGAGAAATCCACTGAGCTGCGGTCCGAGAATGAGCTGCGAGAAGTAAGGGTCCATGTTGACGCGCAGTCTCCCCCGGACAGTCACTTTGCCTTCGGCCAGAGCAGAGGTGGCGTCTTCGAGCGCCGACACAATCGGGCCAATGGTCTCGTAAAACCGCCTGCCTTCGTCCGTGAGGGAGACGGAGCGTGTCGTCCGCTCCAGGAGCCGGATTCCAACCTGCGCCTCGAGCCGAGCTACGGCACGGCTGATGCCCGGTTGGGAGACGTTCAAGGATCTCGCCGCGGCCGCGAAACCGCCCGATCTCACCACGGCTGCAAGGGCGCTCACGCCATTCAGAAGGCGGTCTTCGAAACTCATGCACTTATGCTAATCGGGTATAAGTGAAATACCGCGGAAATCGGTTCCGAATCAATCCCGCAAATCAGATAGTTGGAAGCACTCAGAGGGATCGGTGAGTAGCATGGAACCGGAGTAGCAAGCTTGACTCAGTTGCGACCTAAGTTAAAGCGCGGCCCTGTCGAAACCAAAGCGATCTAGATGGCTTAAGATCGCTTTGGGCCGACGCGGGACGATTGGCAGCCGTCGGGTCACTGGAGATAAGAGATGGGAATGGAAATGACCAGAAGACAAGCGGCGCTGTTATTGGCCGAAGCTCTGGTGGGCGCGCCGATGGTGGCGAGCGGGCGCCGCGCTTCAGGCGCAGAAATCCGCTCGCGGCAGGCGGTAAGCCGGCTGGCCCCGGCGACCAGCCGGCGGCGCCCGTCTATATCGTTCTTTGGTTTGATACCGAGGATTACATGCTGCCTGCAAGCGATGACGCGGCCCTGCGCATCGCAGATTTTCTTACCCAGCAAGGAGTTCGCGCCACATTCAAGGTGGTGGGTGAGAAGGCGCGTGTGCTTGAACGGCGCCGGCGCACAGACGTGATTGCGGCGCTGGCTCGCCACGAAATCGGCTACCACTCGAACACCCACAGCCAGCAACCAACCCCGGCTGTATACGAGTCGGTGCTTGATTGGGAATCCGGTGCAGGAGGAGTTCGATCGCCGCGAGCGTCCTGGTTTTGACGATCTCACTCGCATATTCGGCAGGCCGCCCAGCTGTTACGGGCAGCCTGGCGTTAGCTGGGCGCCGCAAGCTTATCTGGCATTGAAGAAGTGGGGCGTGAATGTATACCTCGATGACGGCGACCAAGTGCAGCCTGGATGGCAAGCCTTTTTGGTACGGCGGCCTGCTCAATATTTTTAATATCGACGCCGGGCGGCAACTTGAGCAGAATAATGATTGGTCGAACCTGGAGTCGGCCAAAGCCAATTTCAAAACTTTGTATACCCAGATCAGCGCTGAGCCACCGGGCGGTGTTGTCAGCTTCATGTTCCATCCCACGCAGCTTATATCAGAGGTGTTCTGGGATGCGGTGAACTTTGCCCAGGGAGCAAATCCGCCCCGTTCGGAATGGAAGATGCAAGCGGAACGCAGCCCAGCGCAGCGCGAACAAGCCTTCCGATACTTCGAAGGCCTGGTTAGTTATGCAAAATCGTTCCCCGGCGTCCGCTTCGTGACGGCATCGGAAGCTTATGTGCTTTGCCGTGATAAGGCCCAGGGCCGGGCGTTTAGCAGCCAGGAACTCGCTCCAGGTCGCGAGCCAGGTAAAGCCAGGGATAACCTTCCAGGTCCACGAGGACTATTCCCTTTCCGCCAGTGATACATTTTACTTACTCAATGGCCTGGTCGCTCGCTATGTATGCCACGGTTCCATCCAGGATGTGACGCTTGCGGACACTCCCTATGGTCCTGCTTCACAGGCATACGGTTTGACGATGCCAGCAGGGGCGACGAAGATTGGATGGAGCCAGTTCTCACGAACTTCCATCGACGTAAACGAATTTCTTACCACACATCGATCCATTCCGAATGCTGTCTGGATCGGTAGCACAGCCGTGACTCCTGAAGCCTATTTGTTGGCCCTGGGAGAGGCTACCCGCGCTCTTGTTTCCGGTGGCCGGCCACCCGATTCCGTGACCACTTTGCCTGCCGAGTTAGCGGCTGCCCAATGGGTTGCCAAAGACGCTCCCTCGATTTGGAAGTGGCCCATCTTTCCGCCCGGATTCCACTCCGCCCATTTAATGGAACTCGCACGGCTGCAGGCCTGGACCATCAAGCCGGCGATTCTCGAATCTGTAGGCCGACATGCCTTGGATGAAGGGTGAACCGTGCTTTCCCGCGCTGCAGCAATAAACGGGGCGCGCAGAAAATGTCTACGAGATCAAACACGGCAAGATGAAAACCCCAATCCATCTTCATGCGGCATATTTAGGTCAGGCCAAGTTCTTGCAGCGCCAAGCGCGCACCCTTGAGATTGGCGAGTTTCATCTCAGAATACTTTCGTGACAGGATGATGCCATCGGCGCCGCCGTGGAATGCCGCAAGCACGGCATCCCTCGTCCCCTCCGGAGTGCACTTGCTGTGATTGGGAGCCGTCGGAATATCAGTGTCGATTCCGGGCCACAACTGAGTCTTGGCGCCCTCGAGCCCTGCGCGCGCGCGTTTGGTTTCGCGGTACACGTAGTCGGCTGACCATCCTTTAAAGGGGATCTCGGCCAGGCCCTTTTCCTGGTAATCAAGCACCCGGTAGTGGAAGTCCAGCAATTCCTGCTGGGGCACATCCCCGTAGAGCGTCTGGTGGACACTCTCAATGTACTCGGCCATCCGTTCGCCACCGCAATTGTGATAAATAACGATTTTCAAGAAGTCAGAGACCGGCGCAATCGCCGCAAGATCCTGCTCTGCGCGATAGATCGGATTGAACGAGTTCGTGTGCCAGATGTGCCAGCCAACGCCCAGAGATGGTTTCACATCCTTCACCTGCTTGTAGATGGCTGCGTAGGTTTCACGCAGGCTGTCGGTCCACAGCATCTCCCAGGCGAGCAGTTCCGGATAACGCAACATCAGCCGCCAGATGGCGACGTAGTATCCATCCACTGGCCTTTGGCCCTCGCGGCCCGCATCCACGAATTTTGCCAGCTCGAGGAAACCTTGTCGTGCCCGCTCAGGGTTGATGCCGCGCTCCCTTGCCTTGGCCTCGCAGAACCGGCAAAAGCAAGTCACGTTATGAGGATTGTTGGTCCGGCCGCCGGCGCTCGCGCCGAGCGCATTCGAAAATGGACCCTGGCGCTCCGATCCCCACATCACTCCATCGATCTCGTAGGAGTGGGACCAGTCGTCGACAATACCTAAGAGAAAATTGCGGTAATTGGGATTGTTGAAGCACAGGGTGGTCGCGTTTTGGCCGGACAGTTCTTTTTCTTGTAGCTGGTCGATGTTGGGCAGGTCTTTGCGGAAGACGTCTTCGAACCAACAGATGGTCTTGATGCCACGCTTCCTGGCTGCCGGCAGAACAGCCTCCAGCACGTCATAGTCGCCCAGGTCGGTCGCTCGTGTGCCTTGAAAGACCGTGTTCTTGTAGTACTGCGGATGGATGGTGGCGTAGTTGCCGCCATAAAATGTGCCTGTGTCATACTCCTGCTTGCCATGATCGGGCAATGGCTGGCCAGGAACCTGCCGTCCGGCGATGCCCCGTCCATAGGTAAATGTGGCCAGGAAAAGCGTGTTGATCGCAGCGTCCCGCTGAAATTCATCCAGCACCTTGTCCGCTCCTTCATCGACAAAGGAAACGGCCCCCACCTGAATTCCGATCATCTTTTCTTTGGTCGTGGCAGGCGGAGCCTCGGCCCGTGCTGCCGCCGGCATGGAGGCAGTCAGCGCCGTAGCGGCAGCGCTCTGCAAGAAAGCCCTTCGATCCACATTCACCATTGAGTCTTATCACCCTTTCCGAACCGCACCCCGACCCCTGCGAACCCCATGACGAACCCGCAGTGGGGCCGGGCTTCATACAAGATTATGCCCAGGCGGCTTTCTGGTTCCGAAAGCGGCAGTTCCGTTCTCCCGGGCGGATACTCCCTTTCCAAGTCGATTTCTAGTCCTTCCACGGGATGGCAATTGTCCCGGACGCTGCCTATTGTCGGTGTGCCTGCTCTCAGGCCTGCTGGGCGGCCGCGGCAACAAGGGGGAATCAGCGTGGCAAACAAATCAAGACAGAAGCGTGGTTCGCAACCAATGGCCACGGTGTTGGGATCTCCGAGTCCGTTGATACCAGCCAAAAAAGTGATCGCTGGGATGTCGAAATTCCACGACGAGCTAAGGGCACGATCCAGTCAGGAACTCGCAATCCGGCGACAGGCCGATCGTGAAGCGGCAGCTGCTATGGCTCCTCTCATAAAGAGGATGAAGCAAGACAAGGATTCGGTCGCAGCGATGGAACGGCGACGGAAACTTCTTGCTTCCCGGCGTAACATTCGAGCAGCTTTCCCAAAGTTCAAAGGGAAGCTGGAGAGGCAGGTGAGGGTTGGATCAATATTGACGGTGGAAGTCCCCCCTTATGATTTCGATTGGGGCGATCATAGTGCCGACGTCGGCCCAATAACCTGGGGCACCTACGTTGCCTCAAAAGTCGAGGCACGCTTGAACGTAACCACGTACGCCGGGAGCGGTGGCTCTGGTTGGGCCTCAGCGGGGATGGGCAAATACTTCTATCCTGCGGGCCGGGATACCACCTACGTACGAATTGGGCTATACGCGCCTTACGGCTACAACTGGTGGGATGATTCGAACTTTTACACTGCTCATACCGACGGATTCATTGGGGTCCTGGTACAAAGCTGGGACCGCTTTGGTAACAATTTTCAAACCGACATTGATCGACGAATCCCGTTGTGGAGCGATGGGACAAGTTGGCTTGAGAGCCACTCCGACGATGGGGACGGTTACTACCCAAGCGACACCTACTTTTGGGCTTGGAGTAACAGGGTATACGCCGTATGGGCGTGGTGCAGTGCGTCGTGTGATGGGTCGTCAGGCTCCGTTGCGTACAGTAAAGCTTACGATAGCTTGTCGATTTCGATGCCGTTTATGGTGTTTGAGCAATACACCTAGATTTACCAGAACGGCTATTTCATTGCGGCGACCTGAGCCCACCGGGCCAATGGTTCAAGAAGCGGGTAGGCTGTTGGCGGAGGGTCGATCTCGCCCGTGAGCAACATATTAAAAGGCACCATGTGGCCGTAGATGTCGTACCGGATGCACTGGGCTCTCCTGCGATCAACGGTCAGCCGCCCAACCGCTGAACTATCGATAGACTCAGGCTTGCGTGTAGTCCATTCTGTCCAGGTCAGCGATCAGGCCTGGCCCGGTTGGCTTCCAGTTCAGCTTCTGTTGCGTGAGAGCGCCGGAGGCCGGCATATCATTCCCGGCGAAGTGGGCAAGCCAGCCGAAGTGTGCCTGAGCCTCCTCGGGCTTGATGCTGACCACCGGCACCCTCAGCCCACGGCCTAGCGCCTCGGCGATGGCCTTCATCGACACGCCTTCCTCGTCGACTGCGTGGTAGATCGCGCCTGGCTCCGCCTTCTCAACCGCCAGACGGTACAACCGCGCCACATCGGAAACATGTGCCGCCGGCCAGCGATTGAAGCCATCGCCGACGTAGGCCGACACACGCTTCTCCCGGGCCACGGCGTGCACATAAGGCACCAACCCTTGCTTGCGGGTGTCGTGAACCTGCGGCAGCCGCACCACGGAGGTGTTGACGCCGCGCGCCGTCAATGCCTTCACCGTCGCTTCTGAAGCCCCGCGCGGGTTCCACGAAGCAGTCGGGCTATCCTCGGTCGATGGCTGGCCGCCCACGTTGGTTGCGATCCCGGTTGCCGAAGTGACAACGAGCGGACGGTGCGAGCCCAGCAGCACAGCGCCCATCGCCTCGATGGCCTTGCGGTCGTCATCGCAATTCTTCTGCAGCTGCGAGAAATCGTGGTTGAAGGCCAGATGAATGACGCCGTCCGACTTGGCCGCTCCGTCACGCAGGCTGTCGAGGTCCTCCAGGTTGCCATACTTCACATCCGCCCCAACTGCTCGCAGGGCTTCAGCGCCGGCCTCGGATCGTGTCAACCCCAGCACCTGATGCCCTGCCTGAATCAACTCCGGAACAAGCGCAGAACCGATGAATCCCGGTGCTCCGGTCACAAAGATACGCATGGTGGTGTCTCCTTAAGTCTCACGAAATAATCGGCCAATTGCGCCGTTGACCACTAGATGAGTTGCGGTTCGCCGACGATCTATTCCGAAAGTCCGTATGATCGGTCCAATCGTCCAGCCACCACGATTCCGTCTTGGGGGTGCCCACGAATTGTCAAGAATTGCCGATTCTGCCCGCTGCCGACATTTTGATGAGTCACATCCACGCGAGCCGGAATCTGAATACCATGGTCGATTCTGAGCTGCCGCTGAAACTACGGAGAGGACGATTTGTCTTTGGATGAGGGTCGCCCTTAGACTTCGAAGCTTTTGCTTTGCAGCGGTCGTATGTACCGCTGCCACTTTGCTGTCATGGGTTTCACAAGCCCCTTCGTCCTGCTTCCACCTGGCGATTGTGATATGTAGTCTCTACGGTGGGCGCGGCGCCGGCTTGCTCTCGATCGGTCTGGCGGCGCTGAGTTTCGACTACTTCTTTCTTTCTCCTCATTTTCGATTCTCGCCCGAGCTTTCCACCTATCCCCGCTTCGCCGCTTTTATCGCAACGGCTTTGTGTATCAATCTTGCGATCGCGGCGAAACAACGCGCAGAACGCGCCCGCCGCGAAGCGATCGAGGATCGTCAGGCGGCACGTCAGGCCTTACTGGAAATCGAACAGAGACTCGCGCGGGCAGCTCAGATTGCGACCCTGGGAGAAGCTTCTGCCTCTATCGCTCACGAAATCAATCAGCCGCTCTCCGCAATCATCGCCAACGCGCATATGTGTTTCGAGTCGCTCTCCAACGATCCTTCCCACGTGAACGAGGCTCGCTCTCTGGTTCAGGACATTCTTGATTCCGGCTATCATGCGACCGATGTTGTGCAGCGGATGCGCGCTCTTTTCAAGAGCGGTCCCTTCCAAAGGGCGCCGCTAGACATCAATGAAGTGGTCAACGAGGTATGCCACCTCATGCGCAGCGAGGCGGAGAAGCGGCGAGTCAGCCTCGAAATTGATTTAGACGCGGCGCTACCGGCGATCTTGGGAGACCGGGTACAAATTCAGCAGGTTCTGGTCAATTTGTGCATCAACGGCATGGACGCGATGGATTCGGTCGCGGAACGCAGGCGAACCTTGAACTTGCGTACCAGGCTGCACGATCCCATTGCCATTCGCGTCGAAGTGCGGGATAGCGGCATCGGCCTGCAACATCCCGATCGTGTCTTCGAAACTTTCTTTACCACCAAGCAACAGGGAATGGGTATGGGCCTGCCGATCAGCCGTTCCATTATCGAATTGCATCAAGGGCAGCTCTGGCCGCAAAGCAGCGATGCTCCCGGAACCACGTTTTGCTTCACTCTGCCCATACTTACGCAGGGCGCCCGCTGTGAGAATTTCGAACCACCTTCGGAAGAACCTATGTTTGGACTGGCGGCCTTCAACAGAGGTTAGGGCCTGACTTTTCCCCGGCCCTACAGTTGGAGAAGGTGGGTTTACCTCGTCCGGCTGAGCAAATGGGTTTCTTAGGGCAAGGCATTTGCGGGAATGGTTTCCTGCAGACAAAGCCGCAGATAGCGCCCCAGGGCTAGACTGTCCAAACCATCCGGATCAAATAAATGACTCAACGCGAGGCCGTCCATTACACCGCAAATGGCAAGGCAGTCTGTGAGTTTTGCGCTAGTCGTTCGCCCATCCAATTGCGGCAGCAATCGGCTGATCTCCGGGATCGAGGTGCGCAGGCGCATGGCCCGCAGCAAGTCAGCCAGCCGCTTGCGCTGGTGAGGATGCCGTATCGCGTAAAGTTTGAATTCCACGTTTAGCAGCATGCGTTCAAGATCTTTGCTCAGGCGCACCAGATACTGGGCCAGAGCTTCCATGCGTTCCTTGAGCGTCGGCAAAGCCAGCAACAGCGGGCCGAGCTCGGTCAAGTCGCGAGCCATATCCTCTTCAAAGATGGCGAGAAACACATCCTCTTTGTCTTTGAAGTTGTCGTAAAAGGCGCCTCGGGTCTTGCGCGCGCGCAAGGCAATGTCTTCGATGCGCGCATGTTCGAAGCCGTCTCGGGCAAAAATATGTCTTGCGGAGCGAATGAGTTGGCTACGGGTGACGATACCCCGGCGCTGCCTTTGGACTCGCTCTTTCTCAGGTTTAACCTGTCTTTTTGCATCCGCCATATGCTTCCCTGAGTCAGATCATAGAACATACATGCACGAATGTTTTGCACCATGCATTTCTGCAATGTTGGAGGGTAACGCCGAATGATCCAGTGGCTTAGACTCGCGGCTGAAGCAACTGGCCGCAACCGAGTGAATTGTATTCCCGGGGCGAGCATGTTGGTCGCGGCCGCCCTTATCGCGGGCTGTGAAAAAGCCCCGGCTGGTGCAGGGCAGCCGCAAGCCCTGCCCGTCTCGGTCGTTCAGGTGGAGCCATCCGACGTGGCCGTCTCGAATGAGTGGGTCGGCGTGTTGGACGGCTATGTCAACGCGCAGATCCAGCCCCAGGCCAACGGCTATTTGATCAAGCAGAACTATCGAGAAGGCGCCCAGGTGGCCAAGGGCCAGATCCTGTTTGAGATCGATCCTCGTCCCTTCCAGGCGGCGCTCGATCAGGCCAAAGGCCAGCTGGCCCAGGCGCAGGGGCAAGTGCTGCAGGCCCAGGCGCAACTCGGCCTGGCCGAGATCAACGTCAAGCGGGATACCCCGCTGGCCCAGGCCCGTGCGATCGCCCAGAGCCAGTTGGACAACGATGTTCAGCAGAAGGCGCAGACCGAGGCGTCTGTTGAATCGGCCAAGGCTTCGGTAGCCGCGGCGCAAGCGGCCGTTGAAAATGCTCAGCTGAACCTTGGCTTCACGCATGTGCGGTCATTGATTACCGGGGTCGCCGGCCAAGCGACCACACAGGTCGGCAATCTGGTGAACACCCAGTCGGTGCTGACCGCCGTCTCCCAGCTGGACCCGATCAAGGTCTATTTTTCCATCAGCGACGCAGAATATCTGGCCCTGATTCAACGGGCTCGCGGCGCGGGCGGTGACCTGCTTAAAAATGAAACCGCTATTCCCCTCACACTGACGCTCGCCAACGGCGAGGTCTACCCATCGAAAGGGCACATCGAATTCGTCGATCGGCAAATGAACGCACAGACGGGCGCCATCCGTATCGCGGCGGTGTTCCCCAATCCTAATAACATTCTCCGCCCCGGCCAGTACGGCCGTGTGCGCGGCGAGACGCAGCTGCGGCACAATGCTTTGCTCATCCCTCAGGTTGCGGTGCAGGAACTGCAGGGATTGCAGCAAATCTATATCGCGGGCAACGATAATAAAGCCCATCTCACCACCGTGCAACTTGGGCCACAAGTCGGCACCGATTGGCTGGTAGAAGGAGGGGTTGCTCCGGGCGCACAGGTCATCGTCGACAATCAGCAAAAACTGCGCGAGGGCGCTCCCGTGAACCCGCATCCGGCCCCGGCCACCGTCGCCTCGGCCCCCAACGCGGCAGGGAGGTAACTGATGTCGAAGTTTTTTATCCGCCGCCCGATCGTTGCTATCGTTATCGCCATTGTGACCGTGATCCTCGGTACGGTGTCGCTGGTGAGCCTCCCTACCTCCCAATATCCTGACATTGTTCCGCCGGAAATTCTGGTGACCGCGACCTACCCCGGCGCGGATTCGAAGACCGTCTCGCAAGCGGTATCGACGCCCATCGAGCAGCAGATGAACGGCGTCGACAACATGATCTACATGGACTCGGTCAGCGCCAACAACGGCGTGGTCCAGCTCTTCGTGGACTTCGATGTCAAGACCGATCCCAACATCGACCAGGTACTGGCCCAGCTGCGTGTCGATCAGGCACAGTCACAGTTGCCGGCACAGGTCACGACCGCCGGCCTCACCGTGCAGAAGGCGCTCACCTCGCCGCTGATGCTCGTCGCCGTCAACTCGCCCGGCGGTAAATTGAGCCAGGAGTTCCTAACCAACTACGCCATCATCAACCTGCAGGACCAGCTGGCCCGCGTCAAAGGTGTGTCGCGCGTGCAGGTGTTCGGCGGGCAGTATGCTATGCGCGTTTGGGTGCAGCCCGACCAGATGGCTAAGCTGGGCATCACCGCGCCGGAAGTCATCCAGGCTATCCAGACCCAGAACAACGTAAACCCTGCCGGCCAGATCGGCGCTGAGCCTATCCCGCAGGGCCAGCAATTTACTTACACCGTTCGGACGCAGGGCCGCCTGGTCAAGCCCGAGGAATTTGGCGCCATCGTCATCCGCGCCAACCCCGATGGTTCCATCGTGCGCCTCCGCGACATTGCCCGCGTCGAGTTAGGCCAGCAAGCGTACGCCATCTCTGCCCGCTACAACCAGGCGCCTTCCGGCGTGATGGCCATCTATCAGCTGCCCGGCTCCAATGCCGTCCAGACCGCCGCCGCCGTGAACGCCCGTATGAAGGAACTGTCGGCGACCTTTCCTGCCGGCATCACCTACGATGTACCCCTCGACACCACCAAGGCCGTCACCGCCGGTATCCACGAGATCGTGCTCACGCTGCTGGAAGCTCTCGGCCTGGTCGTGATTGTCGTCTTCATCTTCCTCCAGGGATGGCGCGCAACGCTGATTCCTTTGCTGGCCGTTCCGGTATCGCTCATCGGAACCTTCATTATCTTCCCGGCGCTGGGCTTCTCCATCAATACGCTTTCGCTCTTCGGCCTGGTGCTTGCCATCGGCCTGGTGGTCGATGACGCCATCATCGTGGTCGAGGCGGTGGAGCATCACATCGACGAAGGCATGGATCCCACGGCCGCGACCATCAAGGCGATGGAAGAGGTGGGCGGCCCGGTCGTCGCCATCGCGCTCATCCTCGCCGCGGTGTTCATCCCAACAGCATTCATTCCCGGCATCACCGGGCGCATGTATCAACAGTTTGCCGTCACCATCGCGATCTCGGTGCTGATCTCTGCCTTCAACGCGCTGACCCTTTCGCCCGCGCTGGCATGCCCTGCTGCTCAAGCCCAAGGACGAAGAACGGAAGACCGGCCTTCTCGGCAGGGGCTTCGGGCTGTTCAACAAGTTCTTCGGCCGCACCACAGACAGCTTTGTTCACACTTCGGATGTGCTCATCCATAAGTCCGCCATCGCCATGGTCGGTCTCTGCTGGTTGCGGCGCTTGGTGTCTTTCTCGGCACGAGTCTTCCCGGCGGCTTTATCCCCACGGAAGACCAGGGCTATATGTTCCTCGCCCTGCAACTGCCGGATGCCGCATCTGCCCAACGTACCGATCTTGCGGAGCAAAAGATCACTGATGCGTTGCTCAAAACCGATGGCGTACAGGGCGTCATCGCCGTCAACGATTTCTCCCTCCTCACGCAGGTGCAAAGCACCAACGCCGGCTTCTTCTTCGTGGCGCTCAAGCCATGGGATAAGCGCAAAACCAAACAGCAGCAACTCGAGTACATTCAGAGCCATCTGCAACGGCAGCTGGCAGCCAATCCTGACAGGCATCGCCTTTGCTTTTCCGCCGCCATCGATTCCCGGTATCGGAACTTCCGGCGGCGTGACCATGATCCTCGAAGATCGTTCGGGCGGCGACGATCCCATGGTCCTGGCCAAAAATGTCTTTGCCTTTCTCGGCGCGGCGAGCAAGCGGCCTGAGATTGCGGCCGTGATCCCCTCCTATCAGCCCGCGGTACCTCAGCTCTACGCCGATGTCGATAAGGCAAAGGCGCTGCAACAACAGGTACAGCTTTCGGATGTCTACACCACCATGTCGACCTTCATGGGTGGATACCTGGTCAACTACTTCAATCGCTTCGGCCGCCAGTGGCAAACCTATGTCGAGGCCGAAGGCACGTCGCGCCAGAACATCGCCAACATCAGCCAGTTCTACGTGCGCAGCGCGAACGGCGGCCAGGTTCCGCTCTGCCTCGCTGGTAAAGGTGTCGCAAATCGCCGGCCCCGAATTCATCTATCGCTTCAACGAGTACAACGCAGCCCAGTTGAACATCACAGGCAGTCCCGGTTACAGTTCGGGCCAGGTACGTCACGCTCTGGAAGAGGTCTTCAGAGAGACCATGCCGGCGGGTGCAGGCTTCGATTACTCGGGCATGTCATACCAGGAACAGCAGGCCGAGAAGGGTGTGCCGTCGTGGGCGGTTTTCGGCCTCTCGCTACTCTTCGTCTTTCTCATTCTGGCTGCTTTGTATGAGAGCTGGACGCTGCCATTCAGCGTACTGTTGAGCACCCCGGTCGCCATCCTCGGCGGCTACCTGGCCTTGCACATTCGCTCGTTTGAGAATGACATCTTTGCCACCATCGGTCTGGTGATGTTGATCGGTCTGTCGGCCAAGAATGCCATTCTGATCGTCGAGTTCGCGAAGACCAATTACGAGGCAGGTCAGAGTATTGCGGAGGCCGCGCTGGCCGCCGCGCGCTTGCGCTTTCGCCCCATCGTAATGACTGCGTTGGCCTTCATCTTTGGCTGCCTTCCGCTGTGGGTCGCCTCCGGCGCGGGCGGCGCTTCCCGCCGCATCCTGGGCACCGTGGTGGTGGGCGGCATGTTCCTTTCTACCGCCATCGGCCTCATCTTCATTCCCGTGACTTTCTCCGTAGTCGAGTACCTATCGCACCGGTACGCGCGGGGCGGGAAAGGCACGACGATGGACTCGAAGGGGGATCTGGATCCCGTGGCCGTGGGCGCAGCCGCCGGCGGCCGTTCAACCCGCGGAGGTCAGGCATGAACAACTCTCCGGTTTGGTTCAAGCGCGCGTACACAGTCATATTCACGGCCTTGTTGTTAGCCGCGGCGGCCGGGTGCACCGTTGGGCCGAAGTATAAGCAACCCACGTATCCCACGCCACCCGCATTCCGTGGGGCGGATGACGCCGCGGTGATTAGCGATGCCCAGGGCTCTCTCGGCGATGAGCAATGGGCCCAGGTGTTTCGCGAACCTGAGCTGCAGGACCTGATCCGTAAAGCGCTCACCAACAATTACGATGTTCGCATCGCGGCTCAACGCATCCTTGAGCAACAGGCACAGGTGCAGATTACCCGGTCGCAGCAGTTTCCTACCCTCAGCGTCGGCGGCACCGGCGTGGGCGTGGACATTCCCTCGATTAGCAACTTTACGGGTTCATCCAATTCAATCAGCAGCCCGATCGTGGCTGGATCTTTTAGTCTGTCCGCGGCGTGGAACCCCGACTTCTGGGGCCTCTATCGTAAGCAGACAGAAGCTGCCCGCGCCACGCTCCTGGCGCAAACGTGGGCCCAGCGCGCGGTGCGCCTGACGCTGGTACAGGAAGTGGCGACCGCCTACATTCAACTGCGTGCACTCGATCGCCAGGTGGAGGTGACCAGGCAAACATTGAAGGCCAGGCAGGAGTCGGTCGAGTTGACAAAGCGGCTGGAGAGTGGCGGCTCTGTTCCGCTCTCTGATCTACGTCAGGCTGAGCAACTGCTTTACACGGCCACCTCAGAACTGCCGCAGTTGGAGCAACAGGTGCAGCAGCAGGAGAACGGGCTTCGCCTGTTGCTGGGAGAGAATCCGGGCCCGGTAGGCCACACTGATCCAAACGCGCTCGCGCCTCCGCCGCAGGATCTGCCCACCGGCATCCCTTCACAATTGTTGGAACGGCGGCCGGATATTCAGCAATCGGAAGCACAGCTGAAAGCGGCTAACGCGAACATTGGCGTGGCACGTGCGCAATTTTTTCCCCAGCTATCGATCAGTGCTTCCGCCGGAGTCGGGGGAAACACATGGTCCAACATTTTCGATAGCGGCTCCCGGACCATTTATGGGCTCGGCTCGTTAACGCAGCCGCTCTTTGAGGGCGGCAAGCTGCGCGGCCAATTAAATCAGGCCAAAGCTACTGATCAGGAGCTGGTAATCACTTACCAGAAAACCATCTCCGGGGCATTTCGCGACGTATCGAACGCCTTGATCGCTCTGAACAAACAGCGCGTGTACCGCGAGGAACAGGAGAAGCTCGTGGCGGCCGCCCAGGACTCCGCTCGCCTGGCCCGCCTCCGCTATGAGGGAGGATCGACGGCATACCTCGAGGTCCTTACGAACGACACGAACCTATACTCGGCGCAGCTGAACCTGGTAACCGCGCAGCAGGGCGAAGCCCTCACACTGGTCCAGCTTTACAGTGCACTGGGAGGGGGATGGCAGTGATTGCGAGTGCAGACGCGAGTCGCACGCGAGAGATATGAATGGGCGGGGGCACCGTCAGCGCAACGCCCCCATCCAGTCTGCGACGGCCCGGCCGATTTCGTTGGGCGAGTCTTCCTGAACGAAATGGATGCCCGCGACCTTCTTCTCAGTTAGCGCCGGCCACCCGCGGACCAGGTTGATCAGTGTATCGTTGGTCAGGATCGCGCCTGGCTCGACCTTCAGGAAGAGCTTGGGCACATTGCTCTTCGCCAGCCAATCCGCGTATTCAGTCGTGATCGCATCCACATCAGCGGGCTCGCCTGCGATGGGGATTTGCCGCGGCCACGTCAGCGTGGGACGTCGTCCCTCGCCAAGCTCGGCGAACGGACGCCGATACTCCGCCATCTCCTCGTCGGAGAGCTTACGCAAAATGGCGTTGGGCAAGATCTCCTCAATGAAAAAGTTGTTCTGCAGGACCATCGCTTCGCCGGCGTCCGAACGCAGGGCCTCCAAGGCTGAACGCATTCCCATATTGTCCCAATGGTCGGCCCCTTGGGGCGCCACGATCGCCTCCATGAACGCGATTCCCTTGACAGCCTGGCGGTGGCGGTTTGCCCAATCGAAGCCGAGGGCCGAGCCCCAGTCATGGACGACGAGGGTGACGCGCTCGCGCACATCCAGGGCCTCGAGCAGGGCGTCGAGGTAGCGGCGGTGCTCGACGAAACGATACGAGCCCGGGCCGCTGTCAGGCAACTTGTCGGAGTCCCCCATGCCGATCAGGTCGGGGACGATACAGCGGCCTAATGGCTCCAGGTGCGGCAACACGTTACGCCACAGGTACGACGAGGTTGGATTGCCGTGCAACAGCACGATGGGGTCGCCCTGTCCCACTTCTACGTATGCCATTTCGCGGCCGAGGACCCTCCGGCGCTGTTTTTGATACGGAAATACCGCAGAGATCGTGTTGCCTTCTTTTGTGCTGTCGAGCGAGCGGCGTTCGATGACCGACTCTAATTGTGTATTTTTCATGGTGCCTTTCTCCTCTCTGAAATTTTCTGTTCTGCTTGGAAATGACGGAAGGTGTAGCCCCGCAGCACGTTAAACCTTGCGGTGGCCTCTTTCTTGCAGCAGCCAGCTGTTGCCATCCGGATCGCAGAACCCGGCGAAGCTGGCATAGTCTCCCCGCGCGGGGTCGAGGCCGGGTGCGAAGCCTCCGTCCCAGGCTCCAATCGGCGTCTTGTGCCGGATCTCGCCGACCTCGATCCCACGTTCGAGCAGGCGGCTCCGTGCGGCCTCGAGATCCGTGACGACGAGATAGATATTGCGGAGCGAACCCACGGGCGCATCGGTGAGTCCGTTACCGAACTGGATCGAGCAACTGGAGCCCTGCGGAGTGAGCTGCACGACACGGAATGCGTCGTTCGGTGAATAGTCGACGTCGAGCGTGAAGCCGGCCTGATCGACATAGAATCGCAGCGATCGCCCGACATCTCTCACCGGTAGTGTGATCACTTCGACTGAAAACTTTTCTATTCGAGGCATCGCTCGAAAGCTCCCTGTTCGAGTTTTTACTGCCGCGCGCCGGCCTCGGCAACGGTGAGTTCCCGATCGGGGCCGTGCGGAATGACCGTTTGTCCCCGCTCAAGATGCAGCTTTCTTCCGTCGAGCTGTACCGAAACTATGTCCGGCTCGAAGGACACCAGGCCGGAGATGCGGCCGACCTCGGGAAAAGCCTCGCGATACGACCAAGCCCCCAGATGTGCATCTCCAATGTCGTAATAGTTACAGATTCCTTTGTACGGACAGAAAGTTTGATGTTCCACTTGGGTCAGTGCGGACTCATCGATGTCGGCAGGCGGGACATACCAGCGCGGCGCAAATCCCGACTCGAATAAGACCATCGGCCGCTTGGTATCGGCGACGACACGGTCATGATGGCTCACCACAAGGTGGCGTGACGATTGGCGAATATCGATGCGGTGGTAGCCGTCGGCGGCGTGGCCCAGGATCCGTTCATCCTCCTCGTAGAAGGCGTCCATGGCCGGCCAGGCGAACGCGACGCGTGCCTGCAACTCGCTCGCATAGGCGGCCAGTTCGGTGTGTCGCCACGCCGCTCGGGCCGCGCTATGTTCACCCGCGCGCACCGTATACCAGGCGGTTAGCCCGAGATCGCGGTGCCGCGTGCTAAGCTCGCTGGCCTGGAGCGCGCCTGGAATGATGTCGGCCTCTGGAAAGTAGGCGACCGGATAGCGGTCGGGCTCGAAGAGCAGAAGGGCGTGCTCGCTATCGGCAATCCAGGCTCCGCCGAAACGCACGCGCATGCGTCGACGAAGCGGTTCGGCATACAGAAGCCTCTGTGGCAGCGTTTCGGGAACCAGGAACCGGCCGATTGCTCCGGGCGATAGCGGGCCTTGTTGCCAGGAGAGTCCCAATGCATACCTCCGATAACGTCGCATTCACCGATGCAATCCAAATGCCAAGAGGAGCATTCCGCCGCACGATGGGGCGCCATCGATCTAAGTGGTTCTTCCTTGACATGATCTCTTTACAGGTGGGAGCGGAATCTCAATCGCTAACTGACGAAACCTGCGCCGGTTTCCCAACACTGACGGCATTTGGTCGCGATGTTCGTCACGGACGGCATATGGTAGAACACGTCGTGACGATTCGTATTTCCCTGGCGTATGCTTCGGAGGTCTTCATGAACCGGATTCGAAGGGGTCGCAATGCACTCATCAAATTACGAAACCCGCTACGCTGCACCCGTGGGCAACGCGTCGGGGCCGGCAAGTAAAAATGCATCGCCGGGCTGGGCCAAGAAAGGGCATTGCCTGATGCTGGCCTTAGCCATGGCTTGTGCCGGCGTACTATCCGGGCGCGATCTGGCCGCGCAGGCGGGACCTCCCCTGATGCCAGTGACGCGACCTCCCATGGGCTGGTCGTCCTGGAACAGTTTCTCGAATACCGTCGATGCCCAAATCATAATGGATCAAGCGCGCGCGATGGTCTCCTCGGGAATGCAAAAAGTCGGATACGAGTACGTCAACATCGACGAGGGCTGGTGGCTAGGTACCCGTGATTCACAAGGAAACATCGTAGTCGATACGAAGGCTTGGCCTGCCATTGCGCCGGGCGAGCATCCTGGCGACATGAGCAACATCGTTCGCTTCATTCATGGTCTTGGACTTAAGGCCGGGATCTACACGGACGCCGGCGAAAGCGGCTGCAGCATGTTTCCGGATCTTGGCCCAAAGTACTTCCACTCCGGCAGCGAGGGACATTACGAGCAAGACTTTTTGCAGTTTGCAAAATGGGGCTTCGACTTTGTCAAGGTGGACTGGTGCGGCGGAAATCAGCAGAATCTCGATCCCGCAGTGCAGTACGCCGAAATTGGGCGCGCGATCCTGCGAGCTGAGGCCATCACGGGACATCACCTCTTCTATTCAATTTGTGATTGGGGCAAGAACAGTCCTTGGAGCTGGGCCCCCGGTATCGGCGGTGTACCTGCGGCCATATGGCGGACTAGCGGAGACATCGTCGCTCCTGTAGTTGCGGGCCACGAACACGCCGACCGCAAGGCGAGCTTTGCGGGAATGCTGTCAAATTTCGATCAAGGTATCCATCCTGAGGGTCAGCACACCGGCTACTACAACGATCCTGACATGATGGTGCTGGGAATGCCCGGCCTGACGGACGCGCAGAATCGCGTACACATGTCATTGTGGGCAATCTCCGGGGCGCCTTTACTCGTCGGCGCCGACCTCGCGAAACTAAGCCCCGCTGTACTTGCGCTTCTCACGAAATCTTCAGTGATTGCCGTAGATCAGGATCCTGCCGCATTGCAGGCAGTGAAGATTGCGGAGCCGGTAACGGGATTACAGTTGTGGTCCAAACCGCTAGCTGAGCCTGGTGCGCGCGCAGTTTTATTGTTGAACAGAACAAGCTCCGATCAATCCATTGCAGTACGGTGGACCGACCTGCATTTGCAGAATTCAGCCCCACGCATTACCGATGCGTGGTCGGGAGAACAGCTGAAGGGCACAGACGCCGCCTATGAGACGACCGTTCAGGCAGGTGACGCCAAGATGCTTCTGGTCGCGGGAACGGAAGGACCCATGAGGCACTATAAGCCGCTGCCCGTCCAGGGCACTATGGCTGGAGCGCCACTGGGAGCGGTGCTCCGCCAGCATCCAGTGCGGTTCGAAAATGTTGAGGGGCGTGGCGAGATGACGCGGATTCAGATCATTTACACAAATCCGGACCAGGGCGCCCGCTATGCCAAACTGCGCGTCAATGGCCAGATCGCGACAACCATTGCATTTCCTCCCAGCGGCCAAAATGGTCCGGGAATGCTATGGATACAGGCGAGGCTTGACCGAAAGGGTGCGGAGAATCTGCTTGATTTCTCTGCCGATTGCGATTCCGGACCCGTCGTCGATTCTATTTCGCTGCAGTGAGCGAAGTTCGAGGCATCCCATCGAAACCTAGATTCAAGACATTTAAAGAGCTCGGTGTAATCGAGCTGTGTGGAGTCTTTACTGCCGCGAAGCTGACTTCGATTTCGGACACAAGGGGTCGTTACGCCTCACACCTGTAGGAAGGGAGAGCCTCAACCGTCGAGGCTCTCCCGCTGATGGTGAAACAGTCAGCCAAGTTTTGGGAACGGCCCATCGGACTACGCCGTGCGTGGCCGCAGCGATCGGAAACCCGTCCGAACTTCCTCTGAAAGAAGTTGCGGCTGTTCCCACGCCGCGAAGTGGCCGCCTTTGTCGAGCTTGTTGTAGTGGATCAGTTTAGGAAATGCCCGTTCTGTCCAGCTGCGCGGGGCTGGATAGAGTTCGTCGGGGAAGACGCTTACGGCAACGGGGATGGATACCCCTTTGGCATTGAAATAGCCGAGTTTGCCCCAATTCTCCCAATAGAGACGAGCACCGGAAAGCGCCGTGTTCGTCAACCAGGTGATGGTGATGTTGTCGAGGATGTCGTCGCACGTGAGGCCTTCGGATTTTCCCTCAAAGACGCGTGCGATCAGCTCGTAGCTGCGCGCGTCGTGGTCAAGGAAATAAGCGGCCAGGCCGACGGGTGAGTCTGCGATTCCATACAGCGTCTGCGGCCGCAGCCCCATCTGGAAACCGTAGGCGATACCCTTTTGATAGACGAATTGGAAACGCTCATAAGCGAGCTTCTCATCGGCGGACAGATTCGATGGCGCCGGCGCCCCGGAAAGAGCCGCCTTGTCAATGTCGTTGGGAAAGATGCCAGGCATGTTGGTGTGAATGCCGAGCAACTCCGGAGGCGCAAGCAGACCCATTTGTTCGGTGACGAGCGCGCCCCAATCGCCGCCTTGCGCCACGAATTTCGTGTACCCAAGGCGCTTCATCAGCTCGATCCAGGCTCGCGCGATGTGGGAAACGTCCCAGCCGGTGGTGGCTGGTTTGCCTGAGTAACCGTAGCCCGGCATGGACGGGATCACCAGATGGAAGGCATCGGATGCATTTCCGCCGTGTGCGGTGGGATCGGTGAGGGGACCGATGATCTTCATCTGCTCGACGATCGAGCCGGGCCATCCGTGGGTGACGATTAGAGGCAACGCATTTTCGTGTTTTGAACGGACGTGAATGAAGTGGATGTCCAGCCCGTCGATCTCAGTGATGAACTGCGGTAGGGCGTTCATTTTTGCTTCGATCTTGCGCCAGTCATACTCTGTCGCCCAATAGCGCGCGAGCGCCTGCATCGTCGCAAGCTGCACACCCTGGGTTGCATCTGTAACCGTCTCTCGTTCAGGCCACTTAGTCGCGTTGATGCGCCTGCGCAATTCGGTCAGTTCGGTTTCCGGAACATTCACATGGAATTGGCGAATTACGGTATTGTCAGAAGCCTGGTCAATGGTGGATTGGGTAGCAGTGGTGGGGGTCATGGCGGTTTGCTCCTCAGAAGTTGTTTTCCCCCGCACTTGGGGGATACCTCTCCTATGGCAATCCGGGCGCCACTTGCAACTCGTTGGAAAATAAATAGATATTCGTATCGGTGTGGTTGCGAATTTGGTGGATATGACGACTTTGGTGATTCTGGCGAAGGCTGCGGAAAATCCGCAGCAACGGTGTAGTGGGACCCAGGATTGCGTCCTGGAACATTCCAAGCCGTCCCTGCGGGACTAAATGATGGACTGAAAAACAGGGAACTCAGGAGCAAAAGCCCGACATATTCTCAAATCGTTCCAGCCGCGACTAGACAGGCTGCGGAAGCACTCTTGCTTTGTTGTCAGGGCCCCGACTTTAGTCGGGCCGTAAAGGGCGGCATGACGAGGGCTTCAGCCCCTGAGGTACGGTTTTCTCCTCGATGCAAAGTTTTCCGCAGCCTCCTCAGCTTTAGTAGCAGAGGTACGTCTTTTCAAGATGCCGAGACCGAAATCACCCTGTTTTTGGTAACAGAAACTACGCTGAAAAGCCGTACCTCAGCGGCTAAAGCCGTCATCAGGCGCGCGGTTTACGGCCCGACTAAAGTCGTGCCGTAGAACATCGTCCGTTTCGGTGCTAAGGTTCGCCAGGTGCGCTATGTGGTCGCGTGGCCCATACTCGTATAGCAATGCAAATGGGACTGCCGAGCGATCCTGTCCGAGAGTTTCTGCACTCACGCACCAGACTTCTGCTTCATGTCTCGCTTCAGCCGTTCGCGCCGCCAGATCACGGAGCACCTGCCGTCGTCGATCTTCGATAACTCGTTCGGTGCTCTCCAGGGTTGCCGTAAATACGCCTCCCACCGCGCCATTATCGTCCCGTATCGGGCTGTACGAATACGTGAAGTAACACTCCTCGAGGTAGTCGTTTCGATAGACGGTGTTCATCTGGTCGGTGAGGTGGCTGGCCTCCTGACCGTGTGTCATCACTCTGTCGAACCGCGGTCCTAAGTAATCCCACGTTTCGGAGAGCACCTCGCGTATGCTGCAGCCTAAGGCTGCTGGATGCTTTGTCCCAATCAGCGGTCCGTACGCGTCGTTGTACAGCATCGTATAGTCGGGGCCCCAGCAAACGAGCATCGGATATCCGGAGCCCAGGATGACGCGAACGCAGGCTCGCAGCGATTGCGGCCATTGCTCCAAAGGGCCCAAAACCGTTGCGGACCAGTCGAGCTTGCGCATGCGCGCGCCCATCTCGCCGCCTCCAGCGAACACTGACTCGATCAATTGGGTTTTGATGAGATCCATGGCGGAATCCATCGCCTTGCCTCTGCATGAGATGTGCACGACTGAAAGATGTTCTATTGTCGCTCGCCCGATAGACGGATGACCGTAGCAGTGAAACAAGCTGGGAAAGCGGTAAAAAAATTCCCGATGGGTAACAATTCTGAGAATATCAGCGCGGGCAACGATAACTCCAAGTTGGAGCGGCTAGAAATGCTAATTTGGACTGTCTCATGGCACCCGTCCTGGTCCTATTGGGGTCTGCCACAACACAGTCTTCTTGCGGGCTGACTTCTATACACCCTGATAGCTAGAGGACTCGTCCCGATTCCAAGTCGGGAATTCACCTTCAGGAGGCCGCTTGACAGCCGATAGTCGGATGTCTACCATCGCTTTGCAGGTCGAGGGTCGAATGTCTTCATATGAAAGATAGAAGTGACGAAGACGACATGGAAGCAGATGGCGGACGCTGTGGCTCGCCTAATGTACCCCGCCGGTGAGGAGAGCTGAGATGCGATGGTGGCAGATCAGGAAAAGGGATGCGGACCTGGAGCGGGAACTACGGTCTGACCTCGAACTGGAAGAGGAAGAGCAGAGAGAGGGCGGCTTGTCAGCAGAAGAGGCCCGTCATGCCGCCCTGCGTGCTTTCGGCAACCCGACCCTTATTCGCGAGCACACTCATGAAGTCTGGAGCTGGAACGGGCTCGAGAATCTTCTTCGAGATCTAAGGATCAGCGTCCGCACACTCTACCGGTCGCCTGGCTTTTCACTCATTGCCATCCTGGTGATGGCATTGTGCATCGGGGCTGCGACGTCGCTGTTCACGGTGACGCGGTCGGTTCTGCTCAGGCCGCTTCCTTTCCGCGATCCGGACCGGCTGTTGATGATCTACGAGCATTTCCGCGATCCCAGCATGAATGCGCAGCAGTTCAACTACAACCCCGTTGCTCCCGCCGACTACTACGACTGGCGCGCGCAGACCCATGGCTTTGAAGACATGGCCGCGTGGCGCTGGGCGCAATTCAACCTGACCGGAGAGCACGGCGAATTGCCCGAAATGGTGAGCGCGGGCGGCGGGAGCTGGAACCTGTTTCCGCTACTGGGCGTGCCTGCGGCCGTTGGACGCACGTTTGCCGAGAGCGAAGATCGTCCGGACGGAAACGCCGTCATGATTACGTGGAATCTCTTTCAGCGGCGGTTCGGCGGGGACCGCGTCGATTGTTGGCAGGCAAATCCACCTGGATGCGAAGCCGTATACGGTAGTGGGCGTGCTTCCGAAGTGGTTCAACTATCCCGATGCGAAGATGCAGGTCTGGGTCACATATGCGTCGGGTTTGCCGCCGGCGATCCTGCAGCATCATGACTTTCACTTCAGCCGCGTGGTGGCCCGCTTGAGACCGGACGTAAGCCTGGCAACCGCCCTGGGCCAGGTAGAGGCAGTGCAGTACCGGCTGCATTCGCAAAACCATGCCTGCGCCGGTGGCCGAGGACGTGGCGTCAAAGACGCTCATCGCAGGACCTCGCACAAGATGTCAAAAAGCCATTGATCTTTCTGCTGTGCGCCGTGGCCTGCATGCTGCTGATCGGCTGCCTCAATGTGGCTAACCTGATGGTGGCGCGGTCCGCGGCGCAGCAAAAGGAAATCGCCGTCCGGAGCGCGCTAGGGGCGCGGAGAATGACACTGATTCGCGACCAACTGATAGAGAGCCTGCTGGTCTCGCTTGCCGGCGGAGTGAGCCGGGGTGCTGCTATCGTTGGCGGCCACGAAGTGGCTGGCCGGTACATGGAAGGATCTCCCTAGCGCGCAGAGTATCCACCCCGATGGTGTAGTGCTGGCGTTTGCCTGCGCGCTGGTCGTCGCTTCGGCGCTACTGGCAGGCCTGCTGCCGGCGATCTCCTCGACGGGCAAGAAAGCGATCGCTGCACTGCAGGCGTCGTCGCGTAATGCCGCGGGCAGCCGATCCCGCACGGCGCTACGCAGGACGCTGCTTACGGTGGAGATTGCTACAACGGTAGTGCTGTTAATTGCCGCCGGCCTTCTGCTCAAGAGCTTCTGGCGTCTGCGGACGACCGATGTAGGCTGCGCGACCGACAATGTGCTGACCATGGGCTACAGCCTTCCCGCAACAGAAATACGATAGTCCCGAGAAGATGAACACATTCAACGAAACGCTGCTGGAGCGAGTGCGCGCTCATGCCGGGTGTACGCGCCGCAGCGCTGGGATCGAGCGTGCCCGGAGCAGGAGCAGGGGAGGACGATAGCTTCACCATTCCCGAGCATACGATCACGCCAGGCACGGCGCTGCCCGACGCGCTCTACCGGGCGGCCGACCCCGGATACTTCAGCACATTGCAGATACCGCTGCTGAAATGGACGCTTCTTTTCGAGCGAGGATCGCATCGGCCATCCAAAGACGGTCATTATCAGCCAGCAGCTGGCGCAGCAGTATTTTCCCGGGGAAAATCCGCTGGGCAAGCATCTACACATGGTTGCGTACGGTGATGCTGATTACGAGATTGTTGGGGTGGTCGCGGACACATTGCATCAGGTCGGCCAGCCGATCAAGCCGGCCATGTACTTCCCAATTCTCAACGGGCAGAGTGGTCCGGGAGGGGCGATCCTGATCGTGCGAACCGCCTCCGATCCACTGGCATCGTCCGTTGCCATCCAGAAACAGATTGCAGGGCTCGATCCGGAGCTGCCGGTTTCCGATGTGCTTACCATGCAGCAGATCATCGAACGCTCATTGGGCAACGCCAGCTTGAGCGCCAGCCTGGTGCTGGCCTTCGCGGTGCTGTCGCTGATGCTGGCATCGGTAGGGTTATACGGAGTCCTCTCCTACCTGACGACGCAGCGAACCGGCGAGATCGGCGTTCGCCTGGCGCTTGGCGCACAACGCGAGCAGGTTGTGCGCCTGATGCTGGGCGACGGCTTGCGGCCGGCGTTTTATGGGCTCCTACTTGGCCTTGCAGCCAGCGCCGGAGCGGTACGCCTGATCCAGTCGATGCTCTACGGAACCCGGCCGCTCGATCCAGCGATCTTTGCGGGCGTAGCTGCGACTCTGCTGGTGGTGGCGGCGTTGGCCTGCCTGGTTCCGGCGTGGAGGGCGTCGCGGATCGATCCGATGCAGGCGTTACGCATTGAATAGGACGATGGCTACGCACAGAAGGAACGTTATTTCAAATGACGGGTCCCGTTCCCCGATCCAAGCAGCCAGACGAGTGCTACCAGCAGCGTGATGGCCGCCGATTGCGACACCAGGAAGAACATCTCGTGCACTGACCAGGGCTTCCAGCAAATGAGAAAGATCATTCCCAGCAGCGACCACGCTGCATAAAGCCGGGTTCGCGGCACAAGCATGGCTGCGCCCGCCAGGATTTCGATCACTCCTGAACCAAAAAACACCCAACGCGGCTGGCCGGCGTCCGCATAATAGCTTGCGAATTTGCCAAAGTCGAAGAGCTTCAAGACCCCAGCTGCCCCCAAAAACAATCCGACTGCTATCCCGATCACATGGGTAACTAAAGCTCTCGCATCTCTCCTTGGTCCCGCGGCGCTTGTACCTGCTGCGAATGCTTCTCGATTGCTCATAAATCCTCCTGAAAATCACCGTTGCGTACGTTCGTCGCTTGCCGGCGAATGTAGTATAGGCGGTAGATACTCCAGTATATCAAGTATCGACATGGCCAAGCATTATGGCCCATCATGAAGATATGCACGCAAGCCGAGCCTCCAAGCTTGTCCCGGAGAAACAACGCACGGCGAAAGCCGATCCAGGTAGGGAAGCGTGGACTTTGCTTCTGCGCTTGTTGCGAGCGGATGAGAGTACTCTGCTCGGAGTTTGGGCCGAATTTGACCTATCCTCCGCCCAAGGCGACCTTCTTTGCTCACTTGAGCCTGGACAGTCCGCACCCATGGTTGCGCTGGCGCGCAGTCTCCACTGTCATGACTCCAACGTGACCGGCTTGGTGGACAGGCTCGAACAGCGCGGACTGATTGAGCGCCAGAGCAATCCGCACGATCGCCGTGTCAAGCTGATCGCCTTGACGAATGCCGGGGAGACGTTCCGCGATCGGTTGTTGGAGCGCCTTTTCGAACCACTCCCATTTATCGCCGTTCTAACGCTTCAGGACAAAAAGACACTTAGGGATATCCTTCTTAGAGCCACTCAGGCGATGCAGACGAATATGGCGACAGGGAAGTAGTGCCTCACCTTTTTCGAGCGGACGTGAAGGGTTGGCGTGGCCTAACTTCTTCCGGTCAGGCAGGATAAGGACGAATGCTTCGGGCCTCTTTCAATGCATGCCCCCACCAGGCCAACTGATCGAGCATTACGCCGGCGGCTTTCTCATGTCGCGCCGGATCGCGCAGCCGGCCGGCTTCGTCGAAGTGTTCCCAGGCCATGCTGAAACCGACCGCGTTACGAACGGTAACCGAGTGTAACTCGGCGAAGACCTGTCGCAACTGTTCTACCGCGCGCATTCCACCAGCATTTCCACCGTAGGCGACGAAGGCCACCGGCTTGGCGTGCCACTCCTTCGAGTACCAATCGATGGCCGTTTTGAGCGGCGCGGGGAAGCTGTGGTTGTACTCTGGCGTGATGATGACAAACGCGTCAGCGGCAGCTAGCCGCAAGCGGAGCGCCTCCACTGCCGGTTCTGGGTTTCGGCTTAGGACATCCGGCAAAGCCGCCTCCGCGAGGTCAATGGTGTCGGCTAGGAACTCCTCCCGCGTTTGGATGTAGCCGGCGAACCAGTTGGCGACCACAGGAGCGAAACGCCCATGCCTCGTGCTGCCGATCAGAATTGCCACGCGAAGACGGTTAGCGTCGACCATCGCCGGCCTCACTTTCAGACTGGAAATCCCGCGCATGATCCAGAGCCCATTGCCTGAATGTCGCCGGTGGAGTGCCAGTAACCTCTTCTACGGTTCCTTTTGGCAGAGCCGGATTTTGGACCATTCCTGCCCACAGATCGAGCAGCCGATCGACGACAAATGGTGGTACGAAGGCGCTCATCTGCTGCCGGGCGTTGTCCGGCGTGAGTTCCTCATAGCGCAACGTACGGCCAATTGCTTCGCCAATGATCTGAAGCTGTTCAACCTGAGTGAGCAACTCTCCGCCGGTAAGGGAGTATTTCTTCCCGGCGTGCCCTTCCTCGGTCAACGCGCGCAGCGCAACCGCCGCAATGTCCCGCTCATGGATCGGCGCCCAGGCTGCCGCACCGTAGGGCCAGCGCACCACGTCTCCAGCGCGAAGCTGAGGCGCCCACCAGGTGAGAGCATTGACCGCGAAGGCGCCTGGTCGCAGAAAGGTCCATTCCAGACCGGTGTTCTGGATCGCCTCTTCGATCTCCAGGTGGACTTTGCCGATAGGGTTGGTCTGGACCGGCAACTCGTCCTGAATGGCCGCCGAGGAGAGGAAGACGATACGCCGGGCATGCTTCTTTAGGAGCTCGACTATGGGAACGATTTGTATAGAGAACGCGCGCACCATGAGAAATACGGAGTCGACTCCCTCCAGCGACGTGTCCAGCGTAGCGAGGTCAGACAAGTCGCCGCGTACGACTTCGACCGAATCCGGCAAGGCTGCTGTATCCGGCCTGCGCGTCAAGGCGCGAACACGAGCGCCCCTGCCGGAGAGGAGAGAGACGATATTGCGTCCGACGTTGCCGGTGGCGCCGGTAACGAGGATGGGGTTGCGAGCAGAGTGTGTCATGGGGCTTCCTTTGGTTTTGGGCGAGAGTTCTTGTTCCTGATCCAAAATACAAGTTCAAGTTAACTTGAAGTCAAGCTGCCTTACGTGATATTTCTTTTGCCATGGCAGATCTGCTCACCATTACCGAAGTTGCTCGGCGCAGCGGTGTAGCGGCGTCAGCGTTGCGGTTCTACGAGGAGCGGGGGCTGATCCGGTCGGAGCGGGCCGGCTCCGGACATCGCCGCTACCCGAGAGCGGTGCTGCGCCGCATCGCCTTCCTGGTCTTTGCCCAACGTGTGGGTCTCACGCTCGACGAGATTGCGGAGGAGTTGGCCAAGCTTCCGCAGGATCACGCGCCCGAGGGTGAGGACTGGGCCAGGCTCTCCAGCGGGTGGACCAGCCGGATCGACGCGCGCATCGCGCAACTGGAGCGAATGAAGGGAGGACTGATTAAGTGTATCGGCTGTGGTTGCCTATCACTGGAGCACTGCCGTTTCGCTAATCCCGGCGACCGCGCGGCCCGTCTTGGTCCTGGGCCGCGATACTGGATTGTTGATTCCTGCGAAAAAACCAAGCCTGTACGCGATGAAGCAGTTCGGCGGCGGTAGCTGGTGCGGTCGAAGGAACTCCGTCAGTAATCTTTGAGGGTGACCGAGTTCCCTATTTTTAAGGGAACCTCGATCATCATGTTTTTCCACGGCGTGTAAGGCAGGATTTTCCACATCTGTTGACTCAGCCATAGTTTGGAACGGGTGCGGGGAACGAACCAGTCCGCACCTTCCACAAGCTTCTGGCATTGCGTCACGAAGTCTCGCATCCGCCTTTCGTAGTGCGCAAAAGCGAAGGTATAGTCACCGTTCGCCTCCTTCAGTTCGCCGGCGAGAATGTAGGCGCCTACGATGGCCATGCTGGTGCCCATTCCGGACAAGGGGGAGGCGCAGTGCGCTGCATCCCCAAGCAGAACGGAGCGCCCTGCCGACCATCGTTCCATCCTGATCTGACTGACGGAGTCGAAGTAGAAGTCCGGGGCGTCCTCCATCATCCGCAGAAGGCGCGGAACCTGCCACTGTTCGCCTGCAAATTTGTCAGCCAAAATCTGCTTCTGGCGGACCATATCCCGGCGGTCATATTCCAATGGATCCGAAGCAAAGAAGAAGGATGCCTTCGCCTCCGTATTCTCCCTGGCGCTGAAGATGCCCACCTTCTTCCCGAGCGTGCCGTAGTAGAGTGCGCTATGGTCGAGATTCATGAAGTTGGGCGTAGTGAAGATCGCGACGTAGTAGCCGAGATGATGGATAAAGCGGGACTCCTCGCCAAATGCAAGTGCTCTTACATTCGAGTGCAGTCCGTCTGCCCCCACTACCAGGTCAAATCGCCGCGGCTCGCTGCGGCTGAACGATACTTCGGCTCCATCTTCATCTTCGCGTATGGCAAGAATCGAGTCGTCGAATATGTACTCTGCACGGTCCCGAGTGGCCGCATAAAGGACTCCAGCCAGATCGCCGCGCATGATCTCCAGTTCGCCGCTGGTGAAGCCATCCGGCATACTCGCGATTTTCCTGTTTGTTTTGTCCACGATCGTAATTGCGCCTGTACGCGTTTCAAACTTTCGTATCTCACCGATAATGCCCATGCGCTCCAGGGCTTTCATCGCAGCTCCACGAAAATCGACCGCGTAGCCGCCCGGCCGCACCGCGGGAGCACGCTCCACCACTGTGGGGTTAAAGCCATAGCGGCTTAACCAGTAGGCAAGTGCCGGCCCTGCGACGCTTGCTCCCGAGATGAGTATGTTCTTGTTCCTCATGCCTCTCCTTTCGTTTGCGATGGCGTGCACGATTAAAATTAGTACAAACGTCTCATACGTACTGTACTATACCTCTGTGTCAGACATTTGTGCAATTTTTGAAATAAACTGTATTCCATGGGAAATCGAGAGGCCTTGTTGATTGCCGCGAAGCGTTGCCTGCTGGAGAAGGGCTATGCGCGGACCACGGCCCGCGACATCGCCTCAGCGGCCGGCGTCAGCCTGGCTGCCATCGGCTATCACTTCAGTTCCAAGGAAGCACTGCTGACCGAGGCGTTGTTACTTGCCTTTGACGATTGGGACCAAGACTTTCGCCGCCTGATGAACGACAGCGTTCCCACCGATGCCAGT
>CAWCAZ010000055.1:0-69921 GCA_963793525.1 uncultured Acidobacteriaceae bacterium
GAAATCGAAGCAGCGGATGCGGTCGGTTTGGAATTGCTTGGCCAGCTCGATGCAGTGTTCCAGCAGTGGATCCTGCTGTTTGAAGTTGAAGCCGGCATGGAACTGGTCATGCTGCGGGCTGCTCTTGGAGAGCGGTGCTCCGGGCCAGTCCACCTTGAAGAGCGGGCTGGCTATATCGGTTACGCGGAGTTGATATTTTTCCAGGATTCGCTTGGATTCGGCGATCTCCTTGGCGTCGAGATCGGTGATGTTCTTGTTCCACATGGAGCGCAGTTCGATCCAGTGGAGGCCGAAGTCCTTGGTGGCAATCTCACAGGCGCGGCCGAAGTCCGGCGTTATTTCGTCGTTGATTACGGAAAGATGAAAGGGGCAGGTTGCGGCAAAAGCGTGTGCAGCTCTGCTTAAGGGCGCCAATGCGCTCGCGGCGGCGAGTGATCCCAGGAATTGACGGCGTGATGAGACATGTGGTTGAACCCTTTCGCCGGACTTGTCCACGATAACGAGAAGCGGCTTCTGGTTGCAAGCCGACGGGCCGAGATCCCTCGGCTTCCTCCTAATAACAAACCGGAGGCCGGGACGTTGAGTACCGCGTATCCCACTCAAGCCCAAAAGAGGGCTTGAATGGGGCACCCAATCTTCGTTACCGGTGCAGGGAGTCCGGACATCGCTCTGCTCGGGGGTCGAGGGACCTGCGGTTTCCGTCTCTAGGGAAGGTTGATCTCCTGGTGGAGGGGCAGGTCTTTGGATGAGCCGCCTACCATGAAGGTGTAGCGACCGGGCAGCTGCTTCCAGGCGTTGGTGCTCTCGTCGTAGATGGACAACTCGCGGGGATTGATCGACAGGGTGACTTCCCTGCTCTCACCCGGGTTCAGTTGCACCTTGCTCCAGCCTGCCAGGCGCTTGGGAGGTTCGTCTGCGCTGGCCGGCAAAGCCACGTAGACTTCGGCCACTTCGGCTCCGGCGCGCGTTCCGGTGTTCTTTACGGTGAAGCGAACTGTGGGCTCCTTGCCCTCCGTGACCTTCAGATCGGAGTACTGATAGGTGGTGTAGGAAAGGCCGTAGCCGAAGGGGAAAAGGACAGGCTTGTTTTCCGCGTCGTACCACTTGTACCCCACCTTCAATCCTTCGCTGTAATGCACGCTGAAGGTCGGCTTGACGTCTTCGGGTTTCAATACTGCGCCGGCGCCCGCGTTATGGCCCGGAGGCGGCTTCATCAGATCGGGATGGGGCAGATCGGCCACGCTCAGAGGAAAGGTCATGGGCAGCTTGGCGCTTGGGTTCACGTTGCCAAAGAGGACGTTGGCTACGGCATCCGCTCCCTTGCTGCCGGCGTACCACGCCTCCATCACTCCGGCTACCTTGTCGATCCACGGCATCACGACGGCGGTGCCGCTCTCGAGCACCACGATGGTTCGGGGATTCGCATCAGCTACTTGCTCGATGAGCGCATCCTGGTTATCGGGCAGGGAAAGGTTGGGGAGATCGGTTCCTTCGCTCATCCAGCGATAGACGAAGACGATGGCTACATCCGCTTTCCGGGCCACGGCCGCGGCTGCGGCAGGATCGGCGCCGGAATCAAAGGTTACCTGCGCGGCTGGAGCTGCGGCGCTCACGGCCTTCAAGGGCGAGGTGGGAAACCACACCTGCGACTGCCACGGATGAGCCGGCTCGCCCGGGCGGGTCAACCTGCGCTGATCCGCCGCCGGAGATCATGCCCGTGTCAGCATGCGGGCCGATGATGGCAATGGAGTGCACAGTGGAGCGATCGATGGGTAGAACGCCACCTTTGTTCTTTAACAGAACGATGCTCTGCTCGGCGATGCGGCGCGCGGTGGCAAAGCCGCCCTCCACATCGACCACGCTCTTCTGGGTTGGGAAGTCGAAGAGCCCGGCGAGAAACATGGAGCGCAGGATGCGCTGCACGTGGTCATCCAGCTGCGGCATGGGGACTTTGCCCGCCTCGACCGCCTGCTTGAGCTTTTCGCCGTAGAAGTCGTCCATGGGCTGTTCGTTGTCGAGGCCGGCTGCCGAGGCTTTGACGGTGCTGTGCGTTCCACCCCAGTCAGAGAGCACGAAGCCCTTGAAGGCCCAGTCTTTCTTGAGCACATCGGTGAGCGTGTATTTGTTCTGGCAGGCGTAGTCGCCGTTGATGGCGTTGTAGGAGCACATCACCGCGCCTGGATCTCCGATATCGATACCGATATGGAAGGCCAGCAGATCGGTCTCTTGCATGGCCCGCTTGCTGATGATCACATCGACTTCGTCGCGGCCGTTCTCCTGGTCGTTCATGACGTAGTGCTTGATGTCGCCGATGACATGCTGGGCCTGCTCACATTTGATTCTGTTGCCTACCAGCGTCCCGGCCAGCAGCGGGTCTTCGCCCTGATACTCGAAGGTTCTTCCATTGCGCGGCTCGCGGGTCAGGTTGACGCCGCCGCCGAGGGTCATGTTGTAGCCCTGGGCGCGCAGCTCTCGGCCAATCAGGGCACCATAGTCACAAGCCGCTTCAGGGTCCCAGCTGGCCGCCGACGCTATGTTGGACGGAAGCGCGGTGGAGTAGCGGCCGTTCTGAGCGCTCATCCGAACTCCGTAGGCGGCGTCGCTCATCTCGATCTGAGGAATGCCCAGGCGCGGGATGCCGAGCACAAAACCGGCGCCCTGGTTGCCTAGATAGGTGCGGGGCATAGGGCGGCTCCAGCCCGGCATGCCCTGGCCGTGCATGAGCTGGATCTTCTCGTCCAGCGTCATTTCCTTGAGCACCAGGTTGGCGCGCTCGTCGGGCGAGAGGCTGGTGTTCATCCATGGATGCTGGTGGGTGCTGTGCTACGGCGGGCGCGGCCAGGGCGAGGATTGAGATAACGCCCAGCGTTGCCGTCGACAACCAGCGCAGGGGGTTTGAACTACTTTTCTTCCCAGGGTTAGTTATCAACTTGCCACCATCCGCTACCGATCTTACTTGCCGCCACTCAGCGCGGTCACGTAACGATAGTAGAACTCTACCCCCTGGTAATACGAATCGACAGCCACCCGCTCATCTTTGCCGTGCGCGCGCACATCATTGATATCTATCGCGATGCCGTTGAGGCCATAGGTGGGCAGGCCAGCCTCACTGGTGATTTTGCCGTCCGATGCTCCCGTTTCCATCACGGGAATCACCGGAACGCCCGGCCACATCTGGGCGACTACCTTCTGCAGGGGCTGCATCACTTCCGGCTGCAGAGTGGTGGGTGGGATTCCTTTGGATTCTTCGGCAGTGTCCATCACTTCACCGGTGTCACTCACGTAGCGGACGACGACCTTGGGATCGTCGAAGATCTTGATAAGCTGGCGGCGAATCTCCTCCTGCGAATGGCCGGGGAGGATGCGGCAATTGACGTTGGCTGCCGGCGGTTTGCGGCAACGCGTTATTGGCAGCGCCTCCTGACAGCCGGGTGGCGACGCAGGTGGTGCGCATGGTGGCGTTGTACTTGGGGATCAGGGACAGGCGCGCGATGGCCTCGGTCGAGGGCGGGTCCTGCACGATCGCCGCCATATCCGCTGCGGTCTGGCCGGACTCCAGCTTGCTCAAGCTGGTGAAATAGGCGCGGGTCACAGGGTTCAGCTCGAAGGGAAAGGTGTAGGCCTGCAAGCGCGTGAGGGAGTCAGCGATATGATAGATGGCGTTGTCGGGCACAGGGAGAGAGCTGTGGCCGCCCGGGTTGACGGCGGAGAGCTGATAATCGCCGTAGAGCTTCTCGCTCGCCTGCACGTTAAAGGTGACGGCTTTGCCGTGTTCCAGGTCGACGCCTCCACTATCGGAGTTGAGCACGAACGCGGCGTCGATCAGATCGCGATGGTTCTTCAACAGCCAGTCGACGCCGTTTGACTTACCGCTTTCCTCGTCGGCGGTTAGCGCCAGGATGAGATCGCGATCGGGCCGGTAGCCCTCCTTTTTCAGGCGAATGAAGGTGGTGACCAGGATGGCGTCGCTTTCCTTCATATCCTGTGTGCCCCGCCCGTAGAAGTAGCCATCCTTTTCGACAAATTGAAAGGGGTCGGTGGTCCAATCGGAACGCAGCGCCTCGACCACATCGAGGTGACCGATAAAGAGAATCGGCTTGGCGCGGCCGGTACCGTGAAAGCGCGCTACCAGGTTGCCCTTACGGTCGTTGGGTCCGAGGACGAGCACGTCTTCCTTTGCGAACCCGGCATCGAGCAAGCGCTGCGCCATGGCGTTGGCGGCGACGGTTGTGCTGCCGACGGAATCGGTGGTGTTGATCTCAACCAGCTGTTGGAAGATATCGCGCGAGAGCTTCCTGGTTTGCGGGTCGAGCTGCGCCAAGGCGGGTAGGGTTGCGGTGAACAGAAGAAAGCAACAGGTGAGGTGGCGGAGCCATCCGGCTCCAGCGACAACCAAAGGCATCAGGCGCTCCTTGCGATTGCCTAGTATAGAGCCTCTGGCCCGGTTGGATGGGCCATTTGCATCAAGACGCCCGATTCTGCGGCAGCCAAACTGCTCCTTGCGCCGAGGCGCGGTGAAATAAGGATGGGATGCTACCTGCGTTGTAAATGATCAGGATACCGAGTCCGATCAACACCAGCGGGGCAAAGATATGGGCGTAGCGCCGAAGAGGCGCGCCGAATCTTGGATGACTTGCCATGCGATGGGCCAGCAGGCACCACAGAGCTGTCATAGCGACGAATACCAACGCGATGATGGCGACCTGGGCGCCGGAATGGACAGCAAAGGCAGGCAAATAAACACCGATGTTGTCGCCGCCATTTGCTATGGCCACGAGCGCAACACTGGCGATGTTTCCATAACTGCGGTTTGCTCTGCCGACTGCGTTTTCCGGAGCCGTTCCGGAGGGATCATGGCGCAACTCCAGAAGTTTTCTGATGCCGACCAGGATGGGGAAAAATCCGAGCAGACCCCAGGTAAGCTTGGGGGATCACCAATGAGAGTAGAGTTCCGGCTGCGCTCACCACAAAGAGGACAGCTATGCCTACATACTGGCCGGCCACAACGTCACGCGGGCGGAAGCCGGAATTGGCGAAGAAGGCGACGAGTAAGACAAGATCATCCACATTGGTCGACACGAATAAGACGACGGCCAGGCCGAGCAGAGTGGATAGTGATGCCATGGATCAAAGATTACGCTCTGCTCACGAAGGCCGAGCAGCCCATTGCTCGATCAATGGGCTGCGCAGAAGCGGTAGCCGACGTACTTAACTGAGTGCTCTGCCGCCACCTCTTCAATCAACTCGGCAATGGCGATGTTCTGCTTCTTAAAACTCACTTCCTCCGCCTCCAGCCGCCTGTCTGAAGGAGCCGTGTGGTCATTTCGTTGAGCAAGACCGCCTGTTCATCGATGAGGGGCTGCCAGATCCGCCTGGGCCGTCTTCATCTTCCCCATTTCCATCAGCCCGAGCTGGCCGTGCGTATTGCGGTCAAGGGCGTCTTGAACGCGTGCGCCAATCCATCAAGAACCGTGGTGCGCAGCTGCTCGCTCTGATGGGCCGCCTCCGCCTTGGTCTCACTTGCGAACGAACGGTATCGATCGAAAGTAATGGAGATCAAGGAAGCGATGGCGTCGACCGTCAGAGGATTTAAACTCCCTACGATCAATAGAGCGCCGACGGGATGGGAGCCGAGACGCAAGACGCGCCGGGAAAGATCCAAATCCTCGTAATCCTGGTTCATCCCGAAGTAACAGGTGTTTCTGGCCATTTCCCTGGCATTCAGAGGGAAAGGCCCAGACACATCGATGAGGTCGAGTTCGGAATCGAAGATGGCGACGGAGTCTACGGAAAAGATTTCCTTCACCGGGTGCAGAAGCTGCGATCCGGGTGGCTGGTGCAAGTCAAGCTGCATGGTTCGGCGGCTCAACTCATAGAGCATCGCCATGCTGCGGCGCTGTGCATCCGCATCGCGTGCGTTCCTTTTTCGCGCGCAGAGAGGCGGCTGACCAGCAGCGCGCTGAATTCAAAGACAGCGAGGGCTACATAGTTGTGCGCATCCGCGATGTAAAAGCTGTAGATCGGAGGAATGAAAAAGTAACACTGGAGCAAGACGGCCACGCGCAGAAAGCACCGTCGCCTGCCAGAAACCCCAGTGAAGAGCGACGAGAACAATCGACAAAAAATAGAGAAGCCCGGCGGTCGAAAGGTTCGCGTGCAGGAGAAGCGCGGCGAGCGGTCAGCAGCCCAGACCAAAAATTCCAAGTGCGGATCTCCTCAGGAAGCTAAGCAGGGCGAAGAGTTGTGCACTTTCTTTTCTGGTTAAGTCTCCTGCGGAAGGCCATGGTGAACGAGACGGCAAATGGAGTCCGCCACTCCTCTCCTTGAGATTTCTTCTTCGCGTCGCTGGAGTGCTACAAGGATAGCGCACGATTGATAAAGAAACCATAAAGACGCGCGCAAATCGTCGTTCAGGCTAGATTGCGCGGTGCTGAGATCGGTCAGGTGAAGAATCTTTATGCCCTCTTTACGTGCATTGGACTCTACTGGTCTTGGCATCGCCTAGGTTTAGCGCGTTTTCGCAAGCGCTGACAAACCAGCGCGAGTGACCCTGTGTAGCGGATCAGCCGGTGAACGAATTTGCGACACCGCGATAGCTACGAATGAGGCTAGAGAATGCACGTGATTGGACAACGTTATCTGGGTATATCCGCTTTCTTAGTATTTATGGCCGGCTTGATAGGCTCCCAAGGCTTTGCGGCAGACGCACGCAGTATCGATGTTACGAGCCGAAGCTGGGCATTCGGCGAAGTGCAGGGAGTGGCAGTGGCACCGGATGGATCACCGGTGCTGGGCGCAGCCATCAAGCTTCGCAGGGCGGACGGAAAGGTCGAGGAAAATGCTATCAGCGGCGAAGATGGCAGCTTTGCCATTGGGCACCTGGCCCCTGGTGTTTATGAAGCGACCGCGGCGGCATACGGATATGCCGATTCACATGCTGCATTCTTCGACATCACGCCGGGCTCGAGCGTCCGCGAGGGATCTGGAATTACAAGGCGGTAGTGGCCAGGATTCACAGACAGTCCCTGCAACGGCAAGCACCAGCACTGGTGCTTCTACTGCCAAGCGGGGCTTCTTTACCCGCTTAGGACATGCCTATCTGGATGATTGGACGGTGGACTCCAACGGCGCTCCAACCCCTCCTGCGCCGGAGCGGCGCGGCACGCCGCCGCCGCTGAACTCGCCGCCTTTCCCTCGGCGGATTGGCCAATTGGGGGGACAGTGGTGATCGGCGCGCCGGATTACCAGACCTACATCCTGATGCAGGCGATCAACGAGAACAAGAGCCGGATAAAGATGTACGGCTGGTTCGACATCGGCGGGAACGCCAGCACGTCCAACAAAGGCAAGTATGCGAACAACGAGACCGCCTACGACGTCATCCCGAACTCGATCCAGTTGGACCAGGTGGCACTCTACTTTGAGCGCCTGCCCAATACAGTGCAGAAAGAGCATTTCGACTGGGGCTTCCGCTTCACCAACCTCTACGGCCTGGACTATCGCTACACCACGGCTAAGGGCATCTTCAGCCAGCAGCTGCTCAGCAGCAACAATACTTACGGTTATGACCCGGTGATGTATTATCTGGACTTCTATGTCCCTCATGTCGCGCAGGGCATGGATATCCGCATCGGGCGTTATATTTCGCTGCCTGACATTGAGGCGCAATTGGCTCCGAATAACTACACTTACAGCCATTCGATCCTCTATACCTACGACTGCTATACACAGAACGGAATCAACACCACGACCAAGCTGAACGATCACTGGACGGTGCAGGCCGGCGTATCTGGCGGTTGTGAGTCGGCTCCCTGGATATCCAATGCGAAACTCACGGGAAATGTTTGCGCGGCGTACACCTGGAAGGATGGCGGCGATAATCTTTACGCCTGCGCTCAACTCCATCAATTCAGCGAAAGTATGCGTATAACAATTTGTCCGCCTACTATCTGACCTACTACCACAAGATCAACGCGACCTGGCATACGGATACGGAGGGGTGGTACCAGTACGAGAAAGATGTTCCCAACTTATGTTATGGACTGAGTCCATGCATCAGCTATGGGTCCAATGCAAACATTGGCGCCAATGCCGGTGAAATAACCGGCCCGGCTCTGATCACCGGGGCCAATGGGGCGCAGTGTAATCCGCTGGCAACGCATTGTTATCGCTCCGGACTACGCCATCGTCAACTACCTCGAGCACGAGTTCAATCACCACCACAGCTCGTTGAACATCCGCAATGAGTTCGTCGACGACATCAGGGGCCAACGCACCGGCAATAAGACCAAGTACACTGAGAACCTGGTGGGCTTTAACTTCTGGTTGGGCAGTTCGGTCACCTTCCGACCAGAGCTGCGCTTTGAGCATTCCTATGATGTGCCGGCTTACGACTCGCCCTCCGTCAATGGCGTCAGCGGCGCTCCAACTAAGAAGAGCCAGCTCACGCTGGCCGGAGACGTCATCTACCATTTCTAGGGAGTTTCACTTCTACTCTACAGATGTTCAGCGAGGCGCGGCTTTCCCTATGGAAGCCGCGCGTTTTTATCTTTAGGCGTTCTTTGTGAACGTCGTCCAGATTTGCCACACCTACACGGATATTTTTCTTTTGCTTTCAGAGGGTCCATGTTTCACTAGACCTCAATCACCCGAAAAACCAGGAGGAAGAGGACGGGGGAGAACCCTACCGGTCAGATGAGTCATTAGTAACCGGGTGTCCGGTCGGTTTGTCGCAGACGAAAGCGGCAACCGCGCGTGCTGTTACCATCAAAGTTCCGATGAAATTTTCAGCCCCGGCGCAAAGGAGCAGTTGGCGGTGAAGAACTTTCTGGACAGCGTAGTCGCGCACCCCGCGGGCGCGTTTGCCCTGCTCATTGTGGCCGCTTTTCTTGAGGCTTTCGGAGATTCCCTCTTTCAGAGCGGCATCTACCGCTCTACCGGCGCTGCGCGTGGAGTTTTTTTCGTCTCCGGCGCAGTCGTCCTGGCGCTTTATGGATTCACGGTCAATATTCCTCATTGGGATTTTGGCAAGCTGCTGGGAGTCTATGTGGTGTTGTTTTTCCTGGTCGCCCAGATCCTGGCCAAGGTCCGATTTAGCCAGCCGCCGACCATGCCTATCTACGTGGGCGGCTCGCTGATTACCATGGGCGGTATCATCATTGCATTCTGGCGAAGCTAGGCCATTTGCGGGGACTTATCCATCGGGCCCAAGGCGCGTCTTGATGGTATGAAGAAAGAACGCGGCGTACCGGATGATGTTGATATTTTGCGCCAATCATTTTGCGCTTCCCGCCTGCCAGGGCGGGATTCGCTTTCGGCGCTTGTGTAAAGTAAGCAAACAGACAGAAGAGCAAGACTGGTTCCGGGATGGATTTCTGGATATTACGGAGGGTGAGGGATTGATGAGAGGGTTTGGTCGGATAAGTGTGCTGGTTCGTGTCATGGTGCTGCTTGCGGCGGCGTGGTTCACGGGGGGATTGGCCACGGCGCAGCCTCTGGGCCAAGCGGATCCAGCAACGGCGGACCGCCTGGCGGCGCTGGAAAAGAGTTCCGCGGCCCAGGCGGCGGCGATTGCCGCGGCGCAGACGTCTGGCGATAACGCCTGGATGCTGACCAGTTCGGCGCTGGTTCTGTTGATGAGCGGGCCCGGGCTGGCGTTGTTTTATGGCGGCCTGGTACGCAGAAAGAACGTGCTGGGCACCATGATGCAGACCTTCGGCATGATGGCGGTGATCACCGTGCTATGGGCGCTGGTGACTTACTCGCTGGCCTTCGGCGAGGGCAATGCGTTCATCGGCGGCCTGCACAATGTGTTCTTACGCGGGGTGGGGCTTGCGCCGGATCCGAAATATGCGGCGACGATCCCGCTGCAGACGTTCATGGTCTTCCAGCTGATGTTTGCCATCATTACGCCGGCGCTGATCACGGGAGCGTTTGCGGAGCGGATGAAGTTCTCGGCGATGCTGGTGTTTATGGTGCTGTGGGCGATATTGGTCTACAGCCCGATGGCGCATATGGTGTGGGGCAAAGGGGGATTGCTGAACGCTTCGCTGGGCGGCCGGTTTCCCTGCCTGGATTTTGCCGGAGGCACGGTGGTGCACGTGACGTCGGGCGTGTCCGCGCTGGTGACCGCGCTATACCTGGGCAAGCGAGTGGGATACCCCCAGGAGGCGATGGCGCCGCATTCCGTGGTGTTGAGCTTTATCGGGGCTTGCCTGTTGTGGGTGGGATGGTTCGGATTCAATGCCGGCTCCGCTTTAGGCGCGGGCACTCTGGCAACGTCGGCATTTGTGGCCACGCATTTTGGAGCGGCAGCAGCGGCGGTGGGTTGGAGCGCGGCGGAGTGGATCAGGAACGGACGATGCACGGCGCTGGGCGCGATCTCGGGCGCGGTGGCGGGTCTGGTGGCCATTACGCCGGCTTCCGGCTTTGTTACGCCGATGTCTGCGCTGTGGATTGGCCTGCTCGCCGGGATTTTCTGCTTCCTGATGGTGGTGAAGGTTAAGTCAATCTTCGGGTACGACGATTCACTGGACGCGTTCGGCGTCCACGGAGCCGGAGGGACGCTGGGGGCGTTGCTGACAGGGGTTTTTGCCAACAGTGCGATCAATCCGATTTTCGGGGCGGGTAAGGCAACGGGACTGCTGGAAGGCAATGGGGGACAGATATGTGAACCAGGCGATTGGGGTAGTGATTGCCTGGTGCCTTTCGATTGTAGGGACGCTGGTCATCCTGTTTGTGGTGGATAAGGTGATTGGGCTGCGGGTGAGCGAAGAGGATGAACGCACGGGACTCGACTTGTCGCAGCACGACGAGGAAGGATATGACTTCGCGACCTAGTCTTGGACCCACGTTTTATTTAGGTCCTTTGCTTTAAAAACAATTTGCCGGGAAGACGATTCCCCGAGGAGACGCATGTCAGACGGACTTCGCAATTTCATTGAAATGCCGTACGCCGAGCTGGAAGAGCGCAACCTGGCGGCGAAGGATCAACGCAAGAGCCGCGTGCCGGCGGATAAAATCCGCGAAGAGCGGCTGAAGTACCTGACCGATGAAAAGCACATCAAGGCGGTCACGGTGGTCTTTAGCGACCTCGAAGGCCGGCTGCACATGCTGGACTACGACAAGAAGTTCATCATCAAGAGCGACGACAACCTGACGTTCGATGGCAGCTCGATCCGCGGGTTTACGGCGCAGCGAGAGAGCGACCTTCGCCTGGGGATCGATTGGGGATCTTTTTACTGGGTGCCGTCTGACTTTTTCGGCGCCGGCAAGGTGCTGGTCTTCGGCGAGGTGATCGCGAAGGACGGCAAGGCCTATTCCGCCGACATTCGTGGCGTGCTAAAGAACTATGCCAATGGGCTTTTCGAGCAGAAGGGCTACACCCTGAACGCGGCCAACGAGATTGAAGGGTTTCTCTTCAAGGGCACCGATGCCGAGCGTCATTATCCCGAGACGCACAGCTTCGAGTACGTGAACACCGGCGGCTACTACCACTCGCTGCCCGGCGATCCGCTGCGGACCTTCATCGATACCAGCGCCGAAGTACAGCGAGCGATGGGATTCGAGAACGAGAAGGACCACCCGGAGGTTGCGCCCTCTCAGTTTGAGATCAATTACAGCTACAGCGATGTGGTGACGGCCGCGGATCAGATCCAGCTCTACAAGCTCATCTGCCGGCAGGTGGCGACCAAGATGGGCTTCACGGCCTCGTTTCTGCCCAAGCCGGTGGTGGGCGTGAATGGCAGCGGCATGCATACCAACGTTTCCATCAGCGAAAAGGGCAAGAACCTGTTCTGGGATGAGAAGGGTGAAGAGAAGCTGAGCAAGATGGGATGGGAGTTTGTCGATCGCATTCTGACCCATGGCAATGACATTTGCGTGCTGCTGAATGCGAGCGTGAACGCCTACCGCCGTCTTGATCCTCACTTTGAAGCGCCCAATCAGATCATCGCCTCGGCCACGGATCGCGGGTCGATGGTGCGCATACCGATCGGGAATGAGAAGAGCATGCGGGTGGAAGTCCGTTCGGTGAGTCCCGATGCTAATCCTTACCTGGTGCTGTATTCGGTGTTCAAGACCGGGTATTGAGGGGAGACTGCGAAGATCGAGAATCTGCGCAAGGCTAAGCGGTTCCTGCCGGACAACATCTATACGGCGCTGGAAAATTTCCACGCGGCGGAGTGGAACGACACACTGCTGGGGGCCGACGTAAAAGAGCGGTACGCGGAGCTTAAGAAAGGCTTCGGCGGACCGCTGCCCTCGGCTGCTGGGCACGTTTGTGAAACCGCCGGAAGTGCAGTATCACCACGACGTTTATAACCAGTACCTTTGGAATAAGTTTTAGCGGGTTGGGTGTGTTCAACAGCAGCGTCGCTTCCATTCACTACGCTCGGTCGGTGACATTGGTTTGACGAAACTGCTGCTACCCTAACAGCTTTCTCCCGTCCGGATTTGACCCGGATTTCGGGCTCCGTGGCGTCAGTAACGCTCTGTGCGGCTTTCCTTAAGGAAAGCCGCATACGGGGCCGTTGCTTGGTGCAGCGTTAGGAAATCCGGAGTTCGCTCACCACGGAACTCCGGGGTAGGCGGGATGACAAGATGGTAGGTTGGTTCACCGCCAGTCATTTGTTATTTGGATGGGAAAGGTCGGTGAGTGCGGAAGCGATTTAGCGGAGGTCGAGGCGCTTGATTTCGCCTACGATTGGGCCGTAGCTCACGACGGCGCAGAGGGCGGTCACGCCCACAAAGATGAGCACGTCGTCGAAGGAGCCGGTCTTCTTGACCAGGTAGCCGATGATGATGGGCGTGGTGATGCCGGCCAGGTTTCCGATGAGGTTGAAGAGGGCTCCGTTCAGGCCGACCATGCCCTTGGGCGAGGTGTCGGAGATGACCGTCCAGCCCAAGGAGCCGAAGCCTTTGCCGAAAAAGGATAAGGACATCAAGAGCAACATCACCGCCTGCGCCGGGGCATAATTGCAGCCAATCATGGTTACCGATAGCAACATGCCGGCGATGATCGGCGGCTTGCGGGCAAAAGCTGAGGGAATGCCCGGCGCGCAAGAGCCGGTCGGAAACGACGCCGCCGAGAATGCCGCCTGTTCCTCCGCAGAGCGCCGGCAATGCCGCCGCAAAGCCAACCTTCATGATCGACAGGTGCCGCGCCTGGGACAGATAGACGGGAAACCAGGTGAGGAAAAACCAGGTCAACGTGGTGATGCAGTATTGGCCGAGGTAGATACCCACCAACATGCGATGACTCAGCAACTGCTTGATCGCAGCCCAGGTGAGCAGACTTCCCTTCCCCGTGCCGGCACTGACCAAACCGCCGCCCTGCTCGATGATTTCGATCTCCGCAGCAGAGATGCGGGGATGGTCTCTGACATCGTAGATGTTCTTGACCCAGATCAGAGCAAAGACGAAGCCGAGTACACCCATGAACCAGAAGCCGCTCTTCCAGCCAGCGGAGTGGATGATCCAGCCCAGGATGGGAGCGAAGATCATCAACGCGAAATACTGCGAAGCGTTGAAGATCGCGGAGGCCCGGCCGCGCTCGTTGGCGGGAAACCAGGAGGCTACGATGCGGCCATTTCCGGGAAAGACCGGGGCCTGGGCAAATCCAGCTACCAGCCGCAAAAGAAAGATCACGGTGAAGGCGGCGCCCGCGGCAAGGTAGCCGGCAAAGCCTGTGAGCAGGGCGCAGACGGACCACACCACGATGCCGATGCCGTAGACCAGCTTGGAGCCAAAACGATCGAGCAATGCTCCCGAGGGCAGCTGCCCGAGCACATAGGCCCAACTGAATCCGGAGAAGAGATAGCCCATCTTCACCGGGTCCAAAGAAATGTCTTTGGCCATCGCGGTTCCGGCGATGGAAAGCGCCACCCGGTCTCCATAGCTGAAGCAGCTAACGGCAAAGAGAATGGAGATGATCAGATAGCGGACGTGGGTCTGTTTGCTTGCGGGTCAAGACCGTCCCGCGATGAGCTTGGTCAAGTCCTGCAGTTCGGCTTCCGTCAGGTCGGTGAGCGGCGGGCGCACAGGGCCCGCAGGACGGCCTACGGCCTTCATGCCTGCTTTCACGATGGAGACGGCATAGCCTTTGCGGCGATTTCGGATCTGGATATAGGGCAGAACAAACTCGCGCAAGCCCGCGAATACCGTTGCGTGGTCGCGCTTGCGAACGGCGGCGTAGAAGTCGAGCGCGAAGTTGGGCAGGAAATTGAAGATGGCGGAAGAGTAGGTGGTGACGCCCATCTCCAGATACGGAAGGGCGAAGGTCTCGGCCGTCGGCAGGCCGCCGATGTAGGTGAGGCGGTCGCCCATTCTGGCGTAGATCCTGGTCATGCGCTCGATGTCGCCGACACCATCTTTGAAGCCGACGAGGTTGGGGCAGCGATCACATAGCTGTTCCAGGGTCGTGTCATCGAGAACGGCGTTGTCGCGGTTGTACATGATCACGCCGAGCTTGGTCGAAGCGCAGACGGCCTCGACGTGGGCAGCCAGGCCCGCCTGCTCCGCGCCCACCAGGTAGGGCGGTAAGAGCAGGATTCCGTCGGCACCGGCCTGCTCCGCGGCCTGCGCGAGTTCTTTGGCCATCGCGGTGCCGTATCCGCAACCGGCAATCACCGGCACTTGCTGCGCAGTTTGCGCTACCCCGGCGCGCACGACCGCGGAGAACTCAGTGGGGGTGAGCGAGAAGAACTCGCCCGTGCCGCCGGCCACGAACAGGCCGGCGGGTTGGTGCGAGAGCAGCCAGGCGATGTGCTCCTGGTACGGCTTGGGCTGGAACTCGAGTTGATCGCTGAAATGCGTGACTGGAAAGGAGAGCAGGCCTGCTCCCACCTTTTTTGCCATTTCCTCGGGTGTCATCATCGCGGAGATGCCTTCTTCATAAATGCTTCGAGCAGGGTGTTGAAGCGGTCGGCGTCATCGACGAACAGGCAATGGCCGGCATCTTCAAATACTTCTCCCTGCCCGCCGGGCACGGTAGAGGCAATCAGCTCCGCCGCGGCACGATTGTTTGTGGTCATGACGGCAAGCACGGGGATGTTGAGCTTGGGCAGCACGGGACGTTCGTCGTACTTGAGGGCGAGCTCGCTGATCAGGGCGATGCCGGCGCTGGTGGGGGTTTTGAGCGATGCTTCGATTACGCTCTTGAGGTACTCCTCCGATTGCGGCTTGTGGTACATGCCGCGGACAAAGGTCTCGGTGTATTTCCGCCGGTCGGACTGAAAGGTGTGAAACTGTTCGTAACGGCGGTTGTTTTCTTCCGGGGTCGGTATCGTGTAGAGGCTCAGATCCACTAAGACCAGGCCGCTCAACTTATAGGTTCCGAACATCTGGACATAGGTCAGCGACTCCTGGACGCCAAGCGACCAGCCCACCATGACTACTGGCGAACCGCCGAGGTGATCGATCAGCTCTTTGTAATCCTGCGCGCGCCTGCCGGGATAGTTTCCGTCGGGAGTCTTTTCGGAGTCTCCCTGGGAGCGCGGATCGATGGCCACCACGTGGTAGTTGCGGCTGAAATAGTCGATCTGGGGTTGCCAGATTTCCGCCGGCATGGTCCATCCGGGAACGAAGAGGATGGTGGGGCCGGCGCCGCTCTCCAGGTAATGCAGCTTGACGCCGTCGCTGGTGGTGAAGAATTCGCTCTTCACCGTAGCGGCCGCGTGAAGCACGGGTTGAAGCAGCAGGATGAGCAGAGACAGCAATGCATAACGGGTCTTGCGCACAATGGATCTCCCATACCTGATGTCACGCGGTGGTCGAGCACATGGAATCCACGGATTGAATGAGGGCGCGAATGTAGCCGTAGCAGAAAGCAAAGGACTGCAGTCCGTTGGGGTCATTGGGCGCCTGGGGAACATGGTCCGGCATCAGCATATAGGGATAGCCGACTTCTTTGTAGACCTGAATCGCTTTTACGAAGTTGACGTCCCCCTCATCGGGATAAACCTCGAGAAAATCGTTGCGATGGCCGCGAATGTTACGGAAGTGCACGTTGAAGATCTTGTTGCGGGAGCCGAAGTAGCGGATGACGTCGTAGATCTCCTTGCCCGGATCGGCGAGCATTTCGGAGACGGTGCCCTGGCAGAAGTTCAGGCCGTGGTAGGGGCTCTCCTGAATGGTGATGAATTTTTTCAGGCCATCGACGGTGCCCAGCACGCGGTTGACTCCCTGATAGCCTTCGGGCGGCATGCCGGGGTCGTGAGGATGGCAGGCCATGCGGATCTTGTACTCGTTGGCCACGGGAATGACGCGGTCGAGGAAGTAGGTGATGCGCTCCCAGAACTGATCGGCATTCACGGGTCCGGCTTTGGTGAGCGGCGTTGCGGGATGTGCTTCGGAGAGCTTCCAGGTGCTGTACATGGCGTCGCCGCGGCCCGGCGTGCGTCCGGAGCGGACCACACCCAGGATGCTCATGTTGTATTTAATGGAGGGGATGCCTGCCTGGGCGCAGTTCTTAATCATGGTCTGGAGGGATTCGATGTCGCGGTCGCGCTCCGGGCTTTGCGCCAACATGATGGCCGGATGCTTTTCTTTGTCGATGTAGCTGGACTCGAGAAATGGGGGCGCGGTGCAGTCGATGCTGATGCCGCACTTGGAGGCGAGGTCGACCATGCGGTTCAGTTCTTCTACGGTGGCGTAGATGCGGTCGCCGTCGATCTCCGGATAGCCGCAGATATTGCGGACGCTGTAGCGGGCCAGGTATTTGAGGTGGGTTTCGTTGGTGGGCGCGGTTTGATCCCCTACCTTCATCAGCGCAGGCTTGGCGGGAGTCTTCGCGGCGGCCACGGGAGGTGGGTTGAGGCCACTGGCGGCGAATAAGTCCCGCTGCACTGGTAGACGTAATAAATTTTCTTCGATTCATGGATGAGTCCCCCCAACTGCCCCGAACAATTTTAGTGCAGTTTACCGCTGTTCCCGTACTCTTGGTTCGGACGTAATTCTACGAGGTCGACGATGATTTCGCGGCGAGATTGGCTGGTGGGGGCGATGACATGGGCTCAGCATGGCGCACACAGGGGATGAGAATGATGACGCTAGGAGCGGACTCCGGGGTGGCGCGCCCCGCGGGAGTATTGATCGAATCGCATATCCACTTGTTTGCCGATGACCCGCGGTTTCCGTATAACAGCGCGTCGTATAAGCCGCAGCGGGAGCCGGTGGAGGATTATGTCCGGTTTGTCCGCGAGGCCGGTATCAATCATGCGGTCATCGTTCATCCGGAGCCCTACCAGGATGACCATCGCTACCTGGAATATTGCCTGGCGCGTGAGCCTTCTCCGGGTTCTTTAAAGCCACCTGCCTGTTCGATCCCATCGACCCGGCGACGCCGAAGCGGATGCAGGCGCTGGTCAAAAGAAATCCGGGACGGATTGTGGCGCTCAGGATCCATGAGGTTCATGCGGCGGGAACTCCTTCGACGACCAGCGGATTGATCCGCGACCGGGATTTGCGGAATCCGCAAATGGCTGTGACCTGGGGGGCGGCGCACGATTTAGGACTGGCGATTCAGATCCATTGCATTCCGCACTATGCGGTGGAGATCGGCGAGTTGGCGGCAAAGTTTCCTAAGACGCCGGTGATTTTGGATCACCTTGCTCGCGCGGGACAGGGCACTCCGGAGGAGTTCGATCAGGTGCTCAAGCTGGCACAGATGCCTCAGGTGTATATGAAGTATTCGTCGACCGGAGTGGAGACGGTGTCGAAGCAGCCGTATCCTCACGCGGATGCTAAGCCAGTGGTTAAGCGCGTGTATGAAGCATTTGGCGCGGACCGGATGATCTGGGGAGGATTGGGCGCGGACATGACGGAGTTTGCGCGGGAGGTGAAGTTGTTTGATTTGATGTTTGATTTCGCGCCGGAAGGCGAACGTGCAAAGATACGCGGGCTTACGGCGCAACGGTTATTCAAGTTTTCGTGAGGCGTTTTCGCGTGAAACGCAGAGGGTCGCTAGCGAACTACGTGGGAGAGGAACCGGAGGTCACTCGTTTTTCGCGAGATGCGGGCCACGACTTGCCGGGGTAGGCGGGATGATAAGAGACAGAGCTTGGTCAACTTGAGTGCTGCGTATCCCACTCAAGCCCAAAACAGGGCTTGAATGGGGCACCCAATGTTGTTGCCGGGATGGGTGAGCTGGAGTGGCTGGTTAGCGGGCCATGGCTGCGCTGAAGGCCTCGCTTACGATGGATTGGGCTTCGGACTCGATCTGCTCCAGGTGCTTTTGGTCGCGAAAGCTTTCGGCGTAGATCTTGTAGATTTCTTCGGTGCCGGATGGGCGCGCCGCGAACCAACCATTCTCCGCAATTACCTTGACTCCGCCGATGGCCTGGCCGTCCCCGGGTGCGTGGGTGAGGATGGATTGGATCTTCTCCCCGGCCAGGGTCGCACTCTGGATGCTTTCTTTGCTCATCTTGGCCAGCATGGCCTTCTGCTGGGTGGTTGCGGGGGCGTCGGTCCGGTCATAGAACGGATCGCCGTATTTCCTGGTGAGATCCTGGTAGATTTCGCCTGGATCCTTCTTCATCTTGGCGGTGATCTCGACGGCCAGCAGGGCGGCGATGATGCCGTCCTTGTCGGTGGTCCACACGGTACCGTCACGGCGCAGGAAGGAAGCTCCGGCGCTCTCTTCGCCTCCGAATCCGAGCTTGCCTTCGAGCAGTCCGTCGACGAAATACTTGAAGCCTACGGGAACTTCGTAGAGTTCCCTGCCCAAGCCCGGCGGTGACGCGATCGATCATGGTGCTGCTAACCGCCGTCTTGCCGACAGCGACATGCTTGCCCCACTGGCGATGCTCGAAGAGATATTGGATGCACACCGAGAGATAGTGATTGGGCGGCAGCAGTCCCTTGCTTTTGGTCACGATGCCGTGGCGGTCATGGTCGGTGTCGCAGGCAACGGCCACATCGAACTTGTCTTTCAACTCGATCAGTGAATGCATCGCATACTTCGAGGAGGGATCCATACGGATCTTGCCATCCCAGTCGAGGGTCATGAAACGGAAGGTGGGATCGACCACATCGCTGACCAGGGTCATATTCAGCTTGTAGCGTTCTGCGATCGGCGCCCAGTAATGCACGCCGGCCCCGCCCAGGGGTTGGACACCGAAGTTGATGCCCGAAGCGCGGATGGCCTCCATATCGATGATGTTGGCGAGATCCTCGACGTACGCGGAGACATAGTCGTGGCGGTGCGTGGTAGAGGACTTCAGGGCCTTGTCGAGAGATACGCGTTGGACGCCCTCGAGTTTGGCGGCGAGAAACTCATTGGCCTTGGATTGAATCCAGGAGGTGGCTTCCGATGAGGCCGGGCCGCCATGAGTAGGGTTGTACTTGAAGCCGCCGGACTCAGGTGGATTGTGCGAGGGCGTGACCACAATGCCGTCGGCCAGGCCGGTCTTGCGGCCGCGATTGTAGGTGAGGATGGCGTGCGAGATCGCCGGGGTCGGGGTGTAGTCATCGTCCTTCGCCAGCATGACGTCGACCCCGTTGGCGGCGAGCACCTCGAGCGCACTGGCCAGGGCCGGCTGGGAGAGCGGATGGGTATCGATACCCAGGAAGAGCGGACCGTCGGTCTTTTGCTGAGCGCGGTAGAGGCAAATGGCCTGGGTGATGGCCAGGATGTGCCACTCGTTAAAGGAGCGATCGAAGGAGGAACCACGGTGACCGGAGGTGCCAAAAGCAACCCGCTGCTCGGGAACCTGAGGATCGGGGCGCTCTTCATAATAGGCGGTGATTAGTTTTGGTACGTCGACCAAGTCACTCGGCTTGGCCAGTTGTCCGGCTCTGGGATTGACGGTATTCAAGGTTGACGCACCTCAGCCTTCACGATGGTCCAATACCTGGACAGGCCATTGTCTCGCATGAGAGGTTGGCCGGTCAGTATGTTCTGCAAATATTCAAAGTCGGATGCGCCGGGGAAGGTGCAAAGATGCCTGAAGCGGAATGAACCGGACGGCGCGGCGGGGTGATGTGTCGAATCGCACATCCCATGGCCGCGTGGTGGACTAACCTATGTTCAGGAGAGTCTAACCATGCCACAAAGCACGCACGATCGAGTCGCCGAATTCCATAACCTTGCCGCCCATGCCCACTCTGCCGCGGCAACCGCCCACGGCAAAGGAGATCATCTCACTGCTCACGAGCTGTCCAAGCAGGCGCACGAGCATTCCGTCAACGCCCACAAGCTCAGCGAAGAACTCGCCCTGAAGGCGGGCAAGGCGTAGTGCATGAAAGCCGCCGTTCTGATTGCCGGCCATACGGCGCCAGGGTCGTTGCTGCAGATCGAGGAGGTTCCCCGTCCGGAAGCGCGAGCAGGCTACGTGTTGCTGCGCGTGCTGGCGTGCGGGGTTTGCCGCACCGACCTGCACATCGCGGAAGGGGATCTGCCGCCGCTTCTTCCGAAGCTGATCCCGGGCCACCAGATTGTGGGGGAGGTGGCGGGAGGCGCGACGGCTGAGCTGCCGCTGGGCAGCCGGGTGGGTGTCTCCTGGATTGGCGGCGTCGATGGCGAGTGCTGGTATTGCCGTCACGGGATGGAGAACCTCTGCGATCAGCCTACGTTTACCGGGTACACGGTCAATGGCGGATATGCCGAGTACGCCCTGGCGCGCGCGGATTTTTGCTTTCCGCTGCCGGCCGGGCTTGGATGACGTCCATGTGGCTCCGTTGCTGTGCGCCGGGATTATCGGCTTTCGCAGCCTGCGGGTCGCGGGCGTTGCGCCAGGGCGAGCGGGTGGGACTTTTTGGCTTTGGCAGCTCGGCTAGTTTGGCGATCACCATTCTGCAATCGTGGAAGTGCCAGGTGTATGTGGTGACCAGGGGAGAAAGCCATCGCGAGCGCGCGGCCGCGTTGGGCGCAACCTGGGTGGGCAACGAGGACGAGAAGCCGCCGGTGGAGTTGGACCGCGCCATCACCTTTGCTCCCAGCGGAAAGGTGGTGGTCAGTGCGCTCGCGTCTCTGCGCAAAGGCGGAGTGGTGGCGATCAATGCCATCCACCTCGACCAGATGCCTGCGTTTGACTATGACAAGCTGCTTTGGGGCGAGCGGCAGATCCGCAGCGTGGCCAATATGACGCGCCAGGATGCGCGGGATTTTCTTGCGCTGGCGAGGGAACTGAAGATTCGTCCGCAGGCCGTGGTGTTTGCTTTAGAGGATGCAAACAAGGCGCTGCTCGCGGTCAAGAATGAAACCGAGGATGGGTCGGCCGTCATTGTTCCTTGAGGGAATGCGAGGAATGAGGCGGTGAAATGTAACCGAACGGTGACAGATGCCAATGTAATCGTTCGGTTACTTTTTGCAAATGTAACCGTACGGTTACTTTAAGAAATGTCACCGAACGGTTACTATGTGTGGATGAGGATAAGGAATATCAGGGAGCTGGGCGCGTATTTGCGCGCGCGCCGCATCGAGCTGGGGATGGACCAGGCCACGCTGGCGGGGAAAGCCAGGACCAGCCGGAAATGGCTGATCGAGGTGGAGAATGGCAAGCCGGGCGCCGAATTGGGCCTGGTATTGCGCACCCTCCGCGCCCTTGACGTGGCTGTTGATTTATCGGCCGACGTCCCGGCCAACAGGCCTGCGAAGGTCCTGAAGCCTAGGGCCGGCAAGGCAGCGAGGATCAAGCCGGCCAAGAGGCCTGGCCACGCTCAGCGGAACCATCCGGTTGAAGACATCGATGAGGTTCTTCGCGCGTTGAAGAAAGCCGTCACCCGACGGTGAAATCGCTGCAATGAAGAATCCGCTCGAACAATGAACTGGTGGTGTTGCTCAATGGCAAGCGAAGTGGGGACGGTCTCTTACCACAGCGGCCGCCTCTCCTTCGCCTACACGGAAGCATGGGTGGAGGATCCGGAGGGCTACCCGCTCTCGCTTTCCATGCCGCTGACCGCCGTCCGTCATGGTCAATCGAGCATCGAGCCGTTCCTGTGGGGACTGTTAGCCGACAACGATCGGGTGCTGGAAAGACTGGCCCAGCGGTACCAGGTGTCGGCCAAGAATGTCTTTCGCCTGCTCAGCCATGTGGGGGAAGATTGCGCCGGGGCCATTCAGCTGGTGCGACCGGAACGGCTGGAAGCGCTGAGCGATCCGGAGACTCCGAAAGAGGTGGAGTGGCTGAGCGAGGAAGACATCGCCCAGCGACTTAAAACGCTGCGCGGCGATCCGTCGGCCGGGAGGACGGCACGGGACACAGGCCAGTTCTCGCTTGCCGGGGCGCAACCGAAGACGGCTTTTCTCTACGAACGGAAGCGCTGGGGTGTTCCTTCGGGCCGTACGCCGACCACCCATATTCTGAAGCCGCCCACGGGAGCGTTCGCCGGGCACGCGGAAAATGAGCACTTTTGCCTTCAGCTGGCGCGCGCATTAGGCATGACGGTACCCAACTCTCAGATCCAGCATTTTGGTGAAGAAATTGCCATTGTGGTGGAACGCTACGATCGCCGCCGCCACGGCCAGACATGGTCGCGCATTCACCAGGAAGATTTGTGCCAGGCACTTGGCCTCCATCCCGACCGCAAGTATGAATCCGACGGTGGGCCGGGCGTACGCGCGATCGGCGAAGTGTTGAGCAACCAATCGAGCAGCCCGGGAGAAGATGTTGCCTCCTTTGCCCAGGCCCTGATGTTTAACTGGCTCATCGCCGGCACCGATGCCCATGCCAAGAACTACTCGCTTTTGCTGGGCGCGCGCGGCGCCGTGCGGCTGGCGCCGCTCTATGACCTGGCCAGTATGCTGCCCTACAGCACGCTGGAGCTGCGGCGGGTGAACCTGGCCATGAAGATCGGAGGCGAATACCTGGTGCGCAATATCGGAACCAGGCATTGGCAGCGGGTGGCCACGCAGTTGCGTCTGCGGCCGGAATCGCTGGTGGAAGATATCCGGGCCATGGCTTCGGCGCTGCCCGATCATGCGGCGGCAGTTCTGGCGCAGATGAAGCGCGACGGTCTGAACCATCCCACCGTGACTAAATTGACCCAGCAATTGCAGCAAAGAGCGCCGCGCTGCGTGGCCACGGTTGGGCGGTAAGGGTCGCGAGGCTACTTCGCGTTGGCGGCCGGCAGCCGGTTCATGATGAACTGGGAGACTTGCTCCGCAGCCGGAGGGTCTATATTCGCCAGCGCGACAACCGTATAGCTGGAGCCCAGGCACATTTCAAGATCGCCATTGACTCCGCGAGAGCTGCCGTTATGGCCGAAACACTGATTTCCGTTGATGGTTTGAACTCCGAAACCATACGCCTCAAAACCAAACGGCGTGGCGACCCTGCCGGTCGTCATGAGCTTCGTGTAGTGCGCATCGAGGAGCTTGTTCTCCCGCAGGGCGTCGGCAAATCTTAGAAGATCTCCTACGGTCGAGTAGCCCCCGCCCGCCGGCGTTCCAGTATTGGTCAGCGTATCGGAGATCGGAGTCCAGTGGGTTGCTCCCATCTTGGTGTAGTCGATGCTGCGATTCACGATCGCCTTATCTTCCCTTCCCGAGACTGGTGGAAGCCATGCCCGCTGGAAGGTAGATGTGCTCGCGCACGTAGCTGGAGTAATTCTCGCCGCTCACTTTCTCGATCACCGCGCCGAGCAGAATGAAGCCGTAGTTGCTGTACTCCCAACGGCTGCCTGGCTCGAACCTAAGCGCCGCGGTTGCCATAAAGATTGATGTAGTCCTGCAGGGTACGCAACTGCAGGCGATGCTCATCGTACTCCGGTCCCCAGATATCGCCGGTGCCGCCGGTGTTGGTCAACAACTCGCCAATCGTTACCTTGGCCGCGAGTTCCCTGTTCGGATAGTCGGTCAGATATTTTCCTAGCGGATCGTCGAGCGCCAGCTTTCCCGCCTGCACCAACTGCATCGTCGCTACACGCGTGAACATCTTGTTCATGGACGCGATGGTAAAACGCGTCTGGAGCGTATTGGGGATTTTGTGCTCCCGGTCGGCCAGCCCATAGGCTTGGGCAAAGAGTGTCTTGCCTTGGTTCGCAACCAGCACCGCGCCGGCAAACCTGTCGGCAGATGACCTGGTCGTCAAGTCGTTTGCGCAACGCAGCGACCAATCGGGTGTTGCTCAAATGGGGCAGGGCGAATTCCGCCGGCCGCTCCGTCAGATGGACGTCCAACTTCAGGATGCGATGTGGTTCCGGCGATTCGACTTCAAGGGTAAGTCTTGCGAAGCCATCGCCGGCGCGCTCCTGTACGAGCGCTGTCACTTTGGTCGAGTTCTCCATTTCTATTTTCTTGAGATCGTAACCGCCGGTGAGATCACGCAGGGCTGGGTCCTGGAAGCCGCGACCGGGCGGCGTAGCAAAGTTGGTTTGGAGAAATTTGAGGTAGCCATCCCAGTTGGTGCCGTTATATGCCGCTAACCATGCGGTGAGTTGCCGACCAGCCGGAGTTTCCGTGGCCGGTCCCTGGGCTTTGCAGAACAGAGCCAGGAAGAAGACGAGACAGAGTGTTTGAACGAGGCGTGTGTTGTTCATGCAAAACCTCCTGCCGGTGCGTCTGGATCGTCGCTTTCGAAGCTAGCCATAATGTACTAGTTAACTAGTACATTGCAAGCGCCGCGACGAACGAGTTTTGTGTAGACGCAGAGGCGCCGGTCGGCATATGCTTAGGCATAGGCCAAAGATGACTGAGGAGCGGCACGTCAGACTTTTCCGGAACGGGCGCAATCAGGCAGTTCGAATTCCTCGGGAGTTCGAGTTTACTGGCGAGGATGCGGTCATGCGCAAGGAAGGGGAAAGACTGATCATCGAGCCTGCCCCGCCCAGGTCTCTGCTGGCGGTGTTGGAAACCCTCAAGCCGCTCGAAGAAGATTTTCCGCCAATCCCTGATCGGGTTCCTGATCCTGTTGATTTGTGATGCGCTACTTGCTCGACACCAACATTGTTTCCGATCTCATCCGCAACCCACAGGGTCGAGTAGCGGAACATACAAGAAGAATTGGCGAGCAGAAGGTCTGTACCAGCATTATCGTGGCTGCCGAATTGCGATATGGCGCCTCCAGAAAAGCTTCGCCGCGACTTACGAGCCAGGTCGAAGCGGTGCTGGGCGCAATGGATGTTCTCCCATTCGAAGCGCCCGCCGACGCAGCCTACGGATTGATCCGCGCCCGGCTTGAAAAAGCGGGCAGGCCCATTGGCGGCAACGACCTCCTCATCGCTGCTCAGGCCATCGCACTGGGCTACGTCCTCGTCACCGACAATCAAAGGGAGTTCCTCCGCATCGAGGATCTCACTTGCGAGAACTGGTTAGGGAAAAGATGACGACGGTGAGGACCGCTCTAGAATGCCTGACCCTTCGCTTTCGCCGTTAGTAGATGAGCTTCAGGGAGAATTGGATTTGGCGGGAGGTGCCGGCGGTGTGGCTGATTTCGCCGAAGCCGGAGCCGAGCAGGGTGTTGGCGGGCAAGCCCATGTTGACGATGTTGAAGAGGTTGAAGAACTCGGCGCGAAATTGCAGATCCATGCGCTCGACGCCGCTCGCGCGGTGACCGATGGGCGTGCTCTTGATTAACGCGAAGTCGTAGTCGTAGTAGGCGGGACCACGGAAGGTGTTGCGCCCTAATGTGCCGAAGCGCCCGTGGTTGGGGCCGGAGCCCCCTGGCACGTTAATGGGGATGGAGAAATACGAGGCATTGTTTTCACCCAAGCCGAAATAGTCCTGGCGGATCTTGCGGGCGGTGGAAAGATGCGGAATGCCAACCTGGTCCGGGCGATCGACTCCGTTGGTTCCGGCATCCGTCTGCTGCACGCCGGAGTAAATGGTGAAGGGCGATCCACTGGTGATGGTGGAGATGCTGAGCAGCTCCCAGCCTCCGGTGACGGCCCTGCCCAGCGGCTGCAGGAAGCCGATGCTTTCCCCGTGCAGGTCCTGCGCCAGGCTCAGGGTAAAGACGTGGGCCACGTCGAAGGTGGAGGGCCCTTTTTCCGGATGGGTGTTGAAGGGATCCTGAGGAGCAGTCTGGGAGATCGCGCCCGAACCTCCAGTAATGAATCCGCCGATGACAGAACTGGTATCGTCGAGCGATTTTGACCAGGTGTAGCTGGCCTGGAGACCGGGGCCGCCATGGGGAACAACTCCCTGCAGCGAGGTCTGTAAGGCGTGGTAGGAAGAATGGGAGGTGGCGGTGATGACGTTCTCGGTGCCGAAGCCGCCGATGATGTTCCCCGCCTGATCAAACTGGGTATAGGGAGCGAAGCTGGGGCCGGCGCCCGCGTAGCCGTTGAAGAAGCTCATGCGCGGCAGCTTGGCGGCGGCCGTTCCTATGTAGGTCGCATCGCCTACCAGGTTTCCGAAATGGCGTTCCAAGCCGACCGTCCAGGTTTGCAGGTAGGCGTTGCCGAATTTGGGATCGACGCAATTGATGGTCAGCGGAGTGATCCGGTGGGCGGGCGAGAGCGTGGCGAGATCCTGCTGATAGCGAGCTAAATCCATGACGGTGTTGGCAGGGACACCCTTGGTGCCATTGGCAAAGATGTTCTGCCCCTGGAGCGTGTAGGCGAGGGGCAACTCGTTCGATGTGATCTGAAAGCCATACGGGATAGGCGCTGTGGCCGCGGAGGTAAGGCGGGGATCCACGGCAAACGGAATCGAGCCGGTGAGCGAATTGTCCTGGAAAAGATTGGGCGGGATGGTGGTAATGGCGCCGCCGGCGCGGAGATGAATTTGCGCGCCGGCCAGCCAATCGAGCTGGACGCGCGGTCCCAAGCCATCGAGATTGAAGCGATACCCAGGCTGGGGATTGACGACGAATTGTTGCTCAACGCCAGAGGGGGTATTGGAAAAAGCGAGGCCGGAGGTTCTCTTGGCGCGCTCGGAGACCGGCGTGTAGAGCTCGTAGCGCAGGCCATAGTCCAACACCAGGCGGGGCGAGATCTTCCACGTGTCCTGGGCATAGAAGGCGAAGGCATTGCGGTTGATGGCCGCTGCTCCGATGTGTTCGCCTCCGGAAAAGTAAGGGGGCGCGACGGCGACGGTGTAGAAGAAGGGGCTTCCGCTGAGCAGGCCGGAAAGCGTGTCCGGTAGCGGATCGCCGACGTGGATATTGTGCTGGCCGCTTTGCGAAGGAATGTTGATGGGGGAATAGGCGGTGCCGCCGCCAAAGTCATATTCGCCATCAGGGCTGATACCGAAGTAGGAAGTGTCGCGGTTGAGGCGCATCTCGGCGCCGGCTTTGAAGGTGTGACTGGCGGTGGTGAAAGAAAAATTCTGGCGCAACTGGAAGAGGTTGCCGTAGACGGTGATGACGGTTCCCGCAGGCTGGTTGAAAGGCTCGAAGGAGGCGTCGCCGAACTTGACGGCGGGGTCGGTGAGGTCGGTCGTGGGAAAGGACGGAGTGGAGCGGGTGACGCTGGCTGAGGATTCCGAAACCAGGCGTGGTGAGACGTTGTGGGTGAAGGTAAAGACCAGGTTGCGCTGGTGGTCGACGTAGCGAATGCCAAACGCGGGATCGATGGTGGTTTGATCGGGATTGGTGGTTGGGCCGAATAGGTTGTTGAAGTTGAAGCGAGCGAAGAACTGGGACCGGTCGGAGATCTGGTGGTCGAGGCGCACGGAGAATTGGTTGGCGTTGGTCACAACCGGGGAGGAAGAGGCAAACGTATGCGCTCCGTAGGGGCCCTTCGGATTGTTGGGTAGGGGATAGCGGGCCAGGACGCGGGCTATGCCGGGGTCGACGGGGACCAGCAGGGCGTCACCAGGGAAAGCGGTGGTGTCCACTCCGGCGCGCTCCTGGGCGGTGGGAACAGGAAAGACCTGGGTGGTTCCCAGGTCCTGGCGAAAGCCCTGGTATTGGCCAAAGTAGAAGGTCTTGCCGGAGCCGTTGTAGAGATGCGGAATGACGACGGGACCGCCGTTGGTGAAGCCGAACTCGTTGCGGCGGAAGGGTGGGAGGCGGCCGGGATTGGCGATGGAGGAGTAGTCAAAGTAGTTGCGCGCATCCAGGGCCGAATTGCGCAGGAACTCAAAGAAGGAGCCGTGGAAGCCGCTGCGGCCGGAGCGGGTGACGATGTTGGTGAGACCAGAGGCTCCGCGGCCGATCTCGGCGGGCATCCAGCCGGATTGGGATTGAATTGTCTCAACCGCGTCGACGTTGAAGTTGCTGAAAGTGGAACCGCCCATTTCGGGATCGCTGATGTCGGATCCGTCCATGGCGAAGGTGGCTTCGACGCCGCGTTGGCCGTTGATGGCGAATTGTTCGGTGAAGTTGGTGGCTCCATTGGCATCGGTCATGGTGCCGGCGGCCAGAAGTAACAGCTGGCTGAAGTCGCGCTTGTTCAAGGGAAGCCCGCTGACTGCGTGGCTGGAGAGGGCAACGCCCCCAGTGGTTTCCGGTTCTTCCACGACGGCTTCGAGCGACAAAGATCCCTGTTCGGTGAGGGAGAGGACTACGTCATGGGCTGCGAGATCGATGGGCTGCGGGTAGGCGATGCGATGGCCATCCACGGTGACATAAAGGGTAAGGGTGCCGGCCGGTAGCCCGCTCAGCACAAAGACGCCATCGGGATGCGTCACCGATACAGCTTTCTTTCCTGAGGGTGCGACAAGTTCTATGGTGGCCCCACTGAGCGGGTTCCCTGCTGCATTGCGCAGCACGCCTCGCCAGTCTGCGGCGCCAGTGGCCGGCTGCTGGCCGTACAGCGGGAGGCAAAGAGTGATGGAGACAATGACTGTGAGTAATAACTTGTTGCTTGCGGTCAAAAGCGCTTAGCTCACTTGTTTAGAAAGTGCTTGGAAGACTGGACGGGTTGCGAGACAATCGACCGGTCAAAAAGTACAAGCCAAGACGCATGCTATCGTGCTTTGGCCCGAAAGCAATCTTTCGGCGTCTTGGCGTTCCGGGTTCAGAGCGCTTAGAAGGTGAACCTGGGGGAGTTAACTCCCTCGGCACGAGGCCATTGCACAGAAATAGAGACAGTGTCTCTGGCATCGTGTACACTGCATCCCCAAGGCAACAAGGACGTGCCGGCAACCCCATGCCGCAGGCGTTGGCGGCAAACGTTGCCGGCGAGCTGCGCGACCCATCGGCCTGCTAATAGAACTGTCAAGGAGAGAAGACTATGAGCTTTTGCCAAACCTGTGGAACCAGCTTGCCTGACGGGAGTCCGACCTGTACTGCGTGCGGAGCTCCCCAGGGTGCAGCCGCTGCCGGCGCTACGCCGGGCGCTATGCCTGGTTCAATGCCCGGCCCTATTCCTGGAACGATGCCTGCGGCGGCTCCCCTGCCCGCTGCCGGATCTGGGCTTACCCCGAACGTTGCCGGAGCACTGGCCTACCTGGTGGGGGCGATCACGGGAATTCTGTTCCTGGTGATCGACCCGTTCAAGGCCGACCGCTTTGTGCGCTTTCATGCGTTTCAGTCGATTTTCTTCAACCTGGCGTGGATTGCCTTCTGGATCATTTGGATGATCGTCGGGATAATGCTGGGCGCCATCTCGCATGGGTTGTTTTTCATTATCCAGTTGCCCATTAATTTGCTGATCACGGTCGGTGGTTTTTGCCTGTGGGCGTACCTGATGTATACGGCCTACCAGGGTAAGACCTTCCAGCTGCCGGTGATCGGCGCGCTGGCGGCGAGCCAGGCCGGCATCGCGACGGCGGGCACCGGACAGCGGCTGTAGCGTTTTCGTCGGGGAAGCCGGCTTAGGCTACGCCCGGCCGGCTCTCTGGTTGCGTCTCAGGCAATAACCCCGGCATCCAATGGGCTGCTAACGCCGCCGGGAAGGCAAGACGCAGCGGCGCACGCGAGCTCTCCGAATTGAGCACACCCCGCTCGATGAGTGCTGAGACAATACGACGCGCCTGGCGCGCGCCGACGCCCAAAACTTGAGCGGCATCAGCACGAGGTAGCTCTCCCCGATAGAGCATAGCTTCGAGGATGCTTCCTGACTTCGGCGGCAGAGTATTGACTCTGGTTTCTTCCTCGGCCCAAAGAAGGATGCGTGCACGTAGACGATCTGGCTGCATAAGGCCTTTCATAAATTCGACTTGGTCGATGCAGGTTCGGAGAAAGAAGTCCGTGAATCCAGCAAGTGCCTCTTCGCTCAAATTGCCGCGCCCATCAAGATCGTTACGACATGTGCTATCGCATGCAGCAAGATGTTGCTTATATGCCTCAACATTACGCGCCAGGCCGCGTGCCACCGACCAGACGGCGCCAGTATCAAGTGTCTCCAGCAGCATCGCATGAGACATCAGCCGTGTAACTCGGCCATTACCGTCAACGAAGGGATGAACCCATACAAGGCGATGATGAGCCGCAGGAGTGCCTAGGATCAGATCTGTCTTGCTAAGGCGTCCGTAAGCATCTTCGAAGCGCTGCAAAAATCGCGGCACCGCGCCGGAACTGATTGCGATGTGAGTACCGACGCGGACGTCTTTCTCGCGCAGTCCCCCCGGAACCACCCATACACGTTTTTTCGTTTCGGGGTCTTCGACCCATAGCATATCTTCGGGCAACAGCTCGCAGAAGCGGCGATGGATCTCCCGGATCCCATCGCTTGTGACAGTCCGCCCTTTTAGGCCACCGCTATCAATCCATTTCTGGACTGTGATATGCGCTTTTGCTTCCACTTGGAGATCGCGCTTGCGAGCATCTTTACTGTAGTCATTTTTCATTGCGCGCTCGATATCGATAGGGTGGGTGTCGTGCCCTTCAATAAGGTTGCTGTAATAGCAGTTCATTGCGCGCACGAGATCAGCAAGAGGCGGTAGCAGACTCTGCGGGAGACTGTGCCTGAACTCGGTAGACTTCTGCACCAGATCCAAGGCAAGAGTCTACTAACCTGCTGCGGTGACGGGAACCTTCACCGATCAACAGGGGATCCATCAGAAAAACCACTTCACCCCGATCTTTCGCCGCTTTGATGTCCGCTTCCATGTCCGCTTCTAATACACTAATAAACATTGTACGGTTATGAGTTTAGCTCATAACGAGAATCAAATTTGTCCCAGAATATGTCCGCTTTAATGTCCGCTATTTAGACGCCATTTAGGCTTTGTGCCAATGGACTCAAAATCAAAGAGTCCGCCTCCGATTGGCGGCTACACTTGCCCAAGAGTCTTCACGATTTCGCACGGTTCACCGCAAACCGAAGTAGAAATCAAATCCTCTTAGCCTAACGGGTTCTCTACGAGATTCAGGCAGGAGTCAACCCTAAATGCAACAGTCAGCTCACCGAGACGGGTACGGAGCCGGGCTGCTTCTTGGCGGTGCCGCGAATGCCGAGGAGGGTGAGGATCGGCGTGGTGAGCATGGTGGTGACCAGCGCCATGACCACTAGCATGGTGAAGAGCGTGGGCGTGAAGGCACCTACGGTGTAAGCGATGTTGAGGACGATCAACTCCACCAGGCCGCGGGTGTTGAGCAGGGCTCCCAGGGCTACGGCGTCTCTCCAGGATTGACCGGTCCAGCGGGCGGCGAGCGCGGCGCCGCCCATTTTGCCAAAGACCGCGGCTAAGAGGACCAACCCCGCCCAAAGCCACATGGCTCCGTCATTGAGCAGGTCCAGCCGGGTCCGCATGCCGGTGAGGGCAAAGAAGAGCGGCAGCAACAGCACAGAGACCAGCATGTCGAGACGCTCGCGCAAGGCGAGCTGCCAGTCGGGTACGCGAGGGAAGCAGACGCCGGCGAGAAAAGCGCCGAAGAGCGGATGGACGCCGATCTTGTCGGTGGCGGCGGCGGAGAGAAGCGCGCCGGCGACGACCACTCCCAGCAGCTCCAGGGTCAGCTCCGGCTTTCTTTGGCGGCGGACAAGATACGCAGCCAGCGGGCGAAGGACGCCAATCATCAGCACCAGGTAGACGACCAGCCCGATGAGGCGGAACAGAAGCGAGGAGGGCCCATCCTCGCCGCCAATGAAGGCCAGGGCGAAGGCCAGCAGGCTCCAGGCCACCACGTCATCCACGGCGGCACAAAGGATGGCGGTAGTGCCCAGGGCAGTTCCCTGCAGATTGCGCTCTTCGAGAATGCGGGCCAGCACCGGGAAAGGCGGTGATGCTCATGGCGATGCCCAGAAAAAGCACAAAGGGAATGCTGCCGATGCCGTGGGGCGCGAAGCGGATGCGCAGAGAATGCGCCAGCAGAGCTCCCATCGCGAAGGGCAGCAGGATGCTCATTCCGCTGGCCATGACGCGCGGTGGCGCGCTGGCGAGCGAGATGCTCGTAATCGAGTTCCATTCCGATCAGAAAGAGGAAGAGCACCAGGCCGACGGTGGAAAGGGTTTCGAAGGGCCCTAGCGAACTGGGCGGGAAGAGGCTGGCGGAGAGGTGGGGGGCAAAGCGGCCAAAGACCGACGGTCCCACGAGAATGCCGCCGATGATCTCACCGATGACACGAGCCTGGCCGACTTTGAGCGCCAGCCAGCCGCAAGCCACCGTGATCAGCAACACGATCGCCATCTGGGTCAACAACAGGGTCATGAGGAAGCGATCCTTAGTCGGACAGATCAGCGGTTCGGGTTAAGCGTCAAAGTGCGAACGACTCTTCTAGTTTATCGAAGCCTGCGCGCCCGGTCTTGCCCTGGGGGGGCGTGAACGGTAGATTACAATTTGGCCGGTATCAGGCTTTTTATTGCGCTTGTGCCGGCATCAAGGCACACAAGATCGAGGAACAGCCCATGAGCACATCCGCAGGGCAGACGCCGCCGAGACTGACCGGGTTACGCGCGCCATTTTTGAGCATGCCGTCGCTGATCAGCCGCGAGCAACAGCTGGAAGAGCTGGTGCGCCTGAACGCCGAGTTCGCGCGCGATCTGGCGCAGGCGCAGCATTGCAGCCTGTGGCTGGTGGACGAAGGCAAAGGACAGCTCTGGACGGAGGTGGCGCGCGGAATAGCGCCGATCCGGATCCCGTTGGGCGAAGGAGCCGTGGGAAGGTGCATCGGCGAGGACAAGGTGCTGCTGGTGAATGATGCGCTGGATGGGGATGTGAGCAGCCCCCATTGGATCACCGGGTTCGCGACCCAGCAGATGCTTTGCGTGCCGCTGCGGGTGGAGGGCCGGGTGATCGGGGCGCTGGAAGTGCTGAATAAGCCGAGCGGCTTTACCGAGGGGGACGCGGAACTGCTGGGATTGCTGGCCCACTTCGCGGCCAACGCGGTGGAGAGCAAGCGGCTGCGGCAGGAGGCCATCAAAGCCCGGATGATGCAGCATGAGCTGAGCCTGGCGATGGATGTGCAGCAGCATCTGCTGCCCCAGGAACAGGGATGCGTGCAGGGCCTGGAATGTGTGGGTTTCTGCCGGCCGGCGAAGTCGGTGGGTGGCGACTACTACGATATGCTGCCTTTGCCCAGCGGCAGCTTTGCCTTCACGCTGGGCGATGTCTCGGGCAAAGGGATACCGGCCGCAGTGATGATGGCCAGCATTCAGACACTGTTGCATAACCTGCTGCAGCGGGAGCCGGTGGAGGTGGCTGACGGTGGTCAGCGATTTGAACCGCACGCTCTTCGGCTGTTCGGTGCCGGATCGCTACTCTACCCTGTTCTGCGGTTTGATCTCGCCCGACCGCAGATCGATCACCTACGTCAATGCCGGGCACGTGCCACCCCTGTTGCTGCACACGGACGGCGGACTCACCACGCTCGAAGGCGGAGGCATGCCGGTAGCCATGATTCCCGACTGGGAGTACCAACAGTTCACGGTGGAGTTGCGGCCGGGGGATTTGCTGGTGGTGGTTTCCGACGGACTCATGGAGGCGCGCAATCCAGAGGGCGTTTTCTGGGATGATCACGGAGGTGCCGTTCATCGTCCGCCAGCACCGGAATTCGCCGATGAAGAGCTTGCCCGCAGCACTCTGCACCCACGCCGACGCGTGGACCGCAGGCGCAGAACAGTATGACGACATGACGGTGGTCGGGCTGCGGGTTCGCGGTTGAGTGGCTTGCGACACAGGGCCAGGACAGCGCTGGTGGTGCTGGCGTTTGCGGCGACGCTGGCCGGCGCGCGCGGGCAAACGCGCGCGGACATTCTGCGCGGGGCGTATGGGCCTTATCGCGCCAATAACGACCTGCTGTTTTATCACCTCGATGTTCGGGTCGATCCGGAGACGAAGTTCCTTCAGGGCAAGAACACGATTCGCTTCAGGATGCTCAAGGACGGCAGGCGGATCCAGCTCGATCTGCACCGCGCGCTGCATATCGACAAGATACTTTTGGGGACGGTTCGGCTTAAGTACAGGCGCGAGGAGGGAGCGGTCTTCGTCGACTTTCCCCAGACGCTGCGGGCGGGCCAGGTTTACACCATCGACTTCTACTACTCGGGCCATCCGGTGGAGACGGGACGGTTCGGCGCCATCACCTTCCGCAAAGACCCGGCCGGGCATCCCTGGATCAACACCGCCTGCGAAGAGACCGGCGCCAGCGTGTGGTGGCCGAACAAGGACCAGTGGCGCGACGAGGTGGAGAGCATGGAGATCAGCGTGTCCGTTCCCAACGGCCTGGTCGATGTCTCGAACGGAAAGTTCATGGGCAAGACGGACCTGGGCGACGGGTATACGCGCTGGGACTGGATGGTGCACTACCCCATCAACAACTACGACGTCTCCCTGAATATCGGCAACTATGTGCACTTCGCCGACCGGCTGGGCGATCTGCCGCTCGATTTCTACGTGCTGCCGGAAGACAAGCCCAAGGCGGAAAAGCAATTTACCCAGGCGAAGGGGATGCTGGAGATATTCGGACACTATTTCGGTGACTATCCTTTTCCGCTGAGACGGCTACAAGCTGATCGAAGTGCCCTACTCGGGGATGGAGCACCAGAGCGCAGTGACCTATGGCAACCACTTCACCAATGGCTACCTGGGGCGCGACTGGGTGGGCAGCGGCCTCAGCCTGCGATTCGATTTCATCATCATCCACGAGAGCGCGCATGAGTGGTTCGGCAACAGCATCACCGCCGCCGACCGATCGGACATGTGGATTCATGAAGGCTGGGCCACTTACCTGGAGAGCCTCTACGTGGAGTCGCGCTGGGGGCGAGCCGATGCTCTGAAGTACCTGAATGGATTAAAGGCCAAGGTCAAGAACCTGCAACCGATTATCTCCGCGCGGGGCGTGAACAGCACGCCGCCGGAGGACCAGTACTTCAAGGGGGCGTTGTTTCTCAATACTCTGCGCAGCGTGGTGAACGATGACGCGCGGTGGTGGGCGCTGCTGCATGGTTTCTATCAGCACTTCAAGTATCAGACCATCATGACGGAGGATGTGGTCGAGTACTTCAACCAGCAGACCGGGATGAACCTGACGCCGATCTTCGATCAGTACCTGCGGCACGCGGCGCTGCCGGTTCTGGATTTGCAGTGGAGCCCGGGAAGCGTCCGCTACCGGTGGGAGGCCGATGAGCCGGGGTTTGCCATGCCGGTGCTGGTGGGCAGCAAGGATCACTGGCAGATGATTCATCCCACGACCGCCTGGCAAACGATGCCGACTACTCTGACGAAAGATGGGTTTGGTGTTGCGACCGATCTTTACTACATCACGGTGAACAAGCAATGACCCTTTACTATGGAGTCTGCTGAGAGGTTTTCGCTGTGACTCTTGTTATCTCGACCATTGCCGCTCGCGTGCTCGGATCGCTGGTGGAAAAGGAAATTACTACGCCCGAGTACTACCCGCTCTCGCTGAATGCGTTGGCCAACGCCTGCAACCAGAAAAACAACCGGGAGCCGGTGATGAACCTGGATGAGGGCGAGATCCGGCAGGCGCTGCATCAACTGGAAGACGACGGGCTGGCCGGCGCGGCGCGGGGCACGGACAGCCGGGTTGCCAAGTACGAGCACCGGATGCAGGAGGTGTTCAACTTTACCCGCGGGGAGATTGCCGTGATGTGCGTTCTGCTGCTGCGCGGGCCGCAGACCCCGGGCGAGCTGCGCGGCCGAAGCGAACGCATGCACCGCTTTGAGGAGCTGAGCGATGTGCAGTCGACGCTGCAGCGGTTGATGCAGCGAGAGCCTCCGCTGGTGAAGGTGCTTCCCCGCCAGCCGGGCACCAAGGAAGCTCGCTACGCGCATTTGCTTTCGGGCGAACCGGCCGAGGTGGTTGGGCATAGTGAGGTTGCTGAGTCTCCGGGGACGGGGTCTGGTATGGCCCAGATGGAAGCGGAGATCGCTGCGCTGCGGGAGGAAGTAGCGGAGTTGCGGGCGCAGGTGGAGAAGGTGCTGCGGCTGGTGGAGTGAGAATTATATGTAACTGATGCTGTTCTAGCGCTCTCCGCCAAGATTTTCTATTCCCCATCAGGTGGGCGATTGAGATTCGTTATCCCACTCAAGCCAACAGAAGGCTTGAATGGGGCACCCAGCATTGGCGGTCAGGATAGTTAAAAGCAGACACCCGTCCATATCCTGAAGTGCGTCGGGTTGGTCAAAGATCTCCGACTCCCTTTAGCGGTGGCTTAGGCGCAGGCTTTGCCAGCTGGCGTCGGTGGTCCAGCCTCCGTCGACGGGAAGAGCCTGGCCGTTGATGAATCCGCTTTGCTCGGGATCGGCGAGGAAGAGGATGGCGCGGGCGATGTCGTCCGGCGTGGCAAAGCGGCCCATCGGGTTTACTCCGATGATGTCTTCGTCGGTGTAGCTTCCCGTTGCCTGATCGGCTTGATCCATCTCGGTCTTGACCCAGCCAGGGCAGACGGCATTGCAACGCACACCGCGCCCGCCCCACTCCGAGGCTAAGGTGCGCGTGAGGCCGATCAGCCCGTGCTTGGATGCGTTGTAGGCGGCGCGGTCGGCTATGCCGGCAAGCCCGGCGATCGAGGCCACATTCACGATGCAGCCGGAACGCTGCTGCAACATCACTTTGCCGAAGGTGCGCGCGAGAAGAAAGGGCGCAACCAGGTTTACTTCGAGAACGCGACGAAAGGTCTTCACGTCTACCGTCTCCGCCGGGGCGATCGAACTGATGCCGGCGTTGTTGACCAGAACATCGGCCCGGTCCCATCGCTCGCGTATCGCTTCGGCGGTGGCTTCGACTACCGATTCGTCGGAGATGTCCCCAGGAAAGTCCGCAGCGTCGCAGCCGATGGCGCTGATGCTGGCCAGAGTTGCGGTGCAGGGTTGCAGATCCAGCAGGGCGAGTGAATAGCCGGCGATGGCGAAGATTTCAGCGGTGCGGCGGCCGATACCCTGGGCCGCTCCCGTGATGATGGCAAGTTTCATGGCATGAACTCCATTTCCAAATTACAAGAGAAAGCATGCCATACGCAGGACTTACAGGAATACCCGCGCGCTGCGGCGGGGCTTGTTATCATAGAGGCAGCCCTCCTTTACTGTCACTACCCTCTCCTCTACGCACTTCAGCGCACTTCACAATCGAATATGGAAGAGGTCCAGAGCATGGTGGCAAACGGAATCCTCTTAAAAGAGACAGCGAAGATCCGCAAGATCGCCTTCGTGGGCGACCACCTGCCGCGCAAGTGCGGCATCGCCACGTTCACCACCGATCTGCTGTCGGCGGTGCAGAGCGCGTATCCGCAGAGCCAGTGCCTGTGCGTCTCTGTCAATGATATCGAGGACGGGTACGACTATCCGGAAGTAGTGCGCTTCGAGATCGAAGAGCAGGATTTGCCGTCTTATCTGCGCGCTGCGGATTTTCTGAACATCAGCGACGTGGACATCGTGTGCCTGCAGCATGAGTTCGGCATATTCGGCGGCCCGGCCGGAGGCCACGTTCTGGCCATGCTGCGCGAGTTGAAAATGCCGGTGGTGACCACGCTGCATACGATTCTGCGCGATCCCAAACCCGACCAGCGACGCGCCATGGAAGAGCTGATCGCCCTCTCCACGCGGCTGGTGGTGATGGCGGATCGCGGACGGCAGATGCTGCACGAAATCTATCGGCGCGCCGCTGAGCAAAATTGACCTGATTCCGCACGGCATTCTCGATGTCGGATTTGTGGACCCAACCTATTTCAAAGACCAGTTCCAGGTGGAAGGCCGCACGGTGCTGCTTACCTTCGGATTGCTCTCGCCGAATAAGGGCATCGAATATGTGCTCAATGCCCTGCCCGCGGTTCTGGCGGAGTTTCCCGATGTGGTGTACATCGTGCTGGGCGCGACCCATCCCAATGAGATACGCAATCATGGGGAGGCTTACCGGCTGAGCCTGGAGATTCTGGCCACCAAGAACAAGCTGGAGAAACACGTTATCTTCTGCAACCAGTTCGTGGACCCGGAGAACTTGAAAGAGTTCATGGGCGCCGCGGATCTGTACATCACTCCCTACCTGAATGCAGCGCAGATCACCTCGGGCACGCTCTCGTTTGCCTTCGGTTCCGGCAAGGCGGTCGTTTCGACGCCGTATTGGCACGCGGCGGATTTGCTGGCGGACGACCGGGGCGCGCTGGTGCCGTTTGCCGATTCGGCGGCGATGGGGGAGACGATCCTTGCGCTGCTGCGCGATGACACGCGACGAAATGCGATGCGCAAGAACGCCTACAGGCTGGGCCGGGAGATGATCTGGTCGAACGTGGCCCAGCTCTATATGCACAGCTTCGAACTCGCTCGCCTGGAAGGCAAGCCCCTGTCGCGAAAATCACTCGCCATCAAGACGCTGGACAAGAAGCATCGTGAGCTGCCGGAGTTGAAGCTGACGCATCTTTCGCGGATGACGGACTCCACCGGCGTCTTTCAGCACGCCATCTTCAGCGTGCCCAATTTCAGCGAAGGGTACTGCACCGATGACAACGCCCGGGCGTTTATTCTGGCGGTGCTGATCGGGGAGTTGGCTGACGATGCGGAGCAGGAGCGGAGCCTGGCCAGCACCAGCGCTGCTTTTCTGCATCACGCCTTCGATCCGGCGAGCGGGCGATTTCATAACCACATGAGTTTCGATCGCCGGTGGCTGGACGAACAGGGATCGGAGGATAGTCATGGGCGGGCGCTTTGGGCGCTGGGGGTCGGCGTAGGACGATCGACGCTGCGCAATTTTCAGATGATGGCCGGACAGCTGTTTGCGCGGGCCTTGCCGGCGTTGACCGAGTTCAGCTCACCGCGAGCGTGGGCCTTCGGGTTGTTGGGCATTCATGAGTACCTGCGCCGCCTGGGCGGGGACAGCCAGGTGAACCAAACGCGGGAGACGCTGACGGCGCGCTTGATGGAGCTCTACGACCGGCACGCGCACGCGGACTGGAATTGGTTTGAGGAGGAGCTGTCGTACGACAATGCGAGGCTCTCCCATGCTTTGATTGTGAGTGGACGAGCCACGGGACAGGAAGCTGTTTTGCAGCGCGGGCTGGAGACGCTGCGCTGGCTGACAGAGCAGCAGACGACGGAGAAGGGCCACCTGCGGCCGATCGGCAGCAACGGCTTCTATCACCGCGGCGGCGCGCGGGCTAACTTCGACCAGCAGCCGATCGAGGCCCAGGCGACGGTCGCAGCCTGCCTCGAAGCCTATCGGGCTACGGCAGATGTGCGCTGGTATGAGCAGGCGCAACACGCCTTCGACTGGTTCATCGGAGGCAATGATCTTGGCCTTGAACTCTACGTACCCGAAACGGGCGGCTGCCGCGATGGATTGCACATCGACCGGGTGAACGGAAACCAGGGAGCCGAGTCCACGCTGGCCTTTTTGCTGTCGCTGGTGGAGATGCGCCAGGCACAGAATATGCTTACCAGCTTCCAGCAGCCGATCACGGCAGAGGAGTATCCTCCGTTGCCGGTCTCCATGCACTAGACGCATTCTGGTTCGATTCCCTTAAAGATGTATGCCGGGAGAGCACGTTTGTGCGTATTTCCCGTGAATAAGCTGCACAGGAATGCCCGCGGAAACGACTATAGAGGCAGGCGACAAGAAACGAGACCCCCAATCATGGGAAATGCGACTGTACTGGAAAATGGGACCGCCCTGGCACTTAGTCTGAAGCGTTCCAAGACCGTCCTGAGGCCGGATCCTTCACGGGTGCTTCTGCGGCAGTTTGAACCTGGGGATGCGCGACGGATTATCGGGATCATCGAGAGAATCATGGCCGTGCCGGAGGCGAAGGTTGGCCCGCTGCTGGAGCAGGTCTCAGCCGACTTTGCGCAGCGCCACCTTCAGCTGGAGCAACGCTTCCTGGATCGCTTTGAGCAAGCTGCGGGAACTGGTGCCGGCACATGCCGAGTTCTCTGCGCAGCGGAAGCTTCTGATCGGCGCCTACTTTCTGGCCGAATATGCGTTGGAATCGGCAGCGCTGTTCAGCCCCTCGATGGTGCAGCATCCCGACCAGACCGGCTTGCCGGAGGGCGCGGTGCGCTTCGTTCTGAGCCTGCGCGCGACCGGGGAAGGACATATCTCCTCCATCACCTTTCGCAGCGGCGTCGTGCATCGCGATCTGCGCATCGAGGTGGATCCGGTGGGCAGGTTGCTCACCGAGCCACGGCAGATCGCCAACACGGTGTACGAAGGGCCGCTGTTCCAGCGAAAGCTTCTGGAACTCGGGTTGGAGAGTGACTTTACCAACCGGGTGCTGGAGCGGCTGGGAGATTCTTTCGGGCTGACGACGCTGCGCGATGCTCTTTCCGCCGAGCTGGAACACTCCGGCCAGGCGCATGGAGAGGCCGGGGAGGATCAGCTGCGGGCACAGAGTATCTGGATGCTGGCCCGGTCCAACTACGAGGTGCAGTTCGAGGCGGAGCAGGATCTTTCGGAGCGGATCATTTTCCCTTCCACGCCCTCGCAGAAGAACGGCATTGAGGACGCGCGGTTTGTGCGCTTTCGCAAGGACGATGGCTCGCATGTGTACTATCGCGACCTTTACTGCTTACGACGGCCGGGTGATTATGCCGGAGCTGCTCGAGACCTCTGATTTTCTGCGCTTCCGGTTTATTTCATTGAATGGCCCGGAGGCGGAGAACAAGGGCATGGCGCTGTTTCCGCGGAAGGTGAATGGGGCGTATGCCATGATCTCGCGCCAGGACAACGAGAATATTTTCCTGATGCGTTCGGACAATGTGCACTTCTGGAACGAACGCCAGTTATTGCTGAAGCCCAGGTTTCCGTGGGAGCTGGTGCAGATTGGGAATTGCGGATCGCCCATCGAGACCGAGGCGGGATGGCTGGTGCTGAGCCACGGAGTGGGAGCCGATGCGCCAGTACTGCATTGGCGCGTTCCTGCTGGACCTGCAGGATCCATCCAAAGTGCTCGGCCGGCTGCGTGAACCGATGATGACACCGGAGCCGAGCGAGCGCGAAGGGTATGTGCCCAATGTGGTTTATTCCTGCGGCGCGTTGGTGCACCAGGGGCAGTTGATTATTCCTTATGGGCTGGCGGATCATGCCAGCGGCTTTGCCACGGTGGCTCTGGAGGATGTGCTGGGTGCGATGGAGTAGGTGGTCCGAATCGCAGGTCCTCGTTTGACGGTCGAGAGGAACTGCAGGTCCTGAGTGCTGCGCTATCCACGGCTCAAGCCCGGGACAGGCGGGATGACAAAGGGGAGGGCAGATGTTTACCTCAACAGTCGGTTGCCGGGGGATGCAGAGAGCCGCGCAGTCTGGTTTAGGGAACGCATTGTCGAAGAAGAGAGTCGCATTTTGTCTCCGGTCGCTTGGCGCACGCCGCCACGGCAGTATGGCGCGTGGGAGACGGTGGCCAGCAATGTTGCCGAAGGGCTGGTGGACGCGGGGTTGGGATGTGACGCTTTTCGCCAGCGGGGATTCCCTCACCCGCGCCAAGCTCCATGCAGTCGTGGACAAGGGCTACGAAGAGGATCGATCCATCGATCCCAAGGTGGCGGAGTACCTGCACATCGCGGAGGCCTTTGAGCACGCCGCGGAGTTTGACCTGATCCACAGCCACTATGACTTTATGGCGCTGGCTTACACGCGGCTGGTGAAGACGCCTGTGCTGACCACGATTCACGGCTTCTCCTCGCCCCGCATCATGCCGGTGTACCAGAAGTACAGGGACGGATATTTCGTTTCCATCAGCGATTCGGATCGCGCGCCGGGATTGAATTACCTGGCCACGGTGTACAACGGAATCGACCTCGCGCTCTACCCGCAACGAAAGAGCGGCGGGGAGGAGCTGGTCTTTATTGGCCGGATCCATCCGGACAAAGGGGTCCACCTGGCGATCGAAACCGCCCGTCAGAGTGGGCGGCGACTGCTCATCGCCGGGATTGTGCAGGATACGAATTATTTCCGGGATGAGATTCAGCCGCATCTCAATGATCAGATCGAGTACGTGGGGCCGGTGGGTGTGGAGGAGAAGAATGCCTTGTTCGCGCGCGCGTTTGCCCTGCTTCATCTGAACACCATCCCGGAACGCTTTGGGCTGGTGCTGGCGGAGGCCAACGCGGCGGGTGTTCCGGTGATTGCGATGGATCTTGGCTCCTGCCGCGAGGTAATCGAGCAGGGGGTGACGGGATTTCTGGTGAACGATGTGGCCGACGCCGTGAAAGCGCTGGATGGCGTGCCTTCGATTCAAGACGATGCGTGCCGGCGCAGAGTGCAGGAACGGTTCTCTCTCGTAACCATGGTGGAGGCGTATGAGAAGGTCTACGCGAGAATTTTCGAGTTGGAGCGGGCGGTCAGGTAATCACGCGCGCCAACCCCCGGGTAATGTGCGCCGGGGTTTTCCCTTTGATCATTTTGATCAGCAGGCTGGATAATGACCGGCGGGGCCAACGATGCGCGAAGAGATGACGGCGAAGAGATGGACGGACGCGCGTTGATGCTCTATGACGGGCTGTGCGGCGTTTGCAATAGTGCCGTGCAATGGGTGATCCAACGCGACCATGCCGATCGATTTCGCTTCGCCCCGCAGCAGTCTGCCTTGGCCGCGGCCATTCTTTCCCGGAACGGGATCGACCGCGAGGCAATGATCGAGAGCAATAGCGTTTACATGGTGCTCGATGCCGGCTCGAAACACGAGAGGCTGTTGACGCAGTCGGACGTCACGGTGAATTTGCTGTTGCTGCTGGGCGGGCGCTGGCGGATTTTGGGAATGATGCTGCGCGCGGTGCCGTTGTTTGCGCGCAATTTTGCGTATCGCGTGTTCGCGCGGAATCGCTATCGGCTTGCGGGCCAGTATGAAGTGTGCCCTGTACCGTCGGAAGCGGAACGGCTGAAGTTTGTCGGCTGACTTGCTTACGCGGATGCCGGAACCACTGCGCGGATCCGCATGGGCTGCCGCTTCCAATAGGTCAAGGAACGCCATAGCCACTCGACCGGCCCAAACTCGAAGTAATGCAACCAGATCGAGCTGAAGGCCATATTGAAGATCCACATCGCGGCCACGGCATAGTAAATCTTGTAGTACTCCACGTAACCGTACCAGTGCCATGGTCCCCAGACGTAGATCACCTTCATGGTGATGCTGGTGAGCAGATAATTCGACAGCGCCATCTGTCCCACCGCAGCGACCCGTTGCAGTAGCCACTTGAAGGCTCCCGCCTTCAACAGGATCAAGAGCAACGCGGCGTTTCCCAACGCGCCGGCAATCCGCGCCAGGTCATAAGGAATTAAGACCCACAGCAACGTTTTGAACATGTCAAAGTGGCTGGCCCAGGCCTTCCATGCGGTGAAACCGCTGATGCCCCACGATAGCGACAGCCCGATCAGCGCGATCCAGGCGTAGGTCTTCATGCTCAGGCGGCCGGGTAGAAATCCATTCTTGAACAGCGCCATGCCGAGAAGCATCATGCCTACCCAGTCGCCGAAGCCAAAGTAGGAGCCTTTGAGCTCGCCCATCAGGACGTCGTGCGCTTCGTGCCCCTGCGCCTTCCAGTAGCCCTGTTGCATGGCGGCAATATCCTTGGCCCTCTTTGCCGGACTCATCCGCCAATGGTCCTGCGCATCTCTCCACTGCTTCAGGGAGTCCTGGTCATCTTCGGTGAGGGGCTGGTGTTGCGCGAGCTTGGCGTTGGCCTTGGCCGCTCCGTCCCTTGCCCCAGTCCAAATCTGGTATTGAGCGACCACCCCCAGGGCGCTGTTGATGACCAGCAGGATCGCGGCCACCCACATCAGACGCTTGACACGCACGTTGCGAAAGGGAAAGAGAAAGAGGAGCGCAGCCAGGCCGTAATAGAAGAGGATGTCGCCGCTCCAGATGAGGTATCCGTGGAGCATGCCGAAGACCACCAGCCACAGGTTGCGCCGGGTGTAGATATCGGCGGCGCGTATGCCAGCTCCGCGGGCGAGGGCCCGCTCGGTCAGCAAGATCACGCCCGCTCCAAAGAGCATGGAAAAGATCGCGCGCATCTTGCCCTCGGCAAAGATCCAGCGCATGAACCAGACGGCGGTGTTGATTTTCCAATGCGGGCCATCGAAGACCGGTTTCACGGTGCTGAGGGGAAAGGCGTAGTTCGTGTAGCCGTAGGCGAAATCGGTGATGTTCATCACCAGGATGCCCATCAGGGAGAAGCCGCGCAGAACATCCATGCTGCTGATGCGCTCTGCGCGGGTGACAGGTTGCAGGGGATTTAATTCGATATGGGGCGGCCCGGCGAGTTCCTCGGCGGCCCCGGGCGCGATGCCGCCATCATCCAAACCCACTCCTGTCGTGGTTGCCAATGCAGCCTCCAGAGCATTCGCGCCGTCATCTTGGCCCTGGTTTGCGCGCGTCGATTGATGGCCATCTTCCCATTCGGACGCATGGACAGGCAAGCGAAATGAACGGTTCACGCAGCGGCATTTGCGTGCGGGCTTCGCCCAGAAGGTACGAGGGGCCGTACGAAGGGCACGGGTTCAGCCGTGCCATGAAGAGTTCTAGGTGATGAGGGCTTTAAGCCTCTGGGGTACGCTTTTCAGTTCTTCCTGGGGCTTACTTTGTCTCGAAAAACCGTACCTCAGCGGCTGAAGCCGTCTCTCGCGTATGGCTTTACGGCACGGCTGAACCCGGCCCTTCGTACGGGTTGAGAGCTGATTCGTTTTCAGCGAGTGCTGTGCGAAGCAGTTGAGCGAGAGAAATTGCGTCGTGTTAACGTGGCAGAGTTTCGGACGCCGTTTGGGTTCTCCAGTCGTCGATGGCGTTGCGGATGGCGGCGGGGGCCAGGTTGCTGCAGCGCATCTTGTATTCGGGAATGCCACCCAGGGCTTCGGCTACCGCCTGCTCGGTGATGGCGTAGGCTTCGTCGACGGTCTTGCCTAAGACCATCTCCGTGGCCATGGAGGAACAGGCGATGGCCACGGCGCATCCCATGCACTTGAATTTTGCTTCCTGAATGATGTTGTGGTCGATGCGTAAAGAGATCAGGACGGTGTCGCTATCGAGCGCGCTCTTGACCATGGCCTTGCCGGAAGGCTCGGTTACGCTCCCGACATTGCGCGGATTGGCGTAATGGGCGCGTACCTGCTCGCTATACAAGGCTTATCCCCGTGGTTGAAGCGTGAAGCGGCAAAAGCTTATGATAACCCCCTATAGATGTTCTCAGACCTCTATACCAAAGCGGCCGAACTCGCCTCCCAGGGCAAACCCTTCGCCATCGCTACGGTGGTTCGGGTGGAAGGTTCTTCTTCGGCCCGGCGCGGCTCCAAAGCCATTATCGATCCGCTTCGGGAAATTGCTGCTGGGATGGGTGGGCGGCGGCTGCGCGGAGAGCGCCGTACGCAGCGAAGCCATCGGCTGCATCGAAACCGAACGGCCACGGATGATTACCGTGGATATGAGCGATGAGCAACTGGGCGTGGGCATGCCTTGCGGAGGGACCATGGATATCTTTATCGAGCCCGTTCTGCCCAAGCCTGAACTGCTGATCGTGGGCCACGGCCGCATCGCGGAAACCCTGGCCGTGCTGGGCGACCTGATGGGGTTTACCATCACGGTCAACGACCCGGCCGCCGATCGCAACGCCTTCCCGCAGGCGGAGAGACTGGTCACGGAAGACTTCGATCTCACGGAAACCCCGATCGGGCCAAAATCCTTCGTGGTCATTGCCACGCAACACAAGCGGGACCATCTGTGGCTGGAAAAGGCGTTGGAGGGCAAGGCCGCCTATGTGGCCCTGATCGCCAGCCATCATCGGGCCAAGCTGGTGCTCGATTATCTCCGCGCCGGGGGCGTTTCCGAAGAGAAGATCGCTACCGTTTATGCGCCCGCCGGGCTCCATCTGGGCGCGTCCACACCGGAGGAGATTGCCTTGAGCGTGATGAGCCAGATGGTGGCGCTGCGCCGGGGCGGGCGGTCCAGCATCTCGAAGAAGACGAGCCTCTCGGGACGCGAGTTTGACGTGGATGCCGTCATTCGCCGGTGCGAGGCGGAGATCCTTCCCTAAGTCGCTGGTAATCCTCCTGGCTGTCGATATCCAGCAGGATTCCTTCATCCTCTACTTCAAGCTTTTGTTCTGCTCGGTGTGGCTGCCGAAGATGGCACGGCAGCCTATGTCGCCTTCGAGAGCCATGACCTCGGCAAAGAGAGAGCGGTCGAGCAGGACCGGGTTGCCACGGACGCCTTTGTAGGAGGGGATGACGATCTGCGCTTTCGTAGCGGCGATAGTGAGCGGCGAGCTGGTCGAGGGTTTCGGGGCGAACGAAGGGCTGGTCCGCCAGGACGATGAGGGCGGCGTCTGTTTGCGGATCGAGCGCGGAGAGCCCGGCTTGCAACGAGCTGGCCATTCCCTGCTCGTAGGCCGGGTTGACCACGACCTTGAGACCTTCGCGCAAGGAGGCGGGAAGCTGGCGGCGGATGGCTTCCGCGGAGGAGCCGAGAACCAGGACAATCTCGTTGACGGCGGAGCGGCGCACATTTGCGATGGTCTGGCCCAGCACGGTGCTCTCACCCAGGCGGAGCAGCTGTTTTGCTTCTCCCATGCGCGTGGACTTGCCTGCGGCCAAAATGATGGCGGCCACTTGCGAGCGGGAATGTAGGTTGGTGGGAATGAATGCTTCCTCTGGCTCTATTTACCTTACTCGCGGCGGTAGTCCATTGGGGGAGAAGGTCTAGGAGGAATTCGCGGTTGCTGTACCCTTTCCAAGGGCATCCAAGGTGTAGGTGAAGTCGAGCTATCGATGCGCCCGGGAGGAACCAGATGCAGCGCAAACCGAGCCTGTCCGCAGTTCTTTTGCTGGTCGGCCTTATCGTCTTTCAGGGTCTTGCTCCCGATCTTCAGGCGCAGGGGCCGCCGCCGCCCACGCCGCAACAGTTAGACCAACTGCTGGCCCCGATCGCTCTCTACCCCGATTCTCTTCTGGCCCAGATCACCACGGCCTCCACCAATCCGCAGGAGATTCTGGACGTAGACAACTGGCTGGCGCAGAACCAGAACCTGAGCCTCTCCCAGTTGACCGCGGCCGCCCAGCAACAGGGCTTCGACCCGGCATTCATTGCCCTGGTCGGCTTTCCCCAGGTGCTGCAGATGATGGCGGAGAATATTGACGACTATGCCGCCATCGGGGCGGCGGTCACGGCGAATCAGGATGAGGTGTCGGCATCGATTCAGCGGCTGCGGGCGCAGGCCTACGCGGCGGGCGTCGCTGCGCAGCACCCCGCAGCAGCAAGTCGAGGTGCAGCAGAATGCGGGCCAGCCTATCTACGTGATCCAACCGGTGAATCCGCAGGTGGTGTACGTGCCGCAATATAACCCTACGGTGGTGTATGCGGGGAGCGGCCTGAGCGCGGGGTTGATCACCTTCGGCATCGGCATCGGCATTACCGCGCTGCTGGTCAGCCAGCCCTGGGGCTGGGGTGGTTGGGGATGGAATTGGGGAGCGCGGCGGATTTATTACAACCGCGGCCCTTGGGGCGGTTGGGGAGGCGGGTACCGGCCGCCAATCCGTGGTATCGGCCTCGCCCGGTGCCGTACAACCACCGGCCGGGGTATGGCGGCAACTGGGGCTATCGGCCGCCGAATTACCGGCCGCCCGCACCTGTCCGCTATCCTTCTTATAACCGGCCTGGCTACAACAACCGGCCTGGGTACAACCGGCCGATCAATCAGCCGGGTTATCGTCCGCCTTCCAACGGAGGGCCGGCCGACGATCCAGCCGGTGAAGCCGGGGACAGCCGGGGTACCGTCCGCCACAGAACAGACCGCCCACAAACCAGCCCGGCCGGCCGCCTAACCGGCTGCCAACGACCCAGCCGGCCCCGCAAAGGCCGCCACAGCAGAGCCACCAGAGGCCGCCGCAGACCAGACCTGCTCCACAGAACAGGCCTCCGCAAAACAGGCCGACATCGCAGGTCAGGCAGCCGTCTAACCAGAGTCGCACCGCAGCAGCAGAGACCACCGCAGCAGGGCCGCACAAGGCGGGAACGGTCAGCGGGGTCCGCGGTAGGTTTGACCGGAGTGAGTACCGGCGAGAATGACTGGTGAGGCTTTCCCACACCAGCAACAAATGCTGGGATACCCCACCTCCACACCAGCGACTGTTCGTGGCAAAAAAATATGGCGCGCTCTTGCTCATCACGTGACCGACCGGTGCTCGACGCAGACACTAAAGTCCCTCATCTGCGCTTAGGGTGTCTTGAGTGGCACGGCCGTGCCCACTTCGCACAGCTGACTTTCGAGGCCGGTGCTCCAAATATAAGCCGGGTTGAACGGGGCCTAGTGGCCGTACTGTGACTGTGGCTCGGCTGTTGTCAGGGCTTTGACCAGGGGGGGACGATGCCGTTCATGCGAGCGTAGGCAATGGATTGGCCCATGTGCTCGTTGGCGTGGACGATGATGCGCAGGTACATGCCATCTACGGTCACCGTTTTGTTGTCTATCGAAACCTTGCGCTGAAAGTCGGCCGGCTTCAGTTGGGCGCGGGCCGTGGATACCGCGTCGAGCGAACGCTTCAGCCAGTCGATGACGTCGGCTTTGGTGGTCACGGTCTTTTCCATGCTCACCTTCACTTCCGGTTCCTTGGGCCCGGTCACGCTCAGTAGATAGAAGTTGGCGATGGCGATGTGCATGTAGACTTCGCCGATCGAGCGGACTCCGGGGGCGGGACGCCAGGAGAATTTTTCCGCCGGCGTCGCCTGGGCTAGGGCCAGCAATTGGCGGGAGACGTGGCTCCATTCGCCGTCGTAGCCTTCCCAAAGACCCTCGTTCTGCGCGTGGATCGTAGCTGTGCTCAAGAGCACGAACAACAGAAGCGTCTTCATTGGGTTTCTCCGTATGACGGTGCGAATGACAGTTTGTATGCGTCTTCTGCGGCTGCTGCTTCCGCCTCCGTCAGTTGGGCGAAATCTTGTTCGCGGGCGCGCTTCGACAACTGTCCGCCGTTCTGGTGGAGAAAGCGGAAAAGCAGGTCAATGGTGCGATCGGGCATGTCGACGATGGTTTCTACGCGGCCTCGAAATTGATCGTAATGCAGGAGGAATTGGGTTTCCCGCGGTAAGTCCTCCTCGATGGTCTTGCGCACACAGGCGTAGAGAAACTCGGCGTGCGGCGTGGCGTCGAAGAAACGGTAGAAGTCCGCCGTGTCATTCAGGACCTCGACGTTGCCGTCCGCGGTTGGGCGCCAGTCGATCACCGGCAGCAGGCGCCTGGAGTAGCCCTCGAGCACGGATCGATAGTCGTCGAGGCGTTCCAGAATGGCCGCGGAGATGGGAAAGACAATGCCCGAGGGATTGAAGCCTCGTTGCGCCAGCACATGGTGGATGAGGTAGCGATGGATGCGGCCGTTGCCATCGACAAAGGGATGAACGTAGACAAACCCGAAGGCCAGGGTGGTGGCGGCGATCACGGGATCCAGAGCTTGCGCCGGCCCCTGGTCAAAGGCAACCATGCCATCGATCAGAGACGGCAAGTCGCCGGGGCGGGCGCTGAGATGGTCGGGGATCGGCATGCGCGTGTCGCGATCATGCTCGCCGACAAAGCCACCTTCTTCCCGGAGTCCAAGCTTGACGAAGCGGGCGTCGCCGATGACGATGGCCTGCAGCCGCAGGAGTTCTTCCAGATCGACCGGCCGCCGTCCGGCTTCGGCGATGGCTTGACCCCAGCGCCGGATCCGATCCTGCGTGGGGCGCTCTCCTTCAATGGCGAAACTGGAGCGCGAGTCCTTCAGCAGCAGAAAGGCCGCAGTGCGGACGAGCAAATCCTTGGGCACCGCGGCAACCGCCTTTTGCGCGCGCTGGGCCAGGTTCATGGCGGCAAATGCTTCGGTGGTCTCAGTGCGAAAGACCAGGGGACAGAAGGCAGTTGTGCCGGGCAGGTTGTTGCGGACGCGATGGCGGGGCGAGTTTTCACCCGGTATAGCCCATTGCTGTTGCGGGTCGACGACCGGCTCGTAGTTGCCGGTGCGCGCGTCGGGTAAATCGAGCCTCCGATCGAGGAGCCATTCATAGAGGAACCAGAGACGCCGGGCATAGCCCCCGGTTGGCTTGGCGCGAACAATCGCCTCGATCTCCGCCGGGATGACGGCGGCGAATAACCGCTTGAGCACGACGAGGTCCAGGCCCTCGTTTTTCAGGGCAAAGGTGAGGTGCGCTTCCAGATCGGGCGCTGGAGTGTGGCGAGGGGTGAGGATTCGCCATCCCTCCTCGTCTCGCGTGCGGTGGCGTTCGCTGGTCGCGAAAAGGGTTCGGGGGAGAGGGACCTGGAGGCGATAGGCGTCGATGAGGGCCGCATAGCCGGCGGGGGTCGCCTCTTCGGGGAGGGCTAGGCCGTGAAAATTGGTTATGGGCCCTGAAAATTGATTAGGAGGGGGCATTCTCGCTGAAAACCTGTTTCGGGGTGTGAATTTTGGTTTTACAGGGAGAGTTTACGTGAAAAATGGTTAGAGGTGGTGAAAAACGATTATTTTGGATAGTTTTCGTGAAAAACGATTACAGGCTTCTGCTGAAGCCTGTAATCGTGCAAAAGCTAGGAATGGGGCTTCATTTCGCTGGACGTGCCGCCGGCGGCGGGTACGTAGCAGTTCCTGGTGTAGTCCATCACCATGCGGTCGGCGCTGAAGCGCCAGCCCAGGGTGCGGATGGTGCGCTTCATGCGGGTGATCCAGCCTCGCGGCAGGCCGTCCTTGTCGCGCTGATAGAAGAGAGGAATCAACTCCTCCTGAAGAACGCGATAGAGGTCTTCGCCGTCGCGGGTATCATGCACATCCATGTTCGAATGGGTTCGGCCGTTGCCGATGGCGAAGCCGTTAAGGCCGTCGTAGGCTTCAGCCCACCAGCCATCCAGCACCGATAGATTCAAGCCTCCGTTTAACACCACTTTTTGGCCGCTGGTGCCGGAGGCCTCGAGGGGGCGGCGCGGGTTGTTCAGCCAGACGTCCACTCCCTGCACCAGGTAGCGGCCGACATTGATGTCGTAGTTCTCGATGAAGACGAACTTGTCTCCGAATTTGGAGTCGCGCATCATCTCGGCGATCTGCTGCAGGACCAGCTTTCCGGGCTCGTCGTGGGGATGGGCTTTGCCGGCAAAGAGGAACTGCACGGGACGCTTGGGATCATTGACCATGGAGGCCAGTCGCTGCAGATCGGCCAGGATCAGGTTGGCTCGCTTGTAGGTGGCAAAGCGGCGCGCGAAGCCGATGGTCAGGGCATCGGGAGAAAGCACTTTGCTGAGGCGATGCAGGGTTTCTTCCGGCTCATCGCGCCGTTCGGCCTGCTCGCGGGCGCGACGGCGGACGAAGTCAATGAGCTGGGCTTTGAGGCTGAGATGGGTTTCCCATAGCTCGCCGTCGTCCACGTTTTCGATCGGCTCCCAGGTGCGCAGCCAGGAGCTCTTGCCCTGCCAGCCTACTCCGAGATGACGGTCGTAGAGGCGAGACATCTGCGGCGCCAGCCAGGAGGGGACATGGACGCCATTGGTGATATGCCCGATGGGCACGGCGTCTTCCGGCTTGCCGGGGTGCAGGCCCTTCCACATGGCTCGGGAAACCTCGCCGTGCAGCGAAGAAACCGCATTGGCGCGGCGGGAAAGCAGGAGCCCGAGAACGGTCATACAGAAGGGCTCATTGTGATCGCTGGGACGCTCGCGGCCAAAGCCCATGAGCCTCTCGTGGGAGATGCCCAGTTGCTCGCGCAGAGGGCCGAGGTGCTCCTCGATGAGATCGCCGTGGAAGCGGTCGTGGCCCGCGGGCACCGGGGTGTGGGTGGTGAAGATCACTTCCCGGGGAATCTCATTGGCGGCGGTGTCGAAGTCCATGCCTTCTTCCTGCATGCGATCGCGGATGGCTTCGAGCACGGCGAAACCGCTGTGGCCTTCGTTGAGATGAAGGACTCCGGGGGAAATGCCCATGGCCTTCAGGGCGCGAAAGCCGCCGACGCCGAGGAGCAGCTCCTGGCGGATGCGGGTGCGGCCGTCGCCGCCATAGAGGCGAGAGGTAAGGTCGAGATCCTCAGGCGCATTGCCGGTCACATTGGAGTCGAGCAGCAGAAGGGTGCAGCGGCCCACCTGAACTCGCCAGACCTTGGCGCGGATGGCGCCGCCGCGGGTTTGGATTTCCACCACGACCGGTTCGCCTTTTTTGCCGATGGCGAGTTCCATGGGGAGTTGGTCGACGTCGGTGCGGAGGTACTCCTCTTGCTGCCAGCCCTTTTCGTCCAGGTATTGGCGGAAGTAGCCTTGGCCGTAGAACAGGCCGATGCCGATGAGGGGAATGCCGAGGTCGGAGGCGCTCTTGATGTGGTCCCCAGCGAGTACGCCCAGGCCGCCGGAGTAAATGGGCAGGGACTCGTGCAGGCCGAACTCAGCGGAAAAGTAGGCGACGGGACGAGGGCGGAGGACGCCTGCGTTCATGGAGCCCCAGGTGCGGTCGGCCTTTAGATATTCCTGCTGGCGGCGGTAGACGTAGTTGATGCGGCTGTGCAGGCCCAGCTCGGTGGCGCGGCGTTCCAGTTCCCCCAACGGGATCTCGTTGAGCAGGGCGATGGGGTTTTGGTTGAGCTGCCACCAGCGGGTGGGATTGAGATCGCGAAAGAGGCTGATGCAGTCGTAGTCCCAACACCAGGAGAGGTTGTGGGCGACGGACCAGAGACGCTCCTGGGCTGGAGCGATGAAACGGTCCATGGTGCGCGCTTCACTGACTACGGGCGCAACCTGGTTCCCTGCTTCGGCCAGCATGCGGATTTCGTTTTCCCGGAATTTCCTTGGTTCTTTCGTCTGCACCACGAGGACCCCCTGCAGGATGCCGCGGTCGATGAGCGGAACACCCAGAAAGGAGTGATATACCTCTTCGCCAGACTCTTTGAAATACTTAAAACGTGGATGTTTACTGACGTCTTCGACGGCGACGGGCAAGACGTGCTCGGCGACCAGGCCGGATAGGCCCTCGTTGATGGGCATGCGGAGGGTGCCGATGCAGCGTGGGTGAAGGCCGAGGGTGGCGGCCAGGACCAGGTTGGATCGATCCGGTTCCAGCAAGTAGGCAGAGCAGACGTCGGTGCGGAAGCGCGTGGCGATCAAGGCCACCACGTTCATGAGGGTATCGGCAGGCTTGCCGCCCTCCTCGGTGAGGTTCGTAATCTCTTCCATGGTCAGGACGTGACTGGCATCAGTCTCTTCGTAGGATTGGGTCACCGGGACACCTTCGTGTTTCGATTTAGCTCAGAATTGGAATCGTGCCAGGCCCGGTGAAGATGACCTGCGACCGCGGATGGCTGGCGCCCATCCGTGATTTGCTTATTGAAGAATAGTCCAGGGATGGCGTCAACCCCTTCTTTAAACGATAGGTGCTTGACTGAAGTAATGGGGATAGCCATTGACGGATTAGGTGCGGGGGATAGACGGAACGGCCTTTGGCGTGGGGGGGTGGATGAATAGCAACAGTATTCGCGCGCGGTTCGGGTCCCGCCCAGGACTAAGGCGCGTGAGAACCCACTTAAGCCACACAAGACCCTAACCCCTGGACGGGTACCCATGTTCGCGATTTCCGCGAACATGGGTTGAAAACGATTTTTTCGAATGCTTTACTCCATCCGCGACGGTGTAGTCGTTGGGACGAGAGCTTTGGAAGGGGCTTCGCCCCATCGTTTTCAACCCATGTTCGCGGAAATCGCGAACATGGGGTACCCGTCCAGGGGTTAGGGTCTTGTGTAGCTTAAGTAGGTTCTCACGCGCCTTAGTCCTGTTTATTGTTGTTGCTGGCCGATGTGGCGAGCGGCTCTCTTTTTCATGTTTTGCTGGATTTGCGCGCGCAGAGCTTCGGGCAACGCACGCTTGGGCGCGGCTTCGCTGTGGGCTGTGGATGCGGATGAGTCCAGACCGCTCCAGTTGAAATTGGGAATGGCTACGAAGGCTGGTGAGTTGTTCGCGGTTTGATCGGAGGCATAACCTACGATTACGCCGACATCGTCGATGGTTGCCGCCAGGTAAATGTACAAGGGTGAGGTGGAGGAGATGAGGGTGTTGAGGTCGGTCATTTTTCCGTTTTGCCACAGGAAGCCGCGGCAGTTGAAGTTCGCGTCGCAGGATTGACCGACTATCTGGCCGAGATTGTTGATCGCATAGCCGACGCTGTAGTAGTCCCCGGGTAGCGTGCCCAGATCCTTCATGACCCCGTTCTGCCACAAGAATGCGTGACTGGTTAAGTCGCCGGCGATATCGGAGGTTCCGGTCACCTGGGCGCGATCGTTGATGGCGAAGGGATTGTTGTAGACGCCGCCTAGGTTGCCAAGGATGATCGCCTTGCCGTCCTTCCAGAGCACGGCATGCAGAGCGGGAGTGGTGATGCAATCGCCGGTAGAGCCTGTGGCCTGGCCAAGGTTGTTGATGGCGTTGGCGCTGCCTTCACTGTCGCCGGAAGGGAGCGAAAGCTGACGAGCGCGTCCGTTGGTCCAGATGACGGGGACCGCTTGCTGGGTTTGAAAGCCTGGCGAAACCGGCGCGTTGCCGACGAGGCAACTGGGATCGAGGGTCTTGGTCTGTGAAGATCCGGCCACCTGGCCGAGGTCGTTGTTGCCGAAACCGGTGCCGTTGTTGCCGCCGAGCAGCGGTAGCGTAACCGCCTTGCCGTTCTTCACCGTAATCGGCAGGCAAGTAAGGCCGGTGCCGGTCTCACACCAATCCTGCCCTAGAGAGTCTTTGGTGGCGGTTTCAGAGAAGCCTGCGAATTGGTTGAGCAGGGCGCTGTTGGGTCCACCCAGCGTGCCCAGATCCTTGGTTTTATTGATGTACCAAAGAACTGCGTGCTGACTGGCGTCGCCGGTCAGATTGGCGTAGCCGCCCAGATAGCCCAACGGGCTGATGCCTGCGGAGATAGCGAAGCTTCCACCGAGGGGTGTGCCGAGGTTGATTACGTCGTATTGCTGGCCGAGTGCCATCACAGGAACGCTGACCATTGCGGTCAGGGTGCAAAGCAAAAGTTTTTTTGATTTCACGATGGATCTCCCTTTGTGGTTCATGAACGACGCCGCACAGCCGTGGGAGCAAGGCGTCTGTTTCCGCGAGCGAAACGGATTACCTCGACAACTTTGCAAGGATAGCCGAAGGCGGCGGTAACGATGAGGCGTACGAGACCGGCGGTACTTGGTTGGTCACTATGGCATGACGGGGAGCACAAGATGGGAGGGCATGGCTGGGGTAGAGAAGATGCGCTGGGTTGCGGGTACGTAGTCGGCCGCTCCCGCCTGGTAGATGCTGGGCACAAATTTCTGGGGATTGCGATCGATGACCGGGAACCACGTGGATTGCACCTGCACCATCAACCGGTGGCCCTTGAGAAAGGCATGGTCGTGATCGCGCAAGGGGATCTGCCACGGCTCCGGCTTATCCGCAGTCAGCGGCTTGGGATGTTCGTAGCTGCGGAGATAGCGGCCCCGGCGCACTTCCATGGCAATCGGTAGCTCGTATCCATTCATGGAGTTGGCATAGGAGGTATTGGTCTCGATGGCGCTCTTCTGGCCGCTCTCGGGGTAGACATCGATTAACTTGACGATGAAGTCGGAGTCGGTTCCGGATGTCGAAGCGAAGAGGGTGGCTGCGATTTCTCCGGTGATCACGACGTCGTGGTCGAGCGGGTCGCTGATGAAGGTGAGCACATCCGGCCGGTGGTCGACAAAGCGTTGATCGGCCACTTCCCAGAATCTCCACTCCGTAAACGGATAGGTGGGCGAGATGGGGCGCGCACGATAGGGCACGGGGTTGGCGGGATCGGAGATGTATTGGCGATACTCCGGCGTGCCCGCTACCGGAGGCGAGAAGGACAGGGTTCCGTCGGCGTGCAGATAGAGGTTGGTGGGCTTCGATTGCTTGGGTGGCCAGTCGTCATAGGTGTGCCAGGTGTTTGATCCGGACTGGAAGGTGCTGACCTTCCACGCCGGCTTGTTGCCTTCTCCGTGAAGGTAATAACGAAAGAACGGGGCTTCGATGTTTTGCCGGAACTCGAGCGCGGTCTGGTGTCCGCCGAAGGACACGGGGCCGATGCTGTCGCCGGCTTTGGCCGACCACCCTCCGTGATACCAGGGTCCCGCGACCATGAAGTTGGTGTTGTCCGGGTCGTGCTGCTGGGCGTGACGGAAGATCTGCCAGGGTCCCCAGGGATCTTCCTGATCCCAGAAGCCCGAGACGTTCAGGTTGGGCACGGTGGAGCTGTGCAGTTGGTTGACCCACGCTTCCTTTTTCCAGAACGCGTCGTAGTCGGGGTGCTTCATGACGTCGTTCCAGTAAGGAATAGATCCGTGCAGGTAGTGGTCGTTCAGGTTAGCGAGGGGGCCAAGGTTTAGATACCAGTCATAGGTGTCGTACTTATCGAAGTCGAAGTGGGTGTTCTGGTTCTTATCCGCCTGCTCCATCACTGCATATTCGAAGGTATAGCTCTCACGCAAGGCGCCGTAGCGGTGGTCGTCGTCGTTCATCCATTGATCAACGGGCGAGGCCTGCTCGCTGATGGCCTTGAGCGCGGGATGAGGATGAAGAAGGGTTAGGCCGGCGGTGAGGCCGTCGTAGGAGATTCCCCAGATGCCGACTTTGCCGTTGTTGTTGGGGACGTTCTTGATGAGCCAGTCGACGGTGTCGTAAGCGTCGTTGGTTTCGTTGGCTTGCTTGGGATCTTTGGGGTCGTACTGCGAGGTGAGCAAAAAGACACCCTCGGATTTGAAACGGCCGCGGAGATTCTGGATGACGAAGATGTAGCCGTCGGCGGCCAGCTCCTTCCAACTGTCGGGCACATAGTCCGCGCCTTCCTTGGCTGCGTACTTGTCGAACGCCTCCTGGGTGGGAACGCCGTAGGGCGTGCGGGTCATGAGGATGGGCAGCGGCTCGGATTGATTGGGTTTGCTGATGACGACGGTTTGCAGGTGCACACCGTCGCGCATTGGCACCATGAATTCCTGCACCCGGTAATTGCTCTTGGTTTGGGCGACGGCTGAGGTGATGCAAAGGACGAAGAGGATGGCGAGCAAACGCGGTCGATGGGCCATGGGTCAGGAACCGTATTCTACGCCTGGGACCAGTTCCTCGGCTGGGCTGGTGCGTGCCTTGCGCAGCGCTCGTTGGTAGAAGAACAGGGCTGCTCCAAAGACGATCAGGCATGCGGCGATCAGTTTGGCTTCGAAGATCCAAACGGAGCTGACCTGTCGCGAGGGGATAAAGGCTACGACGATGCCTATGCCGGTGACCACCAGACCAGCGACGGCGTTGGCGGTGAGGTAGTACTTGTTGGCGTTGAGCTGGGCGTTCTTGCTCCAGGTGTGCTTGAGCAGAGCCAGGAACATATAGGTGGAGGGGAGGAGCTGGAGGATGACGGCGAGGTCCAGCATGGTGAGGTAGGCTTCGCCGACCGAGACGCCGAGGAAGCTGGTGGCGATTAGTAACGATGACAGTACGGCAAAGAGGATGAGGCTGATGTAGGGGGTGTGGTAGCGGGGATGGACGCGGCCGATGATGGGCGGGAGATAGCGGTCCACTCCGGCGACGAAGGGAAGTCGGGCGGCTCCGCTGAACCAGGCGGAGGCGGTGCCCAGGATGGCGATGCACTCCAACAAGGCGAGCGGGGCGACAACGCCGATGAGGCCGGTGCGCGTGCTCATGACGTTGATGGCCTGGAGGATTCCGGAGAGCACACCGATTTCCTTCTGGGGCATGGCAATGAGCATGGAGAGGGTGGTGCCGAAGTAGATCAGGCCGGCAATGACTCCGCCGATCAGGATGGAGATGGGGAGATTGCGTTTGGGGTCGCGGATTTCATCGCCCATGATGGAGGCGAGGTCGAGGCCGATGAGGCTGTAGCAGATGGTGCCGAAGGCGGCGAAGAGACGCCAGTCGTGGAAGTCAGGATGAAGATCGGTGACGTGGAGCGCGCTGCCGTGATGGTGCAGGGTCAGGATGGCGAGGAGGCAGATCATGGCGGCTCCGCCGATGGTGCCCAGGGCGCCGAGATTGCTGATCCATTTGCCTAGCGAGAGTCCTCGGATGTTGAGGACTAGAAGGAAAAGGATGATGAGCAAGGAGGCGATGCCGGTGAAGGCCTGGCTGTCGGCGAGCTTCTGGATTCTGGGGCCGGCGACGTAGACACCGACGCCGACGCAGGAGAGGACTACGGTGGGTAAGTAGACTACGTTCGAAAGCCAGTAGCACCAGCCGGCGAGGAAGCCGTGCTCTTCTCCGAAGCTGCGCTTGGCCCAGAGGTAGATGCCTCCTTCGCCGGGCCATTTCTGCGCGAGTTCGGTAACGGCTGCTCCTTGGGGCCAGAAGAAACAGGAGAGGGCGATTAGCCAGAGCCAGAGGGTTACCGGACCGGAGGCGGAGACCGCTGGGATCAGATTGAGGTTGGCTACGGCTACCACGAACAGTAAGACCAGATCGCGGCGACCGAGTACGCGATCGAGGCCGGGTTTTTTCTTTCCGGTTGGGATGGGTCTCGCCAATCTGGTCCTTCCGTTGATGGTGTTACTTCGCTTGCGGAGTGCTTTAGCTTATCGGGGCCGCATCGGAAGCGAAGATACAGCAATCCGTCCAATGGTCCAAGGCCCGGAGGGCCGGAACCAAACGTCAGCCCAGTCCGTAGGGGCTGGGATAACAATTCCGAGCGCTGTAGGCGCGGCACGCTGCATTGCCGACGATCGTATAGGTTATGGGATGAGACGGGGGCCGCACCTCCGGTGCTCGTCCTGTCATGGTTGTTATCCCAGCCCTTACGGGCTGGGCTGACGTTTGGTTCCGGCCCTGCCGGGCCTTGGACCATGGCAACGAGTTGGTGCGTCTTCCTGTTCCCACGCTTTCACCCGTCTTAGATTCCTGCGGCTCTGGTTGCTCTTGCGTAGGTTCTTGGGGACTTGCCGGTCCAGCTCTTGAAGGCTCGCGAGAGCACTGCGGTTTCTGCGTAGCCTAAGGTGTGGGCTACTGAGGTAACGGTGGTGGTGTGGTTCTTAATCAGGGATTCGGCGATGGAGCGTCGCTGGTCGCGGACCAGGCGGCGAAAGCTGGTTCGCTCTTCGGCGAGACGGCGCTGAAAGGAACGGGGCGGTAAACCGAGTTCCGCGGCGATGGTTGGAAGGCCGATCGGACCATGGCCGATGCGGCGAGCGATGAGATGGCTTACCTGGCGGGAGAAGCTTTCCGGTTCCCTGCTCTCGCGGGCCAGGTCGTGGAGATGACGCTCCATGAAGGGCAGCATGGAACGATCGGAGGAGAGGGCTGCCCGGCGTAGATCGGATTTCTCGATCACCAGCCGGTTGAGATTTTGTCCGAAATAAACCGGCGCGTGAAAGGCCTGCGCGTATGCCCTCACGGCGCGGTGGTCCACACCTGGATGGGCATGCTCGAAATGGATTTCCAGGGGCGCCCATTTGTCGCCCAGAAGGTTGCGTATCAAGCTGCAGATGGAAGAGATCGAATATTCGGCGTCCTGACGACGGGGACGCAGCGTGGGGTCGTCTATTTGATAGATGTAGTCGGCGGTGTTTTCTCCGGTGACCAACTCCATGTGGGTTCCGCTTTGCCAGACGCTGACATAGGACGATAGCTGCTCGAGTGCGATGCGCAGATCGGCGGAAGCTTGAAACATGAAGCCCAGGGGACCAAGTAACTCCGGCTTAAAACCGTGGCCTAAGCGGAGGCCAAGGAATGGGTCGCCTAAGACGCTGGCGGCTTGCTCGAAGAGTGCGACATAGCTGGCGAGCGGGATGAGTTGATAGGGATCAATGGGGTGTACGCCGGGGAGCATGTGGCGGCGCAGCAAAGGGACGGTGTCATGGCCTTGCGTGCTTAAGGCATCGAGAATGGGCGCCAATAGATTCGCCCGGATCATTGGGGACGGCTGCATGACCGAATACCTCAAGTTTTTTCCGTTGCGAACGAGGAACGGCTAATAAGAGTCGGGCGACTTGGCCGTTGGCGTAAGTTATCAAGAAACTGGCATCGATAGCAATGACAAAAATTGCCGCGTGGGGCGAGGATGAGGAAACACCAGCGTTTGAGGGGATGAGTGGCACCTTCCGCAACCGCACTGAAGAAGAACGCGATCGGGATGTGGCAGATTGTGTTTTTCGTGATCGCTGCTGCCGCGCCGCTGACGGGCATGCTGGGGGTTATTCCGGTGGCGATCCAGTTGGGCAATGGCGCGGGTGTTCCCGGCGCGTTCGTTGCGGCGGGTCTGATTCTGCTGGTGTTCAGCGTGGGTTACGCGGCGATGAGCCGGCACGTGATCAATGCAGGCGCGTTTTATGCCTACCTGGCGCAGGGATTGGGACGCAGCTTTGGCACGGGCGGCGCTTTTGTCGCTGTGGTTTCCTACACCACCATGCAGGTGGGGCTGTATGCACTGTTTGGATTCTTCGCCACGGTGATTCTCAACCCGCTGCTTTCTCTTGCGGTGCCTTGGTACGCGTACAGCGCAGTGGCTATCGCGCTGGTGCAGTTTCTGGGCATGCGCAAGCTCGATCTGAGCGGCTGGTTGTTGGGGTTATTCATCACGCTGGAGATGGGGATTCTGCTGGCGCTTAGCGTGGCTGTTGTTTTGCACGGTGGCGGACCGCAGGGATTCAATTTGCGTCCGTTTGCTTGGCGCGAGGTGGTTAGCGGGCACCCGGGCATCGGCCTCATGTTCGCACTGGCGTCGTTTGTGGGCTTCGAGGCTACGGCGATCTACGGGGAAGAGAGTAGAGATCCGACGCGGACGGTTCCGCTGGCGACCTATGCCGCGGTTTCGATCATCATGGTGTTCTTCGCGTTTGTTACGTGGGCGATTGTCAGCGCCTATGGTGTGGATCACGTGGTCGCGGCGGCGTTCGCGGACCCGGGAAATTTGTGGTTTGCCAAGAGCGATGCGTATCTCGGCCGGGTTGGCACAGGAATTATGCGGGCGCTGCTGCTGAGCAGCATCTTTGCCTGCGTGCTGGCTTTTCATAACACGATTACCCGGTATTTGTATGCGCTGGGACGGGAACGGTTGCTGTGGGGATTTCTGGCAGAGGTGCATCCCCGGTTTCAGTCTCCTTATAAGGCTAGTTATGTGCAGACTGGGTGCGCGGTGATTGGGGTTGGGGCCTCGGTGGTGAGCGGCGCGGATCCACTGACGGTGGTGTTCAGTTGGACTTCTGCGTTTGCCACGATTGGGATCGTGGGGCTGCAGTTTTTGGTGAGCGCGGCGGTGATTGTGTTCTTTTGGCGGAATGGTTTGGATAAGCGGGTTTGGAACACCATGGTGGCTCCGGTGTTGGGTATGGCGGGATTAGGGTACGCGCTGTTTCTACTCATTACGAATTTGCCGGCGTTGAGTGGGAGTGAGGATGGGTTTGTGCGGAGCTTTCCGTGGATTATGTTGTGCGTGATGTTGTTGGGGATTGGGGTTTCTTTGGGGGTCTCTCGACGGGGTGTGGGAGTACCTTTGGCTCCGGTTGGGGATGAGGCTTAGAGGTTGAGGTTTGTGGTATCCCACATCTCGCGAAAAACGAGCGAGATGTGGGCCACCCGTAGATTTGTTTCCTGGACAGAGTTAGAGAATGGGATTCGTTATCCCATTTCTCGATTTGTGGTCGCGGAGGAGGGGTTATGAGCGTTGCTTTTGCTACACCAGCTTTGAATGGGTCGCAGATGCCTTCGGAAAATAGTGCGCACCCTTTGGATCCTTTGAGCGCGGCGGAAATCCTTCGGGCTTGCGAGGTGCTAAAGGCGGCTAAGAAGCTGGGCGCGGATCTTCGCTTCGCTATGGTTCATCTGCATGAACCACCTAAGGCGGAGGTGCTGGCTTATAAGACAGGTGAGCCCATGGAGCGGTCGGCGTTTCTTATGGTGTTCGACGCTAAGACGGGGGCGACGCACGAGGCCGTGGTCGACTTGACGCGCGGGAGTCTGGTTTCCTGGGTGCAGCATGTTACCGACGCTGCTCCTTATGGTCAGCCTCCGGTGCTGGTCGAGGACTTTATGAATTGCGACCAGATCGTCAAGGCGGATGAGGGTTGGCGTAATGCGGTCAAGCGGCGGGGCCTCAGCGATGAAGACATCAAGTTGGTGCAGGTGGATCCTTTTTCCGCGGGCAACTTTGGCTTTCCGCTGGAAGCAGGCAAACGGGTGGTCAGGGCGGTGAGTTACTACCGCGAAAGCCTCAAGGACAATGCCTACTCTCATCCGATCGAAGGTGTGGTGGCCGTGGTCGACCTGATTGGCAAACGGGTGCTGCAGCTGGTGGATGATGAAGTCGTCATTCCGGTTCCCAAGCAGAAGCATAACTACGATCCGGAGTCGCTGGGCATACCGCGCACGGATCTTAAGCCGCTGCATATCTCGCAGCCGGAGGGACCTAGCTTTTCCGTCGACGGTTGGCAGGTGAAGTGGCAGAAGTGGAGCTTCCGGGTGGGGTTTACCTCGCGCGAGGGGTTGGTGCTGCACCAGCTTGGCTTCGACGATGGCGCAGGCGTGCGGCCGGTGGTGTATCGGGCTAGCGTTACCGAGATGGTGGTTCCCTATGGCGATGCCAACAGCAGCCACTTCTGGAAGAATGCTTTCGATTGCGGGGAGTATGGACTGGGTAAGCTGGCCAACTCGCTCGAACTGGGGTGCGATTGCCTGGGCCTGATCCACTACTTCGATGTGCCCATGGTAGATGACTTCGGCGCGGCCACAGTGATGAAGAATGCCGTCTGCATGCACGAGGAAGACTACGGCATTCTTTGGAAACACTTCGATTTTCGTACCGGGCTGCACCAGGTGCGCCGTTCACGGCGGCTGGTGATCAGCTTCTTCGCTACCGTGGGCAACTACGACTACGGCTTCTACTGGTACCTGTATCAGGATGGGACGATTCAGTTGGAGGTGAAGCTGACGGGGATTATCCAGACGGCGGCGATCGCTCCCGGCGCGGAATATCCCTACGGCGGGATGGTGGCCGAGGGATTGGGCGGTCCGAATCATCAGCATTTTTTCTGCGCGCGGCTGCACATGATGGTCGACGGCGAACAGAACAGTGTGACTGAACACGAGTATCAACCGCGGCCGTGGGGGAAGGACAACCGTTACGGCAATGTGTTTGACGTAACGGGGCGGACGCTGAGCCGCGAGCTGGACGCCTGCCGCGAAGCGGATGGGCGGACGGGGCGGTTTTGGAAGGTCATCAATCCCAACCGGCGTAATGCGGTGGGCAAACATCCGGGCTATAAGTTGGTGGCGCCAGCCAAGCCCGGTGCTGCTGGCGCAAGCGGGCAGCAGCATCGATCGCCGCGGAGGGTTCGCCAGCAAGCACCTGTGGGTGACGCCTTATGCGGAAGAGGAACGCTACGCTACGGGGAATTATCCCAACCAGCACGCAGGCGGCGATGGCCTGCCGGCGTGGGTGCAGCAGAACCGGCCGATCGAGAATGAAGACATCGTGGTGTGGCACAGCTTTGGCCACAGCCACGTTTGCAAACCCGAAGATTTTCCTATCATGCCTGTGGAATACGCGGGCTTTATGCTCAAGCCGAATAACTTTTTTGCAGCGAATCCGGCGATGGATTTGCCCGCAGAAGCGAATGAACATAGCGTGCGGCATGGAGATGCGAGCGGCTTCGTGCTGTGGCGGTTAGCCGGGGTTTGAATAGACGTTGACTTTGCTTGCCTGCTTCGCTATCTTGAGTTCAACCTCGCGATAGCCCTGTCGCTAACTCGCTGTTCCGACTACTGAAACCCCAGTATAGGAACGTGCCCGGACTTACCCTCGCGCAACGTAACCGCGTGGGCCTGGCATAACTCAAAGCAGTCAGGTTTCCCCAGTCTTAAGTCGGCCCGCTGTCTGAAATTGTTCAGCTTAGGTCTCATTTGTTCATCGTTCCTTCCAACGAGAAGGACGCTGTGTATCTGGCGGGAGCGTTCGCCCCCTTTTCCGGAGGTTATTCCGAAGTGTCTTTTTTTCGCTCTCTTTCTTCGTTTCTCCGCAGTTCGCCTGCCTTAGCTCCCTCCTCTTCTCCCTTCCCGCCACCGCGCTCGCCCCTGCTGTCCACCATCCCCTGGATGCACTGACTCCGGCGGAGTATTGGGTGGTTTATAAGGCGATTCGCGCTGCCGGCCACAACGAGGAAAAGCTATTGTTCACCAGCGTGCTGCTGCACGAGCCGGAAAAGTCCTACGTTCTGGCGTGGACGCCGGGCTCGCCGATCGAGCGCAAGGCGGATGTGGTGCTGTATTACCAGGGCCACTCCTATGGCGCGCTGGTGAATATCTCGACCGCCAAGGTGGAATCGTACGAGGAGCTGAAGGGCATGCAGGCGCCGTTCACGACCACGGAAGAGGAGGAAGTGAACGAGGCGATCAAGCACGATCCGCGGATCGTGGAAGCGCTGAAGAAGCGCGGCATCACTGATCTGAACCTGGTGCTCTGCTATGCGACGCCCGGAGGATACATTGCTCTTCCCGGAGCAGGATGGGCGGCGCATCGGCTGGGGTGGGTGCGAATACAACATCGACTCCGAGAATGGCATGGAAGACCGCGAAGTCGGCGGGCATCTTCTTTACCGTCGACATGGCGAGCAAGAAGATAACCCGGTTTACCGATTACGGTGTTACGCCGATGCCGCCAGTGAGCGAGGTCTACGACTCGGATGGCGGATCAGCGCTGCCTGGGACCAAGCCCATCGTGGTCTCACAGCCTGACGGGCCCAGCTTCACCATCAAGGACGGAGAAGTGAGCTGGCAGAACTGGCACTTCCGTTTTCGCATCGACCCGCGCAGCGGCCCGGTGGTCAACATGGCATCGCTCGATTACCAGGGCAAGCGGCGCTCGGTGTTGTATGAGGGCTCGTTGTCGGAGATGTATGTGCCTTATATGGATCCGGAGGAGACATGGAATTCGCACGTGTTTCTGGACTCCGGCGAATATTTCATGAACACCGGGCTGGGAATCCCCAAGCCGCTGCAGAAGGGGACGGATTGCCCGGACTATGCCACGTATTTCAGCGGAACGTTCTTCCATGAGAACGGCACTCCGTTTGTTCGCCCGCAGCTGGCGTGCCTGTTCGAACGCACGCTGGGCGATCCCGCTTGGCGGCATGCGGAGCCGGATGGCATCGCAGGCAGACCTGGGCGCGAGCTGGTCTTCCGCAGCATTGCGGTGGTGGGCAACTACGACTACATCCTCGACTGGCGGTTTGAGCAGGAAGGGGCGATCACGATCGCGGTGGGCGCGACCGGCGAGCTGGAAGTGAAGCCGGTGAAAGACAAGATGGACATGATGGGGAAGGATCCTGAGGGCAATCCGGTGGAGTTTGGCCACCTGGTGGCTCCGAACACCGATGGTGTGGATCATGACCACTTCTTCTCCTTCCGGTTGGATATCGATGTGGACGGACCGAAGAATAACTTCGAAGTGGACAAGCTGGTGCAGTACAAGCTGCCTGCGTCGAGCGCGCGCAAAACGATTTGGGCGATGGCACCCAAGACCATCGATAACGAGAGCACGGCCATGCAGAACATCAGCATGGAACATCCGGCGATGTGGCGATTCGTCAACCCGGCGGAGCATAACGAACTGGGTTATCCGACGAGTTTCGAGATCATGCCTGGGTTGACTGGGGTTTCGCTTCTTTCGCTGGAGGATTGGCCGCAGAAGCGGGCGGGATTCTCGGATCATCAGCTATGGGTTACTCCCTATGACGCCAAGGAGCGGTATGCGGCGGGGGTTTATGTTTCGGGGAGCAAGGGCACGGATGGGTTGCCGGTTTGGGTGAAACAGAAGCGGAGCATTGAGAACACGGATATCGTGGCGTGGTACACGATGGCGTTTCACCATGTGCCGCGGCCGGAGGATTGGCCGCAGATGCCGACGATGTGGCATGACTTCACGTATTCGTCCTTTTGATTTTTATTCGAAGAGCCCGTTGATGGATTTACCGATGCAGCCTTAGGACACGGGTCCTGTGTTTGCTTTTCGCCGGGCTTTGGTTGCGGGTGGAGTGGAACCGCAGGTCCCTCGGCTTCGCTCGGGATGACAAGGTGAGGGTGGCGTGTCCGGTTGGCATTTGCTAGTGGAGTTCAGGGTGTGTTTGTGGGAAATGGGAACTGGCTGATCGAGAGCCATTATCCCACTCAAGCCAAAGTGCGGCTTGAATGGGACACCCGGCCTTCGTTTGAAGGAAACTCGAGTAACCCGAGTTGTAGCTTTGTTTGCCTGGACAAATTGAGCTTCCCTGGTTCTGCCGGTGTGTGAGTATAAAACAGCTACGGTTACTAAATCCTGGAGGTGAGCTATGGCTCGTTCCCATGTTGGCAAGTGGCTGCTGATAGTCCTGACAGCCTGCGTCGTTTCGTCCGGCCTGCAAGCGATGGGCCAGTCCACCTTTGGATCGATCGTAGGCACGGTGAAGGACCAATCGGGGTCCGTCGTGCCGGGAGCTACCGTCACCCTGGTCAACGTGGGCAGCTCGGCACGCACACGACGACGAGCAGCGCTTCGGGGAATTACGAGTTCCCTAACCTCGATGCCGGGACCTACCAGGTGAGCATCCAGGCGAACGGCTTCAAGGACCAGATCTTCGACCACCTGGTGTTGCAGGCACGCGATACGCAGCGTATCGATGCCAGCCTGGCCGTTGGCGCGGCTTCACAAACGGTTGAGGTGCAAGCAGCCGGCGACGTGATCACGACCGATACGTCGGGCCTGGCCACGACCAAGACGACCCACGAACTGGTGGATTTGCCGGTCGCCGTTTACTCGCGATCGAATGGTTCCACGAGCCCGTTGTTAACGTTGAGCACCGAGCCAGGCGTGCAGGTGGACGATAACTCGAACCTGGTGATCGCCGGCACTACGCCGGCCCTGATGTCGTTCACCATCGATGGCATCAGCAGCGTGGACGTGGAAAATAGCGGACCCATCGCGGAGCTGTTTCCCTCGTTCAACTCAATCTCCGAGATCCGGGTAAGCGAGACTAACAACAACGCGGAGTATAGCGGGGTGGCGGACGTGACGACCACGTCGCGCGCCGGCACCAATGATTACCATGGCGGAGTGTTCGAGAATCTGGAGAATACGGCTTTGACCGCGGGCAATCCGTTCACCGGCAAGCCGGCGCTGCACATGAACGATTTTGGCGGGTTCGCCGGGGGCCCGGTGAGAATTCCCCATCTTTACAACGGGCACGATAAGACGTTTTTCTTCGGCAGCTACGAGGGTCTACGGTTGCCGCGCGAATTTCCGCTGGTAGAGAGCTTTCCCAGCCTGGATATGCGCAATGGCAACTTGTGGGATTACCTGGTGGCGCAAGGCGGCGGGACGACGCCGTTGCCGATCTACAACTACGATGGCACGCAGATTCCCTGCACCGGGCCCGCGAATTGCTCGGTGCCTGTATCTCCGGTAGCCGCGAATGTTATCAAGACCCTGATGCCGCTTGCCCAACAGCGGTCCCTCTAACTCGTTCCAGAACAACTACGTCACCAATTTTCCCGCACCTATTTCGAGCAACCAGTTCGACGTGCGCATCGATCAGACGATTACGCAAAAGCAGTCCATTTACGGGAGGTACACGTTCAAGAACCGCTCGGTGACGACCGCGCCCACGGTCAACTGCGCTGGCTTCTGCGATACCAGCTTGTCGCCCTTGCTGGGTGGATCGACGCAGCCGGAGCAGGATCGCGGCTTGACGGTGGCTTACAACTACACCATCACCCCGCAAATCATCAACGAGTTTCGCGGCGGCTTCAACGCCACGCGTACGCAGTTGGACGCGAATGTGAACTCGACAGAGTTGATCAACCAGGTCGGGATCACCGGTATTCCTGACATTCCTACCGTAGCCTCTGTGCCGGATTTCGAGATCACGGGGTTGCAGCGAACGGGTGGGTTGAACACGACCAAGCAGCAGAGCAAGATTATCCAGTTGCTGGACGATCTGACCTGGATCAAAGGTAAGAGCACGTTCAAGTTCGGCGGGGATGTTCGGCGGCTGACCGACCATGACGAGAACGTCTTCGGCAACTATCGTTCGGGACAATACCTGTTCAACACGACGAGCACTGTGGGCACGACCATTGGCGATCCCTACACGGAGTTTCTGCTGGGATACCCGGACAACGTCACGCTGGCGCAGGTAACGAATCCGGCGATGAATGGGCTGGGGTACTCCTATGCGTTCTTTGGGCAGGATGACTGGAAGGCGACGCCGTACCTGACGATCAATGCGGGTTTCCGCTACGAACTGCACCCTCCGTTGAAGGATACCCACTACAACACCGCCGCCTTTTTGCCGGATTATGACGAGAACGGCATTCATGGTGGAGTGGCGGTGCCGAATGCCCAGGGACTCACTTACACGAACCCGTGGTTTGCTGCGTCGATTGCGCCTACGCCTATTCTCACGGCGGCGCAGGCGGGCCTGCCGATCAAACTGCGCTACACCTATAAGAGCGATTACGGTCCGCGTATTGGCTTTGCGTGGCGGCCGAATCACAACGACAGCACGGTGATCCGTGGTGGGTGGGGAAGGTTTATCGAGTCGCCGCTGGGCTTTTCCCTGGTTTCCGGTTGGGCGGTCAGCGCCAGCTTTGTTCCGTTGTATACCCAGGATTACGGGCCCAATGGGCAGCCGCTGCTTAGCTTTCCTTCGCCCTTCCCGGCGAACCTGAACCAGCCGGGGACGGCGAGCTTCGAATACGCTTTCCCGATCCACTACAAAGATCCTTCGGTGCAACAGTGGAACATGACCTTTGAGCATGACTGGGGCCATGACATTGGGATGCGGTTGTCCTATACGGGCAGCCACGGCACGAATCTGGAAAACTTCAACGACCTGAACCAGGTGCCGGCTAATACCGGGCGTGGCGGCTGCGCTGGTTTATCCGATCTGGGGCATTATTCAGAGCGTGGTCAACCAGGCGATCAGCAATTACAACAGCTACACGGCGGTGCTGCAGAAGCGGATGTCACATGGGCTGCAGTTCCAGACCAGCTATGTGCTTACCCGGGATCTGTCGGATCCGGGCGGCGCGGTGCCGACCGAGTTTGCGGGCGCGGGCGGTAACTGGGTGTCGGATAAGAACAATCCGCGTTTGGATTATGGGAATGTGATGTTCGACCGGCGCCATCGCGTGCTGAGCACGTTCCTGTACCAGCTGCCGTTTGGCAAGGGGGCGAGTTTCATGCCGAACAGCAATCGCCTGGTGGATACGCTGGTTGGTGGATGGCAGTTGGGCGGCGTGCTGGTCTTCCAGAGCGGCGCATTCCTTACCATGGCGCAGGAGTCGGTGGATTCGGCGAATACCGGGATCCTGAATACGCTGGGTGAGGCCCGGGCGGATGTGGTTCCCGGGGTCTCTCCGAAAGCGACGAAGGGATTGACGAGCACGTATGGGCCGGTATTTATCAATCCGGCGGCGTTTGCGTTTCCACCAGCGAATGCGGGGCGGTTCGGCAACAGCTCTGTGGGTAATGTGGTGGGCCCGGGCACGGATGCGGTTTCACTTTCGCTGATCAAGTCGATCAAGATTACGGAACAGTTGCAGTTCCAGTTTGGCGCACAGGCGGCGAATGCGTTGAACCATCGGAATTTCGATGTGCCGGATGCAGTTCTGGATGACCAGGCGTTTGGGACGATCTCCGGGTTGCAGAGCGCGGAAGGGGCGGGTCCGCGGAACGTGGAGATCACGGGGCGGATTAGTTTTTAGGGGTGGAGGGTTAGGGGTTGGGGGTGTTGGCGTAGGGTAGATCGCGGACACTGCAGGTCCCTCCCTTCCGCTTCGCTCC
>CAWCAZ010000056.1:0-13695 GCA_963793525.1 uncultured Acidobacteriaceae bacterium
AAAGCATGGCCCGTCTATCTATTGGCCGGTGCCGTGATGCACAGCCACGGCTTGCCCTTTGGTATCGGCCAGCGCCTGGTCGATGATCTGATAGAGGCGTTGGCGATCGACTACCTCTACAAAAGGCACGCCATTCGTCTTGTTGGTGACCACCCAAATGGTCGGCGTGTGCTCGATGCCAATACGCTTGCCGAGATCGATGTCCGCTTGGACTTGAGCGGCCAGTTTCTTCTGCGGATCGATCACAAAAGGAAGCGCGACGCCATGCTCCTGCGCGAACTTCTCCGCAAAATTGCGAATCGCTGCCGATGCAGCCGTCGTTGGACCTGCTGGAGTCTCAGGAGAAGTCTCTCCCGCCGCATCAATCAGCTGCTGGTTGGCGAAGACCGCATCGCGAAAATCATCGCCAAGTTTCTTTGACTTGATGTCGAACCAACGGGCGTATACCGCCGCGTCAAAGCTCCAGGCGTGGAAGGGCAAGGGAAAGTCGTGACGCACCCAGGGAATATGGTATTGGTTCGCGGCGTCGTGTAAGAGAGGATTGGCGCGGGCACAATCGGGACATTCCATATCCTCAAACTCAACGATCGCCACGCGGGCGCCTGGCGGGGGTTTGAGGGCCGCAGGATCATGCACGGCGGTGGACTGCGCGGCGGCAAAATGAGCCGCAAATCCGGCGGCGCCGAATACGACAAATGCCGCCATCAGGAGCCGGAACCTCTGTGGAGGAGTGTTTGGGATAATCGCCGGAGGCGTCGATGGAATAGCGCGCATGGTTCCTTTGCCCTTCACTCTTCAGACCTTCAATCATCTCTATTGTAATGGGTAGGCGGCCGCCCGATGCGATATGATGCAGGCTTCCGGTGGGGTATGGGAAGCGCTACGTTGAAGATAGTACTCAGCCTGGCCGGAGCGGGTGCGGTCAGTTTTTGCGTCTTTGTCTTGCTGGAAGCCCTGCTCTCACGCACCCATGCAGCCAACGCCGGCGTCGTGCTGTTTCATTTTCAGTTGAGCTCGATGGTGGCGATGGGGGTCTTTGCCGGGTTTGCTATCGTGATTTTCGTACGGCTGTCGCGGAACCGGCAGAGGCTAAGGAAGTGATATGAAAAATCGCGCGGAGTGGCTAACGTTCGGCGTATTCGTGATCGCCGTCCTAAGGGCATGGGTGACCTGTTGCGCCACGGAGTACACGGCCAGTCAGCGGCCTTGGCAATAGCCTTACTGTTCATCTTGCTGTTGCGGATCGGAATCTTTGCCTGGAACCTGCGCCGGCAACGTGCCGAGCTGGAGCGGAAGTAGATCCATCTCCTGCCTCCCCGGCCAGGAAAAAACGTTGCGGGCTCACTGTGCTACACTCGGTTCCCGCAAACGAAGCAGGCCGCCAGCGTGCATGGTAACGCGCTCCCCAGCGCGCACGGACCGCTCCAAGACTCCGAATCTTGAGAACTGGAGATACCTGGGATGAACCGTTCATTAAAGACTTATCAGGGACAGGACATTCGTAACGTCGCGTTCGTGGGTCATGCGCATTGCGGTAAGACCACCCTGATCTCTGCGCTTCTTCAAGCAGCCAAGATGACTGAAAGACTGGGCCGAGTGGATGACGGCAGCGCGGTAACCGCTTATGACGAGGAAGATGTAGCACGCCGGACCACCATGCAGAATGCGCTGGCATTCGCCGAGTGGCACAACGTAAAGTTCAATTTTGTCGATACCCCTGGTTTTCCCATGTTCGTGCACGAGGCCCGCGCGGCGCTGCTGCCGGTAGAGGCGGCGTTGCTAATCGTCAACGCGGCATGCGGCGTGGAAGCCATGACGCGGCGGGTGTGGAGGTTCGGCGAAGAATTCAACCTGCCCCGGGTGATCGTGGTTAACCAGATGGATCACCCCCGCGCGGACCACCAACGCACCCTCAACGCGTTGCGCGAAGGTTTTGGCCGCCAGGTGGTCCCGGTGCAACTGCCTATTCTTGAGGGCAACGGACAAAATCCCATCTTTCGCGGTGTCGTGGACCTGGTAACCATGCAGGCCTTCGTGTACGAGCCGGACGGCAGCGGTTGCGGCCGCCTTTCTGAAATTCCGGTACGCCTGCGCGAAGAGGCTACGGAGGCCCACCAAGCCCTGGTGGAGCTGGTGGCCGAGGGCAAGGATGAGTTGATGGAGGAGTACTTCCGCGAAGGAACCATCCCGGAAGAGCACTTGATCGTTGCCCTGCACGAGGCCATCCGCGAGGACCGGATCTTTCCCGTGCTGTTTGCCAGCGGCCTGCGGAACGTGGGCAGCGACCATCTGCTCGATTTTCTTCAGGTGTACGCGCCATCGCCGGTGGAGCGGGTCCCGGTAGCTGCGCGCGGGGCCGTGGAATCGGTTGGCGTTCGCCCCGATTCCGAAGCCGAGATGGTATTGCGCAAGGTGGATGATCATGAGCCGCTGTCGTTGTATGTCTTCAAGACCATGTCTGATCCTTTCGCAGGCAGGATCTCGTTTTTCAAGGTCTTTTCCGGTGTCGCTAAATGCGACGCTACGGTTACCAATTACACCCACCACAGCGCAGAGCGCCTGGCCCACCTGACGGTCATGCAGGGACGCACTGCAAGTCCCATCGGGGAGTTACACGCAGGCGATGTGGGGGCAGTGGCCAAGCTGCGCGAGACCTTTACCGGCGACACGCTGGGGGATGCGGGGCACGAGATTTACTTTGATCCGGTGACCATGCCGGAGCCCGCCGTTACCTATGCCATTGAGCCCAAAACACGGGCCGATGAGGAGAAACTGGCGCCAGCGGTCCACAAGTTGATGGAAGAGGACCTGATGGTTCGCTTCTATCGTGATGCCGCGACCCACGAATTCCTGTTGGCGGGCTCGGGCCAGCCCCATATCGAGTCCATCGTGCACCGGCTGCGCCGCCGGTACCACACCGAGGTGACGCTCAAGGCGCCCAAGGTGCCTTACCGGGAGACGATCCGCGCCGGCGCCAGCGCCCAGGGCAGGCATAAGAAGCAGAGCGGAGGCCACGGGCAGTTCGGCGATTGCTGGGTGCGCCTGGAGCCGCTCCCCCTAGGTGGAGGTTTTGAGTTCGTCAGCGAGATTTTCGGCGGGGCGATTCCGCGCAGCTTTATTCCGGCGGTCGAGAAAGGGATCCAGGAAGCAGCGGCGCGCGGCTGGCTGGCCGGCTTTCCCATGGTCGACTTCCGCGCTGTGCTTTTTGACGGAAGCTACCACGATGTGGACTCCAATGAACTCTCCTTCCGGCTGGCCGGACGGCTGGCCTTCCGCAACTGCATGGAGCAGTCCAGGCCGGTACTGCTGGAGCCCCTGATGCGGGTGGAGATTGAGGCGCCGGACACCTATACCGGCGCTTTGATGGGGGATCTGACCGGACGGCGGGGTCGCGTTCAAGGGATGGGCGCCGGCCGCGGCACCACGATCATCCGAGCTGAAGTCCCTATGGCTGAAATGCTGACTTACGGCGCCACGCTCACCTCCCTCACCCAGGGAATGGGCAGTTTTCACATGGAGATGGCCCGCTACGATGTGGTTCCCCCAGGGTCGGCCGAGAAGGTAATCGCCTCCGCCCATAAACACGTTCACGCCGACGACGAATAAAGATTTTCTAAAAAACCTCCAGCGGGAATCAAGCCATGACGTATCTCGCTCGTTTTTCGCGAGATGTGGGATTGCACGGATATTGACCGCTAAGTGCATCGGATGCATCGGCAGTCAGAGCGAAAGGGCACTGGAATCCCACATCTCGCGAAAACGAGCGAGACATGGGACACCCATCGCCTTGATGACGGAACCAGAGGCAGCAAGCTAGTACGATGGGGAAAGCGACCCCGAAACGGCCGCAATTTAGGCAACCTGGAGGCCCCGATCCAATCTAAAGGATTGGACGGAAAGGAAGAGACGACCCCTAATGACGATCCCAGCGCGGCGGCTTGTGGCAGCATGACGGCGGCTTTATTGTCCGCCGGAATGCTGTCGGCGCAAACGGCCAATCAGAGTTCCGCGCAGAGCCCTTATTACGGCAGCGTGACCGTCGTAAAACCGACCGACGGGGTCAAGCCCCTGACCATCGACCAGGCCATCGGGATGGGCATCGAACACAACCTGGCGCTGATCGAGGCGCGGCAACAGGAACTGGGCGCAAAGGCGCAAACCAGCGAAAGCCTGCAGTCGCTTCTCCCTACCGTCACTGCCCAAGCCGACTCGGGCGCACACCAGATCAATCTGGCTGCCCTGGGATTCTCCTCCAGCCTTTTGGCCACAAGCCGCTCCCCTTTTTCCTGGGCTTGGACCTGGCGTCGTTTCCCACGGTGGTGAAGGTCAACTCCACCGACGCGATGGTGAATTATTCGCAGACACTGTTCAGCCTGCAGAATATCGACCTCTACCGGGCGGCAAAGGCAACCGAGCAGGCTGCTTATTTCAGCAAGCAGTCCTCGCGCGGGCTGGTCGTGCTCACCGTGGGCAACGCTTACCTGCAGACGCTGGCTCTTGGCGCCCAGGTGGACAACGCGAAGGCGCTGCTGCAGGCCGATCAGGTGCTGCTCGACCAAGCCGTCGCCGAGCATCAGGCAGGCACAGCGGCGAACCTGGATGAACTGCGGGCCCGGGTGCAGTTCCAAACCCAACAGCAAGCCGTGATCTCGGCTGAAGTCAACTTCAAGAAGGCCAAGATCGCGCTCAACCGGGAAATCGGCCTACCGGCAGAACAGGAGATCCAGCTTACGGATACCGCGCCCTATGCCGACCTGGCGACCATGAATATCGACGAGGCCAAGCGAATGGCGTACCAGAGCCGCCAGGACTACCAGGGTCTACAGGCCCAGGTACGCGCTGCGCAACTGCAGCGAAGAGCCGCCAAATGGGAGCGGCTGCCGACGCTCGATTTTCAAGGCAATTATGGCGTCACCGGGGTGACCGGCGGCCTTTACCACGGAACGTTCGTGGCTGGCGGGCACGCTGAACCTGCCCCTCTTTGAAGAAGCCAAGTTCCGCGGAGACAGCGGCGTCGCCAACGCCAACCTCACCAACCTGACCGAGCAATTGGCCGCTTTGAAAGAGCAGATCAACCAGCAACTGAGGGATAGCATCCTGGATGTGCAGTCGGCCACCGAACTGGTGCGGGTGGCGCAAAGCAACGTAGAACTGGCGCGCAAAGAATTGGAACAGACTAAGGATCGTTTTCAGGCCGGCGTCGACGACAACCTGCCGGTGGTGCAGGCACAGGCTACCTTGGCCGACGCCGAAACCACCCTGGTGAACACGACCAGCCAACACAACCAAGCCAAGCTAGGGCTGGCGCGCAATCTGGGTATCGTCGACACCCAATACGCAACCTTCGTGCACGGCAATTAAGTCAGGCTTCGTCCAATAGCGTCACCGCGCCACTGCGGATATCGAAATAGCCGGTAGCCACCTTCACGTTGCCGGCGTCCATCATCTCCGCCAGCAGCGGGGACAATTCCCGCAGCCGGGAAGACTGGATCAGGGCGTTGGCTCGAATCGTGGCCTCCACATCGGGGCCGGCTTGCTCCACTGCTGCCTCAATGTGCGGGAAGAGAGCGCTGATCTGTCCGGGGAACGAAAGTCCAGCGGTTGCTTTTCTTTGGATGGCAGCCGTGACCGCTCCGCATCTGCTATGGCCCATGACCAGGATGGTGTTGGTGCCCAGCACGGCGGCAGCGTACTCGAGACTGGCGACGATCTCCGGGGTGACCATGTTGCCCGCCACCCGCGTGACAAAGAGCTGTCCAATCGTCTGATCGAAGACCACTTCCACCGGCACGCGCGAATCGGAGCAGGAGAGAACCGCGGCAAACGGCTCCTGCTTCTCCAGGGTCTGTTGCAGCATGGCGAGGTCACGGCGATGGGCGGATGTGCGGCCGCTCATGAATCGGCGATTCCCTGCCAGCAACTCTTCCAGAGCAGCCGCGGGGCTCAATCTTTTCCCGGCTTCATTCTCCGTAACGTCTGCAGCCATGGACATCCTTCTCACCTGCGGTCGCTCGCAAAATCGCGAGGACGTGCCTGCATCCTATCGTACTTCCCCGCTTGCGATATCCTTTCCGGGGACGGTCCAGTGCAGTTTTCCTTGAGAAAGAAGCTGCCCTTCTGTATTTTGTTCAAAATTTAAAAAGCAGGCATATGGCCCCACCAAGAACAGGGACAGCAGCATTTGCCTTTAGAGATTTTCGTCGTTATCAGCTGGCGCGGGTGTTGGTCATCATGGGCGCGGAAGCGCAGGCGCTGGCTGTGGCCTGGCAGGTATATGAGATCACCGGCCGGGCGATCGATTTGGGGTACACCGGGCTGGTGCTGTTTTTGCCCGGGCTCTTATTTCTGCTGCCCGCCGGGCATGTCGCGGACCGCTACGATCGGCGCATGGTGATCCTGGTCTGCTATGTAGTGCAGATTCTGTGCACCTGCACGCTCCTGGTTTTCGCTTTGCAGGGACTGCATCGCGTAGAGCCGATCTTCGTGGTGCTCTTCCTGATCGGTACCGGACGCGCCTTCAGCGGTCCAGCCAGTTCGGCGCTCCTGCCCCACCTGGTGCCTACGGAAAATTTCGTGAACGCCATCACCTGGGGAGCGACGGTCTTCCAGATTGCCAACATCGCCGGTCCCGCTGTGGGAGGTCTGCTTTACACCTTGCCGCTGAAAGGGAGGCTGTACGGAGCTCCCATTGTCTTCTTATTTACCCTGGCGACTGGAATCGGCTTTGTGCTGTTGATCGGCTCCTTGCATGTACGCCCCGGGCGGATGGAGCACCGTGCGATTTCGACCGATGTCATCCTGGCGGGGTTTCGCTATGTCTGGAAATCCAAGCTATTGCTGGGATCGATTTCGCTGGATCTCTTCGTGGTGCTGTTAGGTGGCGCAACCGCGCTGCTGCCGATCTTTGCTCATGACCTGCTGCATACCGGACCACAGGGATTAGGCGCCCTTCGCTCAGCTCCAGCGCTGGGCGCCCTGGCGGTCTCCGTCTGGTTGACCTTCCGGCCCGTTTTGCGGCGCCCGGGCGTGCTTATGTTCGTTGGAGTCGCTGTCTACGGAAGCGCCACGATCGTCTTCGGCCTTTCCAGGAGTCTGCCGCTTTCGCTGGCCGCGCTCATGGTGGTGGGAGCATCGGACATGGTGAGTGTCGTGATCCGTTCCTCGATGCTGCAGCTGGCTACGCCTGCCTCCATGCGCGGTAGAGTCAGCGCGGTAAATTCGCTATTCGTTGGCGCTTCCAATGAGTTGGGTGAGTTTGAAAGTGGAGTGACCGCTCAGTGGTGGGGAGCGGTGCGCGCGGTGGTGGCTGGGGGTATCGGGGCACTGGCTGTTACGGGGATTTGGAGCGTGCTCTTCCCCGCCCTGCGAGGAATCGAACAGTTGACCGCGGAATCCCTCCTGCAGGAAGAAGAACAACCCTACGCGGGGTGACTTGAGGAGTGCAGGCTCCCTGGTCGCATCGTGGAATCGGTCCTTCCAGCAAGGCAAACTTTCAGTTGACACGACGAATCGCTAATTGCACAATTCGGAAGGCTTTGTCGTACTTTCTGCCGACTCCACAATTCCCCCCGGCGGTGCAAATCATGTTCTTCAATCGACCCGTGTGGCCGGTGGCCTTTCTGCCGTTGTGCGGGCTGATCCAACAGCGGAATTATGGGTAGGAGTTTGCGCAAAATGAGAAGTTCAGTCTTTCTGCAGGGCCTTGCGTCGGTGTGTATTGCCGCCGCTGCTTCCACCGTTTCAGGCCAGACCGCGGTCCAGCTATTTAGCCCGGCTAATGTCCGGCTATCGACCCAAGGGACGGGGTATGGAGCCAACGAGGTCGTCTTCAACACGACTATCTTGAACTTGTCATGCACATTGCCGATCCAGGCAAAGATTTCATCGACTGCGGACGGCACCGGAAACGTGTTGGTGGACAACTTTATTACCTTCAATGAGGTGGGAGGGACCCCTGCCGACGTCTGCCAGAAAGGCACGGTGGAAAACGGGAACCAGCAGAACTGCTTTAACGACAACTATAAGTCTCTGGCCAGCAGTGGCGACTTGACTGGCAAGGATCCGGATATGTACGTTGCGAGCGGAGGAGTGCCGCCCATCGACGTCAGCAGCTATCTCACTGCTGGTGCGGTGCAAGCCCAGATTGGCCTCGTGGATACCGGCAGTTTTCTCACCGGTTCTACTCTTTACCTGGTCACCAACTGTGCCTTCAACGGAGTTGCAGGGCCGGGTAAGGTGACGGGTAACCCGATCTCGCAAAGCAACCCTACCGGCCAGCAGCTGACCCAGAATTTTTCGTTCAATTCTACGAATAACCAGCAGGTACAGTTCACCTACAATCTCGCCGAGGCGCAGAACGCTGGAAGTCTATCCATCACCGATGGGACGTCGCCTACTGGTCTAGATACTCCGCTCAATGCGGCAACTTTCCAGTCCACTTACCTGCACAACACCTCGTTTGCGACCGGGAGTTGCCTGATCCATACCGGTGAACTGTACAACGGCGCGCCAGCGTGCAAACTCTACACGCTGACCTGCCAGGTCGGAACCAATCCCAGCCAGAGCGGAGCTTTGTGTCCAACGTCGCAGCAGCGCAACGAGATTTTTGAGGATGTTTTCGACGGCCCAAGCTTTACCCTTCCCGATGTTCTGGGTACAAATTTCTTGATCTACCACCAGGGAGTAGGGTTCATCGAGGCCAAGGACGGCTGGAGCGGAGGGCCTTGCACGTTCGACCCATCCTCGAACATCGCCAATCAGCTTTGCCCGCAAAACCTGCTGACGAGCTTCTCCGGTCCCGGTGCCTACACCAGTGGCGGCCGCGGCGAGAGCTCAAACTCAACCTTCATCACCATCGCCCCGGTGCCGGAGGATTTAACCGTTGTCACTGTGACCGGACAAAAACTCGGGTACTGGATCAACAGCCACAGTGCCAAAGTAAACTTCGTAAGCGTGCCGCCGGCCATAGCTTCCAAAAACAGCTTCGTCGCAGCGCCGATCCAAAGCATCACCTACGGTGTTTCCCCAGCTTCGAGCGTGCCTCAACCCGGGCCGCCTGTCCCTGGCGATGTGAGCGTACCGAATACCGCCTGCCCTGCCCCAGGTGGATCCAATCCACCGAAGGCTACACCCTTCTCAGCGCTGGGGGAGGGTGTCAGCTTCCCCGAGGACGGCCAATATCTCCTGCATTACTTTGCCCAGGACTGCGCCGGCACCGAGGAACTGCAGTTCACCAAGAGTGGCGGCAGTTGGTCCACCTCGTTCTACACCTTTCCCATCAACGTGGATACCGTCGCTCCTGTAGTTGCCACGGGACCGACGTTATCTCCGGCACCCACGAGCAGTGGCTATAAGGTTGGTCAGAAGGTCACCGCAACTTACAGCTGCACTGACGACCGCTCCGGCGTCGTTATTTGCGGCACCGCACTCTACCTGGTGGGTAGGCTGAACACCGGCACGATCACCACTCCGGTCAATACGTTACAAGCAGGCCAGCAAACCTTCAAGGTGACCGCCGTGGATGCGGCGGGCAACACGACAACCTCCGCACCCGTCAGTTACCTGGTCCACAAGTAACCTGACCAACATGGTTGTGAACTAACGTGGAATTCGCAACTGAGGGCTCTCATCCGTCGCAGAGACCGCGAGGATGAGAGCCCTCAGCTATTTCTTCCAGCGATTGGAGTCTTCATACATCGTCTTGAAATCGATGCGGCGCATGATATTCTCCGCGCCCGAATCGGCGCGAATGACGTCCAGTAGTTGGGCTGCCTCGCGATAGTAGTCAGCTGCGATCCCGGCGCTCCCGCTCAATCGTGCGGACGTTCCCAGGAGGTAGTAGATTCTGGCCAGACCGAAACGCACTCCTGCGCGTTGCGCGCCAGGGAGCTCTTGCTGCAGACCGTGATTGGCGGCCGTGTAATCTTTCAGGCCAATCGCTGCTTCTGCCAGCTCAAGGTTGATCTGGAGCGACAGGTGAGCGGCGATGAATCCTTTGCCATGGAGAAGCGCTTGCAAGCTGTGTGACGCTTCCTGGAAGCGCCCCCCAGAAACTGCGACCCGGGCTACATTCGCTTTTGATTGCAGCAGCACTTCACTGTACTTGGTGCGGGCCGCGAGTGGGAGCGCGGATTGATAGAAGGTAGCGGCACTCTTGAGGTCGCCCCGGTAAAATGTCAAGTCTCCCCGAGTATTCAAAATTTCAGCCTGTAAGGCATCGTTCTTCAAAGCCTGCTGAATCTTTTGCGCTTCCTCAAGCGGCGCGGCGGCCTCATCGCTTTTTCCTGAGCGGGCCAGAGCGCCGGCCAGATCGTTCAGGGATTCCGCCATATTTAGGCCGTTTTCCCCTTGCTGTCGAAAACTCTTCACTGCATCCTGCATGGATTTGACCGCCGCGCCAAACCGTCCCTGATATTGAAAGACCAGGCCGATTTGACGAGAGACCAAGGCAACACTGTGCGCATCCCCGGCTTTGCGTCCGAGTTCCAGCGCCCGCATCAACCCTGTCATCGCCTGCTCGTATTGCCCGGTCACCGTGTAGGCTTCGCTCAGGCCCTCAAGCGTCTCTGCTAGATCGCCCGGTACACCCAACTTTTCTCGCAACTGCAAGGCCTGCTGGTAATACGTGAAGGCGTTGTCATTGTCCCCGGTGGTCAGATACACGCTGGCGATATTGTTGAGGCATTGCGCCTCATAACCCTGGTCGCCGGTCTCGCGCTCGATTTGTAAGGCTTGCTTGTAGACATCCAGCGCCTGATCGAACTTGCCCAGGTCCTGGTAGATCGTGCCCATATCGTTGAGCGTGTCGGCGATACCACCCTTCATGCCTATTTCGCGCAACAGCACCAGAGACTTGTTATAGCTGTCCAGTGCAGCGTCCAGCTTTCCGCTTGTCGCCTGTACATCAGCCATCTCATTCAAGGCCGCCGAGATGCCCCATTTTTGACCGATCTTCTGGTTGATCGCAATGGATTCCTCATAGTTGTGCAGCGCCTCGTCCGGCTTGTTAAGCCGGCGGTACGAATTCCCCATGGAAAGCAGAATCAGCGCCCTCTGCTCCGGGTTGTCGAACTGAATCGTAAGCGTGAGGCCCTGGGTCAGTGCTTCCAGTGCAGCCTGAGGATTGCCGGTGAGGTTATCGACGACCCCCGTCTGCCACAGCGCCCTAATATTTTTGGGATCAGACTGCAGGACTTTGGCAAACGTAGCGCGCGCCTTTTCGTACTCCCCGCTTTGCAGGTAGAGGACGCCTAGCTCGTACTGTACATCGACATCGCCGGGTAAGCTTTTGGAGAGATTCTCGTAAGCCTCGATAGCCTTCTTGTTGTCTTTCATGACGCGCGCATTGCCGGCGCTAATCAGGTATTTCTCCGGCAGCGGCAGGTTTTGATTCTGCGCGAGATTAAGGGCGCGGATGGACGACTGCTCGGCGTCACTTTGATATCCGAGTGCGGCCTGGGCATCGGCAAGCATGGAGAATGCCAGCGCAAAATCGGGATCCTCCTTCGTTGCCTGCTGCAGGTGTTTTAACGCATCGAGGTTTTTGCCCGCGCGCATGAGCACGGATCCTTCATTGAATTCGCGCAGCGCATCGACGGAAGTCGAATTGGGCTTGAACGACTGAGCCTTCAATTCCTCGACCACACTGGCGGAGAGAGAAAGGTTCTTGCGCACGGAGTCAGCAAGGCTGTCGATGGCCGCAGGCAAATCTTTTACCAGCGCTTGCGCTTTGACGGGGATGGTTTGGTCATGCACCAGGTCGCGTATGGTCGCATCCATGACGATCTGATCGCCAAAGCGTGCATATTGGCCTGAAACCAGAACGTCGGCATTGCTAAATTGGGCTACACGGCGCAGCATATCCGGATCCACCGCGGTTTCCGGGCCGACATGAAGATCGGAGAGCACCTGATGGAGCCGATCCGTAGAGACCGGGTGCAGGTGGGATGACTGACCAATGTCGGTGCTGAGCATATCGGCTACGCTGGAGCCGATCCAATCGTCCTTGGCATCGCCGGAGGAGTTGCGGAAGGGCAAGATCGCCAGCGATCGCGGGCGGACAGCCGGCGCCTCCTGCTTGGCTTCAGGAAGGGCCGCGGTCTTGGGGCGGGTAAGGAAGTACCCGATCACTGCGACGAGAAGCACCAGCAGGACAGCTGCGCCGGCAAGCAACCGTTGGTTCTCTGCTGCCCATCTGCCGGGACCGGGCTTGAGGCGGGCGGCGATAATGCCGGATTTACCGGTGCCCTGCCAGAGCTCAAGGTCTGCCAGCAGCTCCGCCGCGGTCTGGTATCTCAGTGTGACATCGCGCTCCAGGCACCGGCTTACGATCTGGCTCAGTTCAGGAGGGACGCTGCTGTCGAATTCCGAGACGGGAACGACACGCTCCTGGGTACGTTTGATCAGGCTGGCGAGCGCGCTGTCGGCACGGAAGGGCGTTTGCCCCGTCAGCAACTCGTAAAAGATGAGGCCCAGAGAAAAGATATCGGAGCGTTGATCCAGGTTTTGCGCCAGCGCCTGCTCGGGCGACATATATTCCATGGTGCCGACCATGGCGCCCGTCTGGGTCATGCGGTCGCCTTCCAGAGTTTTGGCCAGGCCAAAATCCATAACCAGGATGCGGCCGGTCTTTTCCCACATGATGTTCTGCGGCTTGAGGTCGCGGTGGATGACGCCAACGTTGTGTGCGGCGGCTAGCGCCCGGCATACCTGCTCAATAACGATGACCGCTTCATGAGGCGGGAGCTTGGTCCGTTGGTGGAGGATGTGGGCGAGATCCTCGCCTTCGACATACTCCATGGTGATGAACTTTATGCCCTCGGCTTCACCCAGGTCGTAGATACGGACCACGTTGCGGTCGGTGACCTGGGTGGCAAGGATCAGTTCCTGCTTGAATCGGTCAAGGATGGCACGGTTGCGAGCCAGATCCGGACGTATCACCTTAAGCGCGACTAGACGGCTGAGCTCAACATCCTTCGCCTTGTAAACGGCGCCCATGCCGCCTTCGCCCAGGAGGCTCAAAATCTCGTAGCGTTGGGCAAGCAAGTGGCCGGAGGCCAGGACGTGTTGTCCGGCTTCGCTGAATTCGCCTGCCATGGTATGCGGGAAGGAGGTGCCAACCACGGTGGGGCTGTCACTGGGAACCACCACATTGGGGGGAGCGCCAAATATAGTCTCAGCATCGCTGGGAAGACGAACGTTAGCGGACGAGCTTTCACCCTTCACCGGGGCACGCACACCCCCGTTGCCCGGTTTTGAGGCATCTTGCCCGGGAGGATCTCCTCCTTGTTCTCGCATGACTCAGCAGCCCCAGTTCCGCAAGGAACCCACTCCTGACGTGAAGAATGACTCGATCGCGGGATTAGTCGCAGTATATAGCGCTGGGTAACTCTTAAACCCGAGGATTCCTTACCAACGATTGCCTATCCGACCCTTTGCAAACAATGCAAAGGACGAGTCGCCTTAGGTTGCGGCAAAACTCGCTCAACGAAGGAAACGGGTTCAGAAGCCACGGAAGACACGCTCAACGAAGGGCACGGGTTTAGCCGTGCCATACCGGGCCAAGACTGGTGAGGACTTTAGCTCCTGAGGTACGTTTTTTTTCATCGGTTCAGTGTTGAATCTGACCGCCGTATTGTCGGTGTTTCGGCGTCAATACCGATAATTCATCTTGGGGGCCCTCGAAAGGCGTACCCC
>CAWCAZ010000057.1:0-33654 GCA_963793525.1 uncultured Acidobacteriaceae bacterium
TAAATCAAGGCGCAGTGGTAGTGGGTCCAAAACCTGTAAATACTCCTAGCCTGTCCGACAATGCAGAAGAGTTCCAGCGCATCGCGGACGAGCTTTGGGGATCCGGTAGCGGGGAGCACAGCGTGGGAAAAGGCAAGGTTTATGCAGGTCAAACGCTTGCCGATGCCTTAGGCGCGCTCAAGATTGAACCGGACTTCCACTTTACCAAGCCGGAAAACGACACTAACCTCATTTTCGTACACCGCAGATTACCCGATGGCGATCTCTATTACGTCGATAACCGTAACGATCGCGATGAGCAGGTCGAAGCGGATTTTCGGGTTACGGGCAAGGCTCCCGAACTGTGGCATGCCGATACCGGGATGATCGAGGATGCTGCCTACAGCAGTTCTGGAGGGCACACCACTGTACCGCTTCATCTTGAGCCTTGGGGTACGGTCTTTGTCGTCTTTCGCAAGCCTTCCAAGGCTGATTCGCGCATGCTTCCCAAGCTGATGGAAACCAAACTGGGAAGGATTGAAGGGTCCTGGAAGGTGAGCTTCCAAACCGATCGCGGCGCGCCGCCGTCGACAACCTTGGACAAGCTAGCGTCGTGGAGCGACAACGCAGACACAGGGGTGAAGTATTTTTCGGGAGCCGGCACCTACACCAAGACGATCCAGGCGCCGGCCGATTGGTTCAAGCCGGGCGCTCATCTCTGGATTGACTTAGGCGATGTCAAGAATCTGGCCGACGTCACAGTGAATGGCAAGCCGCTGGGAGTCGTTTGGCATGTCCCATACCGGGTGGATGCCTCGTCGGCGTTAAAGCCAGGAGCGAACGAATTGACCATTAAGGTGACGAATGCCTGGGTGAACCGGCTCATTGGCGATCAGCAACCGGGCGCAGAAAAATACACTTTCACTGTCATTCATCCCTACAAGGCCAACTCTCCATTGCTGCAGTCGGGACTCATTGGGCCGGTGCAGATTTCCTCGGTTGCTAATCAATAGGTTGCTAATCGGACTTGACAGATACATCAAGAGTCAGAGGCAAAGAGCCGTGGTATCCCACATCTTGCGAAAAACGAGCGAGGTGTGGGGCACCCGTCCTTCGTGAGGCCCAAGCACTCAGGAATGCGTACGCATTGCCGGAAATTGCTGAAATGCGAGGGACAGCTTATCCTGTCGGTAAGATTCAGGGAGGCGCGTGGGAAACCCCATCTTCATCAGCTATCGCCGCGATGACACCGAGGGCGAGGCGGGCAGGCTCTTTGATGATCTAACCCGTGAATTTGGGGTTAAGAGCGTCTTTATGGACGTGGCCGGCATTCGTCCCGGGGTCGATTTTGTGCAGGCCATCGAACAGAACGTCGCGGATTGCGGAGTGCTGCTTGCCATCATTGGACCCACATGGGCGACCATCACGGGCTCTTCCGGCCAGCGCCGCCTGGATGACCCCAATGACTTCGTTGTGCTCGAGATCGCGTCCGCGTTGAAGCGCGAGGTACCGGTGATCCCAGTACTGGTGCACGGCGCGAGAATGCCAAGTCAGGATCAGCTTCCAGAGAGCCTGAAGAGTTTCTCCCATCGCAACAGCGTCGAGTTGTCGCATGCGCGCTGGCCCTCTGACGTTCAGCTTTTGATCGACGCTCTGAACAGTTACGTCGCTCCCAGCAAGGCAACTGCGCAGGAGCCGGTCCATGCCACCGTTCCGGTACAACTTCCCCCACCGCATCAACCGGCGACCACTGCACAAGTGTCCGTCAAGAAGTCGAATCTTCCATGGATCCTCGGGGTAGGGGCTTTGGTGGTGGTGGTTGCAGCGGCAGGCATCGATCTTTCCATGCATCACGCGCCGGCGTCACCGTCGATTGTTGGCACGTGGAAAAACGCCGGTAGTGGTCGTCGCGCGGAAGATACCATTAGCTCCCTGGTGATCTCGAGTTCCGGGAGCAGCCTTTCCGTGCACGCCTTTGGGTCCTGTCAGCCGGCTCCATGCGATTGGGGTACGCAGCCAGCCGTGGTCGACGGACAAGCCGCCACAGCCACCTTCCATCTCGCTGATCAAGCCGGTTCACCGGATACCAGCCGAGTCGCGGCGGTGCGCGTTACCCCTGTCGGCGGCAATCTCGACGTGCTAGTCCAGAACACCTTCACGGAGCAGGGCAGCTCCCGAAGCAATCAGGCCCATCGCACTTTTGTGCCCGGTCCCTAGGCGGCTGCGGTCTATTAGGACAGTGACTATATCGTGATCAGCGGGGCCACGCGAATCCCGTAGTTCGGCGCTACGCTGACGAGGTGTTGCGTCTTCCCGGGCCGTCTCCACCCTTGCCGTCCCACAGCGCCAGCAGGGTTCGCCGCGGCGCAAGCGCAACCGCAGCCTCGATCATCCAGAGATTCGCTCGCGACCAGATATCCTCTGTGGCTTTCGTATTTCCGCCCGTCGTTCTCACCCATTACGCGCACATTTTTCGGGCCAAGCTGCTTCACCAGCGTGAAAAATCGGCGTACCCAGCCCTCTCCGGCCGGCGCCACAGAGGTGGCAATGAACGCTTCCACCGGCAGCGCGAGCCGCAGCCGCGTCGCCACACCCAGTTCTGCGCAGACCTCGTGAAAAAGTAGATCGCCGCCACTTGCGCCCCCGGCGATGCCGACCATGGGCGTCCCACCCCAATCGCGGAGTTGCAGCACTGACGCCCGGATTGCTATACGCGCTGCGCCCTCGGCCTGGGGAGGGAAGCGGGCCTCCTCGCGATCTGCGGCATCGATCATGTGACCGGTAAAGAGGACCGACTGAGCAAACTCCCAGCCCCCCACTCCCGTCTCATCGCGTGCTGGCTCGCTTTCAGTCATCCTGCTCGATACTTTACTCCCCGTCCCAGTGCAGACGAACCGTACCTCAGGGGCTGAACAGGCTGCGAAAACTCTCTACGAAGGGCACGGCTTCAGTCGTGCCGTAAAAGTCATACGCAAAAGACGGATTTAGCGGCTGAGGTATTCTTTCAAGACTTCTTGGCAGCCGAAACAACATAGATAGGTGGCCACATTCGCCCTGAATCGGGGAAAGCCGTACCTCAGGGGCTAAAGCCCTCATCGGTCGTTGCCAAGTGTGGCACGGCTGAACCCGTGCCCTTCGTTTGAAGGTTTTTTTTTGCGCAAGCTGTAAAGCCCTCTCCGATCGCATACACTACGGCACGGCTGAAGCCGTGCCCTTCGTCCGGTGCGTTTGCCGCAAGCTGTTTAGCCCTGGTGAAAATACCCTAAGGCAACCCATCGACCCGGCGGCCAATCAAGCGCCGGTGCTACCGCCATCTCGTGCCGCAGGAGAAAGCCTGAGAAATTCATACAGGCGCTCCACTCGCGCGTCGGGCTTCTCGTGGATTTTCGCTGCTGCCTCGTGTATCGACTCCAACTCCGCGCGAGCCTCGGCCAACTCGCCCGCGATCCAGTGTGCCCTTGCCCGTTGGAATGCCAGCGTCTGCCGCTGCACTTCGCGCTGGTCGTCCGGAAGGTTCGAGAACTGCAGCTTCTCCTTGGCCAAATTGGCCAGGCTTAGCATGCGCGCTGTCTCCCGGGTCTCGGCCAGGCTGTCGAAGAGAATATGGAGTGCCCCGCTCCAGCCGCGCCAGTTGTCGCACTGCACGAAGCGATTGGCGGCATCGACCGCATGGTCGATCGCCAGGGTGTAGCGTTCGGCGGCCAGCGCAATGCGGGCTGCGGTTGCGGTGGCGTAGGCCAGTTCGAGGCGCAGACCGTGAAACGCCTGGATGGCGGTCGCGCGACCCAGCAGACGCGATGCTTCTTGCACGCGATCGGAATTGCCTGACAGCAGGTCGGCCCAGTCGCGCAGCACAGATGCGAGCGCGAAGTACCAACGAGAATCCCGGTCGGTACTTGCCTCCAAATCTGCCAAAGCCAAGGTGTAGAGCATCTCCGCCGTTTCCCTTTGCCCCCGGTAGTGCATAAGGTAGGCGATCTCATGTTTGGCCCGGCCGGTTTCACGCAGGGACGAACCTTCCGGCGGTTGCGCGTGCCGGGCGAGACGGTAGAAATCTTGGGGGCGATGCGGCACTTCGCTGGGTGCTATTGGGCCGATGGATGCGAGGAGGCCGTCCCCGAGTGGAATTGCCGGATACCGTTCGACGAAGTTCCCCATCAGGAGCAAGCGTTCCTGCAGGCTCTTGATGTGCGAGATGTATTGTTTGGCCAGCTCGGGCCGCTCGCCGCGGACGCTTGCGTAATAGGCGGCATGCAGGCTCTCGTCTCCGCAGTCCTCCGGTATTGCGGAGCACGCGGCCAGAGCCCGCTGCAATTGATTCTCCTCTACCAGCTCGATCAGGCTCGGTTGATCGGACTTCGGGCCGTGGAGGAACAGAAACGTCAGGCTGGCGCTGGGCTGTATCGTCTGCACGAACTCCACATGCCGCGCGGCCGCATTCGACCAGACGATCAGCGGTGCTCCGAAGCGCGCGATCTGGGTGAAGAACCACACTAGTCGATCGGCCGCATCGGTCGCCGGAGCACCTTCCGCCGCCAAACCCAGCTCGCGCAGCGTGGCAGAGTCCGCCAGCAGGTTTGCGCTCTCATCGATGCGGATCACATTGCCACGCCACGCCTTGAAAGCCGCCAGCGGCAGCTTGGTGTATGCCGCGGCGGAGGCATCTACCTCATCCTGTGCTCCCGATTGCAAGCGGCTCACTTGGGCCGCGACGTTGTTCCAGAAATCGTTTGTCGCGTCATCAGCGGATGGCTCCGCCAGCCATCCTAGTGCAGGCACTCTTGGCCCATTCAGCGGCAGCGCGGTCAGATCCAACGGACTGCGCAGGTAGACAGTCATTGAAGCCCAGTTGGCAAAGGCGAATTCCGTCGCTACCTTCGCGCACTCGTATCCGCAACAGCGCCGACTCCGGGTCCCGGCTGGCCGCTGCGCCGAATACATCCGCATAGAACTCTTCTGCGATCGACCCCGCGTCTGTCGTAGTGCAACTCGGCCAAAAATGAAAGCACCATGCCGACGCCGTTCCTGTGCAGGCACAGCGCCGGCGACACGCCCCACGAATCAGCGGCTCCCGAGTAGCAGCTCCACAGCAGCGCGATCTTCGCCCGGCGGAAGGTCTCTCCCATGGTTGTCGCCGGCACATCCCCGGTCTCGCTCAGAACAGCATTTCCATGCTCTTCGATGTGCAGAATATCGACCTCACTCACCTGTCTGCCGGCAGCAAACATCGCCGCCCCATCGCGCTGGATAATCTCCGGTGTCCGCAGGAGACCTTGAAGCGCGGCAGCCGTTCTCCGGTTAGTGTCACTGCCCAGCACCTTTAATAACTGCAGGCGGTTACTGGTGGAGATCGGTAGCTGGTTGAAGTCCTTCCACGCCTGCACGACTGACAGGTCGCCGGCGGCAAGCAGATTTCCCGACTCGTCATAGAGCGCGGCCCACGGCAGCAGATGCAACTCCGGGCGTGTGGTCTGGATCACCAGTCGCCGCGGCACTCCGGCGCTGTCCAGGAATTCGCGCAGCGCCGGGCTCAACTGCGCCAGGGATTGATATAACGATCGCGCCAGCGCTCGTATCGCAGTGGCCCCGCGATATCCGGTCTTCTCGTCGTGGTTTACGTTGCAGGCGCGCAGCTGGCGGACAAATTCCCGCCACTGCTCGTCATTGATGGGCGAGCGGAAACTCTGCGCCGGATAGGTCTTGCCGGCGATCGACAGGATCACCCCGAATTCCCGCTCGCATGTCAGCGGCAGGCTGCTCTCCATGGCGCCGCTCGGCAACTCGAGCTGCACGATCGCGGTTTTCCGGTAGACCGGCATGGAGACACGCTACCATACGGTTCGTTGCTGCTGCCGGATGGTGTAACCTTGCCGTGCTCCTACCCAGCGGCCTGCAAAGGATGGATATCGCAAATGAATCCTGTTGAAGAAGAAAGACCCCAGCGTGACCTATCTGAACAAACTGGGCTACAACGTGGTTAAGCTGCCGCGCACTGGTATCGAGCCTATGGACGTCATCGGCCGCGACCAGACCGTGCAGTGGCTGGGCGGGATCGATGGCATCTGGAACAGCCCCATGCCCAAACCTCAGCCCAGTCCACCGAAACCCGCCTCCGCGGTCAACGGCCAGAGAACCGACGCCCTCGACCTCTCGCTGGGGCTCAGCATTCTAGGTAATACCCTGGCCGCCTTTGGTGTTTCTGTGCCATCGCTTGATGTGGCGTACAAGAGCGCCCATGCGGTCCAGTTCAGCTACAGCAACGTCACTGTCACCGAGGTAGCGCCCTTCGCTGCCGGTAGTTATCTCGCCAAAGGCCAGCTGCAGAGCGACAACCCTGCGGTGAAAAATTATTTCCTGAGCGGTAAGGCGACGGCTTATCTGATCATCCAGGTGCTCAAGTCAAATTCACTTACGGTCACCGCCACGGATTCGCACGGTACATCGGTTGGTGTAGACCTCTCCGCCTTCCAGGGTGTCGATGCCAAAATCGGGATCAAACCATCGAACTCGTCGAACTCCACAATCAGCTTTACTGGCCCCGACTCGATCACCTTCGGCTTTGCTGTGCAACAGATCGCTCGTGAAGGGGATGAGTGGACGCTGCGCGGCGTTGCCCCTTCGGGTGACATCGCTTTTGCTGTTCCGGGTGGCGGTCCAGTGCAGGGAAGCGATGCACCAAGCCCAACCGTCTTTGACACGGGCGTCATTGACTGCCGTCTCGACATCTGACGTCCATGAGCTCTACCGCACTTCCCGTTCCGCTGCTGGTCCACGCCCCGACGGGCAAGCCGGCCTCCGCACTTCCGCCGGAGAGCCTGCCCCATCTCAGCCGCGATTTGCCTGGCGCCGAGCGACGTAGCATCGACTCGACACACCTGGGCACGGACTCGAGCGTCGGTGATCCGGACGATCTCACCCAGACGGGCTGGTGCATCCTTTTCGCGTCTGACGCCGACCCAGCGATCAAAGCTCAGCTGCAGCCGCTCATCGATCTGCGCCGTAAGCAGGTGAATGACGACCATCTCTTTCAGATTTTCGAGGGCAACGACAGCGGAGTGCGTCCGAACCAGACTGCGGATGACTGGGCCGAGTATCGCGGCATCTCTGTTACCGCTAAAGTCGATCCCACTGCGGGTGTCCCTTACTATGTGCTCATCGTCGGGCATCCCGACCGCATTTCCTTCGCGTTTCAGAACATGCTCAAGATGCAGTGGGCTGTGGGCCGGCTCGCCTTCGATGACTTGGAGGACTACGGGCGCTACGCCCGTGCCGTGGTCCAGTACGAGGATCCCGCCTGGGTTCCAGTGCAGCGAAAAAACGCGGCGGTCTGGGTTACGCGCAATGATAACGACGTGGCTACCGCCATGCTCTCCAACGCCATCTGTCCCAACTTCCTCGACGACAGAAAACCCCTCGGTTCCGGCCCGGCGAAGTTCACGCTGGATGCGTTCACTTACTCGACCGCCAAGCAGGCTACCAAGCAACAGCTGATCGACATCCTACGCGGCGACCTGCCCGGTGGGGCGCCGGCCGTCCTGTTCACCGGTTCCCACGGCGTTGAGTATCCGATGGGTGACCCTGCTCAGCGCCGTATGCAGGGCTCGCTGCTGACTCAGGAGTGGGTTCGAGACACGGCCGCCGGTCCGAACAATCTCTTTTCCGCCGAAGACATTCCTGCCGATGCCAAACTCCAGGGGACCATGGCCTTCCTCTTCGCCTGCTACAGCGGCGGTTGCCCCGCGGAGAACAACTACTATTTCAATTCTGATGGCTCAAAGATCCCGGTCGCCCCGGCGCCGCTGATCGCCGCCCTGCCCCAGGCCCTGTTAAGCCGTGGTGCACTGGCGGTCGTTGCTCATGTCGATATGGCTTTTCCTTATGCCTTTCAGGACGTCACCGGCACGCCGCAGCTTCAGGCGCTACGTGATCCGCTCACGTATCTCATGTTCGGACGCCGCGCCGGTTACGCCGCAGACTCACTCAGCGACCGATGGAGCCGCCTCTGCTCCCAGCTCATCGAGTCCGAGGCGCGCAGTGTCTCTGGCGACCCGAATGCGACTCCGCCGCTGAGCCCTGCGGCTCGTACTGCCCTCACCATTGCCCGTGATGACGCCCGCAACTACATCGTCCTCGGTGATCCGGCCGCGCGGCTGCGCGTGAAGGACCTCAAGTGATGCTTGAAGGAATGAAATAGTTTTGGGTTGCGGAAAAAGTCGTTGAACCTAGAAGAAATAATCCCACCCTTCGAAAGCCAGCGTCTCCCGCTCTCGTTCCCTCGCAAAGGACGGGTGGGCCCATGTCTCGCTTGTTTTTCGCGAAAGGCGGGGATACCACCGAGGCTGACCGCTGAGTGTATCGGACGAATCGAGAGTCAGAGGGAAAGGGCAGTGGTATCCCACATCTCGCGAAAAACAAGCGAGATGTGGGGTACCCGTCTTTCGTTATGGAGCGAGAGGGACGCTTATGAGCGCGTGGTGGAATCGGGTCCGCCGAAGCCCGAATGGCTGGTATCGATCTCTAGCAACAACGCATTCGACGGTCTCACCGGAAAATGCGCTGGGGGCGTAGAAGCGTCCTTCTCAAAGAAAACGCTATACGCGCCCGAAACTGAAGAAGTGAAGGCAAACTCCGCTTTCTTACCCGGGGCGAGGACCGTTGGCACAGACGGAGCCGGGGAAAGCACCGGGACCGCACCGGGCGAGAAGAAGAGCGCCACCTGGCGACCATCGCTGGTGGAGATGGCAATGGTATCGCCCTTGACAACGGGAACCTGGGGCTGGCTCGGCACAAATACGCCGTCCACAACTTTGAGAATGATGTCGGTATGCGCCATGCGCCCGACGCTAATTTAATTTCCTGGCGGTGTCTAGAGCATTTTCGCTTTTTGCTTTGGAGACTGCTGCCTGAAACGCGGGGTCTGCGCGCAGCGCAGCCAGCTCCGGACTACGCTGGACGTCCGTGGCGTGATAGCCCTGCGCCAGCGACCGCGCGATGAGCGGAATCGCTTTCGCGCGCTGCCCCAGAATTTCGTAAGTCTCACCCGCACGGTAGTTGACGTTCGGGTCGTCAGGAGAAAGCGCGAGCGCTTTACGAAGGTAGACCAGGCTTTTCTCGCCCTGACCACTGGATGCATAGAAGTCGGCAATCTGAATGAGTAAGTCCGAATCGTTCGGACTCTTTGTCAGGTTTGCCAGCGCCAGTTCGATTGCCTTGTGGTACGCCTGCATCGCCTGCTCGCGCCGGCCGCCCCAGAGGTAGGCGCTGGCCAGGGCGCTCCACGCCCGGGAGTTGCCGGGGTCGAGCTCGATCGCCTTCTTATCTTGGGTGGCCGCATCGTCGAACTTGCCCTCGAGCTCCAAGACATTCCCCAGCGCACTATAGGTATCGACGTATGCTTCGAGCTTCGCGGATTCATGGAAATTGGCGTCAGCCTCGCTCAGATTGCCCAGTTGCATGTTGACCACGCCAAGATTGTAGAAGGCCATAGGATTGTCCTTGGCCAACTCCACTCCTCGCTGAAACTGAGAGGCAGCTTCTTTCAGATTGCCTGCCCTGAAGAGATAATCTCCCAACCGCACCGGCCATCGCGAGTCGTCAGGAGCAAGATCGATTGCCCGCTGTGCCGCGGCCAAGGCATCTTTGGTCCGTCCGTCCGTTTGATAGACCTCGGCCAGAGCGCCATACGCTTCCGCGCTGTGGGGATCGAGGGCGATCGCTTTCTGCACCTGCTGCATCGCCAACTGAGTTTGCCCCTGCATGGCCGCCATGCGGGCCATCGTAATGTATGGCGAAGCGAGATTTACATCGAGCTGTAGGGCCTTTGCCGTTGCCTGCTTCGCCATATCGAGCAACTTGTCATCGCCGTTGTTGCGGTACTGCAGGAAGTAGGCCTGCCCCAGCCCGGCCTGGGCCAATGCAAAATTCGGATCTGCTTTAAGTACCTCTTGAAAGCCGCTGACGGCTGCGGCAATGTTGGCTTCCTTGTACGAGTGCTGCAGGAGCTCCTGTGCCTTTAAGAACTGATCGTATTGGGTGGCCGGCACTCCCGCGGTGGCTGCGCCATTTGCGGTGTGCAACCAATGAGGCACTCCCGCGGACCATATGGAAAAACCCAGCGCTGCCAATACCACGAGCGCCGCCATTCCCACCCACAGCTTGGTCTTACTCGTGGTCTTGGACGGAGCGGAGGCCGTGCCTGCGGACAGCGGTGCGCCCAGAGATTCGGCCAGCGCCTCCGCCAGTTGTCCTGCGCTGGCATATCGCTTGGCGGGATCCATTTCCAATGCCGCGCTGACCGTGCGCATAAAAGACTCGGAAAGGTCCGGCCGCAAATCGATCAGCGCTTTTCTCTTGGAGATTGCGGCCGCAGCCTCTTTCGCCGTCAAGCCGCCCAACCTGACCGGATGCTGGCCCGTGACCAGGTAGAAGAGGAGCACACCCACGGCGTAGATATCGGTAGCCACCGACGCCTGGCTGCCGCTAAATAACTCCGGCGCCATGTAGGTCGGTGTGCCGGCGATTCCGGTTTGTCGTTGGGGCAGCGTGGTCAGCCCAAAATCCATGAGCAGAATGCGGCCGCCCTCTTCGCGCATCACGTTCTCCGCCTTGATATCGCGGTGTAGAAGTCCGGCCCGGTGCACCGCGCTCAGGGCCTTTGCTACATCAAGGCCAATCAGCGCGGCTTCGCGATAACCGAATGGGCCCTGAGCTAGCACCAGGAATGACAGGGTCTTACCGTGCACGAAATCGGTCCAGTAGCCCACGCGTCCATCGTGGCGGTCTATGCCGTAGACGTGCACAATGTTGGGGTGCCGTACCGCGGCCAATGCCCGTGCCTCGCGCAGCATTGCCCGATATTCTTCGTCGCCGCTCACCGAGCCCGGCAGCAGCAGTTTCAAGGCCACCTCGCGTTCCAGATGCGGATCCCAGGCCCGGTAGACCTCGCCGAAGGACCCATGCCCCACGCGCGCCTGCAGACGAAAATCCCCCCACGCCTCCGTTACCGGCGGCATTTCGGGCGAACCGGGGTTCTCGTGGTTGAGCGGAGTCGTCGGATCGTCTTGCATAAGGGGCAACGAAACGAGAAAGCGAAACGATAGGAGATTACCAGAGCCGGCCCTGGAGCCGGCACCGGAAGGATCCTCTCGCGATTGGATTATATGACCCCTGTCGCCTTCGATGGGCCATCCGCGCCGGTTCGGATCTCTTGTGTTGCTAAGCCTAGCTGTTGGGCTTTGCAGCCGCACTCAACGGAAGGCGTTCGCGGAGTAGGTCATCGAGGTCGCACAGTTTGTCGGTGACCAGGTTCAGCTTGCGGGAAAGGTTTTGGATCTCCGCTTCGGCACGGCGGTTCACGTCGAAGTCCAACTCGCTGCGCAGACGGTCCTTTTTGTCCTGGCGGTTTTGGCTCATCATGATGACCGGCGCCTGGATAGCGGCCAGCATGGAAAGGAAGAGATTGAGCAGGATGAAGGGGTACGGATCCCAGGCCCGGCCACGCAGGGCAACGTTGATAGAGCTATAGGCGACCAGCACAACTGCGAAGAGGATGATGAAGCTCCACGAGCCTCCGAAACTGGCGACCTTGTCGGCAATGTGTTCGCCGAAGGTGTATTCCTCCTCGATCACATCATTGGCGTTCCGGTTGGCGCGAATCCGCACCAGTTGTTGCGACGCGTGGAACTGGTGGCCGAGGACAGTTAGCATATCCATACCGGCTAGGGGCTTGCGTTGGAGCAGAGTAGCAATGTCGTCGCGGCTGATCTCGACACACGTGGTTTCTTCAGTCGCGAGGGCGCTCGTCTGGTGGGGCGTTTGATCCAGCATGGAAGCGAAGCCGAAAAACTGCCCGTGGCCGGGTTGGTCGACTATAACCTCCTGATGATCTTCGTCGACAGTCGTGACTTGCACGTTGCCGGAGACCAGGATGTAAGCGTGTTTGCCGGGATCGCCTATTTTGTAAATGCGCTGCCGAGGAACAAATGTTCTAAGGTCCACCTGGGCGGCCAAGACGGCAATCTCATCATCGTCGAGTAAGGCAAACAGCGGGACGTGTTTTAACTCCACCGGGTCGCATGGCATAGATCACCTCGTTGGCGCTTTCTTGTTTTTTGAATGAACTGCGGGGAACGATAACAGACGATGGCTACAAGCGGATGGTAATTTCGCGTTTGCAAAAGTTGTTCGCGTGTTGCCGACGCTCGACCTAACCGGGTTTTCAAAACCAGGTCGCGCAATGTCTAAGAATCAGCCTTTATTGGAGCTGCTAGCCTGTTCAAGTAAGCCCTTTAAATGCAGCTGTTTATGTCTAATGTTTAACGTGTAGCGCGAATGGATATGGGGCCGGCTGGCGCACAGTCCAAAAACTCCATGGCGGTATGATGAAGGACAACGCGGGGCTTCCCGGAGGGGCAAATGATAACCATGCTCATTCGTGCATCGCTGCTTGCGCTGGCAATGGGCGCGGGCCTCACCGGGCCGTTAGCTATCGATGTCGACGGACGTCCTGTTACGGATCTTGCACTGCCAGGAACTCGGGCCGTAGTCCTCTTCTTCGCCGCGTCGGATTGCCCCATTTCCAACCGATACATTCCCAAGGTTCAACGCATTGCAAAGCAGTTTGATCCGCTAGGGGTCCGCGTATGGTTTGTGTATCCCAATCCGGGAGATGATGCAAAAGTCATTCGCGCCCACGACCTTGAGTTTGCAATTACTGCCAACACGGCGTTAGACACGAGGCAGACTCTCACCCGGATGGCGCTAGTTACCATCACCCCGGAAGCTGCGGTCTTTGTTCCCCAGGCGACGAGCCTCCACGAGGTATACCGCGGGCGGATTGATGACCGGTACTTAGCCCTGGGCGCCGAGCGGCCGCAAGCAACACATCATGACCTGGAAGAAGCCATCCGCGCTGTGCTTGCTAATAAGCCAGTTCCACAGCCGGCGGGTCCCCCGATTGGTTGCTCAATTGTGACTCGACAACCATGAAGAGTGCTGCTGCGTGCACTTGCAGGAGCGCTCCAACCCAATGCAGCATTGGCGTGTCATCATTACTGGCATGAGCCTTGCTCGCAGCCTGCACTTGGTGGCGTTGGCGGCTATCGCCGTAACCACATCCGCACAGACGCTCCAATCCACATCACCCCGGCCGATGCCGTCGGAGAGTACGGCTGAACTTATAAGGGTCTCCGCTGAACTCAATCAGTTGCGAAAGCTATCAGCCAGTCCTGAAACGGCGGACCGGTGGCAAATCCTTTGGCTGCATCAGCGCATCTCCGAACAAGTGATGGCGGCGTCGCTCCAGGTCGATGCCACGATAGCCCAGATCGACAACGAGATTGCGCGCTCCAATGAGGTGCGAGGATTTCTCGCTGATCGTCGCGACCGCACGGTGAGCCGGGCAAACCTGCTCAGCGTACTCGTGGGTGGAACTGTCGGCGCGACCGCTTCCGGCCTTCAACTTTCATCGAATCTCACCAAGCCAGCGGCCGGTGTCGGCATCGGCGCCGGTACTCTCTCCGCAGGGCTTGCCTTGGTTGGAATTCGGGAAGAGAAAGGCAAGAGCAGTCGATTCGATTTCGAATCCAATATGCTGGCCGAGTTTTTCGACCGGCCCACTCTGCCCAACAGCCAGTATCCAGAGACCATATGGATCTTCCTTAATGAACCCAGCCCCACTGGTCTGGCCGGTGTCACCCGCAAGCAGGAACTGCTGCAAACCTGGGTTCAAGTCAAGCGAGTTGACTCGCTGTCGAGTACGGAAAAAATCGATCATCTCACCAGCCAACCATCCGAAAGCCTGAAACTTAGCATCGACGACTTCGAAGATCGGGGGGCCATGCTGCAAGACGTCCGCGCCAGGATCTCCTATCTGAAAAGGGACCTGGGGGCGCTCCTCACCTCACTGCCGAAAGTTAGCGAACAACCCTGAGCGGGTGAGGATTATCAATTGGCGCTGGACAAATCCGCCCGAGAGGAGAGTGCCTGCTGAACCGGCTCTGACTCGCACTCGGCCACAATCACTGTCACCGGACGGTCGGGCGCTTGTAGTGGCAGACCGGAGAAAATCAATTGACTTCCCCTCTGGGTAAAGGAAATCTTCCGGTCGTTCGCCAGCAGTCGTGCCCCTCGGATCTTGGTCTTGACGCCGCCTATGGTGACTTTCTCGCCCTGCCAGAAGTAGACATGGGTGAATAAGGTATTTCCCTTGCGCGTAAACGCGCAGATATCTCCATGGGGGAAGAGGCATCGATCGGCTCCATAAATGGCCGGTCCGTTCGTAGCCATCCATTGCCCAACTTCCTCCAAAATAAGGATGCAGGGTTCGGGAACGGACCCATCGCCCATGGGCCCGATATTGAGCAAATAGTTGCCCCCATCCCTGGCGCATTCCACCAGGTTCTGTACCAGGTGTTGAGCCGATTTCCAGGTGTTATCACCGTTAACGTAACCCCAGCTTTCATTCGTCGTCATGCAGGACTCCCAGTCACCTTTTGTTGCCTGGGTGTTCTGCTCTGGGGTGCGAAAAGTCTCCTGCCAGCAGGTTTCTGTTGTTTACGATGATCTCGGGCTGTAGCGCCAAAACCATCTGGTTCATCCTCTCCGACTCCCACCCTTTTGCGTCCAGGGGAACGGCCATGTCATACCAAAGAATATCGATCTTGCCGTAGTTGCTCATGAGTTCGCGGATCTGGCCATGGGTATAGTCGACGAAGCGCCTGCGCGCCGCTTCGTCGTCTTTTACGCGCAGCCAGTCCGGGTGGTGCCAGTCCATGAGCGAATAGTACAAGCCGACGCGCAATCCCTCGGCTCGGGCCGCCTCGACGTATTCCTCCACCAGATCTCGGCCAGGGCCCTGTTTCGGTGCGCAATAGTCTGTGAGTGCGGAGTTGAAGAGACAGAAACCTTCATGGTGCTTGGCCGTCATGACCATATACTTCATCCCGCTCTTCCGCGCCAATCGGGCCCAATCGCGCGCAGCATGGGGCTTCGGATGAAATTGTTGGGCGAGCTTTACGTATTCGTTGAGCGGGATATCCTCGTCACCCATAGCCCAGGCATCGCGGCACAGAAGACTGTAAAGACCCCAGTGGACAAACATTCCAAACCTCGCTTCTCTCCACCATCGGATTCGTCGGTCGTGATCGGGCGGAGGAGCAGTAGGAAGGGGGACGGTCGCGGCCACTGCGTTCGCTCCCGGTGACCTCGCTAATAGGGTCGCCGAGAGAATCATCTTCAGATGATCACGTCTGGAGGTCTTATATGAGGTCAAGTCCTTACTCCTTAGGTCTAGGGTGGAAGTGGGCCCCCGAAGGTTCGGACCTTCGAAATCAGCGGCGTGGTGTTGCAGTTTTACTCTACGGATCAACTCACCCTGCGGCGAATGCCTCTGGCGCCGTCCATCCGCATCCCTTACAGAGCTCGCTTTGCCGCTCGCGACGGCGAAAGTTTCACCTTGTTCTGTTGGCGCAGCCGAGCCGGTCTTCCCTGAACAAAACCTATGCCGAGAAGGCTCTCACTACCACCAGGGTCATATCGTCATGCTGCGGGGCTGTCCCCGCAAACCTGGTAGCCGCGTCGAAGACGCACTCCAGGAGTTGCTGCGCGGATGAGCGCCGGCACCCGCGAATGGCATCCATAAGACGGTCCTCGCCCCACTCTTCGTCATCTAGATTCATGGCTTCGCTGATGCCGTCGGTGAAAGCTATGAGGACATCACCGGGGACCAGCCGCACCGAACCTAGCTGGTACTGGACATTCTCCAGAAGGCCAATCACCGTTCCACCGGGTTCCAGGCGGGTGACCGTACCGTTTCCACCGGCGTCATGAAAAAGCATGGGAGGGTTATGGCCTGCGTTAACGTAGTCAAAAGTGCCTTGGGCCGGATCGTACTGGCCATAAAAAAAAGTCGCGTACCGATTGGAAGCGGAGGCCTCGTACACCAGGTGATTGATGTTGCTTACAGCGGCCGCGAGGTTTTCAGGCGCACGCGTAGCTTCGCTGCGCAGCGACGCCTGCAGGCTGGCCATCATCAAGGCTGCGGCTATTCCTTTGCCGGAGACGTCGCCGATGGCAATGCCAAGGTTTCCCTTGGGCAAAGCAAGAAAGTCATAGTAGTCGCCACCGACGCCCAGCGCCGGGCGGCAGTGGCCGGCGTAATCGAGACCCGCGATGATGGGCAGCTTCTGTGGAAAGAGCCGCTCTTGTACTTCGCGCGCGATCTCAACTTCGCGGTTCATGCGTTCGCGCTGTGCGATCTCATGCGCAACGGTTCGCAGCAAGTTTGCATTTTCCAGCGCCAATCCCGTCTGTGCGGCAACAGATTTAAGCAGGCGCACGTCGGAGCCGGTGTAGGGCTCTTCGGACCGCTTGGGGCCAAGGGAGATAAAGCCGAGGAGCTTATCCCGCACCGCCAGCGGGAGCAGCAATTCCGATTGAAGCGTGGCCAGCTTACTTCGCTCCTCGTCGCTAATCCCCTCCTCGCGGTAAAGCCAGGAGTCGCGATCGTTCAAGAAGACCCGGGCCGGCTCCTTCTGGCTCTTCAAGACCATGGCGGTCCCCGTCTTGCTGGGGAAAGCGACAGTGGGAAGACTGGCATAACCCATGGCAAATGCCGGCCGATAGAAGCCCGCGCCCCCTAGTAGCACTGCCACTTGCGACACGTGCAGGGTTTCGGAGATGCGCGCGGCTACGGTCTCCAGAAGCGATCCGGGCTCGATCATCGATCGTACCTGCTCGCTCAACTCCGTCAAGACGTGTTCTGCGTCATAGCTTTCGCGGAAGAAGCGGCGATCGACCCAGGTGCGGAGGTTGTCACCGAGCCTGCGGATGGTGAAGTAGGCCGTGATGCCGGCCAGGATGACGATGATTTTTTGCGGACGGTCGTGGCTCGCGTTTCCTGCCATGGTTGTGCCGGCGACGATGACCACTCCCATAGCAATAAACTGCAGCACTCGAATGGTGCCCCTGGCGAGCGTGTACTGCAGGCCCTGGCGCAGGGCGACCCCCACGCCCATCGCCTTCTGCACCACGATGACATAAGTCAACGTGAGGGGAAAAAGGATGAGCGGAATCACGATGAGCGCGTTGAACCATGCGGGGAAAATTTCGCTGGCAAACTTACCCTGTAAGCGCGCATATAGCGTAGTCAAAAGAGCCGGGGTGAAGGCCAGGGTCGCGCCCCAGTAGAGAAAGCGCAATCTTCTCGCGGCGTCCGGCGTCTTGCACAGGCCGAGCTTGATGCCCATGGCGGAGAAGAAGCTTCCGACCAGGATGAGGGTGAAGATCTGTGCCGCTAGTCGTAGAGGTTTGTATACGGCGTAGAGACCGGCGACGGATTGGTAGCTGCTCAGCGTTCCAATGGAGATTACGACTCCGCAGAGAGCGATGATGGCCAAGGGAAGCGCGCAGAGCCACTGTAGGGCTCTCCAACCGTAGTCGTATCGGCTGCCCGATGGAAAAGGTTCGGGAAAGAAGCGGCCGAACAGATAAATGGCGATCGGGAATAAGGCCTCCAGTGTCGATTGATAGAGCACGCCTGCTTCCCGCCATCCAGGCGGCCAGCCCTCGACAATGAAAGTTTGCAAAATGTTGGGAAAGCTCATCATGAGCGCAAGCAACAGCCATGCCATTGGATCGCGAGGACGGCGAAAGGCAACCCAGAAGCCCAACAACAGAGACAAGGCCGGGAGCAGAAACTCCACTACCAGGTCACTGAAATCACTCCAGGCATTCAGTGGGGTCGAGGTCACCGGCAAAGCGAGGGTTCGCTGCTCGCGTATGGGGGCGTCTTTGGCAACAATCGTCACCACCAGAGGAACACCCGCCTTGGCCGTGTTAAAAGCCTGACCCAGGACGCCGGTTCCGGAGAAAGGGGTTCCGTTCACCGCCACCAAGTGGTCGCCGTTGCGGATTCCAAGACTCGTCGCCTCGGGTGTCGTGAAGTTGATCGTGTCGCTGCCGGGGTCAACAAAAAAGAAGGGGAAGAGAAGTGTTTCGCGATGGACAAGGTCGGGAAGATAACGCGCCTGGTAGAGCAAACTTATAGCGAAAAGACCGGCTAGCAGGCTATAGAGAAGGATGGGGCGCTTGACGGGCACGGGCTATGTGCTTCTCCTGAACGGCCGTTTTCAGTGGGAACCATGATTCTATAGAGTGCTACCAGCATGCACGATGCTGAAGGCATTCGCAATCGGTCACGCGTGCCAAGGGTTAATGATGGCTACGCCAGTAGGTTCGAAGTCGGATACGTTTCTGGTAACAACCGTCATCCCGTGAATAACGGCCGTGGCAGCGATCAACGCGTCTCGATCGGGACAAGGGGTTGGGACATGAAACGCGGCGCACTTCTGCGCGATGGCCGTATCGACAGCAAGGATGCGTCCATCAAATGTGGGCAATAGATAATCTTGCATCCAGGTTCGAAGAACTGCGCCTTGGGAGCGGTCGCGCCTTTCAATCAGTAGGATTCCGATCTCCAATTCCAGAATAGAGATCGCAGACAGAAATAAGGTGGAGACTGAAACACTCTTTGCCCAGGCGCTGACATTCCGATGCGCCTTACCTGTCTTTCCTTTGCGCAGTTCCGACACCACATTGGTATCAAGGAGGTACATCAGGTCAGATCTGCAGGCCGGTGAAAGTTGCCACTCATGCGCGGAGGATCAAATTCGATTTCTGCAGCTTCGGGCATCCCCAGCAGATCCAGAATATTTTCCTGCTTGTTCGTAATCTTTCGGTACTCCTCGATGGTCAACAGCACATGGGCTGGCCGGCCGCGATCCGTGATAAAAACCGGTCCCCGTTTAGCGGCCTTCTTGGCTCTGCTGGCATCCTGATTGAACTCGCGGCTGGAAAGCGTTGTGATGGCCATATCCCACCCTCCCGCATAATATAGAAACGTTTCTACATTATATCGCATTCACCCCGGAGGGGGGCAGCTGCGCGTTGTTAGAGGCCTCTGGAGGAGCTTCAAATCACTTTTTATTGAGGGTCTGATCCGGCTGAAGCATGAATGCGTGAATGGTGCGGTGAAAGTATCCTCGACCTATGATTTCGCCCTTGTCGTTGATGCGCGAAGCCACCAGCAGAGTCCAGCCGGAATTGGGCGGGATGAGCTTGTTCAGATTGACGATCTTGCCATTCTCCCAGAGGAAGGCCCTCAGCTTGTCATCGTCCGATGAATTGCCGACCACCTGCCCCAGGTTATTGATGTCCAGGGCTGTGGTCGGCGCATACTCATCACCCAGCGTGCCCAGGTCCTCGATAGAACCATTTCTCCAGATCACTCCGTGCTGCGTGCTGCTGTTGTGCAGATCGCAGGATCCAATGATCGCACCTTGATTGTTGATGGCCTGAGCACTGCAGAGTGTGCCGCCTGGCAGGTTTGGCAACTTCTGCATCTTGCCCGCATGCCATAAAAAGGCCTGGGGCTTGCCATTTGGGATAAGATTCGCCTCCCCGACGATCTCGTTCTTATCATTTATGTCACGGGCGCTGCTGTAGTCTCCCTGCGCAAGGAGTCCGAGGTCGCGTGGCCGTTTAGTCCGCCATAAGACCGCGTGTCGCGCGCCGCTTGGCATCTCCGCACTGCCCACCACATCTCCCGCCGCATTGATAGCGAAAGCAGAGGCATAGGGGCCTCCAAGGGAGTCCAGAATTTCCAGCTTATTGTCAGACCACTTGAAAGCGTGCGTGAAGCGCAGATCTTGTGCCGCCTGAAGAGTACCGACAATCGTCAACCGGTCATTGACGTCGGCGGGGTAGACGAGGGGGAAGTCCTTTTCTCCCTCGATCGAAATCGTGTCTTTGCCGTGAAAGACTACGCCGGGCATCAAGCTGGCATTTTCAGCATGCCAGATAGTCATGTCTCCCTGGTTGTTCAGGCCCGGCGTGTCGGTAAGCGTGCGCACCAGGGAGGGGCCACGATCCACAACCGTGTAGCGCGGTTGGACCTCCTGGGCAAGCGTCAACGGAGCGAAGACGGGTGTTATCCCTGCGAGAAGGGCCAAACCCAAAGCTTGTTGTATTTTTCGCCGAGGAAACTGGAACACGCTTGGGGAAACCGTGGCCGCTTTCACAAAAATACTCCGCTCTTGACGCTAAGGATAGTGCGTGCCGGCCGCTGGTTCAGCGGCCGGCATGCATCCCTACTGCGTCACAGTCGTCATATTGATGGTAAGCGTTACGGTCTGGGTTGTGACAACAGATCCAGAAGTTCCAGTGGCCACGACAGTTACTTGCGAGGTGCCGGGCGTCACGTTTGCGACAAACCCGTGCATGCCGCATCCTGACAGGCCGATGGCAAAGACCCACGCGCCAGCGAGCAGCAGGCAAAGCTGCCAAAGGCGCTTCGTTTTGACGAAGTTCCGTCTGCGAGCCAGGACCGCCAGTCCGGTCAGGCCTCCGGGGCACCAGAATACCAAGGCAAACACGGCCGGGCTGAAGGGGCTTTGCGGCGCCTGAGACTTGCCGGTTTGCATCGTGGTGTTGATCGTAAGCCCGGTATTTATGGGCTGGTTGTTACCGGTCAGCGTGACCTGATTGGTCGCAAACGCGCAAGTCGCATTGGCCGGCAGATTCGAACAACTGAATGAGACCGTCCCACTATAGCCGTCGGTCGGCGTCAGGGAGAGCGTTGTCTTTCCTGCTCCACCTGCCGCAATGGTGAGTGTCGTGGGACTCGCGGCCATCACATAGGAGCCTAGCGGTTTCACTGGCGCGGCGCTGACGGTGATGGTCGCTGCTGTCGAGCTGCTCCCGGCGAAGTTTCCCGCCGCCGCATAAGTAGCCGTGGCGGTATCCGTTCCGGCCGGGAGCGCGGTGGTGTTGAGTGTGGCTACGCCGCTACTGCTCAGCGTCCCCACACCCAGGGAAGTAGAACCGTTGTAAAAGGTCACGCTTCCGGCAGGCAACCCCGCGGTGGAGGTCACCGTGGCAGTCAACGTTACGGTGACGCCAGATGCCGCACTGGTTGGTGCGCTTAGGGTGGTCGCGGTCGCCGCCGGCGTCACCTGGAAGCTCTGCGTTGCGGTGGCCGGATCGTAGTTACCTCCACCGGCTTGTGTGGCCTGCAAAACTACCGTGCCCGCAGCAGTGATGGTTACGGTCCCGGCGCTGATCGTGGCTGGGCCAGACATCACGCTAATCGTGACCGGATAAGTGCCGCCCAGGCTCGAAGTCGCTGTCACACCAAAGGGTGCGCTCCCGTACGGCCGTGACGCGATGGCCGGGAAGGTGATGGTCTGCGATTCGCCTTTGACAGTGACGACGGTTGCCGGCGAAGCACTGCCGGCAAAATTTCCTGTGGCCGCATAGCTAGCTGTGACGGCATCGGAGCCGGCGGGTAGCGCCGCGGTGCTCAAGGTGGCCACACCGCCGCCGTTCAGCGTGCCCGTTCCAATCGGTGTGGAACCACTCAAGAATGTAACTGTTCCGCCTGGTGTACCGGAGGCTGCCGTCACGGTCGCGGTCAGAGTTACGCTGGCGCCCGCATTAGAGCTGCCTGGCGCAGTCAAGGTGGTGGTCGTCGCCACTCCGGTCACGCTGAGTGTGCCGTTGACGATGGTGACGGCGTAGTTAGCCATTTGTGCGCCAGTAACAGCGGGCACGATCGGATAGCTACCTACGTTGCTGGTAGTCGTCGCCGACGTGGTGAAGCTTTCGCTGAAGCTGTCGCTGCCCACCGCGCCGGTGACAGTACCGGTAAAGGCGGGGTTGGCTGTGCCGAAGATGCGCGTTGCACTATTGGCCTTGACGGTCAGCGGCGCAGGGGTCACCTGGAAGCTGTCCGTTGCCGTGGCAGCGCCATAATCCGCATTGCCGGCTTGTGAAGCTTGCAGCACGACTGTACCCGCGCCCGTAATAGTGAGCACGCCTCCATTGATCACAGCGGGACCGGACTGCACCGTGATAGTGACTGGATAACTGCTGCCCAAGCTGGAAGTCGCAGTTACGGCAAAGGGCGCACTACCGTAGGCCCGTGATGCGATGGGTGCGAAGGTGATGGTCTGCGATGCCGCAGTGACCGTGATGCTGCTTGCCGCCGACGTGCTGGCGCCAAAGTTGCCTGTTGCCGCATAGCTGGCGGTCAGGGCATCTGTTCCCACCGGAAGCGCGGTGGTCGTCAGCGTAGCCACACCATTGTTCAGTGTTCCCGGGCCCAGTGCAGTGGCGCCACTATAGAAGGTGACGACTCCAGTCGGCGTGCCGGAGGTAGAGGCTACTGTCGCCGTCAATGCTACGCTGGCGCCATAAGCAGCCGTGCCTGGCGCAGTCAACGTGGTCGTGGTCGAGGCTCCGGTCACCGACAGTGCACCGTTGACGATGGTTACCGTGTAGCTGGCCAGATTTGCCCCAGTCACCGCAGGCACGATTGGATAGCTGCCCACAGCGCTGGTGGTGGTCGCGGTGGTGGTAAAGGTCTCGGTAAGGGTATCGCCGTTTACCGCGCCCGTCACGGTTCCGGTAAAGGTTGGATTCGCCGCACCGAAGGCACGGGTCGCGTTGTTGGCGGCCACTGTGAGCGGCGCAGGGGTCACCTGGAAGCTCTGCTGCACTGGCGTGGCTGCGGAATAGCTTGCATCCCCGGCTTGCGAGGCTTGCAATACGACGGTTCCCGCGCCTGTAAGGGTGACGGTACCCCCGGCAATGGTTGCCGGGCCAGATTGTACTGTGATGGTCACCGGATATTTGTTGCCGGCGCTGGAAGTCGCCGTTACGGCGAAAGGTGCACTACCGTAGGGACGAGATGCGATCGGAGGAAAGGTGATGGTCTGCGTCGCCGGGCTGACGGTGATGCTGCTTATTGCTGAAGTGCTGGTGGCGAAGTTGCCCGTCGCCGGATAGGCTGCAGTCAAGCTATCCGTGCCGCCGGGGATCGTGGTGGTGTTCAGCGTGCCCACGCCGGCGTTCAAGGTGCCCGTGCCCAGTAAGGTGGTACCGCTGTAGAAGTTAACGCTTCCGCCAGGCGTGCCGTCGGCGGAGGTCACCGTCGCCGTCAGGGTCACGCTCGCCCCATAAGTAGAGGTTGCGGGCGCAGTCAACGTGGTGGTGGTTGGCGCACCGGTCACCGTTAAGGTGCCGTTCACGATGTCAACGGTGTAATTACCAAGATTGTTGCCAGTCACAGAAGGCACAATCGGATAGGTGCCCACCGCGCTGGTGGTGGTCGCAGTCGTGGTAAAGCTTTCCGTGAACGTATCGCCGTTCTGTTGGCCAGTCACTGTGCCGCTAAACGTTGGGTTGGCCGTGCCATAGACACGGGTCGCGTTGTTGGCCGTTACCGTCAGCGCCGGTTTCGTTGTCGGCGGATTAAACAAGCCGTAAACAACTAGATTTCCCGAACCATCGGTCGTGCCGGGGGTTCCAAAGTTGGGCACGTACATTTTTCCGTTGGCCACCATCGGCGGGAGATACTTCGCGAAGAGGCCGATGTCGTCCCGCCCGTCGTTGTCCTTGTCCGACCACAACAGCTGCAGTGTATCGGCGTTAAAAGCGTACAGAACCCCCTCAACCATCCCATCGCCTGCGAATTCTGGGTTGGAGTTGCCGGCAGCATTGCCGTTATACGGGGTGGATGCCCAAAGGATACCGTTGTTGTTACCGTTTGCCGAGATCGAGGTAAAGCCTCCGGGCATGGCGCCATCGTTGTTGGTCACCGGCGCCGTCATCGTACTCTTGGCCCAAGGCGTAGTATTGATGGTTCCCGTGGTGGAGTTATAAAGGAAAGAGCGCAGAACGTCGTTTTCGCCCCATACATAAAGGGTCGGGCCATTGGCATCGCTATCGAAGTACGATGCGGTGCCGTGGATATGGCTGGTTCCTTGGCCGAAGATAGCCTGAAACTCCTGCTGCACATTGTCGTGGGAGGCGTTGAAGTGGCCCAGGTTACTCGAGTTCAAGAGGTAGAGCACACCCTGTTTGCCGCCGCCCAGAACATAGTTCGTGTTCGGAACCATGATGACTCCGGCCGAAGCCAGGTCCATATCGCCCGCACTCAATGAAGCGGCGTTGTACGGCGTGAAGTAATCAAGAAGTTCTAGATTGGCCGATAACTTGATAATGCTCTCTCCGGTTTGGTACAGACCGTTCGGGGTCGTGCCGGAGCTTCCATTGCCTGTCGAAACGTAGAGATTACCCGCGCCATCGACGACAGGAGCCTGTCCTGCCATCCAGATTCCACCCTCCGAGCCGATCGTCGTGACTGCGTAAACGGCGACCTGGTTCAGCGTCGACTTGTTGTAAGCCATCATCCACCCTGTATAGGGCATGATGTCCTGGTGCGAGCCGAAGCACATGTAGATGTTCCCGTTGGCAAGCGTTAAGCCGCAGCGTTGATTCTGCGTCTTGGCCTGGAAGTTTTCCGGGGTGTTGAGATCGGGAGTCTGGTAGTTCGCGCTAATTTGCTTCGGGCTTCCGTTTACGGGATTTCCGTTTGTAATGTCAATCGCGTTGAGATAGTAGGTGAAGGACTGTTGGCCACTTTGCGGCTGGTGGCCGTTGACCACGTACAGGATATTGGTGTCCGGATCAATCACCGGTGTACCGATAATGCCGATCCCGGTGTACCAGGAAATATTCCAATCGTTTTGGACATCCTGGGCAATGATGGGGTAGCCAAAGTTCTGCTGCCAATAAACCGTGCCGTTGTCGGCATCAATGGCGTAGATGCTGTTAAACGTGGTCCCTACAAAGATAACGTTGTGGGTGCCACCGGCAATCCCCAGGTTCGAGACATAGAGCGGCTGGGTGTAGATTTCCCCATCCGTGTGTACAGTGAAGAGCTTGCCGAAGTTGTTAGGGCTTACGTTTTGCGGAGTAAGGATTGTCTCCTGAAGGTTCGCCTGGGTTCGTGACGTGTTATAGCCCCTCATGTACACGTTCACCTGGGCCAGCGCCGCGACGCTGCAGCACACCAGCAACAAGAGAACCAGGCAAATTACACGTCCGGCATGAAGGAAACGATTGACCAATGCAGAAGCCCCCACATCAACCCGGGCAAAGTGTGAATCATTCAAATGTCTTGACACAGGCCCCACCCCCAATGAAACAGAACATTCCGAAATAGCCGACTACGAATGTCTTTGGGGGGAGAAAATAGAAAGTCCTTTTTGGGCTTGTCAGAACGCGCTCCGGGGGGGAGAGCTGAATGTTCTGAAGTTACCCGTTGAGGCAAATTGTAGCATTCACCTAGCCCAAAAGTGGCAGGCTATTTTCATTACGCATGTGACCGGATTGTGGATTCCCATGGTTACTGAGCAGCGGGAAGATTTGCACAAAAATTAACCATTTTCTGCTACTGCGTCATGGTTAGGGTAAGGCTTACGGTTTGAGTTGAAACCGCCGTCCCGGACGTTCCAGTTGCCGTAACTGTCACCTGTGCAGTAGTGGGCGGTGTCGGGGTCGACGGAGGCGTGCTGGTCCCGCCGCCGCTGCCCATGCTGCTGCTCGAACCGCAGCCCGCTAAACCGACGGCAAATGCGCAAACGCAAACCAGCAACAGGCAAAGCTGCCAGGAGCTCCGAGTCTTGTGCAGAATCCGCTTGCGCATGAAGATCGCCAAGCCGGTCAGGCCGCCGGGCCACCAGAAGGCCAGCGCAAACAAAGTCGGATCGAGCGGGCTTTGCGGGGCACGATTCTCTGCCTGCTGCGTAGTCGCAATGTTGAGCGCCACGCTCACAACCTGGTCATTGCCGCTCAGTGCCACCTGATTTTGTGCAAACGCGCAACTGGCATTCGCGGGCAAATTCGAACAACTCCACGCGATCGTCCCGGTATAACCACCAGTGGGTGTAACGGTCAAAGTGGTGGTTGCGGTTTGTCCCACCTGGACAGTAAGCGAGGTTGGGCTCGCCGCTAGCGTATAGGTAGCCGGCGGCTTCACTGGCGCAGCGGCGACGGTGAGTGACGCAGAAGGCGAAGTGCTGGCGGCAAAGTTGCCCGCTGCCGCGTAGGTAGCGGTCACGGAATCGGTGCCCACCGGGAGCGTGGTGGTGCTCAACGTGGCTACTCCGCTGGCGTTCAATGTGCCCGAGCCAAGCGAGGTGGAACCGTTGTAGAAGGTCACGCTTCCGCCAGGCGTGCCCGCGGTGGAGGTAACCGTCGCGGTGAGGGCCACGCTGGAGCCGGAGGTAGAGCTGGCCGGCGCAGTCAAGGCGGTGGTCGTCGACGCACTAGTTACCATGAGCGTCCCATTGACTGCGGTGACGGTGTAGCTGGCAAGATTTGCCCCAGTCACCGCGGGCACAATGGGATAGCTGCCCACATTGCTAGTGGCTGTAGCGGTGGTGGTAAAGCTTTCGCTAAAGCTGTCGCTGCCCACCGCGCCGGTTACTGTTCCGCTAAAGGCCGGATTCGCTGCTCCATAGCTACGGCTCGAATTGGCCGCGGCCACTTTGAGCGGTGCGGGCGTCACCTGGAAGCTGGCCGTCGCGGTGATCGCGGAACAGTTTCCGGCCCCTGCGCCCGAGGCTTGGAGCACGACCGTTCCAGCTCCTGTAAGGCTCACGGTATTTCCCGCGATGGTGGCGGGGCCGGACTGCACGGCGATCGTGACCGGAGAACTGCTGCCGGCGCTGGAAGTCGCCGTTACCGCGAAGGGTGCGCTGCTGTAAGCGTGCGACGCGATCGGGGCGAAAGTAATGGTCACCGGGTTGACCGGCGGCGAGATGGTAAGCGTTCCTGCGTTCACAACCACCTGGTAGTTGCCGGCGGATGAACCGGTCACGGTGGCGGTGATGGGATACGTACCAGCCGGGGAGCAGCTGGTAGCGGTGGTGCTGTACGTGACCACAATCGTGGTCCCTAGCGTATCGCCAGTCGCCAGCCCGGTAACCGTTCCTGTCAAGGTCGGCAGCGCACTGCCGGCCGTCATAGTGGCGTTCGCGACGGCAACCGTCAGCGTAGGAAGCAAACCGTAGACCACCAGGGAGCCGGAACCGTTGGTCGTTCCCAGCGGACCGAAGTTGGGCACGTAGACTTTGCCGTTAGCGACAACGGGCGGGACATCCTTGCCGAACAGGCCAATTTCATCCCGTGCGTCGTTGGTCTTATCGCTCCACAGCGGAGCCAGCGTATCCGCATTGAACGCGTACAGGACGCCCTGAACCAGCCCATCGCCTGGGAATGTTGGGTTGGAGTTGCCCGCAGCATTGCCGTTAAACGGTGTAGATGCCCATAGAATACCGTTACTGTTGCCATTGGCGGAGATGGAAAGAAATCCGCCCGGCATGGCCCCGTCGTTATTAGTCACCGGGGCGGTCATCGTACTGGTGGCAAAGGGAGTCGGATTGAGAAGGCCGGTGGTGGCATTGAACAGGAAGCCGCGCAGTACATCGTTCTCGCCCCAGACATATGTGGTGGGGCCATTCGCGTCGCTGTTGAAATACACCGGGGCGCCGTGGATGTGACTGGTGCCCTGGCCATAGATGGCTTGAAACTCCTGGATCACATTGTCGGTGGAGGCGTTGAAGTGACCCATGTTACTGGTATTCACAAGGTAGAGCACGCCTTGCTTGCCCCCGCCCAGCACGTCGCTGGTGTTGGGAACCATGAGTAGACCGGCCGAGCCCAGATCCATATCGCCTGCGCTCATCGTCGCGGCGTTGCTGGGCGTGAAGTAGTCAAGCAGCTGCAGAGTGGGTGATAACTTGATAAAGCTTTGCCCGGTCTGTACCAGGTTGTTCGGCGTCACCCCGATGCTTCCATTGCCGGTTGAAATGTAGAGGTTTCCCGCGCTATCGATCGGAGGAGCCTGTCCTGACATCCAGATCCCACCCTCGGAGCCGATTGTCGTGGTTGCGTAGACTGCGACCTGGGCCAGCGTCGACTCGCTGTAAGCCATCACCCACCCTGTGTAGGGCATTATGTCGTTGTGCGAGCCGAAGCAAATGTAGATGTTCCCATTGGCAAGAGCCAAGCCGGCGCGTTGATTCTGCGTCTTGGCGTTAAATACAAGAGGACTGGTCAGATCGGCAGTCGAGTAGGTCGCGGTAATATTCACTGGGCTTCCGCTGACGGGAAGTCCGGTCGCGATCTCCACAGCGTTGAGATAGTACGCGTAAACCTGGGCGCCGTCGGAAGGCTGGGAGCCGGAGACAAAATACATAATATTGCTGTTCGGATCGATCACCGGCGTACCTAAAATGCCGACCCCGGTGTACTGGGAAATATTGTTATCGTTCTCTACATCCTCTGCGATGATCTCCGAGCCAAAGTTCTGTTTCCAATACACCGTGCCATTGTCGGCATCGATCGCGTAGAGAGTGTTGAACATGCTCCCGACAAAGACGACGTTGTGCGTGCCCCCGGCAATCGCCAGGTTCGACATGTAGAGGGGCTGGGTATAGATCTGCCCGTCCGTGGGTACAGTGAAGAGTTTCCCGAAGCTGCTCGGGTTTACGTTGGCCGGGGTGAGAATGGTCTCCTGAAGGTTGGCCCCGGTCCGCGAAGTGTCATAGCTCTTGGTGTAGAAATTCACCTGGGCCATTGCGGCTACGCTGGAGCACACGAGCAGCAAGAGGCAAAGCCAATCATGAACGGCGAAGCGCTTCGCCTGCCCACGGCTCCGCAGGAAGCGGTTCTTTTCCGGCGGAATGGAATGGTTCTCGACTGAATGAAAAGTATGTGAACGCATATGGGGACACCCCGCAGAAATACATCCTCTGCTGAGACATTTAAGTAAGCACACGCATTAAGCCGATCAAACCGGCTGGAACACTCATTCGCCGATTTTTAAGGTGGCGAATGATCGAAAACCCGAGGGGGAAGGGCCCAAAAAACCTTAACGAGACGTCCTGAAGAGCCAACGTCTTTGCGGGTGTCGATCCAAACGCATACTGACTAAAGGCCTGGTGGGGGGTACGTCGACGTGGTGTCGGTCATTCCCGGCAAATGTCAACCCAAAAAATGACAACTGCCGATTGATGGTTACTAATGCACCTAAAGTGTAACAACAATCCGAAGAGAATTCACCACTCTAATCAGCCGGGACCGAGGTCTCGTTGAGATAAACCTTTAAGAATCAATAAATGATCCAGACAGTCCGACCAAAACCGACGTCACTTTTCATGGTCTATTGACGATTACCCCACCAGATCCGGTTGCACCGTCCAGAGTGCCCAACATTTACCGGCTGTGTTGACGAGGTTAGTTTCTTCGGGAGAGCCCGCAAGCACAATTCCGGGGGGAGAGACCGAGAGCGGTTTTATCGGGAACACCAAGGCCGTTTTTGAAACGCCACAATCTTTTCCTAATTCGCCAGGTTGAGGGTAAGGGCTACGGTCTGGGTTGCAGGCACAGTCCCGGACGTTTCAGTGGCCACGACACTCACTTGGGAAGTGGCCATGCCCCCATTCCCGTTCACATTACCGCTTGTACCGCAGCTCGATAGACAAGCCGCGAAGACGCAGGTGGATACGAGCAACAGGTAGAACTGCCAGGAGGGTCGGGTTTTGACCAGGGTCCGCCTGCCTAAGAAGACTGCCGATCCGGCCAATCCGCCTGGCCACCAGAAGACCAGGGCGAACCATGTCGGATTGAGTGGGCTTTGCGGCGCACGTTTCTCTGTCTGTTGCGCCGTGGTGATGTTAAGGGCCACGCTCACAGCCTGGTTATTGCCAGTCAGTTTCACCTGATTCTGCGCAAACGCGCAACTGGCATTCGTGGGCAAATTCGAACAGCTTAACGCGATCGTCCCGCTGTAGCCGCCAGTAGGTGTGAAGGTCAGAGTGGTGGTTGCCGCCTGTCCCGGTGTGACGGTAAGCGATGTTGGGTTCGCAGACACCGTATAACTACCGACCGGTGTCACAGGCGCCGCAGTGACGGTGATCGTTACGGGTGCCGAAGTGCTGGCGGCGAAATTGCCCACTGCCGCATACGTAGCGGTGACGGTATCGGTGCCAGCCGCGAGCGTGGTGGTGATGAGTGTGGCAACGCCGCTGCTATTCAGAGTGCCCGTTCCCAAGGCCGTGGATCCACTGGAGAAGGTGACCGTTCCACCCGGTGTGCCTGCGGTAGAAGCTACCGTCGCCGTCAAGGTTTCGCTGGCGCCAGAAGCGGCGCTGGCCGGCGCTGCCAATGTAGTTGTGGTGGCCGCCGCGGTCACCGTCAGGGCGCCGTTAACGACGGTGACGGTGTAGTTTGCCAGGGTTGTGCCTGTCACGGAAGGCACAATGGGATAGCTGCCCACAGCGCTGGCAGTGGTCGCCGTGGTGGTGAAGCTTTCCGTAAAAGTATCGCCGGTTTGTGCGCCGGTCACCGTTCCGCTAAAGGTAGGATTGGCTGCTCCATAGGCGCGGGTCGCGTTGTTGGCGGTGACGGTCAACTGGGCAACGGATTGAGCAAGCCGTAGGCGACCAGGTTGCCGGAGCCATCGGTGTTGCCCACCGGACCGAAGTTGGGCACATAGACCTTGCCGTTGGCCACTACGGGAGGAACATACTTTGCGAAGATGCCGATCTCATCCCGGGCATCATTCGTCTTGTCACTCCACAGAGGACTCAGCGTGTCTGCATTGAAGGCGTACAGAACGCCCTGCACATTCTGATTCGCGGCGTCGCCGTTGTAGGGCGTCGAGGCCCACACGATGCCATTACTGCTCCCATTTGCCGAGATGGAAAGAAACCCGCCCGGCATGGCTCCATCGTTATTGGTCGCCGGCGCGGTCATCGTGCTGGTGGCGAACGGAGTGGTCGTGAGAAGGCCGGTGGTCGCATTGAAGGGGAAGCCGCGCAGTACATCGTTCTCGCCCCAGACATAGGTCGTGGGACCATTCACTGCGCTGTTGAAGTACACTGCGCCGCCATGGATGTGACTGGTACCGACGCCGTAGATGGCCTGAAACTCCTGGCGCACGTTGTCGCTGGAGGCGTTGAACTCTCCCATCGCGGTCGTGTCCACCAGGTAGAGCACGCCCTGCTTGCCGCCGCCCAACAGATAATTGGTGTTAGGGATGAGCAGCAGGCCGGATGAGCCCAAATCCATGTCGCCGGAATTCATCGCGGCGCTGTTATACGGGGTGAAGTAGTCGATCAACTGCAGGGTGGGTGATAACTTGATGAAGCTATTGCCGGTCTGCACCAGCTTGTTCGGAGTCGCGCCAAAACTTCCGTTGCCGGTTGAAATGTAGAGGTTTCCGGCGGCATCGATTGTCGGCGCCTGCCCGGATTCCAAATCCCGCCCAGTGTTCCCGTTGTTGTGTCCGAGTAAACAGCTGTCTGTGCCAGGGTCGATGTGTTGTAAGCCATCACCCAGCCGTTGTAGGGCGCTATGTCGTTGTGGGAAGCGAATGCTAGGTAAACGTTCCCGTTGGCCAGCGCCAGCCCGGGACGGGGATTTTGGGTCTGCGCGCTAAACACCAATGGAGCGGTGAGATCGGCAGTGGAATAAGTGGCAGCTATCGTCACCGGGCTCCCGCTTACGGGAAGTCCCGTTGCAATCTCAATCGCGTTGAGATTGAAGGAGTATTGCGCGGAGCCGCTGGCTGGTTGGGAGCCGGAGACAAAATACATAATGTTGGTGGTGGGATCAATCACCGGCGTACCCAAAATGCCGAGCCCGGTCGCGTAGGAAATATTCTGCTGGTTCTGGACACTTTGGGGATAATGGGCGAGCCAAAGTTCTGCGACCATAGCTGGGTACCAGTGTCGGCATCGAGCGCATAAACGGTGTTTAACATGCTCGCTACAAAGACAACGTTGTGCGTGCCCCCGGCAATCGTCAGATTCGATACATATAGGGGCTGGGCGAAGATTTCCCCATCTGTGTGGAAGGTCCAGAGTTTTCCGAAGTTGGTCGGATTCACATTAGCCGGAGTGAGAACCGTCTCCTGAAGATTCGCACCGGTCCGTGAAGTGTCGTAACTCCTGGTATAGACATTCACTTGAGCCATTGCGGGCAAGCCAACGCCAGCCAAAAGCCAGAGGCACGCGGATAGAAAAAGCTGCATTCCCCGGCCACGGCCGGGGGAAGCAACCGGCGCTGTCAGCGGAAGGAGAACTGGCCTCAATGGATTGAAAAGTATCTAAATGCTTTGCCAACGGGGCCCCAGTCATTACACCGGACCTGCCAAGACACCCAAGCGACCTTACAGAGGCGTGCAGCAGATCCTTCGGAAAGGAACTAGGTTCGCACCCAAACTGGGCCAAACGACTGCTAAACAAACGCTTTATGGGGCAAGTCAAACTGGTGTGGTTGAATTTCTGATAAAAGTCCAACGATTGTCTAAAATGTCACTGGATTGTCACAAATGTAATTAAATTGTACCAACGAAAAACCATTAAATCTGACTTAACGACGGTGAACATTCGATCTGTTTCATGAGCCTTGAACCAATGCGGTTACGGTAACTACCGTATCCAACGTGGTCCGGCCGATATGGACCTAGCTCTTCCGGCGACCAGGTTTTGTTGACAAGGCTGCTGGAGATTGGCGCCTACCCCGGGGCCTAAAACTCGCTGTAAGGTAGACAGCCAATTTGCGTTCAGGCCCTGAAGTGCGCCTTTGTCACTGTCTGATGCAGAACATGCAAAAACATTTGTCTGGCATGAGCCGAAAGGGTAACGCCCTGCGACTCGGTTGCGCGCGGAGAGGTCGCATGGTCCGTCCGCCGCGTACCTGATACAAAGAAGCCGTGAGTCTAATCCACGAGAAGCAGGTGGCTAGGTGGGAGTAACGCGACGGGAATTGCTGGTTGGCGCCGGAGGTCTGGCTTCCGCATTTGTCTTTGGCGCGCCTGTTACGGAAGCAATGAGTGAAGCTCGGGCAGCCGCCGAGGAGCCTGCTAGCCGGAAGCTGAAAATCATTGTCGCCGGCGGCCATCCGGGCGATCCGGAGTACGGATGTGGTGGCACTGTCGCCCGCTTGACCAATCTTGGCCACGAAGTAGTACTGCTGTACCTGAACGACGGAGCGTGGCCTCCTACGGGTGCGTCCATACGGATTGCAGAGGCGAAAAAGGCTTGCGAACTGCTGAAAGCGCGGGCGGCCTACGCCGGACAATTCAATGGTCACGCTGTGGTGGACAATGCACATTACGAAGAGTACGCGAAGCTGATTGAGGCCGAAAAGCCGGACGCTATGTTGACCCAGTGGCCGATTGACAACCATCGCGACCATCGCGCGATCACCATGCTCACCTACGATGCATGGCGGCAATCGAAAAAGAGCTTCTCTCTGTACTACTACGAGGTTTCCGATGGGGAGGATACCTTGCAATTTTCCCCGACGCATTATGTCGATATCACGGAAACAGAAGCGGTTAAACGGGCCGCCTGCTACGCCCACGCGAGCCAGACGCCGGACCGATACTACGCACTGCAGGACCAGGTTGCTGCTTTTCGGGGTGTAGAAGGCGGCTACAAGAGAGCAGAGGCATTTGTGCTGCAGCTGCAGAGCCCGGGTGATCCTCTCCAGGCCTTGGGGCGGCCCTGAAGAAAAAGCGGTAATGCGATACCCTGAAGGGCCGAGGGGAAAATTTGATGTCCATGGACCTGTCAACAGCGCACGCGCCAATCGGCCAATTTCTCGAGCAGCCTAAAGGCCGGGAGGAGTGGCAGAAGTTCCGGCTATCGGAGGAACAAATCGCCTCGTTCAACGAGCAGGGATATCTTGCTGGGGTTCAGGTCCTCAACGATCGGCAAATCGATGCGCTTTGCTCTGAACTAGCCGGCTTGATGC
>CAWCAZ010000058.1:0-160914 GCA_963793525.1 uncultured Acidobacteriaceae bacterium
TGCCCGCGTACGGTCACATCGTTGCAGCTTGTGCCGGCTGTCGTTGCAGTCGGGCAACTGAGGGAGAGAGGCTGGCCGCCCTGAAGGGTAGTGATCCAGTTTATGCTCCACCCTCCGACGACCGCATTCCCCAGCGTGCCCGTGTTGCTCAGAAAATGCTTGTCTTTGCCGATCGGCAGTTCGTACCCGCCGCTGAAATGGAATACGTTGGTGACGTTGAAAGAGGCCAGAGACCAATCTCCACGGACACCAAAGCCGGGCACGTCTGGTGCGCGGGCGCCATTCAGACTACCGCCGTTCAGCAAGTCGCCGGCGTCCGTCATGGTTCTCGAAAATGTATACGTGAGCAGGAAATCTAGTCCGGTCGAGAACTGCTTTTCGAGCTTGGTTTGCAAGCCGTTATAGACGCTGGCTCCAATCATTCGCCCAGTCGAACCACCTCCGAAATCTGGAAATGGCTCTTGACCCAGGGCTCCTCCACCGACTGGACCAGTTGTACTGGCGTTGTACGGCAGGAGTGCGGTCACGTTATTCGCGCCAAGATTCATCTGAAGATTGTCGGCCTTTGTCAGTACATAAGCGACCTGCGCCGACATGGAACGAGTGAGCGCATACTGGAAAGAAAGATTGGCGGCCAGGGTTCTGGGGGTTACGAACTTGAACTGCAGCCCCTGCAGCCCGACGCCGGATCCGTTCACGTCAAGAGGGGTGAATGAATGGCAGGAGAAGCCGGACTCAAAGGTCGCTGTTTGACCCGGACCTGCTGTCGGGCAGTTAGCATACACCGTGTTGTAACTAACAGGTACGACGTTCGATAAGCCGCTAGGGGAACCGTCAGGAACTTTGGGGTTGTACTCGAAGTTGTATACGAAGGGGTAATTCTCACCAATATTCGGCCCGTAACCCTGATTCTCGAAGGCATTCCAAAAGAGACCCACACCGCCGCGCGCCACTAGCTTCTGGTTGACTTGATAGGCGAAGCCGAAGCGTGGCGCAAAATTCGTGTATTGCGGCTTGAGCAATCCCTGGCCGTACTTGTCGGTCGACAGAAGGGCAATTCCATCTTTGGCCAGCAGATCGGTAAAGCCGTTGCCGGCCAGGGACGGATTATTGGCCGTCGAAGACAAAGCCCTGTCGTCCTTGCCCGAAGCCGGGATGATGAACGTAGGAGTCCCATTGTAACTGGGAACGAAGTTGGCTTGGCCGCCATTGGTCTCGTTAATGGGCCCAAAGTATTCCCAACGCAGCCCGAGATTAAGAGTCAGAGTAGGAGTGATCTTCCAGTCGTCCTGGAAGTAGGTCGCGAAATAGACTCGTTCATCGTAGGTTTTGTTGATGTTGGAGGAGCGGACATCGTCAGAGCCTCCGGAGTAATTCACTCCATTGGGAACTGTCGCGAGCGTGGGGGGCAGAATGAATTGTGCGATACCCGTGGTGCTGCCGTTATTGCTCGGAATATCCGTGAAGGTGCCATCGTAGTCGAATTGGCCGTGCGCCCAAGCGGGCTGGAGGGTATTGAACACTACGTGTTGGTATTCAATGCCCATCTTGAAGCCGTGAGCGCCGTAAACCTTGGAAAAGTCGTCGACAACCTGAGTCGTCTGGGTGGTTTCGTCGGAAGGCAGGAAGTTGTTGGCGCCCAAAGTCTGCAGCCCACCAAATCCGAAGGCGGGCAGACCGCCGTTGTTATCCACCTGTGGGATACCCGGGATTCCATATTGCGCCGGAATTCCGTACACAGAGCCCTCTGGTCCGAATCGTGAGGTGTGCAGGTGGTCCCATCCAACCCGCGCTACGTTGACCGTGGTCGGCGAGAACAGATGGGTATAGGCTGCCACACCCTGAAAAGATTTTGCCGTCTGGACACCTTGCTGGAAGCCGCCGCCGTCGGCTACGCCCGTAAAGGGCCCCGGAATAAACTGCGGGTTGTCCCAATAGCTGGCGCGGGCGAATACCTGGTCTTTGTCAGATATATCGAAGTCTCCCCGGACGTCAAACTGGTTGTTGTGCTGGTAGAGATTGGGACTGACGGCATAATTTGAGCTGACTCCACTGGTGGTTGGTAGTGGGAAAAGATTCAACAGCTTGACGGCGTTGGGATCGATGCGGCCGGCCGGAATTTGATTCAGACCCGAGCAGGCGGCGAGCGATATCGTCCCCGCTACACACGTGCCGAGGCCGAACGGATCGCGAACATAGCCGGTAGACGTTGCCGCGATGCCGGTTACGGGATCGACCGTACCCGCCGTGACCGACCGCGTGGTTGCGGGGTCGAGGACGGTGCCGACCGGTATTAATCGTCCCAGGGCATCGGCTCGCGCCGCGCTCGAGGCGTTGGCGGAGACCAACTCGGAGAGATTGGAGTAGCCGCTGTTGCGCTGCAACACGGTGGGCACCGCGATCCCGGATTGGGTGTTGCCCTGTACGTGCCGGAAACCTTGATAATCACCAAAAAAGAAGATCTTGTTCTTTATGACGGGGCCGCCGATGGAAGCCTCCGAACTGGTTCCAGCGCAGCTCTCCCTTTTTGATTCCGTTGTTATCTTCAAACCAATCCGCGGCGTCGAGCACATCGTTACGGAAAAATTCCCAGGCCGCGCCATGAAACTGGTTCGTGCCGGACTTGACCGTAGCGTTGAGGACGGCGCCCGCGGCACGGCCCAGCTCGGCACTGAAGTCCGAAGTCTGGACCTTGAATTCCGCGATCGCGTCGGGCGGCGGAAGAACAACAAAATTTGTTCCATTCAGGAAGTCCACGTTGTCGGAATTGTTGTCAATGCCGTCCAGCAGGTAGTTGTTCTGCGACGGCCGCAAACCATTGGCGGCGAAGGCTCCGTTGGCCGCATTGCCGCGAGTATCCGCCTGCGGAGTGTTTACGCCGGCCGCCAGTTGGGCCAGGAAAGTAAAGTTACGGCCATTCAGCGGCAGGTTATTCACGCTGCGCTCGTCGACCACTTGCCCGACCGATGCATCCTCGGTCTGCATCTGGGGCGGGGCGGTGGTGACCTCAACCGTTTCTGTTGCGGCGCCGGTCTTAAGCTCAATATTGACACGCACATTCTGACTCACGGCCACAATCACATTTTGCTGGGTGGTCACAGAGAAGCCAGAAGCAGTGGCGGAGACGGAGTAGTTCCCGATTCTGACCGGCGAAAAAGTATATACGCCGCCACTGTCCGTATTGGTCACCACGGACAAACCTTGGTCCTTATTCAAGAGTGTCACTTTTGCGTTGGGAATCACCGCGCCAGTGGGATCCTGAACCAATCCAGTAATTGATCCTTCATCGACCTGGCCAAATGCACGCGGCGCCAGAATCAAGCAAGGCACCATAAGCAAGCAAATGGATCGTAAGGGTTATGCAGCCAAAGAATTTAAACCGGCGCGAGAAATTGCGATCATAGCCCATCCGAAAATCCTCCAAGTCGTTGAAACCACGGTCATTTTTGCGCTTTTAGGCGCTGACTCGATTGCGTGCTCGTTTTCGACAAAGGCCCAGTAACCGTTTTCCTGCAACAGCCCAGTAACCGGTTACATGGTTGCCGAAAGAAAACTAGTCCAGACCAATAACACTTGTCAACCAAAAGGTTGAGGTGATTTCAGCCAAAAGGTGGAAATCTTGCCGGGTGAACCTCGAGATAGTCCCTTCTTGGGACGATGAGGTCCGATCATGTGGTCAGTCGCAGCCCTTGGCTGAGGTGATTCGGGCTGGCTGTAGCCATGGCGCCATCCATGCAGACACCTTGCCGGCAAGAGCAACTTTACTGTTACTGTGATGGGACGGGATCGACGGAATGGCTGTGTTCCATCCGGTCTTTCGTTTAAATCAAGTGTAAGAATGCTCCAGGCGGAACCTAAGGATGTCGCGTCACAAAAACGAGATCCAGTTCCCTTCCCGGCGGGCAGTCCTTAAGAGCATGGGGTTGGCGCCCCTACTCCTCCGTCCAGCTCCCTTGCAGGGGTACTCATTCTTGTTCGGCCCCCCGATGAGCCTCCCGAATCGGGACGCCGGTTTGCCTTTCTCCGATGTTCGTCTGACGCCGCACTATCCAGCAGCCTCTCCTTTGGAAGACGTCCTCCGTCTTGTCGCTCCGGGTTCCGACGATTACGTTACCGAAAAATACGCCTGGGAAATTGGGTCACTTCTCAAACAGTGGGGCCAAGCCCTCAAGGCATCGGCGCACGATCTATCAGTCCTGGCAAAGTCACTGGCACCATCAATCGAAGCCTCCCCGCTCGTACCGGCTAAGGAAATCACGCTGCGCGCCGGAAACGGGATCACGATCACGAGAAGATTGTTTGACAGCAAGCCCATTCCCGGGCGGGAGCGGTTTCTCCAGCAGATCCGAGAGTGGCTGGGGCAAGTTTCAGAATTGGAGACAGCGGAATTCGAAGTTACCGGTATCGAAGAAATCGCCGGCGCCCCGTTGAGGGTTCGCGTAGCTATCCGCTATGACATTGTCGCCGGCGCGCACGATGAGCGGCGTGACGAGCGAGTTGGATCATGGCGCACGGAGTGGTCACGCGATGCATCAGAGGGCTGGAAAGCCCAGCGGTGGGAGGCAAGCGAAGAAACACTCAGCGTTACGCACGGACCGATGTTTATTGACATAACCTCACAAACGCTCGGCCGGGCGGAATCGTACCCAAAGCAGATGCTGCGTGGGTCCGACTATTGGCGCACTGTTCTGGATGGTGCATGCGGCATAGACGTTTACGGCAACAATGGTGTGGCGGCGGGTGATTTCGACAATGACGGCTTCGACGATCTCTATGTTTGCCAGCCGTCGGGCCTGCCCAACCGGCTTTACCGCAACCGGGGCGACGGGACGCTGGAAGACGTAACAGAAAAATCGGGAGTCGGAGTGCTGGACAATACTTCGTGCGCGCTGTTCGCCGATTTTGAGAACAAGGGACGCCAGGACCTTCTTGTGGTTTGCGGCAGCGGTCCCCTGCTCTTTCTGAACCAGGGGGATGGGACCTTCTCCATCAAGCGCGACGCCTTCAAGTTTGCCCGTCCTGCGCAGGGAACGTTTACCCATGCGGCGGTAGCTGACTACGATCGTGACGGTCGTCTCGATGTTTACTTCTGCCTCTATAGCTACTACCTGGGGCTGGACCAGTATCACTATCCGGTGCCCTATTTCGATGCCCGCAATGGTCCACCCAATTTTCTGTTTCACAACGAAGGAAACGCAACGTTTGTAGACCGGACCGAGGCGGCAGGATTGAATGCCGAGAACGACCGCTATAGTTTCGCTTGCGCCTGGGGCGATTACGCCGGCAAGGGCTTGCCTGATCTTTATGTGGCCAACGATTTCGGGCGCGGCAATCTTTACCGCAACAACGGTGATGGGACGTTCACGGCTGTCTCCGGCGAAGCCCGCATCGACGATCCGGGTGCTGGAATGAGCGCGTCCTGGACCGATTTCGATAACGATGGCAAACAGGATGTCTACGTTGCCGACATGTGGTCGGCCGCGGGCCAAAGGGTTTCCGGGCAAAAGCGCTTTCACGAAAAAGCGCCGGAAGAAGTCCGCGCTCTCTACCGGCGGCACGCGCGAGGCAATGCGCTCTATCGAAACCTGGGGAATGGGAAGTTTCAAAACATCAGCCAGCAAGCGGGAGTTGAGATGGGGCGTTGGTCCTGGTCTTCGGATTTCTGGGATTTCGATCACGATGGCTACCCTGACCTCTACGTGGCGAATGGATACATATCCGCGCCGGAACGGAACGACCTGGCAAGCTTTTTCTGGCGGCAGGTGGTAGCGAAATCGCCTGAAGACGCAACACCCTTACTGGCTTACGAGCATGGTTGGAATGCGATCAACGAGTTGATTCGGTCAGACCGCTCGTGGAGCGGCTACGAACGAAATGTCATGTTTGCGAACAACCGCGATGGCACGTTCACCGAGGTTTCAGGCGCGGTGGGATTGGACTTTCCGGAGGACAGCCGCTCCTTTGTTCTCGCCGATATCGACCACGACGGACGGTTAGAGGTCATCCTTAAGAATCGGAATGCCCCGCAATTGCGAATCTTGCACAACGCGATGAAGGAACTTGGCTCCTCGATCGTGTTCCGCCTGCAAGGACGCAAGAGCAATCGTGACGGTATCGGTACGGCGATCACCGTCGAGGCGGGGACGCTACGGCAGACAAAGTATCTTCAGGCGGGATCGGGATTCGTTGCCCAGCACTCTAAGGAGATGTTGTTTGGCGTGGGAAAGCCGGAAGGCACAATTCGAGCCACGGTCCGCTGGCCGAGTGGACTTTCTCAGGAATTCGAAAACATCCCGGTCAACCATCGCATCGCGATCGAGGAGGGTTCCGCTGAATTTGTGGCCAAGGCATTTGCCGCGCCACCTCAGTCCTATGCGCAAGCTGGACCACTGCTCAAGTTAGAACCGCTACCATCGCCGATAGAGACGTGGCTGATTGAACCCTTGAAAGCACCGGTGTTCTCGCTGCCCGATCTCGCGGGGAATATGCGCGAATTGCGCAGCTTGCAGGGTGGCTATGTGCTTCTCAATTTCTGGACGACCACGGCGCCGCTCTGTGCCGAACAACTGAGGCTTCTCCATCAGAACCAGTCACTGCTGGCCAAAAGGCAGCTGGAAGTTTTGGCTGTCAACGTTGACGATACGGGCGATGTAAGTAAGGCACGGTTGTTCGCGGAGCGGGAGAAGTTCTCCTTTCCCGTCTTTTTTGCGACCGAAGATGTGGCGGGCGTTTATAACATCATCTACCGCTACCTGTTCGACCGGCGCCGTGACCTCGCAATCCCCACATCCTTCCTGCTCGACAGAGAAGGCTTGATCGTCAAGGTGTATCAAGGACCGATCGATCCTCAGCGATTGTTGGAGGATGTCAAGGCTATCCCGAACACCGCAGCCGATCGCATACAAAAAGCGCTTCCGTTTGGTGGGGTGCTCTATCACGATGCGTTCCAGCGCAATGACTTCACCTACGGGGTGGCGCTGTTCCAGCATGGCTACCTCGACGCAGCGGCCGCCTCCTTCGAGCAGGTCATCGCTCAGAAACCGGACGCCGCGGAGGCCTATTACAACCTTGGCACGCTTCACCTGAGGCGAAATGATCTTCAGCAGGCGCGTCAAAATATGGAACAAACATTGAAGCTGCGCCCGAATTATCCAGAGGCATGGAACAATCTTGGTATGATCGCGGCCCAACAAGGACAACCAGATGAAGCCGTGCGGGACTTCCAGCGGTCGCTCGATCAGAGACCGAACTATGCGATCGCCTTGCTCAACCTGGGAAATCTTTATCGCCGGCAGGGCGCCTTTGATAAGGCACAAACTCTATTGGTTCGCGCGCTCGAAATTCAACCCGATGATCCGGAGACGAACTACAGCCTCGGGATGTTCTACGCTCAGCAAGACCAAATGCAATCGGCGGCGGACTATTTACAGAAAGCCATCGATCTGCGTCCAGATTATCCCGAGGCCCTGAGCAACCTCGGCGTTCTGTTTGTTCGAGCCAAGAATTATGCTGCTGCGGAAGGCCAATTCAAGACGTGCATCCGAGTCGCTCCCAACTTCGATCAACCGTATCTGAATCTTGCCCGTCTCTACGTGATGCAAAACGATAAGGAGAAGGCAAGAGAAGTGCTACTGGAACTGCTGCGGGTGCAGCCTCAACATCCGGGGGCGCAACGGGCCCTCGAAATGCTAAAATCGCTGCCTTGATAGGCACTCGGCAACGGTATGTATGGATGGTGAGCCGCGTATTCATGCAGCAAGCAACCAGAATCGCGATTGCATGGCGCACCGCGTCGAGTCTAAGCCGGAGGGGAAGTCTCTTGCTGCTTCTTCTTGGCAGCCTGACGCTCGCTGCCCAGCAGCCTCATCATTCCACTACCTCCCGGGAAGCGGAACCATCTGCTAAACCCTCCCCGACTCTCCAGCAGGCTGAAGAGTTACGTAGGCAAGGCCTGCTCGATCAGGCGAGGGATAAGGTGCAAGAGGAACTGCAGCGTAATCCTGCCAACGTGGAAGCCTACAACCTACTGGGCTTTATCTACATCGACGAAAAGGACTTGAGCAACGCTGTCGAAGCATTCCAGCATGCCCTGAAACTCGCTCCTGGCTCAGCAAAGACGCGCAACAACCTGGGCAATGTGTATATGTCTGAGCAGAAGCCTGATTTGGCCGAGAATGAATTTCGAACCGTTTTGCGGAGTGATCCCAGCAACCGCGATGCGAACTACAACCTCGGCCTTTTGCTGATGAGCAAGGGATCGCCCAGCGAAGCTATTCCGCACTTTGAACGCGTCCGTCCCGCGAATGTCGCAACACAGTTCAGTTTGATTCATGCTTATCTCGCAAGCAACCGCACCGCGGAGGGCTTGCGGCTGGCAACCGAACTTTCGGCACAGAACAAGGATAATATCCAGCTTCACTTCACACTTGGAATCATGTTGGCGTCGGAAAAACAATTCGAGCCGGCGGAGTTGGAACTGGAAAAGGCCGATGCATTGCGGCCGGGCACCTTCGAGATCCTATACAACCTGGGGCAAGCCTACCTTCGCGACGGCGCAAACTCCAAGGCGGAATTGGCACTCAACCGCGCACTCAAGTTGAAACCCGACTCGCCTGAGACGCTCCACCTGCTCGCGCAGGTTTATTCCAATGAGTCTCGCCCACTGGACGCACTCGATCTGCTGGTGCGCGCTCACAAAATTGCGCCTGAGAATACAGACGTTATCTATCTGATGGCCCGAGTCAGCATGTCTCAGAATTATTACGAGGATGCGATACCGCTTCTGGAATCGGGCCTCGCCATCGCCCCACAGCGCGCCGATCTGCTGGGAGCGCTGGGTGAGAGCTATTTCATGGCAGGCAAGGTGGACAAGGCCATCGAAGAATTCCAGAAACTGATCAAACTCGATCCATCCGCGCGCTCGTACGTCTACCTTGGCATTTCTTACCGGCATCTGGGCCGATTCGACGAAGCAAAACAATATTTTCAGGACGGCCTCAAGCTCGATCCTCACAACAGCGCATGCCTATTCAATCTCGGTTCTATCGCCGAGCGGCAGGGAGACAATGCACAAGCCGAAGCGATGTTTCAGCAGGCGCTCCATTCCAATCCGGATCTTGCCGCGGCACTGTTGGAGCTAGCCAACCTGCGCATCGGGAGCAAGAAATATGCGGAAGCCGCCGACCTGCTCAGGAAATACGTAGCGGTTAGCCATAGCCCGGCGACCGGATATTACAAGCTGGCGATGGTGGAGCGAAGTCTGCACCAGACCGAGGCCGCCGATCGTGATCTAAAGGTATTTCAGACACTCTCAAAAGATGCTCCAACCGGTCCATATCCGTACGAGCATCTTTTCGACTACCTGGATAATCGCTCCAAGCTCGCTCCCCAGGCTCAGAATCAATTCGACATTACGCAACTCCACGACGAGATCAGCAAGCACCCAGATCAGCCGGAGGATCTGTACTTACTGGCCGAGGCTTATCTCAAATCCGGAAAGACGGCGGAAGCGAAAGACACCATCGTCCAGCTCGACAAGTTAAGCGCAGGCGACTACCGCACACAAAATGGAGTCGGCGTGCTGCTCGCCCATTATCACCTGTATGACGATGCCATCCAGCACTTCCGTGTTGCGTTGCAGGCGAACCCAGGCTCGGACGAAGTAATATTCAACATCGCCGACGCTTACTTCCGAAAAGGTCAGTATGCCGAAGCACTCGATGCCGCCGGGCAGGTTTCAGAGCAGGGCCGCAAAGACGATCCCTACCTGGCTCTGCTGGGAGATATCTACGCGCACCTGGGTGACGCCGCCCGCGCTGAAGAGATTTACCGCGATGCCATCACCCGTAATCCAGACAACGATCAGGACTATCTCGCGCTTGCGCTGCTGCAGTTGCGGGAGCATAACATCGCCGGCGCAAAGCAGACACTGCTGCAAGGACAGGCCCGCGTCCCAGGCTCGGGAAAGATTCTCTGGGGCTTGGGTCTTGCTTCAGCCTTGGAAGGAAAGACCGCAGAAGCCGGCCAGCATTTCGAGCGGGTGGTGGATTTGCTTCCGGAATGGCCTGGCAGCTATTCAACCCTGGGTGTTTTTTATTTTGAAACCGGACAGATCGATAAAGCCAAAGAAGTCCTGAACCGTTTCAAGAACAGCAGCCAACACGGCGCCCTGGACATCAACCGGATTGAACAGGTCCTGGCAGCGGCGCCGGCGACCTCCCCGGCTGCCAATGAGCCCATGACCATGGCCAACCGGCAGCAACTGCTCGGACTCGCGCTGTCGCTTGCGGACAGGACACTCTGAGACGTGGCGAAAACTTCTCTGGTATTGATTGCCATCGTTGCCGCAACCTGCGTAGCCCAAGCTCAACAGGTGGCAAAAGCGCCAGACACGCCTATCACTGTTCGCTATACGGACATTCGCAAGGCAGCCGGCATCACCTTTCTGCAGGACTCCACCCAAACTGACCAGAAGTACTATCTGGAAACCATGGGCACCGGCGTGGGATGGATCGACTACGACCAGGATGGGCTCATGGACCTTTACTTCGTTCAGTCTGCCGCCACCGACATTTACAAGCCTCCTACGCCCTTGCGCTCAGCGCTTTATCACAACAACGGTGACGGCACGTTTACCGACGTCACCGACAAGGCCGGCGTGGGCGGTGCAGGACATTATGGACAGGGCGTGGCGGTGGGGGACTTCGACAATGACGGCTTCCCCGATCTGTACGTGACCGGTTACGGGCGCGCCATTCTTTACCACAATAATCACAACGGAACCTTCACCGACGTTACTGCCAAGGCCGGAGTCGCCGACGAGGGTGGATGGTCAACCAGTGCGGGATGGTTTGACTACGACAAAGACGGATGGCTCGACCTGGTGGTCACCAATTACATTGAGTGGACACCGAAGAACAATCTGTGGTGCGGAGAACGCGGTCCCGGTTATCGCTCCTACTGCAATCCAGGCAACTACAAGGGACAGAAGACCAAGCTCTACCATAACAACCACGATGGCACTTTCACTGATGTAAGCGACAAGTCAGGGGTAGGCTTGCCCGAATCGAAAGGGATGGGAGTGGTGCTGGCTGACTTCGACAACGATGGCTGGCCGGACATTGCGATTGCCAATGACACCTGGCCGAATTTCCTGTTTTTGAACAATCACGACGGCACATTCAAGGATGTCTCTCTGATATCCGGGCTGGCGGTCAGCGAAGATGGGAAGTACGAAGCGGGCATGGGCATCGACGCCGCCGATGTCAACGGCGACGGCTTGCTGGACGTGTACATCACCCATCTTGATTTCGAACTAAACCGGCTGTACCTCAACAACGGCGACAGCACCTTTACCGACGACACATATGCCTCTGGAATCGGCGCCAAGGCAAGGCTGCTGAGCGGGGTGGCCGCCAAGTTCATCGACTACGACAACGATGGCTGGATTGACATCCTGCAACTGAATGGCGCGATGTTGGACAACGTGAGCCTTTATCACAGCGAGGTCTCCTACAAAGAGCCGCTGCTGATGTTTCGCAACCTTGGGCAGGGCCGTTTCGAAATGACGTCCTCTCAACTTGGTCCGGACTTCCTTCGTCCGGTCGCGGGGCGTGGTCTGGCTACCGCGGATTTCGACAACGATGGTGACATCGATATTGCCGTCAACAATCGCGGCGATTATCCCGAACTTTTGCGCAATGATGGCGGGCAATGCCAATCACTGGCTCGAGGTTTTGTTGATCGGGACAAAATCCAACCGCGACGGCACCGGCGCCGTGCTGAAACTTGACCTCGGAAGGGTTTGCTCAGGTGAAACAGGCGGAGGGCGGAACGAGCTATATGTCGGCCAGCGATCCGCGGATCCATTTTGGCCTGGGCAAGCGAGCCAAAATCGAATCGCTGGTGATCACATGGCCCAGCGGGCAGGTAGATAAACTGGCCAATGTGCCCATCGATCAGATCATCGCGGTCAAAGAAGGCGCGGGCATTGTCCCTCATCCGTTCCCCAAAGTGCCAGCCCGATGAGTCTCTATAATCATCGCAATCTATGATTTTTCCGCGACGGCGCTTCCTCGGCTCCTCTCTCTTCATGCTCGGCAGCACGCTGACAGACGCTCTTACGACTCCTCTCTGGAAGTGGAGAGACCCGGCACTGGTCGAAGCCGCAGTATCGAGTCCCACAACGTCTCCCGGTCCAGTATGTGGATGTGGCTCAGCAAGCCGGGCTGACCATCCCCAACGTGTGGGGAGGCGTCGATCACAAACGCTCCATCATTGAGGCCAAGGGCAGCGGACTGGCTTTCTTCGACTACGACAACGACGGCTGGCTGGACATCTACCTTACGAATGGGGATCGGCTCGATTCCCATTGGCCTGCCGGGCAAGCGCCGACTTCTCATCTCTACAAGAACAACCGCGATGGCACGTTTACCGATGTCACGGAGAAGTCGGGCCTGGGCCGCACGGGTTGGCAGACGGGAGTCTGCGTCGGCGATTACAACAACGATGGATGGGACGACCTGTTTTGTTGTTTCTGGGGACACAACATTCTTTTCCACAACAACGGAGACGGCACGTTTACCGATGTCACGCAAAAAGCCGGGCTCAGCCAGGCAGCAGGTTCGCTGGGGAGCAGGTTGTACGTTTCTCGACTACGACCGCGACAGCCACCTCGATCTTTTCGTCTGCAATTACCTCAAGTTGGATCCGGCAACCATTCCTGCGCCCGACAGACACCAACTACTGCCAGTGGAAGGGCGTTCCCATCATGTGCGGCCCGCGCGGCCTTCCGGGCGACACGAACATTCTTTACCACAACAATGGAGATGGCACGTTTACCGATGTTTCTGAGAAGTCGGGGATTCTGAAGCCGGGCCCGCGATACTCCATCACCGCCGTCTCTTACGATTTCGATAACGACGGCTGGCCGGACATTTATGTCGCGGTGGACTCCGCGCCCAGCATCCTGTTCAAGAACAACCACGATGGCACATTCACCGATATCGCCGTCATGGCCGGTTGCGCCTACAGCGACAACGGGCACGAGCAGGCGGGCATGGGCGTAGCCGTGGCCGACTATGACTGTGACGGATGGTTCGATATATTCAAGACCAATTTCGCCGATGACACTTGCAACCTGTACCACAACAACGGCGATGGAACCTTCACCGATGTCACGTTCGAGTCCGGCGTCGGGGTCAACAACCGTTACGTGGCCTGGGGCTGCGGCATTTGTCGATTACGACAATGACGGCTGGGCAGACATCATCCAGGTCAACGGGCACGTGTACCCGGAGATCGATAAATACAATTTCGACCAGACCTTCAAGAATCCGCGGCTGGTTTACAGGAATCTTGGCAACGGCCGGTTCAAAGACGTGTCTGCGGAGATGGGGCCCGGCATCAGCGAACATTACTCCAGCCGGGGCGCCGCGTTCGGAGACTATAACAACGACGGCGACATGGATGTACTGATTTTGAATCTGAACGATCCCCCGTCGCTGCTGCGCAATGAAGGCGGCAACAAGCAGAACTGGATCAAGATCAAGTTGGTGGGAACCAAGTGCAATCGCACCGCGATTGGCGCGCGGGTGCGGGTCATCACGGGAAAGCATGTCCAGATGGATGAGGTCCACAGCGGCGCCAGCGTCATGTCGCAATCGGATCTGCGGCTTCACTTTGGGTTGGGTAAGGTTGAGACGGTGGATTTGATCGAAGTGAAATGGCCGACTACGCAGAAGATCGAAAAGTTTTACGCAGGTCAAGGCGAACCAGATCATCACCATCCGCGAGGGTGGATGCGTGATCAAGCCGCAACGTTGATCGGGTAGGCTTTGGAGAGCGGCAGGCGTTCGCAGGACTTCGGACTGGGCTTCGCTCAGGTTCCGGCTTCAGTACCCGTTTGCTCGGATGGCGGGCTCAGTGGAGTTGGACGATGACTTCCCCGTGCATGGCGGCGGTGGATTGGCGAATCACCAGTTCCGCGCGACGATGTGGGTAACGCCCTGGGTTTCTCCGCGCTGGCTTGCGGCGTAGAGCGAGGTGAAGGCAAACTCCGCAATCTCCGCTCGCGAGAGGCGGATCGTCGTCAGGGGCGGCGGCATAAAACTGCTGAGCGCGATGTCGTCGAAGCCTACCACCGAAATGTCCTCGGGAACCCGTAGCCCTGCCGCATAGACGGCGCCCATGATTCCGATGGCAGTAAGATCATTCGAAGCCAAGACGGCTGTCGGCCGCACCCGCAGTTTCAATATCTCTAACATCGCCGCGTAGCCTCCATCGAAGCGATGGTTGCCAGGACGAATGTAGTCGTCGCTGCACTCGAGATTCTTCCGCTGCAGCGAGGCTAGAAAAGCCTCATGCCGCGTTCTGGCGGAAGCGAGATTGTCCGGCCCGCTGACAAAAGCGATCCTGCGGTGGCCCAACGAGGTTAAGTGGTCGATCGCCTGGTCGACACCGCTGTCGTAGTCGAGCGAAATGTTGCTGATTCCATCTGCAACTGCTCCGGTATCCAGAAAAACGATGGGGATGCCCCGGCCGTTCAGCATCTGGATCAGCGCGGGATCCATCTCCGATGTCATGATGGCAACCCCATCCACCTTGCGCTCCAGCATCCGGCGCACGCAAACCTCCATGCGCTCTGCCTGGTAGTCGGTATTGGCAATCAGCACTTCGTGGCCATGCTCTACCGCCATGCGCTCAAAGCATTTCACCAGTTCAGGGAAAAAAGGATTTTCAATGTCGGAGATGATCAGGCCATAGATATGGCTTTTGCCTGTGCCCAGGGTGCGTGCATGGGTGTTGGGGTAATAGCCACTTCGTTGGATCGCCGCCCGGACACGCTTTTCCGTACGCGCGTCTACGGGCGCCGTGCCGTTCACCACGCGTGACACCGTGGCTGTGGAAACTCCGGCTCTCTTTGCTACTTCCCTGATGTTCATGCGCTGCGCTTCACGTAGGGTGAACGAACGGGTCGGCCCAACCCGCCTGCTGCCGTTGACATGAAAGCTGCCGCTTAAACATCGCGATCTATTTTTCGTGTTTATGATACACCGCGCGTTTCGGACTACGCGATGGCTACGGACAATCGGAGACTAACACAAAGGACGTACCATTATTTCTTTAAGCAGTGCGTCGATCCCTGCTTGCGCAATTTGTTCGTCAATCTCAGACTTCGCGCCGCTGGCTGCAATCCCGCCGAGAAGCTGACCGTCCACGCGAACGGGCAGGCCTCCCTGGTTGGGGAAAAAATTGGGAAATGCGAGGTCTTCCACATGACCGTTCTTGACCGCCTCGGCTCCTTCTCTTGAAGGGGCGCCATATGCGGCAGCATGCCGGGCCTTCTTCTGGGCAAACTGCAGGGTGTTGAGCGAAGCGCCGTCTTCCTTCTCCAGGAAAAGCAGGTTGCCGCTTTCATCTACGATGCAGATTGTCACTTGCACGTTCAGCTCCTGGGCTTTCGCTTCCGCAGCGGCAACCATCGTCTTGATGGCGGCCAAGTTCAGATATTTCCGGCTGGGCAGGTCAGCTGGCAGACATGGTCATCACCGGAAGCAGCATCACGGCCAATAGCTTGAACATTCGAAGGCCTCCTTCTTAATGAGCCAGCGGAGTCGCCGGCTGCCCTTCAAGAACTACCAGGAATTGCTTAACCTCACGCCGCTGGCGTTCGACAGCAGCTGCCTGCTGCTTTTCGATCTCGTCATGCAGCTGAAATTCCTGTTTGGCCTTTTCCGGCGATCCGATCCGATCATAGGCCACGCCTAGCCGATAATGCGCCTCGCCGAGCTGCGGGTCCACTTCAATTGCCTTGGCGTAATAGCCAATCGCCTTTTCAAAATTATGCTGGGAAGACGAGAGTATCCCAAGCTGGAGGTAAGCGTCGCCGCATTTAGGGTCGGCGGCCACAGCCCTGGTGAGCAAGGTTTCCACCTTCTGCGCGGACTCGCGGTTCATTGGCAATGGCTGCTGTTTCCAGATCGCCATGGCGTAAAAGTAGTTGGCGAGCGAGTTGCCGGGTTGCTGCTGCACAAATCGGGCCAGTCTGGGCTCAATGCATGGCAAAGGCTTGGGTGCGGCCATCTCGATCTTGCCCATGAAAATGTAGGGCTCTGTATCGGCCGGGTTCAAGTCGGAAGCCTGACAGAGACTCTCCGCCGCCTGGTCGTAAAGGGCTCCGGCAAAAAGGGCCGTGCCCAGCGCAGTCAACATGCGGGCCGACTTGGGATATGCTTTGGTTCCGCTCTTGAAAACTTCCGCCGCTTGCCACACTGCCCGGTGAAGTAATAGCTCCGAGCCCCAAGCGAAGTAGTTCTGCTCGCTGGGATCCAGACGGACCGCCTGCTCATCCTCGTGGACGGCAGCCAAAGGATCGCCCATTTTCTCGTCCAGCTCGCCCAGCAGGCGATGCAGGCCGGCGTCGTCCTCATGCGCCAGCAGTTTCTCGACATGGTCACGGGACTGCGGAGAAATCACCTGTTTCTTCGTCAGCCCGGGCCAGATCGTATTCGTTACCCCGGTTCGCCGGATCGATCTGGTACGCGGCCTGCAAGAGCGGAACCGACTCCCGATAATGCCCCGCCTGGAGATAGAATGCGCCCAACTGGTGGTTGGCCGCAAAACTCCCGGGGGCTCCCGCAAGAGCTGTACGCAGGTTGCTCTCCGATTCATTCGTCCCGGTCGCGCTGGATCCCGAGCCTTGGGGCTTGAGGGTGAGCGTTTCCCGGGCCAGAGCTTCGCTGGTGCGCAGGGTGGCATCCGATCCATGGCCGCCCACGGCGGTCCAATCGGTCACCCCCGCGACGGTGAAATTCGGCTTATCGGCGAATTCCATGGCCGGGGAAGAAGACGGCACGGCGCCCGCGGAATTTGCACCGAGGACCAGGTCGACCCGTGTTTGGTCCCCGCCTGGGGAGGCAGCCACGACGGTTGAGCGGCTGTGCAACCCAATCTTCTCCGCGCTGAGGGTATAGCTCCCGGCCGTCAGGGCCAAAAACGCGAAGCCACCAGTTGCGTCTGTCTTGGCCTCGACCACATCTGGGACACCCTTGCGTTCGAGCCTTACCGAGGCGTCAACTACCGGCTTGCCGGCTGAGTCGAGGACATTGCCCTTGATTGCGCATTGGGTGGCAGCGCGGTCAGCTTGTTGCGAACGGCCTTGCTGCGCCAGTGCAGCAGGGCTCGACATGCTGATCAGGAGCGCGACAGCGGCGAGAAGGGGTTTAGACAAACGCGGCGATCCGGAAGAACCATTCAAGAGGCGACCCGACTTTTACTATCTCGGGAATTTTACTAGTTGCCTCTCGGGATTCTGCGGCCAGCCACGTAAGCTTGCACAAGTCGCTGATTTGCATCGCGTTATTCAGATGGAGTGCGTCTGTCAGCGCACTCGCTGCCTTGAACGCTTACCAGAGACACGGTTTCTCGACAATCGACTATACAAGGACGCATTCCTGTTCGGTTACACTGACCGCAAGCGCCCGGACTCCTTGCGGACCGGGAGCCTGCGGGGTCTGCACGCGGCCGCGCTTATAAGTTAAGAACGCTTGGCTACCATCGCACCGTTTCCCTGCTTGCCGACATCTATAGGGAAAGACTTTCAGAGGCAGACGCGTTATGCCGTTAGCGTACGATTTTTTCCTGCATTACGCTTACGTCATCCTTTTTCTTTGGGTGATGGGGGAGCAGCTTGGCGTGCCCGTGCCGAGCATACCCCTGCTGCTGGCTGCAGGTACTTTGACGGCGACCCACAAGCTATCGTTTCCGCTGGTGCTGTTTGCGGTGGTCGCGGGCTGTTTTATCAGCGATACCCTCTGGTACATGTTGGGTAAGCGTTACGGCGGCACCATGGTGAAACTGGTGTGCCGGCTCTCTTTTGAGAGGTCAACTTGCGTTCGTAAAACCGAAGACTATTTCACCAAGTACGGTGAGCAAGCGTTGCTGGTGGCCAAGTTTATACCCGGGCTGGGGACGGTGGCAGCGCCGATCGCGGGCCAGACGGGGATGAAGTATCGCGTATTCCTCGCTTATGACTTGGCAGGCGCCCTGTTCTGGGCCGCGACCATCACCATGGTCGGGCGGTTTTTCGGCGATGTTCTTCGCGTCCATCCTGAGGCGCTTTCCTGGATGGAACATTTCGCGGGCGCCTTGTTCCTGCTCGCCATCATCGGCTTGCTGGGCTATCGGGTGTGGAAGCAGCAGGCGTTTTTGCAGCAGGTTCGCACCTCACGCCTCGATCCGGTGGAGCTAAAGCGGATGTTGGACGGCGGCCAGGCCCCCTATATCGTTGACTTGCGCCATCCGCTCGACTACCTGCCCGACCCCCGGGTACTGCCGGGCGCGATCCGGCTCTCCCCCGAGACGCTGATGCAGCGCAGCGGGGAGATCCCGCGCGACCGCGATGTCATCCTCTACTGCACTTGCCCCAGCGAAGCGACGGCCGCCAAGATGGCGATGAAACTCCGGCAAAACGGAATCTATCGCGTCCGTCCCCTGCTCGGGGGCTTCGATCAGTGGAAGAAGCTTGGCTATCCGTTGGAGCAGTACGAGGATCAGCCGGCAAGTATCGCCTGAGCTCATCTCTCCTTCACTGGGTCGATGTAACGAAGTCGATACGCCTCCCAAGAGAACTCCTGCCAAGGCAGGCAATTTGCGCTAAGGATCGAAGACAATTCGGCCAGGACGCGCGTTGCCCCAGAGCCGCAGCTGAAATCCCTGAAACGGGACGCGGCGGCAAGAAAAACTAAAGTGCCGCGCCTGCACGAAGACCGAGATGCCCACTTCCGGGGATTGGCCGCTGGGAGACACTCGTGGTAATTTGCCTTTGCTTTAAGGTATCGCCCAGGGGCCCAAACCTGCGATGCGGACCGAACAAGACCGGGAGATGTTTGTATGGCGTTTACAGAGACTTACCACTGCGATGTTTGCGGTAATCCCAGGGGAGAGGCGGAGGACTGGTGGCTGGCGTTGACCGAGCCGGCAGCTCTCATTCCCAAGGCTCCTGAGCAGCCAATGCTGAAACTTACGCCATGGAACATCATGCTGTCTCATGCCGCGAAGGTTCGTCACCTGTGTGGCGCGCGCTGCGCCCAAACACTCATGGACCGCTGGATGCGCGGAGAGTAGACGCAATACGACGGGCTTTTAGCAGCTTTCCTCTTCGGCGAAGACTTTTCCGCGGCCAATGAAGCCCAGAACTGATGAGTTCTGTGTAAGAACCGTCGAAAAGACCCTTAGGAAGGGCACGTGGTTCACACTCTGCGGAAAAACTCATGTTTTGTGTCAGGGCACGACTTTAGTCGGGCCGTAAACGCGCGCCGGGTGACGGCTTTAGCCGCTGAGGTACGGCTTTTGCACCGACCAGAAAAGCAAATCCCTCAGGGGCTAAAGCCCGTCATACTCTCGATCGTTTACGGCCCGACTGAAGTTGTGCCCTGACACAAAACAGAGCTTCTTCCGCAGCCTTTCAATCCGTGCTCTTCGTACAGCTCCTTTCGCAGGTTCTCACCCCAACTCTAACGTCCTGGGTGGAAATGAGCGCCAAGAACAGTTCCGCCAGGGACGCCTGAAAATGACCCAGGATGAAGTCCTGGGCGCCCTTAACCATTCTCCTAATGTCCAGGAAAAACCAAGACCAGGCTCATCGTCTTGGCCTTTTCTCAAGATCGCCTCTGGACTCGCTCCTCGATCGGCCTCGTTGGGGGCCTCTTAAGCCCGGTTTCCTCTCCCGGATAGTATGGTGATGAGGCGCCCGCAGGATTTGGGGCGTGGAGACCGCATTGGCATACGACGACCTCAGGGGTTGGATCAAGACGCTGGATAAAGCAGGCGAGCTAAAGCACATCCACGAGCCCGTGGATCCCATTCTGGAGATGGCAGAGATTGCCGATCGGGTGTCCAAGTCGGACGGCCCCGCGCTGCTGTTCGAGAACGTGAAGGGGTATCCAGGCAGCCGGGTGCTGATGAACCAGTTCGGCAGCGAGCGGCGCATGAAGCTTGCGCTCAATGTGGATAGCCTGGATGACGTGGCGCAACGCATCGAGGGCCTGCTCCAGCTCAAATCGCCTGAAGGTCTTCTGGAGAAGTTGAAGATGCTTCCCATGCTGGCGGAAGTGGGGCGGTTTTTTCCTCGCACCATTGCGTCCAAAGACGCGCCTTGCAAGCAGGTGATCCTGCGAGAAAATTTCAGCGTCCTGGACTTTCCCGTCCTTCAGTGCTGGCCATTGGATGGCGGCCGCTTTATTACCCTGCCCTGCGTGATTACCCGCGATCCAAAGAGCGGGAAACGAAACGTGGGCATGTATCGCATGCAGGTCTACGATGGGCAAACGACAGGCATGCACTGGCAACGGCAAAAGGTAGCCGCGGAGCATCTGCGCGAGCGGCTGCGAGCGACGGCTGTCGCTGATGCTTCCGGCGATGCAAGCGCGGCGCGCGTGCGGGTAATGGCAGAGACGGCGGGCGGAACCACCCGCCCGGCAGACGCCTCGGCGGCCTGCCGCTATCGCCGTGGCCGAGAAGAAAAACCGGCGGCTCGAAGTTGCGGTGGCGATCGGCACCGATCCGGCACTTACTTTCTCCGCCATTGTGCCCGCGCCTCCGGAGGTCGAGGAGTTTGTCATTGCGGGTTTCCTGCGCCAGCAGGCAGTTGAGCTGGTCAATTGCGAAACCGTCGACCTGCAAGTGCCGGCGAACGCGGAGATCGTTCTCGAAGGCTACGTGGAGCTGGACGAACTACGCATGGAAGGTCCATTTGGCGATCACACCGGCTTCTACACCATGGAAGAGGAGTACCCCGTTTTTCACATCACCTGCATTACACATCGCAAGGAGCCCGTTTATGCAGCGACCATTGTAGGCAAGCCGCCGATGGAAGATGCGTGGATGGGCAAAGCGGTGGAGCGTATTTTTCTGCCGCTAATGAAGCTGACCATACCGGAAATTGTGGATATAAACCTGCCGGTGGAAGGCGTGTTTCACAACCTGATGATCGTCGCCATCCGCAAGAGCTATGCCGGTCAGGCGCGCAAGGTGATGCACGGCATCTGGTCGCTGGGCCAGGCGATGTTTACCAAGTGCATCATCGTGGTCGACGAAGACTGCGACGTACAGGATCTGGGCGAGGTGACGCTGCGCGTTGCCAACAACATCGATCCCGAGCGCGACATCCAGTTCACCTTGGGCCCGGTCGATTCGCTCGATCACGCCTCGCGCCTGCCCAACTACGGCAGCAAGATGGGCATTGACGCCACCCGCAAATGGAAGGCGGAAGGCTTTACCCGGCCATGGCCGCCAATGATCGCGATGGATGGGGCCACCAAGGCGCGCGTGGATCAAATCTGGAAGAAGCTGGGACTGGATTAGAAGCGCTACTAGATGAGAGAAGAGATCGGGCGGTTGTGGCGGGTACTGGGCCGAAGGAAGAAGGACGCGTGGCCGCGCATGGAGGAGGGCAAGTACCGCAGCTTCCGCGCTGTGCATCCCTTCGATGAGCAATTCGGCGTAGAGACCAGCGGGCTGATCTACGAACTGCCTTCCGGCCATCAGCATGATCTCTATAACAACGGTTACTTTGCCGTAGCACCCTCGGTATTTCACGCCATCATGCGCGCGATGCGGGAGCGGCTGCATCTGGATTTTCAGCGCTTCTCTTTCATCGACCTCGGGTCGGGCAAAGGACGCGCACTGTTGCTGGCTTCCGACTATCCATTTCGCGAGATCATCGGCGTCGAGCTCTCTCCCAAGCTGGACCGCGTTGCCAGGGACAACATCGCGCGTTACGCACTGGCGAAGCGTGCACCTCGAGCGCCGGTGATCTCCATGACGGGCGATGCGACGGAGTTCTCCTGGCCGGCTGGGCCGCTGATCGTCTACATGTGGAACTGCATTTACGCGACCGGTCATGGAGCGAGTATTCGAGAATCTGCAAGCTTCGCTCAAAGAGCAGCCCCGCGAGTTGTACCTGGTGTATATCCACCCGGAATTGGAGTCGACGCTCGCCGAGCTTCCCTGGCTCACCAGGCTATGGCGCGAGGAGTTCACGATGAGCGAAGAGGACTTTGACGCGTGGGCTTTTCCCAACCGGGAAGAGGTGTGCGCTCTCTACCAGGCGGTGGAGCAAATCGATATCGGGTAGATGCGGAGCTAGGAGAACCAAAATAAATAGGCCTCTGGTTTGCCAGCAAAGGACGGGCGGCCCATATCTCGCTTGTGTTTCGCGAGATGTGGGATTCCACGGTTCTTTCTCTCTAACTCTGGATTCATCCGAAGAACTTAGCGGTCAACCTCGGTGGAATCCCACATCTCCCGAAAAACGAGCGAGGTATCGCCGACCCGTCCTTCGTTAGGGGACAAGAGTAGACCTTCTGGGATCGGTCTCGCGCAGGCTGTGTAGCCTGCACCTACCCATTAGCGGTAGAGCGATGTGTGTTCTACCACAAAAGTGAAAAGCTCGCATCCACCAACCACACCAAAGTTTAAAAAACAAGGTGACTATTTCGCGCTGGTGCAGCGGTTGGGGGATCAGAGGGGTACGCCCTCGATGCTACGATTGCCTTGCATCGTGAGTACAGGCAGATCAATCGGCGCAGCTCTCTAGAAGAAAAGCTGGACAGAACCGATATTAGAACTGCCACTGTACTTTAGTACATTCTCTCGATTGGGTTCCCTTCCCCCCGGGAGGGCGAATCGAGAAGTTCAGAAATTGATTGCCATCCCGTCCTCTTTCTGTACGGGTCAAAAAACAGGAGAATGCCCGGTCCCCCCCACCGCGCGATTTCGTGACTACGCACTGGTGCGTTTCAGGCTGGGGAGAAGAATCGGATGCTGCAAATCAAATATGCTCAACAATGGTTACGTAAAACAGCCTGCTGCCTGCTGATGGCATCGGCCGCTTGCGCCGTGACCCGGGCACAGGATGTGGGCGGTTACTACTCGAACCACCGGGCTTTTAGTGGATTTGTCGAGTACTCCAACGATTCCAGCCACATGCTGCTGGGATATGCCGACGGACGCAAAATCAGCGCAATCGGACTTGGCTTTGAAAAACGTAGCTTTCTAGCCAACAACCTCTCGGGTGCGTGGGTCGCCGAGGTTCGCCCGCTGATGTCCGTAACCGATCCTACGATGACAGGCTTCAAGCTGGAGTTTCCGCAACAGCCTTCCTATTCAGGGGTGGTCAGTTTCACATCACCCGTCCCCGTGGATCAGCCAGTGAGCAAGGCACCGTTGAATGTGCTTCTGATAACCCAGGACCATATCTACGCCGGAACCGCAACCTACATTGGCGGAACGCGATCGACCTATGTGAGCGCCTTTAGCCCGCTCGGCTACAAGCTCGGTTTCTTCCCGCGAAAGCGCATTCATCCCTTCGTGACCGGCCTGGGGGGCTTTGCCGTATCTCCCCGAGACATCCCGGTGTTCAACAGCTCATCCTTCAACTACACCTTCGAATTCGGGGGCGGTGTGGAGCTGTTTCAGACACATACGCGCTCCTGCCGCTTTGAGTATCGCTACCATCATCTGGCCAACGCCGGCAATGTCGCAGCAAACCCGGGCATCGATTCCGGGGTGTTCAAGGTGACCTACTCGTTCGGACGGTAACCATGAGCCCCGATTACCAGTGAAGTAGACCTTGACGGGGCATCGGATATAATAAACAGCAGTAAGAGCAGAAGGCCGTTCAGCTTTCTGTCAAAGGGAGATAGAAATGAAAACGAAAGTCTGGACACGCCCTGATTTCGAAGAAGTAAGCCTCGGCTGCGAGATCAACTGCTACGCACCCGCAGAATAACTCTTAATGAACTTCAAGCTGCTGGGGACCGCCGCAGGCGGCGGTTTTCCCCAGTGGAACTGTGCCTGCACTCTGTGCGATCTTTCCCGAAATGTCCCTGACGTTGTGCGGCCCCGGCTGCAACTGCAAGCAGCGTTCTCCACGGACGCCGAAAAATGGTTCCTGATCAATGCTTCGCCGGATCTCAGGTTCCAGATCGAATCGAATCCGGAACTCCAGCCCAAAGCTCTGTACGGCAAGCGCAATACCCCCATTCAAGGAATCATCCTCACCAGCGCCGATCTCGACCAGGTACTCGGGTTGCTTTTGCTGCGGGAGTTTCAGCCGCTTACGGTTTACTCCACCGGCGTAGTCCGCCGGACGCTCGAAGCCAACAGCTTTTTTCGCATGCTGGAACGCGTGCCCAACCAGCTAACCTGGGTGGAAATACATCCTGGAAAGGCATTTACTTTGGGCGATCGAGTGACCTGTACGCCGATATCCCTTCCCGGATCGCTTCCGTATTATGCGCGTGCATCCGGCGCCGATGAGCCCGGCGCGAACGAGCCCGGTCAGGCGTCGCTCGGTCTCTTGCTGGAAGCGAATGGCCGCCGTCTCGCGTACACGCCCTCGCTGCCCGAAGTCACGAAGTCCATCCGCGAGATCTATGACTCCTGCGACGCAATCCTGGTGGATGGCACCTTTTGGAGCGATGCAGAACTCAGCCGTACACATTCCGGAACGCCTTTGGCGCGCTCCATCGGGCATGTACCAATGAGCGGCGAGGATGGGACAATCGCCTTATTGGCCGGGACAAGCGCTCGGGAACGCCTCTTCGTCCATATCAATAACACGAACCCGGTACTTGATACCCGAGGTCCCGAGTACAAGTATGTAAGCGATGCGGGTTGGAAAATAGGACACGACGGATGGCAACTCAACTGACAACAAGCACCGGCGACCTTCTTTCCCCGGAGGAACTGCGCGCCCGTCTCCAAGCGGTAGGGGAAAGCCGCTACCATCATCTCCATCCCTTTCACCTGCGTATGCACGCAGGCGAGCTGACGCGCGGCCAGTTGCAGGCATGGGCGCTTAATCGCTACTACTATCAGAGCCGCATCCCGATCAAAGATTCGCTACTGCTGGCAAAAAGCGATGACCCTGCTTTTCGCCGCGCGTGGAGAAAACGGATCATCGATCACGACGGCGACCAAAGTGGCTATGGCGGGGTGGAGAAATGGATTCAGCTGGCCGAAGCCACCGGCCTCTCGCGTGACCAGGTGATTCCCTGCACGGGCGTCTTGCCGGGTGTGATCTTTGCCGTAGATGCCTATCTTGCGTTAGTGCGCGACAGTCCCTTGCTGATAGCCGTCGCCTCTTCGCTGACCGAGCTGTTCTCGCGCAGCCTTATCTCACTGCGCATGGATCAGCTTCGGCTGCACTATCCCTATCTCGCTCATGGCTTGAGCTATTTTGAAGGCCGCCTGACGCAGGCGCCGGAAGACGCCGCGTTCGCCCTCGATTATGTCTGTACCCATGCCGCGACTCGGGCAGAGCAGGAGCAGGTCATCGGGGCACTGGAGAGGAAATGCGCGATCTTGTGGGCGCAGCTCGACGCCATCGACTACGCTTACGTAGTTCCCGGCAACATACCGCCTGGATGCTTCGTTCCCAAGGCGGAAAGAGGCTGAGATGGACTTGAATCCACCCCACGGCTCGCGGCTGGCTGCCGGTTGCATCCGACGGAAGCGGTCATGCTGATCCCGGAGGGAACTCTGAATCTGCAAGGGCCGGCGCGCGAGATCCTCGCGCACCTGGATGGCAAGCAGAGCGTCGCGGCCATTGTGGACGAATTACTCAAGCAATACGAAGGCGTCGATCGCGACGATATTCAGCAGGATGTTCTCAGCCTGCTCAATCGGATGGAGCAGCGCGGAGTGGTGCGGGTCTAACGGGATGCATGCCAACAGCCAGTCACCGTCCAAGCCGTTCTCTCTCATCGCGGAGATAACGCATCGCTGCCCCTTGCATTGCCTCTACTGCTCGAATCCACTGGAACTGCAACGGGCGGAAGAGGAGCTTTCTACAGACGACTGGAAACGAGTCTTTCAGCAGGCGGCTCACCTGGGAATTCTGCATTTGCATCTCACCGGGGGCGAACCGCTGGCCCGCAGGGACTTACCCGAACTGATCAGAACGGCGCGCGATGCGGGACTGTACGTGAACATGATCACCTCCGGCGTGGGACTCAGTGAAGACCGCCTCGCTGGGCTGGTCGACGCCGGGCTGGAACACTTGCAACTAAGCTTTCAAGACCTGGACGAGACCACCGCTAACCACATCGCGGGAACGCGGGCGCACGCACTGAAGCTGGCGCTGATTCCCATCCTCAAGAAATTCCCGCTGGCATTTACGGTGAACTTGGTCGTCCACCGCATGAATCTGGATCGGCTGGAAGCATTTATCGCGCTGGCGGAGGACCTCTCTCCCGACCGGCTGGAAATTGCCCACGTCCAATACTATGGCTGGGCGCTTAAGAACCGCTCTCTCCTCATGCCGACGCAGGAGCAGGTGGATCGATCGTTACCGATCATCGAGGCGGCCAAAGAACGTTTGAAAGGCAGGATCCACCTGGAAGCCGTCTTCCCGGATTACTTTGGCAGCTTTCCCAAGGCTTGTGTTGGCGGCTGGGGGCGGCAGATGATGCTCATCGATCCGGTTGGCCAGGCGATGCCGTGCCACGCAGCGGCGGTCATTCCCGATCTGCACTTCGATAATGTGCGCGACCACGATCTCTCGTGGATCTGGCAGTCTTCCCCGGCGTTTAATCGCTTCCGGGGGGATGCGTGGATGTCGGACACCTGCCTCGCTTGTCCGCGCAAAGAGCGTGACTTTGGAGGCTGCCGCTGCCAGGCGTTCCTGCTTACCGGGGATGCCGAGGCCATCGATCCGGTGTGCCAATACAGCCCGGACCACGAGCTGCTAAAAGTGCTGCGCGTACCTTCGGAGAACCCCCTTCCCATCTGGAGAGGTTAACGACGAATGGCCTCGGTCGAGCGAGACATACGCTTGCTTATTCTGGCCGCTTCGGCGGGATCGGCGGATGCCTGGAGCTATTCCGGGTTCGGTCATGCCTTCGTAGCCAACATGACCGGCAACACGGTACTGCTGGGTCTTGCAGTGTTTCAGCTCCATGGCGATATGCTCCATCCTGTCATCTCTCTCTGCAGCTATGCCATCGGCGCGATGATCGGTCCGCTTTTAACGGGCAAGGTACAACCGGGTACGCTATGGTCGAAGGCGATTTCCTGGACCCTGATGCTGGAAGCGCTCCTGTTGCTGGCGGCGGAGGCAGGCTGGATAGGGGTTCAACTCCGCATCAGCCACGCCCCTAGCCTCGAAGTGTTGCTGGGCACAGTCGCGCTTGCCATCGGGATACAAAGCAGCGCCATGGTGCAATTAAAAATCCCCGGCATCGTCACCACGTACATCACCGGTACCTGGACAACCATGCTAGGCGGCTTGGTACGGCTGGCGAGACATGACAAGCAAGAAGCACCTACGCAGGAAGTCGAGCTTGAAAAGCGCCTGGGGATGCAGGCCGGAGTTTTATCTGTTTATTTCCTCTCCGTTGTGCTGACGGGATGGCTCTTCCGGTACAAGCCTCTCGCGACCGGCCTACTACCGGGGGTGAGTGTCCTTCTGGTTGCCCTTCATGCCCTGATCTACAATGACTGAGCCGTTCGCGAAAACGCTATTTCTAAGGACTGGAACAGCTGAAAAGTTTGTGGCCAACCATCGGTTACGCTGCCCTGATGCTGGCCGTCTCCGTTCCGGCGCACGCGGTGAAATCCGCTACAGATAACCGTTTCAAGGTCCTCTATACCCAGGAGTGGTCCTGGCGCGACGCGCAACACATGGAGGAGGACGAGGACCAGACCGCTGCCCATAAGGAGATCAGCCCGCAACTTCCGCGGGTAGATGCAGCGACGCAGCAGGCCCGGCTGGAACATTGGCGGGGAGTGATGAAGCGGCTGGATGCAATCCAGCTCGCGTCATTGGCTCCGGCGGACCGGGTGAACTACGCCATTTACCGGGCCCAGATCGAGGTCCTGATTAACCGCCAGAAATTCCGCGAATACGAGAAGCCGTTGAATGCCGACACTGCCTTCTGGTCGATTCTGACCGTAACCGCTCTCAAACCTTTTCATACCGAGCGGGACTACACCAACTACATTGCCCAGCTGAACGATATCCCGCGATATGTTCACGAGCAGATCGCGAACATGCGCAGCGGCCTGAAGCGCGGTTTCACGCCGCCCAAGGTGACGTTGATGGGCCGTGATGCTTCACTCTCCGCGGTCACCAACGCGAAGAGGCCCGAGGACGTGATCTTCTACACGCCGTTTCGCAATATGCCGGCATCGATTTCCGCTGACGAACAATCCAGGCTGCGGGCACAGGGCGTGGAGGCGATTCGCAAATCGGTGATCCCGGCACACGTGGAACTGTTGAAGTTCATACAGACGGAGTACATTCCTGGCGCACGCACCAACTTGGCGGCGGAGTCTCTTCCTGACGGCAAGGCCTACTACCAGTCCAAGATCCTGGAGAATACGACCACCCATCTGAGCCCGGCGCAAATCCACCAAATCGGATCTGATTGAACTGGCAAAGATCCACGCCGAGATGGTCGCGACCATGAAGCAGACCGGCTTCCAGGGCGACTTTCCCGCTTTCCTGCACTTTCTGCGCACCGACCCCAGGTTTTATGCCAAGACGCCGCAGGAGCTTTTGATGCAAGCGGCGTTCATCGCTAAAGAATTCGATGGCAAGGCCTCGCAGTATTTCGGCTACCTTCCGCGGATGCGTTTTGCCATACTTCCGGTTCCCGCCGCCGAGGCGCCGTTCTACACTTCTGCTCGCGGCGGCCCGGGGACTTACCTGGTCAATACATACGACCTGCCTTCGCGTGGGCTTTACAGCCTTCCTGCTTTGACTTTGCACGAGTCGGCGCCAGGACATGCGTTCCAGATCCCGATCAACATGGAGCAGAAGAATCTTCCTGCTTTCCGGCAGGTGTATATCGATGCCTACGGCGAAGGTTGGGCGCTGTATTGCGAACGGCTGGGCACGGAGATGGGAATGTATCACACGCCCTACGAGTCCTTCGGCATGTTGAGCTACCAGGCGTGGCGCGCTGCGCGGCTGGTGGTGGATACCGGCATCCACTCCCAGGGCTGGACGCGCGAGCAGGCACAACAGTTCCTGCGGGAGAATACGGCTCTTTCCGACCACGAGATCCAAACAGAAGTGGACCGGTATGTTTCCTGGCCTGCCCAGGCGCTCTCGTACTATCTGGGCGAAATGGCTATTTGGAAAGCGAGGCATAAAGCCGAAGCGGCGTTGGGGAACAAGTTCAATATCCGCGCGTTTCACGACACGGTGCTGGCTATGGGTTCTGTACCCCTGCAGGTATTGGCGGACCGAATTGATCTCTTTATCGCGCAGGGTGGGAAGGGGCCTTATCCGGAGATGGAGTGAACCGCATCTAAGGCGCTCGGAGCCGCTTCTGAATTGCTTCCCCAGCCCTTCAGAGTCCGCGTAAGAACTGGCGAAAGGAACCGTACGCAGGGCATGGCTTGAAAGGTGCGGAAAGACTTATGTTTTGTGTCAGGGCACGACTTTAGTCGGGCCGTAACGATTGAGAGTATGACGGGCTTTAGCCCCTGGGTAAGTTTTTCACTCTTCTTGCTGGCTTGTGTCGTCTGGAAAACCGTTCCTCAGCTGAAGCCGATCGGAGAGCATGGCTGCAGTCTCATTGGGGGGTTTTATCTTTGTGGCCCAGGTCCAGGCCGAATTTTGGAGCCGTGTTTGTACCGGTTATTTTCACGGGAATTTCTGCACCGGCGCCGTGTTTGTGAAAGAAGGGATCGACTACTTTCAAGCCCCAGCTCTTCCAGCGTGAGGCCACCATTTGCGATAGCTTGGCGTCGGTCCTTACCTTGCCTGCGAAATCGAATTTCTTGCCGTCCAGCGTGTAGACACCCGCCAACTGCACTGTCGCCCCAGGCATGGTGTAGACCAAATCCTGCAACGTCAGCTTTCCATCGCCCATTTGGAATTTTCCCGTCATGTGCGAGTTCACATCGTCTGCTCCCGGCTTGGCGTCCTTCGGGTCTCCCTGTGCCCTCAGGCTCAGCATGTCGACCTTGTCCTGCAACTCAGGATTTGTAAAATGCATTTGCTTGAGCGTGAATCCCCCGTTTAACCCCAGCTTTTGCGTCACGCTTTCCTTCCCTGGACGGATGTGCAGCTTGGTCTTCATGGCCAGTACACCTGTCATCACCACCGGCTGCGTCTTGACGGCCAATTGCAGGAAGTCCTGTATGCGGCCGGCGGGAACATCGACGTCCAGGTCGATGATGTGCCCCTTCCCTTTCACATTGACCACTTCGCCACTGCAGGAAAATTCCGATTCGCCCAGCTTCGCCTCAACGGGTTGCAGATATGTATCGCCCGTCGTCCCGTCGACAATCGCAGAGAATTGCGTATGCAGCGGAACCGGATGGTCTGCGGTATCCAATGAAAAATTTGGCACATCCGCGGTTCCATGTACCTCGATCCGGTCGAGCCGGCCGGTGAAGTCACCCACAGAATGCAGCATGCCTCCAATCCCCTTGATGGTGTTCAAGTCAGCGTTCTGGAAAGTGTACTTGCCCGTCACCGTCGAGATGCCTGGAGTCTCCGTATCCCAGGGGCCAAAGGTGCCAACTGCGTGAATTTCCCCTTTTGGTATCGCGTTGGTCAGCTTCGCATCATAGGGCCACGGAGCATTCGGCCCTACGTCGTGCATCACGATGTGGCTGAGCTCGAATATCTTGGGATCCTTGTTCGGTTTGTCTGTGCCAATCACCAGTCGAGAGTCGTCGCATACGATCTCATCCACGATGATCTTGATCTTGCCTTGATGCCGTGACTTCGCCGCGTTCTGCTGCCGCATCGATTTGGGCGGGATGTTGATTACCAGACCCTGCACCTGCACCGAGCTTACGTGCGTGGGCTTCAGGAACAAACCCATCAGCCGGGCATGAAACTCGAATTGCTGCACTACAAATAGCGGATCCTTGGCGCCGGCCGCGACGACGTCGTCAGGAGGATATATCCGCAAACCCTTGCCGGTGACTGCCAAGCCCTTAATCACCGAAACCTGCAGGTCGTCCAGCTCTACGCGGCTATTGAAGCGGGTGCTCAGGGTTTCGATTACCCGGCCCTTCAGGATCGGTTCCGCTCTCTTCAGCATCACTTCGCCCACCACCAAAAGCACCACCACGGCGATGAGCGCGATCCACATGACCCATCGCCAGGCTTTGTGCTTTCGCGGGCTCTGTGTGGCCTGGCCTTCCCCAACGTCATTTCTTGCGGTACTCAAAATGAGATCTCACTACAGTCGATGCGGTTTTACCCGATTTAGTTTCCGCGGTAAACAAATTCGACCGCTTTTTCCGATGGGCCCGCAGATCTAATGGGGTTATCGACCGGCGGACGGCATGGCATGTCAGCTTACATGCACGACGGGGCGCTGAGCTGGATCCTTGATAGCGCGGCGCAGGATCTCGTGTGTCAGTGGGGCGGTATCCCCTTCTCCCAGGAAGATGAATCGTATCAGGTTGACGACTGGGTCAACGTCGGTCCAGTGAAAATAGACGTGGGGGATGCATTTCCCGGTTTGTTTGATCTGGATGAGGAGGGCGGCGATGGCGTTGGCAACGGCGGCGCTTCTGGCATGGAGCACGCGATTGGAACCTTCGCGGGACCCCTGGAAGGCAATCGTTTCAGTGAACTCGGAAGTGTCTCCGCGCTCCACCTCGATAAAGTAGATGGCTTCGTCGTGTACCAGCCCGTGAAGCTGCCGCAACTCCGTCTTGGCCTGCTCGCGGTCCTTGGCGGACTTGTGACGGGGATTCCAGGCGATGAGCCGGATGGTGTCGTTTGCGCTTTCGGCGATCAATTCCTGGGCCAGCGGATCCAGTGAAACCGTGATACGCAGCTCGGTGGAACGAAAGGCCCGGGAAACCAGCGATAAGAAAACCATGGAGAAGATGAAGATGCAGGAGATCTTCAGTCCTTCAGGGCGCTCGTAGATATTCACCAGGGTGGTGTAGATGAAGACCAGGGATACGATGCCGAGAGCGAGGCGAGAGAGTATCGTCCGCGCCGCGATGGTGACCGCAAAGGAGGCGGAGGTGATGAGGACGAGCACGCCGGTGGCATAGGCCCCACCCTGGGCATCCACGTTGGCATGAAAGAGACGCGTAACCGTGAAGGCGATCGACAGAAAGACGAGAACGAGGGGACGCGAGGCTCGCGCCCACTCGGGCGCCATCCCAAAGCCGGGAAGATAACGCGGGATGAGGTTGAGAAGGCCGGCCATGGCGGATGCGCCGGCAAAGGCGAGAATCAGGATGGTGCTGGCGTCATAGAGAGTGCCGAAGCCGTTGCCGAGATATTGGTGGGCCAGGAAGGCCATGGCTCTGCCGTTGGCCGGGCCGCCTTCTTTGAAGTCGGCCGCAGGAATGAGCAGGGTGGTGACAATGCTGGTGGCCATGAGGAAGACGCTCATGATCAGGGCGGCGGTCTTGAGCAGGCGCCTGGTGTTGCTTATGCGGACGTCAAGGTTTTCGCACTCGATCAACGGCATAACGGCGACGCCGGTCTCGAAGCCCGAGAGGCCGAGTGCCAGGCGGGGAAACAGCAGCGCCGAGATGCCGATGATCGAGAGCAGGCTTCCATGCTGAGTGAAGATGGCCTTGTTCCAGGCGAGCACCAGGTGGGGACGTAGCAGGATGTGAACGAAAGCCACGACCGTGACGATCAAGTTAAGCGCGAGATAGACACCCACCAGAACCACGGCAATGTCGATCGCTTCCTTAAAGCCTTTGAGGAAAATGACGCCCAGGATCGCGAGCAGGACGAGGGTGACGTTCATCTGGTTCTGCAGGGAATGGGGAGTGTAGGGATTGTGCACAAAGTGGGCCGCTGCATCGGCGGCGGAAAGCGTCATGGTAATGATGAAGTCGGTGGTCGCGAAACCGAGAAGTACCAGCACGAAGACCTTGCCGGTCCACCCGGGGAATAGCTTTTCGAGCATCGAAATGCTGCCCTGGCCGTAGGGACTGGCGGCAGCGACGCGATTGTAGACGGGCAGCGCAGCGAAGAGGGTTACCAGGACAAGGACAAGCGTGGCGAAAGGCGAAAGGAGGCCGGCCGCGAGAAAGGCGATGCCTGACTGATATCCGAGGGTGGAAAAGTAATCGACCCCCGTGAGGCACATAACGCGCCACCACGGGTGTTTGCTCGGTTCGTGTGCATGAGCACTCTCAGGGCGTTCGAGATCCGAAAAGAACCAATCGGCGAAGGACAAGCGCGTTCTTATCTCCTCAACTTTTTTATCTGGATTGCCAGGGCCTTTGCACCGAGTAGCTGGGAGTGGCCGTAGAGCCGGCTTTGCTAATGATCAAGAGCTTTCTTCGGGCGAGCCACCCCGCTGCTGCTTGCGCCGAGCTCTTCGAGATTCCCACCGACTCTGCGAGTTGCTGATAGCTGACAGTAACGGCGCTGCCCAAACGCTGCTGCTCCGCGGCAAGCCATAAGTACACCAGAAAACTAACAGGCCTGCGATCGTGCCCGACGAGGTCGCGCATTAAAACATCCACGACGTACTCATCCAGCATCAGCATGGCTATACCGGCCATTAATATAGCATCGAATACCTGATTGCATCTGCGATAAGCGCAAGCTATGTTGCCAACAACCTGGAGGTTGCAAGATGATTCGCGGCGTCAAGATTGTCAGTATTCCGGTTCGCAACCAGGATGTTGCGTTGAAGTTCTATACCGAGAAGATTGGGTTTAAGGTGGCAACCGATCAGCCCTTTGGGCCCGGTCAGCGCTGGATTGAACTGCTCATCCCGGGCGCGGATACAGCGCTCGCGTTGTTCACCCCCCCGGGCCATGAAAACCGGATTGGCGGTTTCCAACCGGTCACCTTCTGGTGCGACGACGTCTTTGCCACGGCCGAGATTTTCAAATCCAAGGGAGTGGAATTGGCCGCAGAGCCGAAGAAGGAAATATGGGGGACGATGGCAAAATTCAAGGACCCCGACGGCAATGAATTCGTATTTTCGAGCAGGTAAACCTGATACCGTGCTCTAGATGAGCGAGCAAAACGGATTTGACGCGATTGTGATCGGTTCCGGAGCGGGCGGCGGGTCGCTGGCCCTCCACTTGGCCCAAGCCGGAAAGAAGATTCTCATCCTGGAGCGCGGCCCGTTCATGCCGCAGGAGAAGCTCAACTGGGATACCTCCGCTGTCTTCCTGGACAACCGCTACCACACCAAGGAGACCTGGCAGGATAAGGACGGCAAGCCGCTCCACCCGCAACAGGCTTATTTCGTAGGCGGCCAGACCAAAGTTTACGGCGCGGCGATGTTCCGCATGCGCGCCGAAGACTTTGGCGTGATCCAGCACAAGGGGGGCGTATCTCCCGCGTGGCCGATCACCTACGCCGACCTGGAGCCCTTCTATTGCCGCGCCGAGGATCTTTTTCACGTCCACGGCGACCTCGGCACGGCGCCCACTGTCCCGGGCGGATACGGGTCATCTTTTGACCCTACGGAGCCGTTTCACTCCATCAAGTACCCTTATCCGGCGTTCAGCAACGAGCCTCGCATGCAGACCATTGAGGACGACGTGCGCAAGCTCGGTATCCATACCTTCCCCATCCCCCTGGGGCTCAAGCGTAATGAAGCCAACCCGTTGGCGTCGAAGTGCGTTCGCTGCGACACCTGCGACGGCTACCCGTGCCTGATCCATGCCAAGTCCGATGCCGACATCAATTGCATCCGGCAGATCATGCACTGGCCTAACGTCACCCTGATGACGAACTCCCGCGTAACCCGGTTGCTCACCAACAGCACGGGTACGGCGGTAAGCGCGGTTGAGGTTATCCATTCCGACGCTGCTTCTAAAGCCGGGAACGCAGCAACCTATAGCGCCGGGATCTTTGCTGTGTGCGCGGGGGCGATCAACTCCGCGGTGATCCTGCTCGCGTCTGCGAACGACAAGCACCCAACGGGGCTCGCCAATAGCTCCGGCCAGGTAGGACGGAACTTCATGTACCACCAGGCGGATGCCCTGCTCGCGCTTGGGCCGGAGGGCAACGAGGACAGCTACACCAAGACGTGGGGCACCAACGATTTTTATTTCAAGGATTCCGACCCTGCTTATCCGTTTCCCCTGGGGCAGGTGCAGCCGGTGGGCAGCTTTCATTACGAGATGATGAAAGGTGATGCGCCGCCACTGACTCCAGGCTTTGTGCTGGAAGAGATGAAGCAGCACGCCGTGCCTTGGTGGCTTACAACGGAAGATCTTCCTGACCCGGAAAATCGCGTCACCCTGCACAACGCGACGCCGCTCTCGGTCGAGAATTGGCAGCCCGGTGTGGGCGGAGCCCATCCAGCCGGGGACACGGGTCGTACCAACGAGTCCGAGCCGGTGACAGACTCCGCTCCCATGCGGATTCAGCTTTCCTATACGCCAAATAATGTCGAGTCGTTCAATCGCCTCAAGGACCGCTGGGTCGACGTACTCAAGCGGGCGGGGCATGCTACGACTTCTGTCCCACTGCACGCTTATTTCAAGAAGCGGATTCCGCTGGAGGGTGTCGGCCATCAGAACGGCACGTGCCGTATGGGGACTGATCCCACGACGAGCGTTCTGGACGTGCATTGCAAGGCTCATGATCTCGACAATCTCTATGTTGTGGATGCTTCGTGCTTCGTTTCGGCGAGTGCGGTTAATCCGTCGCTGACGATCATTGCGAACGCTATTCGCGTCGCGGATCATTTGTTGGCGGAGCGCCTTAAGTAACGGAACAGATACGTTCCCCATGGACTCCCCCTGCGTTTCCCGAGGCGATGAGTCCATTCCCGCAAATTGATATTCCATTGACGGAATATCTCCTGTGGGGAATACTACTGTCATGTCCTGGGAAGTGGAAGCCAGCGACGAGTTCAAGGATTGGTACGAGAACCTGGATGAGGCAGAGCGAGCCAGCGTCGCGGAGAACGTGGATATGCTCGAGGAGTATGGTCCTGCCCTGGGTCGTCCATACGCAGACACCATCCGGGAATCCCGCTATCCGAACCTGAAGGAACTCAGGGTGCAACATCAAGGGAAGCCCTACCGGATCCTTATTGCTTTCGACCCGCGGCGACGTGCCTATCTGATTCTGGGCGGCGACAAAACAGGCGACGCGAACTGGGATGTAGAGGCGATTCGCAGAGCGGAGGGTATCTATGCTCTGCACCTGAAAGAGATTGAAGGAGAACAGGATAGGACAACTGCACAAAAGAATTCAGGCTCGTAACGGGTCTCCCGTGGAGAGTAGATCAAAATGGCACATAAGTGGAAAGCAATTCGGGGAAAGTTCTCAGCAGAGCGTGAAGCGCAGATTCGCCAGCGCGTTAAAGAAGCAGTTTCAGTAATGACCCTTCACCAACTTCGGGAGGCGCGGAGCCTTACGCAAGTTAATCTGGCGAAAGTCCTCAACGTCAACCAAGGTGCAGTATCGAAGATGGAAAAGCGCACAGATATGTATGTCTCCACTCTGCGCAGCTACATCAAAGCGATGGGCGGAGATCTCCAAATCAAGGCGGTATTCCCTGAAGGTGAAGTACAGATAGAACAGTTTCAGCGCCTTGAAGATTGAGGCCGCGACGGCGCCTATGTAGATTATCGGTCAGCCTGAGAGCTTTTTACGCGTAGCGGAAGAGCGCTTTGAAGCCGTAGTCCATGTGTTGCTGAATGTGGCAATGAAACAAGGACAGGCCAGGCTGGTCGGCAACAAAGTCCACGACGGCACGGCCGTAATACGGAACCACTATCGTGTCTTTTATGATGCCGCCGGTTTTGGTTCCGTTCATTTCCACCAGTTCGAACTGATGGCGATGCAGATGGAGAGGGTGTGCGTCATCAGTACGGTTGCGAAATACCAGGCGATAGCGAGTTCCCTGCTTTAGGACAAACTCCTTCTCGTGCGGGTATGGCTTCCCGTTCACCAGCCAGGTGTTGAACTTGCCTGAGCCTCCAGGGATCTTTTCGAAGGTCATGTCGATGGTCTGGTCCGGTGAAATCGGATTAGCGCTGATCTTGCCGAAGATGGTGTAGTCCCACGGGGTACGCGGGGCTGCCCATTGCGGCTGGCGGTGCTGATTCTCGTATTCCACGATAATGCCCAGGCCGGTATTGCGAATTCTCTCCTCGGTGGCGCCCAGGATCCATACTCCCGGCTGATTCATTTCGACGATTGCATCCACCCGTTCCCCGGCGCCGATCAGGATTCCATCGACCTTCTGCGGAACCGGTACCGGGTTGCCATCCAACGCAATCACCTGAAATTGATGACCCGCCAAGGCAATGCGGCGATTCTCGATCGCGCTGGCATTGAGCAAATGCATCAGCACCCGCTGGCCCTGCTTCACCCGAATCGGCTCCCCCGCGCCCAGCGATTTGTCATTGATCGAGTAGGTCATTGAGTTGACTTCAAGACCGTTGGGATCGGTGTTCAAAACGGCGGGCTTCTCGGGCTGGGGTCCTCCGTGGCCGTCATCATCGTCGTCCTCCATTCCGCTGGTGAAGAACGGCTCCCAGTCGCGCAGCGAGAGAAAAAGCTCCTGATCGTACTGCCCGGGATCATTCGCACCGTCGACGTAGACGAACCCAAATTGGCCGGTATAGCTGCCACGATGCAAGTCTGCTTCAGCCATGGCGTGCGAGTGATACCAGCGCGATCCGGCGGGACGCGGCGTCAACTGGTAACGGCGCCGTCCACGGGCGGGCACCGGAGGCGTGCCCTGCTCCTCCACACCATCAACATCGGAAGGGATCAACATGCCGTGCCAATGCACCAACTCTGGTACATCCGTATCGTTAATTACATCCACGCTTACGGTCTTGCCTTCGCGCATGCGCAGCACCGGCCCAGGAGAAGTGTCGTTGTATCCGATGGTGCTGAGAATGTGGTCGGGCGCGAGTTCGACGGTAACAGGAGCGATGCGGAGGGTGTAGTCCGCTTTGCTAGTTTCGTTGGTGGGCGCATTCGGGCCCATCGGCATCTGAGAGGTTTGGGCGAGCAGCCTGGCGGTTCCCGCATGGGCTATGGCCGCACCGCCGATCTTCATGAAGTCGCGCCGCTTCAAACAACTGCCCCCTCGGCCTGACCTGAGCAAATCGTCTCACGCGGCAAGATGGCGTGCAAGCGAAGCGGGCCACAGGACATTTGCGTGGGGGCAACAAACCACTGGCTATCCGGCTGCGTCTATCAGACGAGAGCCGGAGACATTCTGGTAATCTCAACTTACGCGCCCGTAGGTCCGCTCATGAAGCTCCTGCAAGCCAGTTCGGCAGCGCTCGTCGGGATGGCGCTGTGCTCCGCGCTCTACGCTTATCAGCGGACGGCGGACTTCGGCTTCGGGGATGATGCAGACACCAACGTAAAGGCCGAGTTTTACTGGTCTCGCCTTAGCTACAACGCAGCCGTCGGCAGCAGCTTCTCGGGCGGTTACGGAGGTTATGGTGGTTTCGGCGGCTACGGCTGGCGCCACTCCTGGTCCCGTGACTATCCCAAGGCGGACCGCCAGGTTCTGCTGGCGATGAAACGCCTGACCCGCATTCAGGGCCGCTCCACGGAGCAGGTGGTCAACCTCGATTCGGACGAAATTTTTAACTATCCCTGGATCTACGCCGTGCAAGTACAAACGTGGTCGCTTACCGATGAGGAAGCCAAGCGGCTGCGGGAATACCTGCTGAAAGGCGGCTTCCTGATGGTGGACGACTTTCACGGTACTACTGATTGGGAAGATTTTATGAACGGCATGCGTGAGGTCTTTCCCGACCGGCCAGTCGAAGACCTGGACGGGAAGGACGAGATCTTCCACGTGCTTTACGATCTGGATGAGCGCATGCAAATCCCCGGGGAGCAATATATACGGACCGGGAGGACGTACGAAAAGGATGGCTACGTGCCCAAGTGGCGGGCCATTCGCGATGACAAGGGCCGTATCATGGTCGCCATCTGTCACAACATGCACCTGGGCGACGCCTGGGAATGGGCGGACGATCCGGATTATCCCGAACCCTTCGCTTCCATGGCATTCAGGGTGGGGTTGAACTACATCGTTTACGGCATGACGCATTGAAGCTTTCGCCGCGTGTCGCATAGCAAGAGCAGCAGTTCTGAAAAATGATTGATCGACCGCGGGAAACTTCGGACCATGTTCCAATTTTTCTTCAAGTACCCGATCCCGGTGTTTTCCAAAGGCCAGTTTGTGCTGCTTGGCGCGTGGCCGGGCTGGGTGCTACTGCTGCTGGTGGTCGCGTCCGCGGCTGGGCTGGCGCTGCTTATCCGGTCGCGGCTGCCCCAGGCGGCGCCGAACATCAGCAAATGGCGCGCCGGCGCGGTCTGGCTGCTGCAGTCTTTGCTCATCGCCACGGTTCTGGTACTGCTGTGGCAGCCCGCGATTACCGTGGCCGAGCTGGCGCCGCAGCAGAACGTAATCGCCGTTGTGCTCGATGATTCACGCAGCATGGCGATTGCCGATAGCGACGGCAAGGTTACGCGGGAGGCTGCGGCGGAAAAGGCCCTCGAGGACGGCGTGCTGGCAGGATTGCAAAAAAAGTTTCAGATCCGGCTCTACCGGCTTGACAGCCGGATAACCCGGGCTGCGGCGCTCGAGGAAATACAGCCCACCGCCCCCGCCACCCACCTCAACGACGGCTTGAGGCAACTGGTAACGGACACCTCCGATTTGCCGGTTGGCGCCGTCGTGCTGCTCAGCGATGGCTCAGAGAACTCCCTGGACGGCTCGGGCGACCTGGACCTCGAAACCATCCATGCGCTACGCAATCGCCGCTTACCTGTCCATACCGTCGGCTTCGGCAAAGAGCAGGCGGCGCACGATGTGGAGCTGAACGACGTGCGGGTTACCTCGCGCGCGATGGCCGGTTCGCGCATCCCCGCTACCGTCACCTTCCATCAAAGAGGCTACCCGGGCAGCAAGGCGATGCTGGCGGTTCGGGATGGAGACAAGACGCTTGATTCGCGTGAGATCACGCTCGGCGCCGACGGCGCAACCCAGGTAGAAACAGTCTTTTTCAGCCCGGGAGATGCCGGGGTCAAGAATTTGCGTTTCTCGCTCGGGCCCGCTGGCCGGCGAAGAGAACCTGGCCAACAACTCCGTCACGCGCCTGGTGGGCGTGACCGATGACAAGCGCCGCATTCTTTACGTCGAGGGTGAGCCGCGATGGGAGTACAAGTTCATCCGGCGGGCCGAGGACGACGACAAGATCGTGCAGGTGGCCTCCATGCTGCGCACAACCGAGAACAAGATTTACCGCCAGGGTATCAGCGATCCCAAAGAACTTGGAGAATGGCTTTCCGGTGCGCCCGGAAGATCTCTTCGCCTACCAGGGCATCATCCTGGGCTCGGTGGAAGCTGGATACTTTACCCCACTGCAACAGGAATTGCTGCGCGAGTTTGTTGACCGCCGCGGCGGTGGATTGCTTTTCCTGGGGGGACGCTTTTCGCTTGGCGATGGAGGATGGGGAGGCTCGAGCCTGGTGGATTTGCTGCCGACGTATCCTCCCCAACAGCAGGAGCACCTTCCACCGCGATCCGGCGACGGTCGAGCTCACGGCCGCCGGATCGGATAGTCCCATCACGCGTCTCATGGATGATCCGGCAAAGAATGTCGACCGTTGGAAGAAGCTGACCTACCTGATGGACTATCAGGACGCCGGCACGCGCAAAGCCCGGGGCGACGGTGTTGGCCCAGATGAACCCGGCGCGCGCAAACTGCCGCTGCTGGTCACGCAGAATTACGGCCGCGGCCGCACCGCGGTGATGGCCACCTCGGGCACGTGGCGGTGGCAGATGAGCCAGCCGCTGGGGGACCCGGCGCACGATCTCTTCTGGCAGCAACTGCTGCGCTGGCTGGTGCTGGATTCGCCGGGACAAGTCGTGGTAACCGCGCCGACCAAACCCTGATGGACGACGGCCACATTGGGCTTTCGGCCAACGTGCGCGATAAGGAATACATGCCCGCTCCCGATGCCAAGGTGACCGCGCATCTCATCGGCCCGGACGGTCTATCGGTGCTGTTGGACATGACGCCGGCCGCGGACAGGCCGGGAGTCTTTCACGCTGCGTGGACTGCGGACAAGCCCGGCTCCTATCTGGCTGAGGTCACCGCGCAGCCGAAAGGATCGGAGAAGTTGGGCAGCGATGCCTTTCCTTTCGAACGAATCGACGGAGTCGCCGAAAACTTCCACACCTGACAGAACCGCGAACTGCTGGAGAAGCTGGCGACAGAAACCGGCGGACGCTATTGGAAGCCGGACGAACTGACGCGGCTGCCCAACGAAATCTCGTATTCGGATGCCGGCATCTCAGTCCGAGACATCAAAGAACTATGGAACATGCCGGTGGTGTTCCTGTGGCTTCTGCTGCTTATGGCGGCAGAATGGCTGCTGCGGCGCAAATGGGGTGTGGTATGAGGCTAGCCCTGCTGTGGGCTGCTGATGACGGCTCTCTCTGCGCACGCGAGCGTCTACTACGTCACGGTCGCGGGACTTGGCGGCGAACCGGACTACGAGCAGCGATTTACAGCCAACGCCAAGGACCTGGATAAACTGTTCAAGGATTCCGGCAACGGCGCACACGTTTACACCTTGACCGGGACCCAGGCTACGAAGGCGCAGCTTACGCAGACGCTCGCCTCGATAGCCCGCGATGCCAGCCGGAGGATGATTTCGTGCTGATCCTGATCGGGCACGGATCGTACGATGGTAACGACTACAAGTTCAACCTGGTCGGCCCGGATATTACTGCGCAAGACCTCGCCAGCCTATGCGATCGTATTCCCGCCAGGCGGCAACTGATCGTCAACACCACCAGTTCGAGCGGCGGATCGGTGGCCGCGCTCCAAAAACCAGGGCGCGGGGTGATTGCCGCTACCAAAAACGGCACCGAGAAAAACGCCACAGTCTTTGCACGCTATTGGGTTGAGGCCTTGCAGGATCCTACGGCCGATCTGGATAAGAGCGACTCCATCAGCGCGATGGAGGCATTCGCCTACGCGCAACGGAAGACGGCGGCATTCTATGAATCGCAAAAGCGCCTGGCGACGGAGCATCCTATTTTTGAGGACACGGGCAGGAACGAACCTGTCCGCGAGCCGTCAAAGAGCGAAGGGATGTTGCTGGCGAGCTTTCCCGTGCTGCGCATCGGCGCGGCACAGAAGCAGGCGAATGATCCTGCGAAGCAGGCGCTGCTGGCAAAGAAAGAAGATCTGGAACAGAAAATTGACGCGCTCAAGTATCAGAAGGCCGCCATGGATCCTGTTGACTATAAGCAGCAATTGACGGCGGCGCTGGTAGCACTGGCACAGGTGCAACAGGAACTCGACAAATGAACTGGGCAAGAAAATACGCTGCTTTGTTGGCGATGGCGATCGCGAGTATGAGCTATTGCATGGCCGCGACTCCGGACAGTTGCCAAACTCTGCGCAAACATGGACAGAAGGCCGAGGCGCAAGCCTGTTTCGAGTCGCTGATGCACAGCAATACAGCCTATTACCGCGCGGAAGGCTACTGGGGGCTGGAACAGTACGACCAGGCAAACGAGCAGTTTCGCATCGCAACCGCCCCGGCTGACAGCGACCCTCTCTACAAAGTTCGTTGGGGAATGCTGCTGCACCAGCGGTTCAATAACACCGACGCCGTGGGACTGTTCCGGGAGGCGTTGCACAAAGATCCCAAGAATGCGCAAGCCTATTTAGGACTGGCGATTGTCAGCGCAGATGGCTTCGACGGCAAGGCCACCGACTATGCCGGCAGGGCCCTGGTGCTCGATCCCAAGCTGGTGGAGGCGCATGAATTCGCCGCCAATCTCGCGCTCGAAAACGCGGATACAGAACACGCTGTCGCCGAGGCCGATGAGGCCCTCCGATTATCTCCCGACGCGCTGAACGCGATGGCGATCCACGCAGCGATTGAGTTGCTGGCGGATCGTTCGCCCGACGTGTGGTTGGGCAAAATAAAGAAGGTGAACCCCGGCTACGCAGAGGGCTACCTCCATGTGGCTCATTATCTCGAGCTCAACTACCGCTTTGAAGACGCCATCGTCTACGATCGCAAGGCCATTGACGCCGATCCCAAGTACTGGCCCGCTCGTTCTCAACTAGGTGTCGGGCTGATGCGGCTTGGTCAGGAAGATGAGCCCTTCCAGCAGCTGGAGATGTGCTACAACAACGGTTACCGTGACGCGCAAACAGTAAACAGCTTGCGCCTGTTGGACAGCTACAAGAATTTCGTGACCTATAAAGAGAACGGGACCATCCTGCGGCTGCGCAAGAGTGAGGCGGATTTATTGCACCCTTACTTCGAAGCAGAGCTGCAACGTATCATTGCCACCTACGATAAGAAATACAAGATGAAGCTCAACGGCCCGGTCCAGGTCGAGGTCTATCCCGACCACGAGGATTTTGCTGTGCGCACCATGGGAATGCCCGGCCTAGGCGCGCTCGGCGTCACCTTTGGGCAGGTAGTGGCGATGGATAGTCCGTCGGCGCGCAAGCCGGGCGACTTCAACTGGGGCAGCACGCTTTGGCACGAGATGAGCCACGTCTACATTCTCACGGCCACCAACCGCCGCGTGCCACGCTGGTTTACGGAAGGCCTCGCCGTGCATGAAGAGACACAAGTATCGCCGGAGTGGGGCGATCGCGTGTCGCCGGAGATCCTGGTCGCGATCCGGGATAAGAAGCTGCTGCCGGTGGCGAAGCTGGACCGCGGTTTCATCTTCCCGGATTATCCGGCGCAGGTCGTGGTGTCTTATTTTGAGGCGGGAAGCATCTGCGACTACATCCACAGCCAGTGGGGCGAGGGCAAGCTGCTCGATATGGTCCATTCCTATGCGCAGCTCAAAACCACTCCCCAGGTCGTTCAAGACGATCTTGGGGTTTCACCGGAAGAGTTCGATAAACAATACTTGCAGTGGATCGACAAGAAATACGGGGCGCAGGCTTCCAACTTTGAACAGTCCCGCAAAGCGCTGGAACAACTGGTAGCGGCGGCCAAACAGAATCAGTATGACTCCGTGATCCAGGAGGGCGAAGCGGTCCGCCGCATGTATCCCGAGTATGTCGGTGATGCCAATCCTTATGAATTCATTGCCGCGGCATACTTGGCCAGGGGAGATAAGAAGGCCGCGGAAACAGCGCTTACTGTTTATGAGAAGGTCGGCGGCGACGACCCGGCGACTCTGAAAAAACTTGCCGGGCTCGAGGAAGAATTGGGCCAACCCAAGGACGCTGCCGAGACCCTGGACCGCATCAACTATATCTACCCGGTCCACGATGAAGAACTGCACCGCCACCTGGGTGATTTGTGGTTTGCGCAAGCGAACTACCCCGGCGCGATCCGCGAATATACCGCCTTGGTGGCGTTGAACCCACTCGACAAGGCAGGCGCGCACTTCAGCCTGGCCCAGGCCTACTACGCGTCGGGACAACGTGATAAAGCCGAGGAAAGCGTGCTCGCCGCGTTGGAAGCCGCGCCGGGGTATCGCCCGGCGCAAAAGTTGCTGTTGGAGATCGAACACCCCGAACAGAAGGACAGCCCGAAGACAAACTAGGTCGAGAGGAAAATTAGCCGATGGTCACGATCCCTGAACTTAGCCAGGACGCAGCCCAACTGCAACAGCGCATCGAAAGGTTTTATGCGGTTCGTGATGGCATTCTCGCCCAGGTGCGGCAGGTAATCGTCGGCCAGGAAGAGGTCCTGGACCAGATTCTTACCGCGCTCTTTGTCGGTGGACACTGCCTGATCACTGGCCTGCCCGGCACCGCCAAGACGCTGATGGTGCGCACCATTGCGGAGACGCTTGGCCTGTCATTCCGGCGCATCCAATTTACCCCGGACCTGATGCCTTCCGACATTACCGGCACTGACATTATTGAGGAAGACGTCACCACCGGTCACCGCAAGTGGACCTTCGTACATGGCCCGATCTTTGGCAACATCGTGTTGGCCGACGAGATCAACCGCACTCCGCCAAAGACCCAAGCGGCGTTGCTCGAAGCCATGCAGGAACGCTCCTGCACGGTGCGCGGCCACATTTATCCGCTGCCCAGTCCTTTCTTTGTGTTGGCAACGCAGAACCCGATTGAGCTAGAAGGCACCTACGCTCTGCCCGAGGCGCAGCTCGACCGGTTCCTCTTCAACACCATCCTCGACTATCTCAGCGCCAGCGATGAACTGAAGGTAGTGGACCTTACGACGACGACCCGGGTGGCTACTGTGGAACCGGTGACCACTGCCCAGGAGTTGCTCGACTTCCAGCAACTGGTTCGCATGGTGCCGATCGGCGAACCGGTGGCGAAGTATGTTGTCAACCTGGTGCGCGCGACGAGATATAAGAACGAGAATGCGCCCGATTTCGTAAAGAAGTATGTCAACTACGGTGGCAGTATTCGTGCCGCGCAGTTTATTGTCTTAGCGGCGAAGGCGCGGGCTCTCTCCCGCCGCCGATACCACGTCACGTACGACGACGTCACTTCGCTCGCCATCCCTGTTCTGCGCCATCGCATCCTGCTCAATTTTCATGCCGAGTCGGAGCGCGTGGATGCGGATGAGATTCTTCGCCGCCTGATCGAACATATGCCGCCGCCAAAGGAGGCCTGATGCTGCAGCGCTTTCTCGATCCCGGTGTGCTGGCCAGTATCAGCAGCCTTGACCTGCTTGCCAAGACAGTAGTGGATGGTTTTGTGGCCGGCCTCCATCGCTCGCCGGATTTTGGCTTCAGTTCGGAGTTCGCCGAGTATCGCGCCTATACGCCCGGGGACGACCTGCGCCACGTCGACTGGAATTTATTCGCCCGCACCGAGCGCTGCTACCTGAAGCGCTATCGCGGAGACACCAACAGCCAACTCACTATCCTGCTCGATGCCAGCAACTCGATGGATTACTCCGCCAGTAAGGCCAGGCCAAGCAAGATGGATTATGCCCGCTTCGCCGCCGCCTCGCTGTTCTATCTCGCCATCCACAATCAGCGCGATGCAGCCGGCCTCATCGTATTTGACGATGAGGTACGCAATTACATTCGGCCATCCACACGCCAAGGCCAGCTGCACCGGCTGTTAGCCGGGCTGGAGCAAGCTGAGCCGCGCGCCCGCACAGACTTCAACAAGCCGCTGCTCCACTTCCAGAATCTTCTGCACCGGCGCGGCATTGTGATCATGTTCTCCGATTTCTATGAAGATCCGGCCACCATCGTGCGCACGATTGAACCGCTGCGCTACCACGGCAATGAGGTGGTGCTGTTTCATGTGCTCGATCGCGAAAGAGATACGGCCAGACCTGCGCGGGCCGGCCATCCTCGTAGACCTGGAGACAGACCAACGCATGGAAGTAATTCCGGAGTACACGAGCAAGGAGTACAGCCGGAAGATCGACGACCATATCGAGCAACTGCGCAACCGCACGCGCGGCGCCGGAATGGATTACCACTTGCTGGTAACCGACCAGCCGCTCGACACCACACTGCGTGAGTACCTCGCCATTCGCCAGGGAGAGCGATGATGGGATTTTTCAATCCATGGTTCTTGGCTGCCCTGGCGGCGATTGGCTTGCCTATCTACATTCACCTGCTGCGCCGCCATATCGTTCCTCCGCAACCCTTCAGTTCCCTCATGTTTTTTGAGCGCGGCACGCAAAGCTCCACCCGCCATCGGCGACTGCGTTATTTGCTGCTGTTTTCCCTGCGCACCGCATTGCTGCTGCTGCTGATACTCGCGTTTGCCAATCCTTTTATCCGGCGGCCCAGTACGAGCACCAGCGACAAACTGATGCTGATCGTCGTCGACAATTCTTTCAGCATGAAGGCCGGATCAAGGTTTGCGGATGCCAAACAAGGAGCATTGCAGTTGCTGGCATCGAGGCCGCGATCGCAGCGTGCCGAGGTCATGGCGCTGGGCGGCCGGGTGGCGGTGTTGACCCAGCCCGTTCAGGATGCAGGGGCTCTGCGGTCGGCGGTCGAGAGTATTCAGCCCGGAGATTCGCGTGCGAATTTAGGTGAGCTTGCGCACGGAGTTCGCGCCCTGGTGGAGACCGTGCGCACGCCAGTGGAGTTTCACCTCTTCAGCGATATGCAGAAAACCGGCATGCCGGCGAACTTCTCTGACATTGAGTTGCCCGCGAATGTACTGTTGTTCTGCATCCGGTAGGAGTTGCCGCCACACCTAACTGGACGGTCGAAGGTGTGAACGCTCCGGCTCAACTGGCGGACGCGAAAGATCCCAAAAAATCGCGCGTGCAGGCGGTGATTGCCGGCTATGGAACTCCCGCTGCCTCAAGAACGGTCTCGCTGGTCGTCAATGGCAAGACTGTCGCTACCCGCAAAGTGGATATTGCCGCGGATGGCCGGGCAACCGTTGAGTTTCCATCGCTCGATGTGCCCTACGGGCTCAACCATTGTGCGGTCAAGATCGATTCTGCGGACGGCTTTCCCGCGGACGATGTTAGCGTGTTCTCAGTCAAACGGGCCGATCCGGAGCGGGTGTTGTTCGTGCACCAGGCCAGCGATACGCGTTCTCCTCTTTACTTTGGCGCGGCTCTGGCCGCGGCGAGCCAGGCATCCTTCACTTTGCAATCCATCGATAGCGAAAAGTCGGCCGACATTGATCCCGCAAAGTATGCCTTCGTTGTGCTCTCCGATGCGGTCTCGCTGCCTTCCATCTTTGAGAATGCCCTGACGCGGTACGTGCGCGGCGGCGGTAGTGTCCTGATTGCAACCGGAACATCAGCCGCACACCATGCGCGCATCCCCATCTTCGGTGGAACCACGTCGGACGCGCATGCTTATTCGCGCAATGGCAATGCCGTGGTGGGGCAGACCGACCTTACGCATCCAGCGATGAATGATGCGGCGGGGTGGACCGATCTGAAGATCTATTACGTCGCAGGCGTAGACGCGGACGGTGCGCGCGTGATCGTGCGGCTCACGGATCAAACACCACTGCTGATGGAGAAGCAGATTGGAGAGGGCCACGTGCTGCTGTTCGCCTCCGGACTGGACAACCTGACCAACGACCTGCCGGTTCGTCCTGCGTTTGTAGCGTTTGTCGATCGCACCGCGCGCTATCTTGCGGGAAGTGACAGCATCGGCGGCAGCCGGCTGGTGGATTCGTTTGTTCCATTGCGCACCGCAGCGGCGCGAACCGGCAATCCCTCCGCAGGGGTCGAGATCATCGACCCTGATGGTCATCGTGCTTTGTCGCTGGCCGAGGCGGCTTCCGCACAGTCTTTCCAGTTGACGCGCGCGGGCTTCTACCAGATCCGCTTTGCGAATGGCCACACTGCGCTGATCGGCGTGAATCCAGATCGCCGCGAGTCAGATCTGCAGCCCATCGCTAACGATCTGTTGCAACTGTGGGGTAAAGGTTCGGCGTCGCCCGAGCCCGCCACTGCGGGTTACGTGCAGGAAAAATATACCGCCCATAGCCTCTGGTGGTACGTTATGCTGCTTGTATTGGTGGCGGCGGTTGCCGAGTCCATCGTTGCCAGCCGCTACCTCGGCACACAGAGGGAGGAGGCATGAGCAATCCCAACTCTAATCGAGATAAGCTCAACCTCTATATCCAGCAATTGCACCAGCGGTTGCGTCTGGGTGTATCGCTGCGTGGTGTGGCCATCCTCATGGCCACGGCACTCATCACAACCATATTTCTTGTTCTCATTCTGAACGCGTTCGCCTTTCCGGTGCGCGGCCTTACTGGCGCTCGCTCGCTGCTGTTAGTTGTGCTTGCTTTGGCTGCGGCCTTCGGCACTCGCGCTTCCCATGCGGCGTCTTACGCGCGGACGGGCCGCGGCGGTGGCCGAATCCGCCTATCCTGAATTTCAGCAGCGTCTGCTCACCTTCGATGACCGGGAAAAACGGGGAAACGATCCTTTCCTTGAATTGCTTGCGGCGGACACGCTTGCCGTAGCCAAAGACGTGCCTCCAGCAAACCTGGCGCCGAACAACCACCTCTATTTTCTGGCGGGTGCGGGCTTCGCATGCCTCGCCGTGCTTGCGTGGCTTGTTGCGGCGGGTCCCGGCTACCTGGGCTATGGGGCCTCGCTGCTCTGGACCGGGCCCAAGGCTGCGCCTCTTTACGACATAAGAGTTACCCCGGGCGACGTGGCCGTGCGGCGCAACAGCGATCAACTGGTTACGGCGCAGGTCATCGGGCTCAGGCCGGAGAAGGTGCGGCTGTTTGCGCACTACCAGAGCGCGCGCAATAAAGCCTGGGAGCCGGTCGCGATGCAGCCGCAAAGCGATGCAGCTGCGGCTCCCGGAACCTCGAACTTCCAGTTCCTCTTCGCCGGCCTTCCTGAAAACGTCGAGTACTACGTCCAGGCCGATCACCTGACCTCGCGTCATTTCAAGGTCCGCGTGGTCGATTTGCCCGTCGGTCAAGCAAATGAAGGTGACCTATCACTACCCGAAATGGACGGGTATGCATGAGGTTACAGAAGAGCATGGTGGCGACTTGCGTGCCATCGAGGGGACCAACGCAGAGCTGACCGTGCAGATGGATCACCCTTTGCGCAACGGGCAACTCACGCTCGATGATGGAAAGCAGATTACGCTTAGCGGCGGCGAAGGCAATGTGTACAAGGGTTCCATCCTCATGCAAAAGGATGGCGCGTACCATGTTGCCGCGCTCGATCAGGGCCAACCGGTCCGCCTGTCGGAGGACTACTTCATCGCCACCGACAAAGCGAACCCGCCGCAGATCGCCATCGATCGGCCGATGAGCGACTACCGCGCCAGTCCTATTGAAGAAGTCACGGTCGGCGTGAAGGCCTCGGATGATTTTGGCCTGAACAACATGAGCCTTCACTATTCCGTCAACGGCGGACCGGAGAAAACCGTCGACCTGTTGCGGAAGCCGGGCGCCAAGAGTGCTGACGGCGACTGCGACTTTGAGCCTGGAAGATTTCAAGTTGATTCCCGGAGATGTGGTCAGCCTTTACGCCACGGCGAAAGATGGACACGCCGAAGCGCGCACCGATATGTCGTTTATCCAGGCCGATCCGTTTGAACGGGAATTCTCGCAGTCGCAGCAGATGGGCGGAGGTGGCGGCGGTGGCGGTGGGGCTGGAAGCCAGACGGACATTTCCAAACGCGAGAAGGAGCTGATCGCCGCGACCTGGAAGCGCCAGAACGAAAAGGCAGCGACCCCTAAAGACTCAGCGGAAGCAGGAAAGTTCCTCTCCGAAGTGCAGACCAAATTGCAGGAGCAGGCGTTGTCCCTCGCTGCGCGCATGGATAGCAGGGACTTGTCGTCGGCCAACGAGGAATTCAACAGCTTTGGGCACGACATGCAAACGGCCGCCGCAGCCATGACGCCGTCGTCCGAAAAACTGAAGCAGATGCAATGGCACGACGCGATCCCGGCGGAGCAAAAAGCGCTGCAATACCTGCTGCGTGCGGAGGCGACCTTCCGCAAGATAGAGGTTGCATTCGGGCAGCAGCGCGGTGGTGGTGGCGGAGGAGGCGGAGGCGCGGGCCGTGATCTTGCCAGCCTCTTCGACCTTGAACTGGACACGGAGAAGAACCAGTACGAGACGGCGCAGACAGGCTCTGCTGCAGAACAGCACGCTAAAGCGATCGACGATGCCCTGCAAAAGCTCGACGCCCTCGCCCATCGCCAGGAGGAGTTGGCCCAGCAGCAGCGCAACAGCGCGCAAACCATGCAGGAGCGCTGGCAGCAGGAGATGCTGCGCCGTGAGGCCGAAGAGCTGCAGAAGCAGATGGAGCAGCTCGCCCAGAACAGTCAGCCCAAAAACGATCAGCAAGGTCAGCAGGGCGGCCAGCAGCAACAGGGACAGCAAGGACAACAGGGTCAGGCGAGTGAACAGGGGCAACAGGGACAGCAGAGCGCCGGTGGCTCATCCAGTGGATCATCTTCCGGTGGGCAGTCCTCGCAGTCTCGGGCCGGAGGATCGAGAGCTCAATCGAATGCTGATGGAGGTGCGAGCGATCCTCGTGTGACCCAGGCATTGAATCGGCTGCGTGAAGCTGACCAGGAGATGAAGCGTAGCGCGGGTCAACAGCAAGGTGCAGACGCAGCGCGACAGGCGGCTGACCAACTCCGCCAGGCTGCAAGCCTCATGAGCGGTACGCAGCAACAACAGGCCACGGGCAGGCTCGATTCGCTCTCCCGGGATGCCGACCGTCTGAGCAAGGAAGAGCACGCCCAAGCGGATCGGGTTCGCGGTTTGGCTGGCCATCCAGAGGCATCCAGCCAGGCTGACTATCAAGCCAGGTTGCAGCAGCGCAACAAACTGGCGGAGGATCGGCAGCAACTCTCTGACGATCTTTCTCAGCTGGAGAAGAATATGCGCAACACGGCCCGTGAGCTTGCGCCGTCGCAGCCGCAATCGGCTTCGAAGTTGCGCGATGCGCTAGGCGGCATGGACCAGACCGACCTGACAAACCGCGTACAGCGAACCGCCGACTGGCTCCGCCGCGGAATCAATCCCAACTCGAATGGAACGGAAGAGGGCATCAGCAAAGGTCTCGATCAGTTGAGCCAGCAGGTTCGCGAGGCACAACAAGGGCTCGGCCCGGGAAAACCGTCGCCAGGCCAGGGTGACCAAACCGCTGCGCTCGACCACGTCGAACGCTTTCGCAACCAGGTTGAGTCTCTGACGGCACGCGGGCAGAATCCATTGGGCCGCCAGCCAGGCCAGCAGCAGGGACAGAGCGGCCAGCAACAAGGGCAGAGCGGCCAGCAACAAGGGCAGAGCGGCCAGCAACAAGGGCAGGGCGGACAACAGCAAGGGCAAGGCGGTCAGCAACAAAGTCAAGGCGGGCAGCCAGGTCAGAACGGACAGGTTGGTCAACCTCAAGGGAGTTCGAGCGGCCGCGGTGGTCCAGGCGCTCAGATTGCTCAGAGCGGCGGGAATCAACGCGGGGGAAACCAGGTCGCTCAGAACAACCTAAGCGGCGATGTTGGCAATTGGCGCTCCGGCGGCGGAGCGGTGGGCACAGCCTGGAACAACGTCAACACCGGTAACAACCGTTTCGACAGATCAGGTAGAGGCGCTCCAGACAATACGCCAGTACCCGCCGACCCGGAAGCTACTTACCGGCAGGGGCTGGATGAGTTGAGCCAGTTGCACCACCTGGCGCAGAATGACCCCAAAGCGCTCAAGGAGATTCAGGACTTGGTGCGCGAGATGCAGCGCCTTGACCCGAAGCGCTTCCCGGGTAATCCGGCAATGGTTGAACAGCTTCACACCGAGGTGCTCAGCGGAGTCGACAAACTTGAATTACAACTGCGCCAGGATTCGGATGATCAACCGGGTCAGGTGCGCACGACGAAAGAACCGCCTGTCCCAGCTGGGTACGAAGAAGCAGTGGCCGAATATTTCCGACGCCTCGGCAAGGGCCAATAGTTCCCTACTACGGCTGGAAAACCAGCCGGGCCCCTTGTTGTGCCGAATTCCAAAGAGCTTCAATCTCGCTCAACGGAGCGGCTGTTGTTTTGATCTCGAACGGCGCTTTTTCGGCTTCCTTTAAAAACTTGGCGACAGCTGCGAAGATCTCGTCGATCGACACACTGCCAAAACCGCTGCCCAGCAGCTCAAGTCCTCCACTGCGCAGGGTTGCGGCCGGCAGCGCGATGGTTGCGCCCGCGCTCTCCCCAACCTGGACAAAACGGATACGCGAGGCCCCTCTTCCCTTCTGCGAGATTGCCTCAAGCAGACACTCTGCGGGATTACCCCACACGTAGTCCAGCACAACATCAAACCTGTCCTTGCCCCATTCGCTGCGCAGCGAGGAAACCACGGCTTCCCGTCCCTCGTTCAGCGAAATGACCGCGCCCGCGCCCAACTGTTGGAGCTCTTCGAGCACCTGCGGATTGCGCCCGGCAGCGACAACTCGCCTCGCCCCGAGACGCCTTGCAACCTGCACCGCGAGTTGCCCGGCCACACCTGTGGCGCCAAGAATCAGTACGCTCTCTCCGGCGACAAACTGCGCGCGCAATAGCGCGGCCCATGAGGACATGCCGGGATTCATGATCGCCGCGACCGTGACATCATCCAGGGCTTCTGGGATGGGTAAGCACATAGAGGGCGCGGTTACTGCGCGCTCAGCAAAGGTCCCAAAGGGAGGCCGGACCATCCCGAAATACACGCGCGTGCCGTCCTCGAGCCTTCCCACGCCATCGACACCGGGAATCAGGGGCAACCTGCCGCTACTGGCATAGTGGCTTCCCTCGGCCAGTGCCTTGACCACCCGGTGCAGTCCGGCGGCACTGACCTTCACAAGCACCTCTCCTTCTGTGGCCGCGGGTTCGGCAAAAGATGTGTACCGGGGCGGAACATGGAATGCATGGACTACGGCTGCGTTCATAAGGCATATCTCCTTAACGTTGTTAAGTAGCTTAACATCGTTAAGGAGATTTTGTCAGCCCTATGGCCCTGGATCGAACTACGATGATTGCCGCCGCCCTGGAACTACTGGATGAAGCCGGCCTCGATGGTCTGACGCTTCGCCGTCTGGCGTCCAAGTTGAACGTGCAGGCCCCGGCCATCTATTGGCACTTCAAAAACAAGCAGGAGCTGCTGGACGAGATGGCCAGTGCGGTCCTGCGGGCCGGGGTTCGGCAGCTGCCGCTGAGCGCAGGCGTAAAGTGGGACAAGTGGGCCATGGCGTACGGCAAGGGATTGAGGCAGATTTTGCTGCTCCACCGCGACGGAGCCAAGATGGTGAGCGGCACGCGGCTTACGGACAATTCCCTGTACGCGCCCATGGAATCGTCCTTGCGCTCCTTGGTCGACGCAGGTTTCTCCCCGAAGATATCCATGGCGGCGCTCTCCACTGTTTACAGCTACGTGGTGGGGTTCGTCATCGAGGAGCAGGCAGTCTGCCCGCGGCCCGGTGAGCGCGACGAATTCTACGGTCCGCAACAACGAAGCCAGCGGGTCGATGCCGAGAAATTCCCGCTCGCTCTTGAGGCCGGGGATTTGTTCTCAAACTTCGATCAGCACTTTGAAACCGGAATGAAATTAATTATCGCCGGCATAGCCGCGCAAAAGCCCGCGAAGCGCAGAAGCACTTAAGCGATCACTTGCCGCGGTAATCCTTGAAGAGCTCCGGGAACTGCTGCTTGAGGGCTTCGATTTTTGGGCGATCACAGACCATGATGTAAGGATTGTTCGGATTGTGGAGTGCGTAGTCCTGATGGTACGACTCAGCATCATAAAAGGCCTTCAAGGGAACAACCTGGGTCACGATCGGTTTGGGAAAGATCTTCGCCGCATCCAGTTGCGCGATGTACGCCTTGCTGATCTTCTGCTGCTCGTCGTTGGCATAGAAGATAACCGAGCGGTAAGAGGTACCCACGTCCGGCCCCTGGCGGTTCAACTGGGTGGGGTCGTGGGCAACGGAAAAGAAGATCCGCAGAAGCTGGCCATAGGTGATCTGCGAAGGATCGAAGACGACCTTCACCGACTCCGCGTGCCCGGTAGTCTCCTGGGACACCTGGTCATAAGTGGCGGTAAAAGCCGTACCGCCTGAGTATCCCGCGGTTGTGGAGAGCACCCCTTTGACACGCTCAAACACGGACTGAGTGCCCCAGAAACAGCCACCGGCAAAAACCGCGGTCTGCTTTCCCGGAGTCTGTGCAAGCGCAGCATCGCTCGCCGGAGGGGGAATGGGCGCTCTGGCCGCTGCGCTGCAGCCGGCAGAGGCAGCAAAGGCAATCAAAAGAGCAGCCATGGTGTTACGTATTGCAAAGGAATTGAGCATAGAAATCTCCATCCGGTAATGAGACGAAGTTAGGCTACGGAAGTTACAGCCTATCCCACGCCCATTGCACCCTACTTCATTTCGCTTGCGGCGGGCAAGCCGCCTCAAACTCATCGTAGCTGCCTTCCTCGAGTGTCACATGCGCGATCTCGCTGCCGCCGGGATGAGTTGGATCGTGTGCCTTATAGAGTGTTCCGTCCGGTAAAAACGCTCTGGAAAGAGCCTTGCGATCGTCGAGCACCAGCTGGCGGTCGCCCCACTTTCCGTAGAAATCAAGATACGGCCTGCGATCGGTAAGGAACTGGGTCTTCCATCCCGGCGCGTTTGACATGTAAAGGTGAATCGGTTGGCCCAGTGTATCCAGGGGAAGGTGCCGTGGCATGCTGCCGCCGAGCGACAGGCGATAGCGCTCGCCCTTCGGCGTACAGAGGTAAGCGATCCCAGATAGGTTAGTCGACAGATACATCTTGCTGCCACGCGAAGTCGGCTCGATGCGCGCGAACAACAGGTATTCGCCGCCGGCCGAGGCGACATTCACCTTTCCCCAGCCTTGCCAATAAGGAAGAGGGTGAAAGTGTCCACCCAGGTAATAGCCCCACGGGGCGAACACCGCTGTCACCAGGAGCACAAAGGCGCACCCGCAGACGAGCAGGAAAATGAGCTGCGTCAGCAATCCAAATCGACGCCGTCGAGCCGGCGGTCCAGTGGGTAAGTTCAATCGATTGCGCAAACTAGCTCCTTCCAGGCCACTTTAGCGTGTCGTCTGCTCGATGGGAACTGCAGGATTTCGTTGTCGAGGTGGAGCCTTAGCTGACCTTCGGTAACCCGTTATAATGGAGGGGTATCTTCGACTGGAAAACGTATGGCATTCAAGGGCTCCGCTATTACTAAAGTATTTATTTTCTTCACATTGCTGGGTGCACTCCCATCCGGCGCAGGCAACCTTGGCACCCCGGCGGCTGCTCCTTCTTACCGCCTGCGCCTCTACCACCTGCATACCGGCGAACACATCGACGTGGTTTATCGGATCGGCGACCAGTACCAGCCCGACGGTGTTGCCCAGTTGGACCATTTTCTCCGCGACCATCGCACCGGCGATGTGAAGGACTACGACCTCAAGGAATTTGATCTGCTGCACGATCTACTGGTCAAGCTGGGTCACCCTGACGGCGAAATCGATATTGTCTGCGGTTACCGCACCCCCTGGAGCAATAACTACCTTCGGCAACATGGACATGGAGTTGCGGAACATAGCCAGCACATGGAAGCGAAGGCCATCGATATACGCATCCCCGGAGTTTCCAGTGCAGAAGTGCGCGATGCGGCGTTATCTATGGGCCGTGGCGGAGTCGGCTATTACGCGCAGTCTAATTTTGTTCACGTAGACGTAGGCCGCGTTCGCCGCTGGTAGCACTTAGCCACTGGAAGACACCAGCGCCGGAGTCATCAGCGAGGTGGTGGCCTCTACCCCAGGCGCCAATCGCGTCAGTGTAATCACCGTGATGTCGTCGTCCTGGCCGAAGGCAACGGCCGCGTCGGTAGCCTGCTTCGCATCCGGTTGGGTGGCAATCAGTGCCCGTAGTCGTTCGAAGCTGAAGATGTCGCCGACGGAATTACGCGCCTCGAGCAGGCCGTCGGTATAGAGCGTGAGCCGGTCTCCGATAGCCAGGTGAAGCTTTGTGTTCTCGTAACGGGTGCCCGGGTCCAACCCCAGGGGCAGTGCGCCGGGCGAGCTAAGTTCAGTCTTGTTCAGGAAGGCAGGAGGATGCCCGGCATTGGCCAGAATGCATTCTCCGTCCGGATCCAGCCGCAACGCCAGGCAGGTCACGAACCCATCTTTTAGACGGCCATGCAGGCGACGGTTCAGTATAGAAAGAACTTCCGAAGGATCGTCCACGGTATCCGCCACGGTGCGAATGGTTCCAACGATCAGTGCAACGGTCATGGCTGCTTTCAACCCTTTGCCACTCACATCGCCTAGCACAAGCAGGGCGGAGCCATCCGGCTGCGCGATGAGCTGAAAGAAATCCCCGCCGACCTGTTGTGCCGGCCGGTAGGCACTGGTCACTGCATAGCCATCGAGAGACGGAAGTGTCTCCGGGATGAGCACCTGTTGCAGCTCCTGCGCGCTCTTGAACTCCTGTTCGAGTACGCCCTGGCGCTCACTTTGCTCAATCGAGTAGCGGTAAACCGCGTACACGATGGCGATCAGCAGAAAGACAAATTCCAAAGCAGGCAAGTTGAACGGACTACCGCCCAGGGTAAACAACGGCGATGTGGTCTTTCGCGAGATGGTCCAGTGAGTGAAGCGTACGCCCTGCCCCGTAAAATTCTGGAAACCCAGTGTTAACTGCGTGAGCGCGGCAAGGATAGCCATCAGCCAGCGAGAGCGATCCAGCCGCTTTCCAATGGCAAGGCCAAGCAGTACCAGCGGATAGGCTTCAATCAGCATGGTCGGTAACGTGAGCACGGCGTCGGTGATCTGGAGAAGCACTACGTGAGGTCCGCTCCAGTCCAACAGGCTCAGCGCCCCGTCGCTGGCTCCGCAGAAAATGGAGATGCACGCCAGAATGCGGGTCCATCGAGGTAGAAAAGGATGGCGGTCGAGCTCCAGCAGATACAACAACAGATACCAGATAGCGATGTCTGCAAAGGAGAGAATCGGCTGGGTGATGCCGCTAGTGACGGCAGCGGTAATGGGTAGGCGGAAGTTGCCTATCATGGCTGAGAGCAAAAGAGCGGAAGCCCATACGGACATCCAGAGCAGCACTGGCCGCTTGCGATTGCGGAACCAGGAGAGGAAGCCAAGGAAGGCGATCAGCAAATAGATAACCTGGACCGCGGAGCCGAACAAGCGGCCTCGAACGAATTGATAGTTGAGATTGCCTTTGAAGGTGGCGATGGCATCGGCTGGCCCGGCGATGGGCGGCGCATTCAGGCCTCCGGCCTCGCCGGTATCAGAAGAGAGATACGGCGCCTTCCACACCCTGAAGGCAAGCACGCCGGCTCCTGGCCGGCCCAATGCAATGATCTGAGCCGGAAGGTTCGCGTAATAGTACGGGTGCGGCGGCAATTTTCCCTGCTGGCCGATCAGGCGCCCGTTCCAATAGACCTCATAGGCGTCATCGATGGGCGGCAGCAGGAGTGCCAAATCCGATCCGGCCCCAGCTACAGGGAGAAAATTTACGTGACGGCGGTACCAGGCAAAACCGGTGTAGCCAAAGTGCGTCTGATCGCCCCATGGCTTGTCTACGCCGATCCTCTCCCAACCGGAGTCATCCAGCGTGGGCGAGGCCCAGCCGGGGTTATCCCCCAAACGAAATTGCCAATCACCGTCCAACGGGACAGTCCCTTTGCCCAGCCCTTCAATGTTCAAAGGAGCCGGCGCAGGGGCGGCCGCGGCTCGCGCGCTCAGGCAGCCGAACACAACCAAAGCACAGGCAAGCAATAACTTACCGGGCCAAATACGCCTATTCATGATTCCAGCATGATACCCGGTCGACGGCGATTTGCAGGAAGGCAAACTTGAGGACTGGCCGGGCGGGACCCAGCCATTTGCGCGACCTGCCGTCAGGGCGTCGCAAAGTGATGCCAACGGGCTGGGCATGGGTCGATCCTTGAAGGCAGACTCATAATCAGACAGTTATCGACCCTTGAATACCCGAAGAAAGAGCAAGATATCTAAGATTGTAAGTTTGGGTCTAAACTTATCGCACTCTCTCTAGGGGTTTTGGCAATGCTACTCAAAAGTGGCCGATAAAAAGCAAATTTGGCGCCTCGCGTTGCCGATAGCGATCCTCGCGCTCGTGCCGGGGATGACGCTCGGGGGAATCTGGCATCATCATGCCAACACTCCCGCCGACACCTGTCCAATTTGCCATCTAACCCATCAAGCCATCGAATCGACACCTCGGGCTTCGTGAATGTATTGCGGTTCCCAGCTGGCCTGGGCCGGAACCTCAACGTGATCCCTTCTCCCCAAATCCTGCCATCCGACGCATTCCCGCCCGTGGACCTCCCGCTTAGCCTGCCTCTTCTTTACGTGCCATCGCGGCGCGCCAACCTGTCTACCGTCCTCCTTAAGAGGCTGACTCCCATGCGTTTACAACGTTTGCGTTTTCCATTCTCTGCTGGTCGCAGTATTTGTTTCCACGGTTGCCGGAGCGCAATCCCCCCCAGCCAACAGTCGCCGTCGCCCCCAGCGCAGGCGCTCGCCCAGAATCGGAGCCGCCGTCACCATTTCGCTCGACGACGCCATTCAGATGGCGCTCCAGCACAACCACAATATTCTGGCTGCGCGCACCACGATCCAGCAGAACGAAGCGGAAGAGACCACGGCAAATCTGCGTCCGAACCCAGTGATTTTGAGCGATTGGCAGTTCTTGCCGATTTTTCAGCCCAGTCAATTCAGCGCCGACTACCTCGACAACACAGCGCAGTTCGACCTGGGCGTCAGCTATCTGTTTGAGCGTGGCAAGAAGCGGCAGCACCGCCTGCAGGCGGCCAAGGATCTGACCGCCCAGACACGATCGCTGGTCGCCGACAACGAGCGCAGTCTTGCCTTCAGCGTTGCCACCCAGTTCATCAACGTCGAACTCGCCGAATCGACTCTTGAGCTGGCCAACGCAAGATCTCAAGAGCTTCCAGAACACGGTGGATATTAGCCGAAGCGCGATACAAAGCAGGCGACATCGGCGAGGGCGATCTGCTGAAGATCAAACTGCAGATGCTTCAGTTCCAGACCGATGTATCCGCCGCGCAGCTCGCCAGGGTTCAAGGGCTCTCGGATTTGCGGCAACTGCTGGGATACGAATCGATAGCACCGGACTATGACGTGGCTGGGGCATTCGATTACCAGCCCGTCAAGGGCAACCTGGACGACTTTCAGGCGAAAGCTCTGCAGAACAGGCCGGACCTGCGGGCAGCGCAGCAAGGAGTGACTGCCGCGAACAGCCAACGCGCATTGCAACAGGCGATCGGCAAGAGAGACGTCACCGGTGAAATCAATTACACGCACATTGGTTATCTGAACGACGTTTCCCTGTTCGGGCAAATGCAGATGCCGATCTTCGATCGCAACCAGGGGGAAATTGCGCGCGCCGGCTTACGCCATCACGCAAGCGCAGGAGCAGGAGAGGTTCGCCAACGGACAGGTGCTGACGGACGTGCGGGACGCGTTTGAGAGCCTGCGCACCAACGACCAGATCGTCGGCCTCTATCGCTCGGGTTACATCGACGAGGCACAACAGTCCCGCGACATCAGCGAGTACGCCTACCGGCACGGCGCCGCCAGCCTGCTTGATTTTCTCGACTGCGGAGCGCAGCTATCGGGCCACACAACTTGCCTACCGCCAGGCGCTCGCTTCGTACCTGCTCGCGCTCGAACAGCTTCGCGAAGCTGTAGGAACCAGGAGCTTGCCATGACCATCGGACCAATCACGCACCGCCACTGGGGGGTCGAAAGTGCGATGGCTCTGGCTCTCGCATTGACGCTCACGGGCTGCAGCTCGAACGATCGCAGAGGAGCGGGCGAAATGACTTCCTTTTCTGCGGACAGCTCTGCGAAAGCCCAGCTCTTCACCCTGCCGCAGGACCAGATGTCGCACGTACAAGTAGTCACCGTTCAGCCCAGCAGGTTGACGCGCACGCTTCGGCTTACGGGCGCTGTGGCCTACAACGCGTTCAACACCACGCCGGTCATCACCCAGGTCGGCGGACCCGTTAGCCGCATCCTGGTAGTGCCCGGACAGCATGTCAAAACCGGCCAGCCCATGCTCGATGTCAGCAGCCCAGATTATTCCCAGTTGCTGGACGCCTATTTGAAGGCGGCCGATTCCTATCGCCTCGCGGACAAGAATTACGCGCGCGCACAAGATCTCTACCAGCACCACGCCATCGCCCAGCGGGACCTGGAGCAAGCCGAATCAGACCGTAACCAGGCGCAGGCGGACCTGAACGCGGCTGACCAGGGAATGAAGATCCTGGGCATCAAGAGTCCAGCCGACCTGGCGAAGGCGCCGAGTTCAGCGCTCATCCCCGTCCTTGCTCCCATCGGCGGAGAGGTCGTCGAGCGCCTGGTCTCACCCGGCCAGGTAGTGCAGGCGGGTCAAACCCAGGCCTTTACGATTTCGGACCTAAGCACGGTTTGGGTTCTAGCCAACGTGTACCAGGCGGACCTCGCCGCTGTGCGCACCGGAGACGATGTTGTGGTGCAGACGGACGCATATCCGGACAACTTCCACGGAAGGATTTCTTACGTCTCACCCGCCCTCGATCCAAACACCAGAACGCTGCAAGCGCGCATTGTCGTGGACAACCCCGGGGAGAAACTGAAGCGGGATATGTATTGCACGGTCACGGTGACGGCGGGTTCCATTGCGAACGCCATCGCCGTACCCGACTCATCGATTCTTCGTGACGACAACAACCAGCCGTTCGTGTACCTGGCCACCGGCGCAAATCAGTTTGGACGGCGCGACGTGGACATTGGCCAAAGCCTGAATGGACAGACGCAAATTCTAAGGGGTCTTTCCCCTGGAGAGAAGATTGTAGGCGACGGCAGCTTGTTTCTTCAGTTTGCTAATTCGCTGCAACACTGAGGAGGCGGCTTGGCATGATTCATCACCTGGTCCGATTTGCGCTGCGGCAACGGCTCCTGGTTCTGTTGCTGGTGGCCTTCATAGCCATCGGTGGAGCGATCTCGTTCCAGCACATGCCGGTAGACGCCTACCCCGATCTCTCTCCACCGATGGTCGAAGTCATCACCCAATGGCCCGGACACGCAGCCGAAGAGATCGAACGCCTGGTCACAGTGCCGACGGAAGTGGAAATGAACGGCGTGCCCAAGATGGCCGTAATGCGCTCGATTTCCCTGTACGGACTTTCCGATGTCATCATGACGTTTGAGGAAGGCACAGACGACTATTTCGCGCGACAGGTGGTCTTCCAGCGCTTAAGTGAGGTGACCTACCCAACCGGCGTAACACCTACGCTGGCGCCGCTCGCGAGCCCGTCAGGGCTGGTCTATCGCTACGTCATCGAGAGCCCGGACCGCACGCCGCAAGAGCTGAAGGTATACGAAGACTGGGTCATCGAACGCGAATACAAACAGGTTCCCGGGGTTGCGGACGATTCCGGTTTCGGCGGCACCGTGATGCAATACCAGGTGCTTCTCGACCCGGCGAGACTCTATGCGTATCACATCACGGTGCCCACTGTGCTGCAGCAGCTCTCCGTCAACAACTCCAATGCCGGGGGTGGATTCTATTCGCAAGGCGGCCAATTTTATTATGTTCGCGGCTTGGGGCTGGTGCGCGATACGGGCGACATTGGCAATGTGATCGTGGGCTCGCAAAATGGAGTGCCGACGCGTATCCGTGACATCGGCGACGTGACCATCGGCAACGCGCCGCGCCTGGGCGAGTTCGGCTTCAATAAAAAGGATGATGCTGTCGAAGGCGTCATCATGATGCGGCGCGGGGAGCAGACGCAGACCGTGCTGAAGGGCGTCGAAGCGAAAACGCAACACCTGAATGAGAACATTCTGCCTGCCGACATAAAGGTCAAGCCTTACTACGATCGCAGCGACCTGGTGCAACTGACCATCGATACCGTCGAGCACAACATGCTGGTGGGCATGGCCCTGGTGCTCATCGTTCTTATGGCTTTCCTGGTGAGCATTCGCGCCGCCGTGATCGTCGCCCTCACTATTCCTCTGGCCCTGCTATTTTCATTCATCTTCTTGCATGCGCGAGGAGTGGCTGCCAATCTGCTTTCGATTGGCGCCATCGATTTCGGAATTCTCATCGACGGAACCCTGGTGATGGTGGAGAACATCTTCCGCGAACTGGGCGCGCGTGAGGGGCAGAGCTACGACCTGCAAGAGGTGATCCTGGCGGCGGCCAAGGACGTCGATCGCCCGATCTTCTATTCGGTCGCGGTGATTATCGCGGGCTATCTACCCATCTATGCTCTCGGCGGACCTTCGGGAAAGCTGTTCAAGCCCATGGCGGATACGGTGTCGATCGCACTCGTCGGCGCCCTGATCCTGACCCTGACGTTTGTTCCCGTCATGTGTGCTTACTGGTTCAAACGGGGCGTACACGAGCGCAAGAATAAGCCGTTTGAATGGCTGCGCGACAAGTATGCAGGAGAGCTCGACTGGTGCCTCGACCACCCAAAGATAACCATCATAGTAGCCACCTTGATCTTCGCCGCCACCCTTCTGCTCATCCCTTTCATCGGCGGAGAGTTTATGCCCCACCTCGACGAGGGCGCGCTGTGGGTGCGCGCGACCATGCCGTACACGGTTTCATTTGAGGAAGCGAGCAAGTTCTCGCCCCAGGTGCGCAACATCCTGATGAAGTATCCGATGGTGACCGACGTTGGCTCCGAGCTTGGCCGTCCCGACGACGGCACGGACCCCACCGGATTTTTCAACGATGAGTTCTATGTCGGCCTGATGCCTTACAACGATGCTTCCTGGAAGAGGGGTTCCATCCACAACAAGGCTGAACTGACCGAGGACATTCAGAGGCAGCTCAGTGCATTTCCGGGAGTCATCTTCAATTACACGCAGCCCGCCGAAGACGCGGTCGACGAAGCCTTGACGGGGCTCAAGAGCGCACTCGCGGTAAAGATTTATGGCCCCGACCTGAATGTTTTGCAAAGCAAGGCGCTGGAAATCAAACGCCGGCTCGCACAGGTACCGGGATTTACCGAGCTGACGGTGGTGCGGGAGCTCGGCCAGCCAAGCCTGCTGATCGACGTGGATCGCGACAAGATTGCCCGCTACGGCATCAACGTTGCAGACGTAGAGGCCGTGGTGCAAGCGGCCGTGGGCGGGCAGGCGGCTACCCAAGTCATCCAGGGAGAAAAATTATTTGACCTGGTGGTTCGCATGAAGCCTGAATTCCGCGAAAATGCGCAGGAGATTGGCAACTTGTTGGTGGGCACACCAACAGGACAGCAAATTCCCCTGCGCGATCTTTCGAATATCCACGAGGCAGGTGGCGCGTCCTTCATCTACCGCGAAAACAACTCACGCTACATCGGCGTGCAGTACAGCATCGAGGGACGGGACCTGCAGGGTGGGGTTCTCGCAGGACAGCGAGCCATCGCGGATCTTAACAAGTCCCTGCCCGCCGGCTATCGGCTCGAGTGGGGTGGTGAGTACGGCGAATTTCTTGAGGCCAAGCACCAGATTGAATTCATCGGGCCGCTCGCCTTGCTGATCATTTTCATGATTCTGTTTGCGCTTTACGGCAACTTTAAATTTCCGGTGACCATTGCTCTCGGCGTCATCCTGACCGAACCTGTGGGTGCGTTGATTGCGCTCAAGCTGACCCACACGCCGTTCAGCGTCTCCTCGGCTCTCGGCTTGCTGGCCTTGATGGGCGTATCGGTTGAAACCGCCGTGATCCTTGTCTCCTACATCAATAAGCTGCGTCTGGAGAAGAAAGACATCCGCACGGCGACCCGCGAGGCTTCACTCTTGCGGCTGCGGCCCATCGTGATGACTGCTCTGGTCGCTTGCCTGGGACTCCTGCCCGCGGCGCTCTCCACCGGCATCGGTTCTGACACCCAAAGGCCTTTTGCGATTGTGATTGTCGCCGGCCTGATCTCCCGGCTCTTCCTTGGTTTTTTTGTCAACCCAGTGCTGTACGAGATGGTCGCCCGCGATGGCGACGTTTTGCAGGTTTGATGCAGTGAAGTGCTTAGTCTGAGCTCGAAACGCAAAAGGCGGGATCGTGGCGAACACCTGTCTTCACGAACTCTTCGATCACCCCGACCGGTTGAATACCACCCCTGGCTCCGACGGCCATGCAATTCATGGCGGCCGCGGCGCAACCGAAGTCAAGTTGCCGCTCCAGGGGCCAATCCTGAAGAAGCCCGTAGATAAAGCCGGCATGGAAAATATCTCCCGCGCCGGTAGTGTCGACCACCGAAACGCGATAAGCGGGGGCGTGATGTGAGTGCTTCCCATCCCAAGCCAGCACACCGTCGTGGCCCAAGGTCGCCGCGGTGAGACGGCATCCATAGCGGCGTTGCATGAGACGCAAGGCCATTTCCAGATCGGGCTCGCCGGTGAGCCTGGAGGGGATATCCCGGCTTACGATGAGATAGTCAACGTTTTCCAGAAGGTTTTCCAAACCTGGATACAGCTCATCCAGATCGGCGATCACAGGTATGCCTGCGGCGCGGGCCCAACCAGCGGCCATGGTGGCCGCCTCGGTGTCGTAGCCATCCACGTGCAGGGCTTGCGCATCCACAATCCATTGGCGATCCAGATGGGCAGGCTTCAGGGCGACCCGCTCGTCGCGCCGGCAAAGCACGGTCCGCTCGCCCCCGCCGTCGACCAGTATCAGCGACTGCGGGCTCGCTCCTCCGGTAACGCTGACGATCTGGGCCTCAACGCCTGCGCGGGCAAACGCCTCTTTATGAAGAGTCGCAGCGGAGTCGTCGCCAAGGATTCCTACATATCGCGTCGACATGCCCCAGAGCTGACAAGCCACCACTGCGGTTGCGACCTGGCCCCCAGGCAGCACGTTGACAGAGCGGTATTCAACTTTGGAACCCCGTTCCGGGTAATCTGCGAGGGCGATGAGCGTATCTGTCGCGTTCAGGCCGACGCCGACAAGGTCAACCTTGGACGGCTTAGTCATTAAGCCAGTGTAAATGGAGCCTTAGGAAACCCAAAAACCTTCGTGCACCCGGCCCGCCTCGTCCTCAAGTAAGGGTCCAGCGACGGCAATCGGCTTTTGCCCCCGGGCAAAGACTTCGCGGCAAGGCAGATCGAGGGTGGGATTCTCGGTATGGCTGCCGGTGTATCGGACCAGGCCAGTTTCCGCCAGCGCAAAGACTACCCGGCCGATGCCGGTCCAGTAAATCGCGCCGGCACACATGGCGCAGGGTTCGGTGCTGGTGTACAGAGTGCACTTGGCGAGCTCGGCTTCAGCCAACAGCCGGGCAGCCTCGCCACAAGCCAGCATTTCGGCATGCTGGGTCGGGTCGCCGTTGGGCCGTACTGCGTTGTTGCGTGCGGCAACGACCGTCTCACCCCGCTCATTGACGATCAACGCGCCAAATGGGTGACGGCCGTCGTTGCGCGCCTTGCGCGCCAGCTCGATCGCCTGCCTCAAGAAAGCCAGATCCTGCTCGGTTACTTGTTCCACTGTTCAGTTCTCCGTCTTCGAGGAAAAGAAAAGGTTGAGAAGCACGGCAGTCGCGGCGGCGAGAAAGATACCGCTGTTCAAGAAGAGCCGGGCTGCATCCGGAGCGTGGGCAAAGAGTTGGGGCGACGCAATCGGCAGAACCCCCATGCTCACGGAGACAGCCACGATGATCGCATTGTTGGTTCCTTGATAGCGAACCCGGGTCAATTCCTCAATGCCCGCCATGGTCGTCATGCCGAACATCACGATCGACGCGCCGCCCAAGACCGGGCGGGGAATACCGGCGATGACGGCGGCCAGTTTAGGCAGAAAACCAAGCACGACCAACAGGCCGCCACCCGCCGCGACTGCAAAGCGGCTCTTCACCTTAGAGAGCGCAAGCAGACCGGTGTTTTGCGAATAAACGTTGTAAGGGAAACTGTTGAAGAATCCGCCCAAAACCGTCGAAAGGCCGTCTGCGCGGAAGGCCGCCGTCAACGTTGCCGGGCCTATCGGGCGGCCGGTGATCTCGCCGATCGCCAGACAATTGCCGGTCGTCTCGGTCATCACCACCAGCATGGAAAGGCTCATCACCAAGGCGGGCAGTAGCACGAAACGCGGTGGGCCGAAGAGCAGCGGATGCGCCAAGGCAAACCACGGCGTAACCGGCACCTGTCTGAAGCTGGCTTGGCCAGCCAGGGCGGCCAGCACGGTTCCACCAATCAGCCCCAGTAACACGCTGAGGTTAGCGATCATGCCGCGACCGAAACGCTGGATGGCCACAATCAGCACAATCGTTGCCAAGCCCAATCCGAGGTGGGCCAAGCTGCCGAAGTCGGCCGCCGAGGGGTCGCCGCCGCCCAGCCATCCCCCGGCTACCGGGAGCAGGGATAAACCGATCACCGTGATCACTGAACCAATCACTACCGGAGGGAAAAATCGCAGCATACGGCTGAACCATGGCCCCACCAGCATGGTGAAGAACCCGCAGCTGATCACGGCCCCGTACAAAGTCGGAATACCGTAATGACTACCAATCAAAATCATGGGCGCAACGCAAATGAAGGAACAGCCCTGGATCAGAGGAAGACGCGCTCCAAACTTCCACCAGCCAAGGGTTTGCAGCAAGGTTGCCAAGCCGGAGGTAAACAGATCGGCGCTAATTAGCGCAATCACCTGCTGGGGCGTGAACTGGAGCGCACTGCCTAGAATCAGCGGTACCGCTACTGTACCGGCGTACATGACGAGCACATGCTGCAGCCCAAACAAGAACAGCTTGGGAAGCCCCTCGACCTCATCGATTGCATCGACATAGGTTGACCTGCCGCCAGCCCCGGGCGCCGGGTGGCGAGGGCCAGTGCTCACTCCTGGGTCGGCTGAGGCTGTCATTGGAGGTTACATAATAGCGTGGATGTGAACCGCGTCGGATCGGATGAGTGCGAAAAGAAAGGGCAGGGACGGGATTGCAGATCTGCGTTCGGGCCTTTATGTCTCCCAAGGGTTGGAGATGTCGATACCGAGACCGTCGAAGTCTTTCGCGTTCCGCGTAACGAGGGTAAGGTCGTGATGTAGGGCTGTTGCCGCAATCACGCCGTCCACCACTGCCAAGGTCAATCCCCGTTGTTTCGCAGTCGCGGCCAGATTTCCCCAGCGTTCAGCGATAGCTTCCGTGACCGGGAATATACGACCCGCGAACCATGAACGAACATCAATATCGAGCCAGTCCAGCAACACGGCGCGCCTCTGACCTATCGGAAGAGTAGCGATGCCCTCGCAGATTTCACCAATGGTCATGACGCTCAGAAATACTTCTTCCTTGGCGACATTTCTTAGAAACTCTAGACTTTTCTAAATTAGCTTTTTTCGATCGACTGATCTGGACAACACTCGCTGAAAACAAGTCGGATATCAGGGTATATCGGACCAGTCCCGAAGGGACGGCTGAGAGTTGCTGAGAGTAGCCCAGGACGTAGTCCTGGGTATACGTTTCCATCGAGACCAGTCTCGCAAGGACGACTGAGAATGTCCCAGGACGTTAGTCCTGGGTGAACCTGAACCCACGCGAATACCACGGACAATCATCCAAACCAACCCGATTCTCTTTGAAATCAACCCGGTTCCACTAAATCAACGGATTACGTGGACGCCAAACCCGATCTGCTCGTTAATTTGGACAGCTCTAGAGAAACTCCACTACTCGCGCATCGGGTTTTTCCCGAGTAAGTTCAGAAGGTATGTTCGTGTCAACCAGATAACCCTTCACAGGTTGATATCCCGGCCTGTGTCTCTGTCATGCTCAAAATCGAGACTGAGGCCTCGAACGGGAGCGAACAGCACGACCATGTCTTTTGCGATTGACGGTGGTGCGGGCCTGACTGACACGTCATGCGCTGCTTTTTCAAGCAAGGTTGCGGCAAAAACCTCGAGTTCCATGCCGCGTGCGGCAGACTGTCGGGCAAGTTCGTCCTGCGTCTCCGGTCGAATATCAAGGGTGATGGTCACGGCTGGCCTCGTTGAGCCATTATCCCCCAGACAGCTTATAGCAGGCGTGACCGAGCGCGCCCGCCGCTAGTTTCTTGTTGTTCTGCGATGCAGTCTCATTTAGTAATGGCGCATGGCTCCTGAATTCTGCCGTCGTGCCTTAAAGCTGAGGACGTTTGCATTCTTGGCAGCTTTGGCCAGCGCATCCCTGCTATTCGCGCAGTCACCGGCTCCAGCCAAGCTGGTGGTTAAGAACGCCTTCATTCTGACCATGGCGCCGGACCACCGCGAGCCGGTGAAGGGCTACCTGGTAGTCGGAGAGGATGGCCGGCTGCTTACGGTTGCGGCGGGTGATCCTCCAGTTGAACTGCACGCCAAGCAAAGCCTGGACGCCGGCGGCCATTGGGTGATCCCGGGCTTTATCTCCGCCCATAGCCACTTATGGCAGAGCGCCTTCCGCGGGCTGGGTGCGGACCAGACGCTGATGGGATGGATCGACGCGCTCTACAAGCCTGCGGTCAAATCCAGCCCGGAGGACATGTACTGGTTCACCCTGGATGGCGCTCTGGACCATCTGCAGCATGGCATCACTGCGGCCTACAACTTCAACTTCGAAGCGCGGACCAGAGGCCGAACAGCGGTCAGCGCAGATGAATACGACAAGAATGGATTTCGCGCCGAGATGGACTCGGGGATTCGCTTTGTCCATAGCATGTCTGTGGGCCGGGCCACCGCGTTGGGTGTGCAGCCCGGGTATGGATACGAACAGGCTCGTGTTCCCTTAAAAGCCTTTCTGGATTGGACGGCGCAACAGCCGAGGTCGAGCAACTTTCTCTCCGTGATGATCAGCGGCGGCACGGCTTTCAACAATACCTATCAACAAACCTTGATGGAAAAGCAACTGGGAGACGAGTTCCACCTGGGCAACGAATCGCACTACCTGGAACCACCGGAGACACAGTATGAGCAGCAGAGCAAGTTTCGCTGGTTCATGGATAGCGGATTGCTTTCGAAACAGCTGATCTTCGGCCATTTCATTCATACCAACAGCTTCATCCTTGCCGAGAGTGCAAAGGCGGGAGTGGCAATGTCCTGGAATCCGCTCTCCAATGGACGGCTGGCCTCGGGAGTGGCGGATATTCCCGCTTATTTGAAGGCCGGCATTCGGGTTGGCATGGGCGTCGATGGCGAAGCCAGCGCCGACCTGGCGGATCCCTTTGAAAATATGCGCACCGGGCTCTACGCGATCCGCGACAAATATGAGAATGCCACCATCATGAGTCCCTACGATGTCCTGCGGTTGCATACCATGGGCAGCGCGGATGTGCTTGGCGTAGCCGACCGCCTGGGCAGCCTGGAACCGGGAAAGTTCGCCGACTTCCTGGTGATCGATCCAACCCGCTTCCGCACGATTTTCGATCCCTATGCTTCCCTGGTCTTCGTTGCCGGGGAGCGCGATCTGGAACGCGTTTACGTGGGCGGCGATCTGCTGGTGCAGAACGGTGCGATGCAAAAGCAGGACATGGTGAAGGAACGAGCAGAAGTAAGCAAGCGCGTCGCCGCTTTGCGCTAATAATTCTCACCAGCGGGTTCCAGATGTCCAAATCGCCACTGCCGCCGCGTCATGGTAGTAGCGGATGACAACATCCGCCTAAAATCGATGACGGAGGTTTTTCCATGCAATATCTATTCACGCTGTACGCGGACGAGGCAGGCTGGTCCAATATGTCGAAGAGTGAAAAGGAACAGGGAATGGCCGCTTATATGGCATACGGTGAAGCACTGAAGGCGGCGGGTGCCTGGGTGGGTTCGAACCGCCTGCAGCCAGTCTCAACAGCCACCACGGTGCGCAATGTCAACGGCAAGGCGCAGGTGCTTGATGGCCCTTACGCGGATTCGAAAGAGCAGTTGGGCGGGTATTATTTGATCGACGTGCCCGATCTGGATGCCGCACTTTCCTGGGCCGCGCGCTGCCCCACCGTAGGCCATGGGGTGGTCGAGGTTCGCCCGATCTGGAGCATGTCCGAGTACAGCCCGGCACAAAATCTGCAACACGCTACGGCCTGAGAAACTGTCTATGCACTCATACGAAGGCGAGGAGCAGGCACGTTGCACAGCGGAAGCAGTCGCCCGCCGCAGCTACGGCAAGCTCGTCGCCTTTCTTTCCGCACGCACACATGACGTAGCCGCCGCAGAGGATGCCCTCTCCGAGGCCTTCGCATCGGCGCTGGCAGACTGGCCAGGCAAAGGCTGCCCGGCCAATCCGGAAGCATGGCTGCTCACCGTCGCCCGGCGCAAGCTCATCGATGCGGCACGGCGACAGCATAGCAGCGACCTGGTCGACGAAGACCTGGATCAGATCGCCGCGGTGGTGGACGCCCATCTCGACGCTGATCCCACGGAGATTCCCGATCGCCGGCTTGCCCTGATGTTTGCCTGCGCGCATCCCGCCATTGACGCCGCTATTCGTGCGCCTTTGATTCTGCAGGTCATCCTGGGACTAGATGCGGCAACCATCGCATCGGCGTTCCTCATGTCTCCGACGGCCATGGGCAAGCGGCTGGTGCGCGCCAAAAGCAAGATCCGCGAGGCCGCGATTCCCTTCTGCATTCCTGGGCGCGAAGAATTACCAGGACGCCTCGATACTGTGCTTGAGGCCATCTACGCCGCGTTCTCAGAGGGGTGGAGCGACGCGGCTGGGACCGACAGTTCGCGACGGGATCTGACCGGCGAAGCATTCTTTCTGGCCCGGCTGGTGACCGGGCTTTTGCCTACGGAGCCGGAAGGGCTCGGCCTGCTCGCCCTGATGCTGCACGCGGAAGCCCGGCGCCGCGCGCGGCGCAGCGATGAGGGAGACTATGTCCCGCTGGCAGAACAGGATGTTGCCCGCTGGGACTTGCAGATGATCGATGAAGCCGAAGCGTTGTTGCTTCGCGCGCAAGCTTTCGGTGTGATCGGCCGCTATCAACTCGAAGCCGCGGTCCAGTCGGCGCACGTCCACCGCCGCCTTACCGGTCACGCCAGCTGGGAAGCGTTGTTGCGGATCTACGATGCACTCTTCACCATCACCAACTCCCCGGTGGTGGCCATCAACCGCGCGCTGGTTGTGGCGGAGCTACAAGGCGCGCACGCTGCTCTCGAGGCCATGCCTGATCCCACCTGCGATGCCCGACTAGTCGAGTACCAACCCTACTGGGCGGCGCGCGCGGAGTTACTGGCTAACATAGGTGCGTACGAGGACGCCCGGCATGCCTATGAGATCGCCATCGGTTTGGAACGCGATCCCGCAGTTCGCCGTTTCCTGGAGCGGCGACGCGCGGCCTTCGAAGTTTCAACGCAGTTCTTCGTGTAACTGATGGACCAGCTGCGATTTCACTCTCTTGGTACGCGCACGCACCGGCAACAGTGGCACTCCGTTCCGCGTTTTGAGTGGGTGCTCGAGTGAATTGAATCCCCGCCTGGCAAGCAAGGAGATGACTTCTCCCACCGTCTTGTTTTGCTCTCTGCCGCCACTTTCTCAGCGGCGCTCAGGACATCGTCATCGATTGACAAGGTGGTCCGCATCGAGACTCCCTCTACAACAACCATCTTAAATCTCATACGGTGCAAACATCGCACGCGTCGAATCGTCGCATCTCGCCTAGGACCCGAAAATGGCCAGAATTCAGCTCCCATCCGGGAACCCGCCGCGGTGTAAGACCATGGGGTAGTCGGGAAGGACCTCAGGCCTGGGGAGCGATGCGCGCCAACCGTCGGGATAGGGCTCCAATCCGCGAAAGAGTGGGGATTGCTGGCCCTCAGCCCGGACTTCGAGTTGCTCAAGCAACTCCCGGAGACGGCCGACTGCCTGCTCGTCAAAGCGTGCGTGCCAATGCTCTTCAATGGCCGGCAGCATCTGGCGGTAGCTGTCTTGTGCCTTCCGGCCTTTGGGAGTAAGCACCAGCACCTTCTTCCGGCTGGCGGTTGATTTCGGCTGGATCACCCCATATCCGCGCTTGCCAAGAAAGCTTAGAGACATCGCGATCGCCTCCTTCGACACTCCGGATAGCCGAGGGAGATCGCTCACCTCGACCCCTTCCTCAGATGCGAGACGCAGGACATTGGCGCTGATGGCAAGCGACACCTCCGACTCCCGCTCGAACTCAATCGCGAACGACAGCAGGACCATCGACAGGAGAGACGACAGAGGAAGGCTGGTGATGGTTGCCGCATCTGCCAACGCTTTCTGCGCGTCTTCCGGCCCCTTACTGAAAAGACCGTATCCCAGGATCGGCAGACCGTCGGGCAAGACAACTTCCATCTCGCTGACTATGGTGATCAGCGCTTCGCGAAGGTGATCAATAGTGTCCTGGCCAAACCTTTCCCTCCAACGCTTCTCGATGAGGTTGTCCAGCGTTCGCCAGACCTCCATGGCCTTTCGTCCCCCGGAAGTAGGCAGGACCATTGCGTTGGACTGGACGACGATGTAACCCCACCATTCCCCCAGGCGCGTCAACCAAACGCGCATGTTTTTAGCAGGCATCCGCAGCCGACGCTGCAGCTCATTGACGGTGATTCCCTCTTCATCGACAAAGCGCATGAAGTTCGACCACATGACCCTCGATACCAGCCAGGGGACTGCGTGCGAGCGAGTGGTGGCGCCGTGATTCGTCGTGCGATGCGGCGCCTGGTGCTCGAACTCATTGTCGAACTCGATGGTAAAAGCAACCAGCGTGTGCGACAGCAGGGTTGGCAGGGGTAGGCGGCCATCCATGAACTAATGATCCCATGGGGCCAGCTGCTTGTTGGTGCCGATTCGCGATGTCAATCGCTGCCCCAATATGCGAAAATCGGTTTCCGTCCGAATTCAGGAAATTTCCAACAAGGCAAGGTCTCATGTCTGACAAAGCAACAGCCTGTCCCCTTACGCTTGACGTTGTCCGTGCGGGCAACGCATTGGTTGTGCACTGCAACGGCAGGTTGGTGGCAGGGGTAAACGACATTCTCTACGTCAAGGTCAGCCAGTTGATGCCCGATACCAAGAGAATTGTCCTGGACTTGACCAACCTCACCCGCGTTGACAGCATGGGCCTCGGCACCCTGGTTCGTCTTTACGTTTCTGCCCGGTCGGCGGGCTGCAGTTTAGAACTCATCAATCTTGGCAAGCAGGTTCGGCAATTGCTGGGCACTACTGGCCTCATGAAGGTGTTCGCCGACATCGGGGAAAGCGGCATCAAGATGTGCTGATCGTGCACGCTAGCGCTGCATGGTGATCTCAGCACCGTAAAGCGCCAGCAGCGGATGGTGAATAACGGCACGAAACTCGTATTTACCGTTCGGGGAGAGGCCCTCGATCTGGGTTGTAAAAGGGCCGGGCTTGGAGATGGTCTGCACCGGCGTCGCGGTCCAACCGGCGGAACGGGAGTTGGCGTCTTCGCCCACGATGGGACGGTATTCAAATCCAACCTGGAGTGATGAGCTGTCGCCCAAATCGATGACTTCGCCGCGTAGCGTCTCCTGAAGACCCGATGATTCGGCGGCTGACGAAGTGGTCTGTACGTGCGGCGGCGTGAGCGCCGCCTCGGCGTTAGTAATCTTCAGCACAGCCGGGTTTGGCCAGTGAAAGTTGTCCTGCAGGCGTTGCGTCTGCATCACGCGCACATGGAGGCCGTCCTTTTCCTGATGCCAGGTGGATTGGGGCTTGATTTCAGGGTGGTACTCGGCTACCTGATCGTTCTGGCCAAGCACACTCACTTCCGTCTTAGCGGTTGCGCGAACCGAGTGCAGCGTGAACTCCTTCCAGGTCGCGCGCGGCCAGGGTTTGTCGGACTCGAGGATTGCGTAGACCGCCTGGTTGTCTTTCTTCTTGGTGAACCAGATGTCACCTTCATTGGTGATGACCCAAGGCCTCACTCCATAAATCGCATCGGAGTTGACGAACATCCAGAGGGCAATTTCGCGCAGGCGCTCTTCTTCTTCAATCGGCAGCTCTCCATTCGGCTTAGGACCCACATTGAGCAGGAGGTTGCCGCCCTTGGCGCGCGTCTCGATCAGAATGCGAATCAGCTCGCCTCCTGACTTGTAGTGTTCATTCTGCGGCTGGTATTGCCACGCTGTGCCCATGGTCATGCAGGTTTCCCACGCGCCCGGCATCGGCATTCCCGGAACGGTGAGCTCAGGTGTCTTGATGGCCCCCCGGGTGACGATGATGTCGGGATCCAGCTTCCAGGCAAGGTCGCGCAGACCGACCGCTTCCCCATCCAGAAAAAGCGCATCGATTTTGCCGTAGTGTGTCAGCAACTCGCGGATTTGGGCCTGGTCGTACTCCATCAGGCCAGGGTTGTTGCGCGGCTGAACCCCGGGAACTGAGCGCTCGATGGTCTTGCCGTTCTGGTGAAGCCACCAGAAATCGTCGGGTGAATAATAAACGCCGGCGGCAATGCCCTGGGAACGGAAGGCGTCGAAGATCTCCTTGGTGATATCGCGGTGAAACGGAGTATTCATGATGCCGAAGGGGGTTGTCTTGGTGTCGAACATGGCGAAGCCGGAATGGTGCTTGGTGGTGAACATGACGTAGCGAACGCCGGCCAGACGCGCTAATCGAGCCCAATCCAATGGATAGAACTCGTGCGGATCAAAGGTCTTGGGCAGATCCTCGAAGAAGCGGTTCGTGTATTCGGGAGAGGCGCCCACCAGCGAGTGGCTGATGACCACGCCAAGCTGGCTATCCACGCTCCAATGGATGAAAAGACCGAAACCCTGATCGCGGAACCACTCCAGCCTCTCCTGCTTATTCAGGGAGCCTACTTCCGGATCATCCGCGGCAGCGGAGCATGTCAAAACGAAAAGATTGGCGGCCATGAGGAGGGCCAACAGGCGCATGGTACGAATTAGAAATCGTGTTCCGGACATGGGGGTCAATCCATTCAAATGCAAATTGAAGATCCTAGTGTGAGGCAACCACAACGATATATGAAAGTGCTCTCTCTCCAAAAATCACTGAACTTGGTGAGAGGAGATCGGCGCCCGCTTCTTTGGCTGCTGATGGGCGGTTGACCAGTATTTCCGAATAGTCCGCTCGATCCGCTCACCTTCATAGCCGTGCCGGTTGCACTGGTCGCTGCGGCGGCACTGGCAAGTTATCTGCCGGCCCGCCGCACCACTGCCGTTGACCCGGTCGAAGCGCTTCGAGCCGAGTGATTAGGAGGGGATCTGTAACTGTAGCCGGACTAGTTGCGCGTCCGGGCATAGAATCGCTTAGCTTTGGAGCGATTGCCACAGAGTTGCATGTCGCACCATCGTCGAGAGTGATTCTTGCTTCGATCCAGGAAGAACCATCGGCAGGTTTTCTCACTGCATTCGCGAACGTCGCCAATGTCCGATGAAGTAATCAGAACCACTGCGGCTTCTGCTACCTGCCGAAGGGGTCCATCAGGTCTCCCCGTAACGTCCCCAAAGTCGCGGACAAATCCGCGTCCTCGCCACACTACCTCATCCACAAGTCGAGCTTCAGAGAGAAACCTGTTGAGTGCCCGCAAATACCGCTCCTCGGGTCGTCTACCATGCACCGCAGACAAGATTAAGAAGTAAACGGCTTCGCGCAAATCGATGGTCTCTTTTAGAACGCGCCGGGAATCGGCCTCGCTCAAGCCGTCCAGCAGTTTGCGCATCTCGGCCGCGTTAATAAGTTTTGACTGACGGCAAAACACAAGGAAACGTTCGTAGCTGGGAAGAAGATCGATCAGGTGATCTGGGTCGTAGCGATAATCCAGCGTGTTGGCGAAATCGAGCGCCAAATGACCGGCAACGAGCTGAAAGTCTTCTGCCATAAGCCCCCTGCCTTAAGCCCCCTGCCTTAAGCTTGGTGCGATTATAACCATCTTTATCCACTTTGACAGGTTAGGTCGCTGTCTATATAAATCATAACCATCAATAACTATTTTCGGTGGTTATGACCGAGGTGGATTATTTTCTTCCTTCCACGCCAAACGAGGAGAACGAGTGGATTCCAATGATCTGTATGAAGAGGTCCTGGCGCAGGCGGCGGCACAGGCCCGGCACTATTTGCGAACCATTCGAGAGCGCCATGCCGGGGTGCTGCCGGAAGCGATCAAAGGCTTGCGTGCGCTCGGCGGACCGCTGCCCGCCCGGGGAGAAAATCCACTGACAGTCCTTAAACTGCTCGACGACGCCGGTTCGCCGGCAACGGTGGCGAGTATGGGTGGGCGTTTTTTCGGAGGAGTAATCGGCGGCGCCTTGCCCGCCAGCCTTGCGGCTCATTGGCTGGCGGATGCCTGGGACCAAAATGCCTGTCTTTATGATATTTCTCCTGTCGCTGCACATCTGGAAGACGTGGTTCTTTCCTGGATCCTCGATTTACTCGGCCTGCCGCCAGAGTGTGGCGGAGCATTTGTCACCGGCACACAGATGGCAGATGTGACCGCTCTCGCCGCGGCCCGGAACAGCGTCCTAGGCAATGCGGGATGGGATGTCGAACGAGACGGATTATTTTCAGCTCCTCCGGTCGCGGTCATCGCCGGCGAGGAGGTTCATGCGACGATGCTCAAAGCCCTGGCGCTGCTCGGGTTCGGCAAAGGCCGCGTGCATATTGTTCCTGCTGACTCTCAGGGGCGCATGAAGCCGTTGCTTCTGCCTCGCATAACCGGCCCGGCGATCGTCTGCGCCCAGGCCGGTAACGTCAATACTGGCGCCTGCGATCCAATCGGCGAGATCTGCGACATTGCGCACGAGATGGGTGCGTGGGTGCATGTCGATGGCGCCTTCGGGCTCTGGGCTGCGGTCAGCCATCATCATAAGCACCTGGTAGCGGGTATCGCTCAAGCCGATTCCTGGGCGACAGACGCGCATAAATGGCTCAACGTGCCGCACGATAGTGGAATCGCAATCGTCAGGGACGCAAAAGCCCTGGGCCGTTCGATGTCGATTGCCGCGTCTTATTATCCTCCGGACGCCGGCGCGAAACGGCAGCCTATGCAGCTAGGGCCCGAATCTTCGCGTCGCGCTCGAGCAGTTGAAATCTGGGCGGCCCTGCGTTCCCTCGGTAAACAGGGTGTGGCCGAACTCATCGACCGTTGCTGCCAACACGCTGCCACATTCGCTGAGGCCCTTCGCGCCGGAGGGTGTGAGGTTCTTAACGACGTGGCGCTGAATCAAGTGCTGGTGTCTTTCGGAGACAACGAAATCAATAGCCGGGTCATCGATGCTGTGCAGGCAGATGGAACCTGTTGGTGTGGAGGCACCGTCTGGAAAGGACGCAAAGCAATGCGAATCAGCGTGTCCTCATGGGCAACGACGGACCTCGACGTAGTCCGCAGTGTGGCTGCAATCCTCAAGATTGCCGCCGATCAATCCTCGCCGAGCGCCATGTTGGCGCGAACTTCTCCGGAAGGTCATGCTCCTTGAGAAGCTGGATCTCCAGCACCCTTGACTTGACAACTACTAAGCTGTCTGTGTAGTAAGATGTCTTAGTATGAAACGAACAGACACCATGCAGGGCTCCCTCGACCTGCTCGTTCTCAAAGTCCTCTCCCGCCAGCCGAAGCTCCACGGCTATGCCATCATGACGGCCATCAAGCAGACCTCCGGCGACGTCCTCAACGCCGAGGTCGGCTCGCTCTACCCGGCCCTTCACCGCATGGAAGAGGCCGGGTGGATCCGCGCCGAATGGGCCGCCAAAGACACCGGCCGCCGCACTCGTCTCTACCAGCTCACCGCCGCCGGCAGAAAACAGCTCGACGCCGAAGTCACCCGCTGGCACACCGTCAGCTCCGCCATCAATCGCGTTCTGCAGGAGGCCTAAACATGTCGCTCTGGTCGCGCATCACCTACGCCTTCCGCGGGGACCGTCTCAATCACGAAATTGACGAGGAATTCGCGGCCCACATGGAAGAAGCTATCGCCGCCGGCGATGACCCCTCGGAAGTGCACCGCACCTTCGGCTCCCAGCTTCGCCTCCGCGAACAAAGCCGCGACGCCCGCATCGTCGCCTGGCTCGACTATCTCCGTGCCGACCTCGTCTTCGGGTGGCGCCAGTTGCTCAATCGAAAAGTCACCACCGCTGCCGCCGTGCTCTCACTCGCCCTCGCCATCGGCGCCTGCACCTCCGCCTTCCGCCTCATTGACGCGCTCTTCCTCCGCCCCCTCCCTGTTGCGCACGCCGATCGTCTGAACGTTCTCGTCCGCCAGATTCCCGATGGCAACGGCGCGCTCCTCACTTTCGATGACTTCACCTATCCCAACTTCGCCCGCATGCGCGCCGCCGCCAAAGGCCAGGCCGAACTCATCGCCGCCGGCAAGACCCACCGCACCGACCTTACCTACACCACCGATAATGAAATAGAAAAGGGCTACGTGGAGTACGTCTCCGGTTGGATGTTCCCCACCTTCGAACTGCAGCCCATACTCGGCCGCCTCTTCACCGCGGACGATGACCGCACGCCCGGCGCCCACCCGTACGCCGTCATCTCTTACAACTACTGGACCCGCCGTTTTGCCGGCGACCCCAGCGTTCTTGGCCGTTCCGTCCACATCGGCGGCAAAATATTTCAGATCATCGGCGTCGGCCCAAGATCCTTCACCGGCACCGAGCCCGGCACCATCACCGATATTTTTCTCCCCACCATGATGAATCCGGACGTCACTCACGACGACGTTGGCTGGTTACGCGCGCTCGCCATCGTCAACCCGGGCGTCCCCATCGAGCCACTCCGGGCAAAGCTCGACGCCGTCAGCCTCCAGTTTGAGACCGAGCGCATGAAGGGCTTCGTCGGCATGTCGCAACACAACATCGAAATGTTCCGCCAGATGAAGATGCTCATCGAGCCCGCTGCGTCCGGCGTCTCCCGCCTGCAGGACGATTACCGGCGCGCTCTGGTTTGGCTCGGCGTCCTCGTCGCGCTCGTGCTCTTGATCGCCTGCGCCAACGTCGCCAATCTCATGACCGCCCAGGCCGCATCCCGTGCCCGTGAAATGGCCCTCCGCGTCTCCATAGGAGCCGGCCGCTCACGCCTCGTGCAGCTCGTCCTGGTGGAGAACGCCATGCTCGCGATCTTCTCCGCGGTGCTCGGGGCGATCTTCGCCTGGTGGGCCGCGCCGTTCGTCGTCAGACGCATCAACCCACCCGACAATCCCGCGCACCTCGTTCTCCCCGCTGACTGGCGCGTCCTCGTCTTCGGCTCGCTGCTCACGCTCGCCGTCACTCTTCTCTTCGGACTTGCACCCGCCCTGCGCGCCTCCGCCATTGAACCAGTCACCGCGCTCAAAGGCGGCGAGGAGCCTCACTCCAAACGCCGCTCCATGTATATGCTCATCGCCGCCCAGGTCGCCTTCTGCTTCGTTGTCCTTTTTTTATCTGGACTCTTCGTCGCCACCTTCCGCCATCTCTCCAACCAGCCCCTCGGTTTCAATGCCGACAATCTCCTTCTCCTCGAAACCGTCACCCCGCACGGCCAGCCGCCCGAGTCCTGGTCGCAAATGGCAGAGACCCTCCGTGCCGTTCCCGGAGTCAATGACGTGGCCATCGCCGGCTGGCCGCTCCTTTCGCCCACAGGCGCCTGGACCGGTTCCATCTCCGTCAACGCCGCCCCGCTCACAGATACATGGGGCTACTTCCTCTCCGTCTCGCCCGGTTGGTTCGGCGTCATGAAAATGCCACTTCTCCAAGGCCGCGACTTCAACTCCACTGACTCATTTCCCGGCGAAGCCATCGTCAACCAAACCTTCGTCAAAACTTTCTTCAACGGTGCCGACCCCATCGGCCGCACCTTCGAAAAAGTAAATCCCTTAGGCTCACGTCAACTCTGCCAGGTCATCGGCGTCGTCCCTGACGCGACCTACTCCAGTACCCACGAGCCCAATCTCCCCGTCTCCTACGTGCCCTTCCGCCAGCTCGATGAAAAAGGGGCCATCGATCCCGCCGGCGGTGGCACCTTCCTCCTCCGCACCTCCGGCATCAACTCGCTCTCGCTCGCACCTACGCTACGCCGCCTGGTCGCGCAGACCAACCCCGCCTACCGCGTCAGCAATGTGCAAACACAGCAGGAACTCGTCGACAACCAGACCATCCGCGAACACCTCCTCTCCTCGCTCGCGTTGTTCTTCGCCACCGTCGCCCTCCTGCTCGCCGCCATCGGCCTCTACGGCGTGCTGAACTACTCCGTCCTCCAGCGCGAACGCGAAATCGGCATTCGCATCGCCGTCGGCGCACGCATCGGCAGCATTGCCCGCCTCGTCACCACTCAAATCTTCCTCACCGTATTCATCGGCGCCGCCGCCGGCGTCGCACTCGGCATGACCTCAGTCCGCTACGTCCAAACACTTCTCTTTGGAATCAAAGGCACCGAACCCTCCATGCTCATAACACCGGCAGCCGTACTTCTAGCAGCCGTCCTGCTCGCCGCCATCCCAGCAGTACTGCGCGCCGCACGCATCGACCCATCCACCATGCTTCGCGCCGAATAGGCTTTTCATATCTTCTGCAGAGAACTCACTTGACTACTACAGTCGGATACCATCGCCGCCACCTCATTTCTGATCCAAAGTGAGGGCGTAGATATCCTCGCTTCCAATGTCGCGCAGGAGCAACGGCGCGTCGGTGGGGTCCAGCCCCATATACCTTCCAAACCATCCAGCGTCGTGCCAATCCTTTAGATCGACGATTTTCTCCGCCGCGCCACCACTGATGCGGATGCGAAACACTCCCGCGTCGCCGCTGACGCGCCGGAAATAAATGAACTCGCTATCCCCTGACCACTCGGGACAATCCGCGATTCCCGGTGGCGTAAGTACCGACCATTTTCCTGTCTTCAGATCGAATAGTTTCAGCTGCAGGTCATCAAAGCCGGCGCCGGCGAGATATCGGCCGTTCGGAGACCAGCGTGGCTCAAACAAGCCAACCGATCCGGGAATGATTGTGTCCTGGCCAGTGTCGAGGTTGAGAATGACTAGAACAAATTTTCCGTCCGCCGAAGTCGAAGTGCCGGCCATCTGGTGTCCATCCGGCGACCAGGTAAGAAACCCATCCAGATGTTTGTCCTGGGCGAGAACCTTCCGAGGGCTGCCGCCATCTGCGGAGACAAGGTAAAACGCCCCATTCGGTCCAGGATAATCGCCCGCAAAGGAGATCTGTTTGCCGTCTGGCGACCAGCGGGGCATGAAGGCCTGGAGCGGAGGGTCGGTCAGTTGCACGGGGTTGCTTCCATCGCTGTTCGCTTTCCACAGGATGCCTTCGGGGTAGGAGACATAGGCTACCGACTTGCCGTCTTTGGAGTAGGAGACACCCTGGGCGGAGATACCTCCCAGGAAGGGCTGGAACTGTTTGGTCTTCGCATCGAACCGGGAAAGCTCACCTCGGGGAGATAAGCCTAGCGCGAATATCCTGCTTCCGTCCTTGCTGGGAACGGGTCCTCCCCAGAATTCCCCGCCGAAGTAGTTGCCGGGTAATGGTCCGCCCCAGCGGATGGGACCTTGCGTCAATTGAATCGGTTCTGCCGGCAGCCGGCGGAACAGCCCGCGCCGCTCGTCGAGAACCCAAATCTGTCCATCCGAAATGAACAGGAAGAGTTTCCCGTCAGGAGTCCACTTGCCACAGCATTTAGCGGAGGAGACGTGCCAATCGGGCATCACCTCGTGAAGCCCCGAACCGCTCGAAGACATCTCCCAAATCCGGTCCTTCATGGTAAACCGAATCGCACCGCCTTCCGGAGACCATGCGATGTCGCTAACGGTGTCTCCAGCAAGGGTCAGTTTGTGCGTTCCCGTCCCATCGCTCCCCACGGCGTAGATGCCGCCACCCGCCGCAAAGGCCACGGAGTTCCCGTCGGGGGAAAAAGACCCGTCCCAGGCATCTCCCAGGTCGCGAGCCTGGCCTCCCAGGATTCGCACATTCCATAATCCTGTGTCCGCACCAACGAGAAAGCTGGACCCATTCGGCGAAACGTCCACCAGGAATGGGTTGGGTAATGCAACTGGGACCGGTGCAATCCCTCCGCCCGAGATTGCGACCTGAGCGATCGATTCGGGAGATAACGGACCCGACATCCAATTGAAGTAGAGCCGGCTCCCGTCCGTTCCTACGAGAACCTTCTGGCGGCCATCATGGGTGATCTGGGCGTATTGCGTGATGCGGGGCTGGGGCAGCGGGCGGTGCAGGTACCAGATGGCGCCCGCAACGCATAGAGCGAACACGCCACCGGCGGCCAGCGCCCAGCCGCGCATTTGCCTCCGCCTTTGAACCTTCTTCCCGGCGCCGCTCAAGGCCGGTGGTGTTTCGGTGTTCTGCCTTACCCCTGAAGGCTCCTCCGAAACTTCAACCTTGCCAATGAACCGATACCCGACCGTCGCCACGGTGGCGATGTAGCGTGGCTCGCGGATGTCATCTCCCAGCGCGCGGCGCAGTTTCGCGATACTGCGCGTGAGAGAGCTTTCTGTAACCGAGGCGTCGGCCCATACCGCGTCGAGCAACTCCTCCTTCGTAATGAGTTTTTGTGGGTTGTGGAGAAGGAATAAAAGGACGCGAAAGGCCTTTGGCTCGATCGGCGAAACCTCGCCCGCCTTTACCAGGCAGAACTCCCGCTCGCGAATCTCCACGTCTCCGAAGCGGAAAACAAGGGACTTACTCTCCGTCATAAAACCGCCATAGGTGGTCGGAATTTCGTCATAGTTCCGCCAAGACCATGCGGAACCACCCGCCCAGAGTGACCTCAGCCTACCCGGCTCAGGAGCTCTGTAATGACAAACTTCAAGAGTTTCGCTTCCCTGGTTCTCGCAGCAACCATAGTCCCCGCGCTTCCGGCAGAAACGCATTGCCCTGGAAATGTCGCAAGTCTACCCTTCCGCCTCGTCAACCGCCACCTGATTGTCTTGGCTGTATCCATCAACCACACGGGACCCTACAACTTCCAATTGGACACCGGCGCCCAGATCACAATGATCGATCCTTCGCTGGCCAAGGGACTTCACCTGGAAACCCAGGGCGAGGCTATCGTCGCAGGCACGGGATCGCGTCAGCCTGCTTCCATCGCGACGTTGGACCGGCTCGAAGCGGGTTCTCGCTTCGTTGCTAACCAGAGGGTCGTTGTCTATGATCCCCGGAATCTCCAGTCCGCCGGCCTGCGCATTCAGGGAATCCTCGGCGAGGACTTTCTCGAGCACTTCGACATGTTGATCGATAATGCACACAGTTTGCTTTGCCTCGATGACACGGGTGCAATGCGAGCCGGCGTGCAGGGAACGCATATCCCGCTCGTCGCTTCGGCTGAGCCGGCGAACGACGTGGTGTTGCCCCATTTGCTCATCATCGCGGCCCATCTAACCGATGGGACACGGCCCGTTCGCCTCATGCTCGACTCCGGCGCGAATGCTCCCATCCTCTACAACACCTCTCAATACATGGAGCTGCAGCTCTCTCAAACCGTGGCCGTGCGCGGAAACGGTGTGGATGGAGCGCAGCGGCTCTTTGCGGCTCTCCCGCCCCAGGACCTGAAGATCGGCCCACTCGAATTGACCGGCGTGCCGTTCTTCAGTCTCGCCGGTTCACAGAAAGATTCCATTGCCAAGGGGTTCGACGGTGTGCTGACGATAGGGCTCTTCCGCCGCGTCTTCATCGATCACACCGGGCACTTTGCCGTTCTTGAGCCGAGATAGATACGATGTCTCGGTTCATGCATAATCGCCAGCTCACTCATCGACGAATCGCCAAAGGCAAATCCGTTCCATCTGAATGGCTCGGTGAGCACACTTGCCTGTTGGAGTCAGCTGAGAACTCACTTGACTTGCGATAGTCGAATGTCTACCATCGGTTTCCAGAGCAAGGGTCGAATATCTTCCATGACAAAGCAGCCAGAAAGCGCTTGAATCGCAGCGGAAGTAGATGGCCGAGACCTCGTCACGAGTGATGCGGCCCGCCACCGAGGAGAGTTGAGATGAGATGGTGGCAACTGAAGAAAAGGAACGCGGACCTGGAGCGCGAGTTGCGTTCCGACCTGGAATTAGAAGAGGAAGAGCAACGGGAAAGCGGCTCGTCACCGGAAGAGGCGCGATACGCGGCCCGGCGCGCTTTCGGCAACGCGACCTTGATCAGGGAACAGACCCGCGAAACCTGGGGCTGGACGCCATTGGAACGTTTGTTGCAGGACCTTCGCTATGCAGTGCGGCAATTGCGCAGGTCTCCAGGGTTCACCTTGATCGCCCTGCTCATCATGGCATGCGGCATCGGCGCCAGCACAGCGGTCTTCAGTATCATCGATTCGGTTCTCCTTCGCCCCTATGCCTTCCGCGATCCCGGGCAGATCGTGGTCTGGCGCGAGGTGGTGCAGGAAGTCGTCAAACAGTATCCCTCCGTCCCGGACAATTACCGGCATTTCCTTTATCTCCGATCGCATGCGAACACGATCCAGGACGCAGCGCTTATTCAGGATGCATCTTTCGCCGTCACGGCCGGCGGAGATCATCCCCGCATCGAGAAAGGACTCAATGTCTCGCCTAACTTTTTCGATGTGTTGGGCGTGACGCCAATGGTGGGTCGCACCTTCCGCCCAGAAGAGGCGCAGCCGGGCAAGAATGGTGTGGTCCTAGTCAGTTGGGTTGCTTGGCAGGATCTGTTCCACGGCGACCCCAACCTCGTGGGTCGCACGGTCAAGATCAAAGGACAATCGGCAACAGTCATTGGAGTTCTTCCCCGTAGTTTCGAGTTCCCCGTAATCAATGAAATGCGCGGTGGTGCGAGCCCTGACCAAACGTCCCCATATGAAGTGTTCCAGCCATTCGTCCCCCAGGGAGACGATCTCACTTCAGACGATGCCAATTTCGCCTACCTCGCCATCGCGCGCCTGAAGCAGGGCGCAAGCGTGGGCCAGGCGTCCACGGAACTCTCCGGCATGCTGAGTGCTTATTCAGCCACCAATCACTTGCCCATACACCTGAGTGCTAGCGTTGCGCCGCTCGCGCAGGAGGTGACAGCCAACATCGGCAAGGCGCTATGGCTACTTCTCGCGGCCGTTCTTGGTCTCCTGCTCATTGCCTGCGTGAATCTCGCCAGCCTGCAACTGGCGCGAGCCATGGTGCTCGAGCGGGATAACGCAGTTCGCGCCGCGCTCGGAGCGGGGCGGACCCGCTTGCTTCAAGCAACATTGATGGAGACCATCGTTCTCTGTCTCACCGGAGGATCTGCCGGCGTTCTTCTGGCACTCGGCGGAATTCGGCTGTTTGCAGCCATCGCGCCGGAGAACCTTCCCCGCCTGCGCGAAATCCATATCACTTGGCCTGTCCTATTGTTCGCTTGCGGAGTCTCAGTCATCACCGCGCTGCTCTCCGGCATATTTCCCGCTCTCAGCTCGCTCCGTTCCAATCCTCAGCGCGCGCTGCAGTCATCTTCGACGCGCGTCATTCGCGCCGGCCAGGCCTCCTTCGCCCGCAGAGTGCTCATTACCTTTGAAATCGCATGCACGGTCGTGCTCCTCATTGTTACCGGCCTGGTGGTGCGCAGCTTTTCCCGTGTCCTCAATCAGCAGCATGACTTCGACGCGCAGCATGTCGTCCTCGCCGAGGTGGATCTGCTTAGCCCGAGGTACGAAGGGGCGTCCGGAGATTCCGCCCGTTCCGTATTTATTGATCGCGTGCTCGACAAAATTCGCTCGGCTCCAGGCGTGGAGTTCGCGGCCATCACCAGCACCATGCCCCTGAGCGGCGATGCGGCCGTGCACAGCATCTACCGTCCGGACCATCCGTTGCCGGAGGGCGAAGTTCCCACGGCCAACCTGCGCAACGTCAGCCCCGAATATTTCGCGACCATGCAGACGCGGCTCATCGCCGGTCGCGAGTTTACTGCTGGTGAACGTTCTCATCCGCAGAGCGCAATCATTTCGCAAACAGCGGCACAAGCAGCGTGGCCCGATAGCCAGGCGCTTGGCCGCCAATTCAAATTCGATGGGCGCATTTACACGGTGACCGGCATCGCCGCCGATGCCCGCATCGCGAATCTCAAGGAGAACATCCCCGTCGTCTACTTGCCTTTCTGGCACGATCCTCCCGGCTCCGTATTCTTCCTGGTGCGCACCTCGCGCACCCTCGACGAATTCGCGCCGGCGATTCGGCGCCAGGTCTGGGATGCTGACCCTGAAGCCGCCATTCCTGTCATCGAAATGCTCGATACGCAAATGGCACAGTCGGTCGCGCCGGAGCGTTTGCAGTCCATCGTCCTATCCTCGTTTGGCATAGCAGCGCTGGTCCTCGCGATCCTCGGAGTTTATGGCGTTCTGTCTTATTCGGTTTCCCTTCGAACACCTGAATTTGGCATCCGCGTTGCGCTCGGATCGAGTAAGGGTTTGCTCATTCGCCTTGTTCTATTCGAAGCCCTGGCGCCCGTCGGTGGAGGGATCGCGCTCGGCCTTTTGACATCGCTTGCAGCCACCCGCGCCATCCGCAGCCTGCTTTACGAAACCAGCCCCGCGGACCCCGCATCGATCGTCGCCGGCGTGGGGGTTCTGGTTGTTGCCACATTGGTGGCCGCGTTTCTGCCGGCGTACCGCGCCTCACGGATTGACCCCATCAAGGTTCTGCGCAGCGAATAAAGGAAACGAGTGTCGCGACCGGTTATGCGAAATAAAGGTTGGGGTAGCCGGGCACCCCACAGCGCTCCACGGCACGCGGGACAGGCAGCGATATCCTTCATCGATACCCCACCTTCCGAGTCTGCGTGAGAGCCCACTCAAGCCACGCAAGACCCTAACCCCTGGACGGGTGCCCCATGTTCGCACCAGCGTACATGGGTTGAATAAGTTGGGGCGAAGCCCTTCCAAAGTTCTCATTCCACCGATTACACCGTCGCAGATGGAGTAAAAGCATTCGAAAAAGATCGTATCCAACCCATGTACGCTGATGCGAACATGGGGCACCCGTCCAGGGGGTTGGGTCTTGTGTGGCTCTTTCCCCCGCATAAATGCGGGGGGCTCCCAGCACCAATTTGGACAAGAATGGCTGGGAATGCCCCATGTGTGCGCATGTTGACAGGCGCCTCAGGGCCAACCGGATTTCTCTTGAGATCGGAGTTTTTCCGCAAGCTAGCTTGCAGCTATTTTTAAAATTCGATATTTTTGGGTCGTTTTTCGATATTTGCAGCTTAGGGGCGGCGGCGGGCAAAGGGGTTCTTTTTTATCGAGAAAGGAACTCTGGTGTCTGGAACCGTAGTGGAACGGGAGACATATGGCGGCAGGCCGTCCGCGAGGGGAACGCGATGGGCGAAGTTGGCCTGACTGGGGCTGGGCTCCTGAGACGGCAGCCCCCGAGCTGGAAGCGGGTTCAGGCGTCCACGGCACGCCGGGACAGGCAGGGACGCTCGACGGATCTTCTTCCTGGGTGGTGGAAGGGGTTGGCTGCGGGTCATTCGCTGTGGCTTGGGTTGCGGCCTTCTGTTGGCGAAGCCAGGCGGATTGATAGATTTGCGCGGTTGGCGGTTTCTTTTCCGCCGAGACGGCGCGACGGTCGGGGATGAAGTTTTCCATGGCCACGATGATCGAGAGGGATTTGACCTGTCCGGTAACGCTGCCTCGGGTGATTTCGGGGCTGAGGTTGGCGATTTGCCAGAGGCGGGCCAGTACTTGGTCGCGGTCCGGGTTGAAGGGGTGTAGTCCCTCCACGGGCTCCACGGCACGCTGGACGGGCTGTTTCTGCACGGCGGCACGGTGCTGGAGCATGTAGTCGCGGACACTGGGTTTGGATTTGGTGTGGACGGCGGCGTCGGGGTTGAGGCCGACAGCTTCGGCGGCACGACGGTCGTTCATGGCGCCAGAGAGGATCAGGTGGGCAAAGGCCATTTCCTGATCGGTGATGGGGTCGCTTACTTCATTTCTTGGCATAGTGGCTCCTTGAATTTGGAAGAAGTTGGGGACAGGGGTTTTTAACGTGTTTGGAACCGCGGTGGGCGCAATAAGAAATCCCGCCGCGGCGGGATGCTGGGATCGCTTTATTTTGGACAGGGATCGGGTGTGACACCGGGCAGCGGTAAAGCTGTCCTTCGCTCGCGCTTAGGCCTAAACTACGGGCAACTGCCGGCTAGCAAGCTGGCGACGAGAACCTGCCTGCTGTCGAAATCGTCTGCCGACAGAATACAGCGCGGTGCGGAATCGTTCCAGAGCGCGGAAACTCTTTTCTTAAGTCGTCGGTTATCGTTTCGGTTGTTACTTTCGTTTGACTGGAGACCTGGCGGTCACGGGTCACGGATTTCGTTGGTAATCGCAAACCAAGACGGTGAGATCATCCGCTTGGGAGGAGGACCAGTCTCTCACAGTATTCAGGATCAAGTCGGCGGTTTCTTCGGCAGTCATACTTTCGCTTGTCCGCAGCAGGCTACCAAGGCGCTCATGCCCGAACTCTTCCTCGCCGGCGTTCTCCGCCTCGACGACTCCATCTGTATAGAGCAGGAGTCGATCTCCCTTCAGCAGCGGCCTCTTCGTCGATGTGTAGATCGCCGATGATAAAAGAGCCAGGACTAGTCCGTTCTCTTCTACGTGGGATATCTGACCCTCTCTCAGCAGAAGCATGGGGGGATGTCCAGCAGCGGCGTAGCACAGTTCGCCGCGGGCGGGGTCCAGGTAGGCGTATGCAGCAGTGACGAATTGATTCTGGGTGTTTCCGCAAAGAGCTTCATTTACACCCGCGAGCAAACGGTCAGGGTTCGCAGCGTCGTGCCGCTGTGACTGGATAGCCACCTTGACCATCGAAGCGATCAATGCCGCGGGCACGCCGTGCCCCGACACGTCCGCTATGAGCAATCCCACCGTCCCGCTTTCGGTGTAAATGTACTCGTAAAAGTCGCCTGCGACGGAGGTCATCGGCAAATACCTTGCCGCAACCGTGAAGTGTTCTGAGACCGAGAAGGCCGCCGGAAGGATCGAGAGTTGAATGCGCCGTGCGACGTCAAGCTCTTTTTGAATGGAGCTTAACTGCAGATCGCGCTCCAGCGCCCGTTTAGCTGCCACATACCCAATACAGCACACGAACACCACAAAACCATAAAGCTCATTCGTTGCTGGATGGCCAAGAAGACGTACTGCATTTGTCCATAGAACAAAGCCCACAAAGATAAGCAGACCAGCGCGAAATACAGCAGTGTCCTTTTCGACCACAGGCTGGCGGAACATCACGATAACGAGTGAAACTGAACCGGCAATCACGCAAACACTGTTCAAATGGTCGAGCAACTGCCCCGGCAATCCCAGAAAGAGTGCCACGATCAAACACATCTCGACCACGCACACGACATAAACGATCACGCGGCCGGTACGGCCGACCAAGCCGCTCACCCCAAAGAATTGGAAGGCTGGGATGGCCACGAAAAAACTTAGTGCCGCCTCTACTTTGTCCAGGAGTGGGGACGGATGCGCCATGAGGCGGTGCATGCTTGATTGCATCCACAGCCGGGCGCCATACAAAGCGGAGAACCACGCAAAGAAAGAGAGTAGCCGATCGAATCTTCGCCGAATGAGCGAGAACGCAACCGCTACCAGGCCGATCGTGATCGATGCTGCGGCGATAAACAGAGGCAGTTCATCCTCGCGAAAGGCGCGCAAGACGTCATCGGCGGTAGGCTGCATTCGTGAATATAATACCCGGCCATCGAAAAAGATCACGGCCTGGCGATCCCGCCATCAATCATGGATTCGCACGGGACCAGGTTGGGACGCTGGTGCACCCATTTCGAGCGCTTGTAACCATTCACGAATGTCACTGCAGAGTAAGGCAACGGAGATGTCTGCGAAACATGCAGGATAACGCTCGAATCGCCCCAGGGCGGCTTGCAGCAGCAGAACGGTTCCCTGGGGATTATGACGCTGGAGATGATGGAACGCCGCTGTGACCTGGATCAACCCTTGCAAGAACATCTTCTCCGGTTCCTGCGCCCGCAGCCACACACTCTCCCACGCTTCATGGGCGGCGAAGAACTCTCCCGCATGATAGAGTCGCAGGCCCTCCGCGAGTGCGCCCTGGGTCCAATCGAATTCCATGCGCTGCGTTCCCTCTCTCACAAGCTAACATCGTACGGAAAGAGGTTCCCACCCGCCCATGAGTCCAGAGCACACTGAACCACCGCGCATTCACATCGCAGCCGGCTGGTTCTCCATGGGGTCCGAGGCCGGTCAGGATGTGGAGGGCCCTATTCATCGCGTCTGGGTCGATGCGTTTGCCATGGCGGCAACGCAAGTCACGGTTGCGGAATACGCGAGATTTCTCGATGCCACCGGGAACATGGCGCCCCCCTACTGGGGCGACGCCAACTTCTGTCATCCTCAGCAGCCGGTGGTCGCAGTTTCCTGGTTCGACAGCGTTGCTTATTGCGATTGGCTTTCCGCGATCACCGGCGCGCATTATCGGCTACCGACAGAAGCCGAGTGGGAAAGGGCGGCGCGAGGCGGCGCCGAGGGCATGGCCTTTCCTTGGGGGAATGATCCGCCGGCGTCCCGCCCTGGCTATCATGCTCGTTGGCAGAGTGGTCCTGAGCCTGTCGGAAAATCAGAGCCAAACGCTTACGGCTTATTTGAGATGTGCGAGAACGTTCACGAGTGGTGTAGCGATTGGTTCGCAGCCGGCTACTACGCGATTTCCCCGGATCGGAATCCGCGGGGACCGGAAGAGGGCAGCCGAAAAGCATCGCGCGGCGGATCCTGGCGGCACCAGATCAAGATCTCTCGATGTTCGGCACGTTCCAGCATTCCTCCGGAATTCCAATACGCCGATTATGGCTTTCGCGTGGTGAGCGACGAGGTCTAGCCGTGAGTCCACAAACTCGGCGGAGGGCGAACAAAATCTGCTCGCCCCCCCCGCCTTTTAACTTGCTACTTCGCGAGCGAATAGGCCACGTTCACGGTCGTCTTCACCTCGATCGGATCGCCATTGAGCAGATAGGGTCTGTAGGTCCATTGCCGCACGGCGTCGAGCGCCGATTGCTGAAGCAGGTTCGGGCCGGAAAGCACTCTGAGGTTTTCTACTTTTCCATCTTTGCCAATCATGGCATCGAGCACGACGATTCCTTGAATCTTCGCTTTCTTTGCCTCCTCTGGATATACGGGAATGACCTTGTTCAAGAGGTTCCCAGCCATCGCGTCAGACGAGACGGTGAGCTGGCTAGGTCGTTTTGACGCGTTGCTGTTATCGCTGGTTGGGGCCCCATTTACATGCATGCCCAGCGCCAGCGCCGATCCGCAAGTTGCCAGGCCTAATGCAGCACAAGCAGCCACCATGGCCATGCGGCGCAGGCCTCGTATCTCTTTGTGGTTCTCGGTAAGGTTCATAAGTCTCCTTTCAAACGCGTTGGCATCGAAGATTCCGATGGTGTGTGGTGTGCCGGCCAGCGTTCCCGCTACCATCAGGGACGCCAGCCGCAAGAGAGATCGTGCGTATTCATTTCGTCCGGTCATTGCCGCCGCCATCTGGTCGCACACGATTTCGCGGCTTTCCATGATGCGCGCGCGTGTGAGCCAGAGCAGCGGATGGTAAGTCACGGGCAGCGAGAGCAACTCATGCAGCAGGTTCTTCATGAAGTCTTTGCGCTGCATATGCGCGAACTCATGCGCGATAACGGTGTGGAGATCCAATTCCGGCAATACGTCGACCATGGTAACGGGCAACAAGAGAAGCTTTCGGCGCAGCCCCATGGTGACGGGGGAAAAGATTCGGGACGAGGCCGCAATCGATACATTGTTTACCGCAAATATGCTCGAGCATCGCGCCCAGAACAGCGCTGCTTCCCCGGTTAGAACCACGGCGACGGCTTCTTTTCGCAGGACCGAGAGAGTCGCGCTCCTCCACAGGAATCTGGCGACGAAATATGCGCTCACCGCGGCATACAAGATCGCGAGGGTGATCAGCAGCCTATCCGGGAAGTGAACTACATCGATTCCGGTTCCCGCACCCACCACGACGGATACGTGTGCGTCACCCGCCTTGCTCGCGCGCCAGCTCCAAAAGGAAATCGAACGCAGCCACTCCCAGGGGAAGATGGAGCAGGCTGGCAGCAGGCTCTGGAGCAGCAGGACCAGCACCCAGATGCGGTGCTCGACCACAGCGCCGGCGGAGCGCAGCAGACGCGCCGCGAGCCATCCCGCGGCAAACAGCAGTGGCACCTGCCACAAGGAATTGAGAAGATAGGCCAAAATCCAGAACTCGAGGCTTCTCATGATTTCCTGGCTTTCTGGTTGAATCGATCGGTGAGTTCCGCCAGCTTTTTGGCATCGATTTGCCCGTTCTTGAGGAGGCTCATCACAAGTTCTTCGCTGGAGCCGCCAAACATGCGATCGATAAGATCGCGAACGCCCTGACCTAAGGCCTTGGCCTCAGTGATGGTTGCGCTGTAAATGTAGGCGCGGCCGCGCAGCTCACGTTTGAGTTTTCCCTTACGCTCGAGAATGTTCAGCATGGTTTGCACCGTGGTGTAGGCCAAGGATGGCTCCAGTTCTTCCTGCACGGCAGTGACGGTGCAACGGCCGCACCTCCAGATCACCTGCATGATCCTGAGTTCAAGCTTGGTCAAGCCGGCTTTGTTCGACGCCTTCGCCATCCCGCTCTCCTAATTGCTTAGGACAATATGCCGGTCGAGCGCGACTTGTCAACTAAGAATTTAGGAGTCCGGCAGGGGTACACACCTGGCGCCTACGGCGCCGGCGGGCGCGAAGGTTTTACCTGGCAAGGTTGGCGGCAAAGCAATTGCGGTTCCGGAGCGGGCAAAGCAGGCGCAGCTTGGAGGGCTGCGCGGTCCAGATCGGCGGCGCCGATCCGACCTCCATTCGCGGTCTCGGTCAACACGCGAATGCTTCGTGTCTTGGACGGGACTCGTACCGTGATCTGCAAATGGGTCACCAGTTTGGCCAGATGCGATGGGTCCTGCGTGGGGGCGGATAGGTATAACGTTTGCACCTTGGAAGCCACAATGTCCTGGTTACCCGTGACGCTCGCCGCGGCCAGGGTGATCTCGGCGCTGCTCCTTCCGTTGTCGATTGCCTGCCACTCGATGCCTTTCGATTGCAGAAGCAGGTTAATGTCGGCCGTGTGGTTCTCCGGGTGCCGTACGATGCCGGAGACCTTGAGGTCCAGCGCCGCATAAGGTACGGTGGCTCGGGAGGCCTCGGCAAGATTGATCTTTGTCTGCCAGCGAGGATCGACAGGCGCGTTTTTGTCCGGCGCGTAGTAGCCGGTCTTAGTCACCGCCCGCAGATTGTGGTCGCGCAGGGTGACGCGGATCTGGCGAAATTTTCCGTTCGCGTCCCCGCCGCGAGGTTGGTAAGTGAGCGTGTAATACTCCGAACCCAGTTGCTGCGATCGCCCCATCTCGGCGTCGACATCGTTGCGGTTAAAGAAAAGCTGGCCCCCGGTCTCGTTCACAAAAACGCCGAAGTTGATGTTCTCCGCAAATGGATGATCATTGTCGATATTCACTGCTGCGTCCGCCGCACTGATTGGCACGGGCGACCTACCGGTCAGGTTTACAAAGTGCCCCACCTTCAAGCCGGGATAGATAACGAAGAGGGTTATCCGGGCATCTACCAGCATGTTGGTTGTGGCGTGCATATATTGCTGGACTTCGCGGACCATTAGCTGAGTCCAATGCCAGGTGCTGAAGCTAGGGCTTCCATGACCCACCCACACAATGTTTTTCCGTCCGGGCACGCCTTTGTTCTGGAGCGAAATCTGTTGCAGTGCGTCGAGTGATTGGTAAAACCGTTCCGTGTTGAAGCTGTCGGCCATCCACTTGTATGGGATCACCGGCGGCAAATGATCGAGGGCGTAGAGCAGGTCCGCCTTATTTCGGGTGGGGCCCTGCATCAGTTCCAGGGATCTGTTCCCGATCACCATCATTTCGGCGGGAGAGCTCAGCAGCGGCGGCTGCGGGGCTAAATACTTGCGGACGGAATAGCGGATGAAGGCAAAATCCTCAAAGCTCGAATTCAGCAGGTCGAGCACGAAGATGGTCACGGGCGCCTTCCCTTCCGGATTCTCGTCACCGGCAAGCGCACTGATGGTGTGGGTCTGGGGCGCTTCAAAAGAAAAGATAGGCTGCGGTCTCTTGTCTTCTGTGATGGTGAAGTCGTCTTTGGTCAGCCCGTTGACCACCGGGCGGCCTTTCTTGTCCAGTACCGTCACATCCAGAAAGACCAGGCGCGACGTCACCTGGATGGTTGGTGTGTCAGAAGGTCCTTGTTGAGCTTGAGCAGTTGAATGCTGAAAGAAAATCCCGACCGGGAGGACAGCCGTGCAAAGTAGCGCTCGAAGGTGTCTCATGGCCAACCCTCGCTCGAAGTTTACTCCTCTTGGCTAGCGTTTTCTCGGGATGGATACCGAGCCATAAAACTGACAAGCAGGCAGCTTTAGAAGTTTCCCCTTGACATTCGACAAGAGGGTGGTTAAGTCTGCTTGTCAAGCAGATCCGCGGCTGCCGGTCCGGTACTCAGCGCGCTCCAGAGGTGTATTCATGATCAACGAGTTTCTGACTCGCTTACGCTTCCTCCTGTCGAGGAGACGCGGCGGCGAGGTGGACGCGGAACTGCAGTTCCACATCGAGGAGTCCGTCCGGGCAGGGATCGCAAACGGGATCGCACCGGATGAGGCACGCCGCAGGGCGTTGATTGAATTCGGCGGCTTCGAGCGCACTCGCCAGCAGTGCCACGAGCAGCATCCTCGGTGGTGGATGGGGACGGTGGTTCAGGACCTGCGTTATGCATTGCGCGGTTTTCGGCGCAATCCCGTGTTCACTGCTACCGTTATCGCGACCCTTGGCCTGGGCATCGGGGTAACGACCGCCGTCTTCAGCGTGGTGGATCCGATTCTCTTCCGCAGCCTGCCGTATGCGCATGCCGATCGACTGGTATCGGTTGGCCTCGTGGCGCCGATCATTCAACAGGAATTCATGCTCGGCGGCTCCTACTATGACTGGCGTGAGCAGCAAACTCCCTTCAGTTCGCTAACTTCGGAGGTCGGCACCAACTCCTGCGACCTGACCCAGGAGCAGCCACTGCGGTTGAGCTGCGCCAGCGTGGAATCGACTTTCCTGCCAACACTCGGCATCAGCCCGATCTTAGGACGCAACTTCACCACCGATGAAGACCGCCCGAATACTCCTAGAGTTGGCCTCATCTCATATGGGTTATGGAAAGGCCGCTTCGGTGCGAATGCGGGCATCCTGGACAAAACGATTACCATCGACGGCCACGAAACGCGCGTGATCGGCGTGCTGCCTGCCGATTTTGAGATGCCAACCCTTGAAGCCGCGGACGTCGTCATCCCCCAAGCGCTCAACAAAGCACAAGAACGCAAAGTGGGTTCCGGAAGCGTGTTGTATGCCTTCGCCCGCCTCAAACCCGGAATGACAATCGAGCAGGCTAAGTCTGCTTTGCAACCGTTGTTCAATTACTCCCTCAGTTTGGCTCCTGCCGCGTTTCGCAATGAAGTTCACCTTGAAGTCCGCTCCCTGCGCGATCGCCAAATGCATGAAGTTCGTCTGATGGCGTGGGTATTGCTCGGGGCTGTTCTTGCTGTGCTGCTGATCTCATGCGCGAATGTCGCTGGTTTGTTGCTGGTCCGCGGTGCAAGCCGGGAACGGGAGTTGGCTGTCCGTTCGGCGCTGGGGGCCAGCGGCGCCCGGCTCACTCGTCAGTTCCTTACCGAAGCATTGGTTCTATCCGCGGCCGGGGCGGCGGTGGGGTGTGCAGTCGCGGAGGTGCTGCTGCGCTTCTTGCTCGCGATGGCCCCGCGAGACCTTCCGTTTCTCAGGACGGTTCATCTGGATGTTCGCATTATCCTGGTCACCGTCCTGGTCTCATTCTTCTGCGGAATCTTCTTCGGCGTCGCGTCCTTATGGCAACGTCCCAGTTCGCAGGCGCTCGTTGGGCGCTCGCGGATGACTGTCGCAAAAACTACTTTGCGGCGATGGCTGGTAGTTTCGCAATTGTCCATCAGCACGGTTCTACTTGCGGCAGCCATGCTTCTCTGCCGGAGCTTCCTGAATCTTGAATCGCAATCGCTCGGCATACAGACGCAAAGCCTGCTAACCACCAGCATTACCTTAGGCCAGAAGAACTATCCCTCGCCGGAACGCCAGCTGGCTTTCTTTCATCAGGTGGAAGCGCGCTTGCAGCAGCTACCCGGCGCCGGCGTGGTCGCGCTAAGCGATACGCTCCCGCCCGGGGGCAATCATCAGGACAACATTTTTGCAGCGATGGCGGTCGCAGGAAAACCGGCGCCTTCGGGACCGACTGGCGGCCGAGTCACCTGGCGCTGGGTTTCTCCAGCGTATTTTCGTGCCTTGCATATTCCCATACTTAAAGGCCAAGGCTTCACCGAGGAAGAGCTTAGTTCCCCCGGGCGCTTTGTCGTCTTGAGTAAGTTGCTTGCGGATCGCATGTTTCCTGGAGAAGACCCGATAGGGCGGCAGATCCAGGTACCAAAACTCACTGGGCCTTTGCATACCGTCGTCGGCGTTGCCCAGAATGTAAAGAACGGCGGCCTTGCGGGTGAGGACGAGCCTGAATATTACCGCCTGAGACGAAATCGGGCCGAAGATTGGGATGGCACGTCCGCCATCCTTTTGCAGACTTCGCTGCCGCCGCAAATAGCTTCTCAATGGATGCGCGCGCAAATATCAGCCGTCGACGCAACCACACCCTTCACCATTGAAACCATGCGCCAGCGGGTCGACGAGTTGGCCCAAGGCCCGAAGTTTGTTACGGCGCTGGTGTTGTTTTTCGCGGGCTCCGGACTGCTGCTCGCGGTCATCGGGCTCTACGGCATCATTTCGTTCGCCGCCGCCCAGCGAACGCAGGAGATTGGCCTGCGCATGGCGCTGGGCGCGAGCAGACTCGACATTCTGTGGCTCATCACCTGGGAGGGAGCACGCCTCGCGGTGTTGGGCGGACTCATCGGAGTCTGCGCTGCCCTGGGAATATCGCAGCTGTTGAAGAGCTTGCTATTCAACGTCGGACCGCATGATCCGTTCAGCTTTCTCGCGGTCGCTATGCTCCTGGCTTTGGTCGCGCTCGTCGCGTCCTTGCTACCGGGACGAGAGGCCATGCGAACCGATCCTGTCGTCTCTCTTCGTTCCGAGTAGGCGTAGGTCCTGTCTTACCAGGGTTTAGAACGGGCTACGGCAATCCCACGCACCTCGTTGGGATACTGGCCGCTCACCGCGCAGTAGAAATGATAAAGAATGCCTTCGTGGGTGATGACGGAAGGCTTGTGGGCAAAGGTTTCGTCGATGGTTCCGGGAGCGCCGGTATCTATGAGCACTCCCGGAACCTTGGTGAAAGAGTAGGGATTGACGCCGAGGGCGAGCATCTCGCAGGCGCGGCCGGGACGTTGGTAGCGGAAGCCGTAGTAGAACATCCCGTAGCCGCGACCGTTTTGCACGACAAAGGGATTGGAGGCGAAGCGGCTGTCGCGGGCATCCGGCGTGGCCGGCTGCGTTGCAGCGACGGGGTTCGTGGCAGGGTAGGTCGCGCTGCCACGCGGACCATTGGGGAGGATGGGATTCTTGTTGTAACGGACCCACGTCCTGAGATCGCTCGAGGTCGCTACGCCGGTCTGTTCGCGCCAACCTCCGCCTTCGCTCGACGGAAGGGTGTCTGTCTTGGCGTTGTAGTAGAGGTAGTAGGTCCCATGGTCGAGCATCAGGTCCGGACGGTAGAGGCCGCCGTGCTCCCATGGAGCTCCGTCCTGTGGGGTGAGGATCGGTTCGCCGAGGTGCCAGTGGAGAAGGTCATCTGAGGTGGCGAGGCCGATGACAGCCGCACCTTCTTCGTACCCGGCGCTGGGATAAGCATTCCAGGCTCCGATGTATTTGCCGTTGACCTTGATGGCTTCGCCACGGGACCGGAGTTGCTTGTTACGAAGAATGGAACTCAGGGCAAGGTTGTACTTGGTATATTTTGAGGCCGGGTCACGCGGTGCTACGAGCGCGGTGCGGGTCCAGTGGAGGAGATCGGCGGAGGTGGCGAGGCCGGTCTGATAGCCGATGCCGTCCCAACCGATGTAAAGCATCTGGAAGGATCCGTTGGCGTAGAAGACGATTGGATCATCGATGCTGCGCTGATCAAAATTGCCTTTGCGGCCGGTGGCGGAGAGCACAAGCTTGGGATATTTATAGGGGGTACGAAAGGGCGCTGATTCGTCCGCAGCAGCCATGGCAAGATGACGTGCAGTGGAAGCGGCGGCGCCGATGATGGCGCTATTGCGCAAGAAGCGGCGACGAGTGCTGTTCATAGAATGGATTCACCGATTCCATTATTCCGTTTCCATTGGCGTTCGTCCGACTTTCCCAATCATATTTCTGTAGCGGGCCGGAGTGTTCCGGTAAACGAGTCAAATTCGAGGGCAAGACGCGGAGTGCGGTGTTCCAAAGCTTCCACTAGTTTTCGAGATACAGCGGCGTAAGTCACATCCGCCCTGGCGAACGAAAACATCAAGAGGAGATCGTCATGTCAAAGGAACAAGAGAATAAAGCCATCGTGGGCCGTTGGTTCACGGAGTTCTGGGGTGCAACCTGTAATCTCGGCATCGTCGACGAGCTCGCTGCTCCGGACATGCTCCTGCAGTATTCACTGCACGAGCCGCGGCGCGGACACGAAGACATCAAGGCCTTCATGTCCGGTTTCCGTGAAGCGTTTCCGGACCTCAAGTTCTGGGGCGCCGCAGATCTAATTGCCGAGGGCGACTACGTGGTCGGCCGCTGGGAAGGCGGCGGTACACACACCGGGCCGGCCTTTGCCGACTTTCTGGCCGGATCTTTAGCGCGCGCGACGGGCCGCAAGATGCACTTCACGGGAACAACGGTTCTGCGAATCGCGGACGGCAAGATTGCGGAGGAAATCGGTCTCGATGACGGTGTGACTGCGCTGCGGCAGCTCGGGCTGATTCGTCCGGCTTGATCGCCAAGCGCGGCGGGGAAACGACGTATCGTTCATCGCTGAGTGCAATTCTGCTTTTGCCTCAGCGATGACCGCGTCTCACTTGCTGGATTTGCGTGTCTGTTTGGCGCCGAGCGCACTGAGGAATGAGTCGGCGACGGCTACTTCAAGGTCCTTGGGACCTTTCGCGCCAAGCTTGCGCAGGAAGACGTTGCGGTAAATGAGCGGGCCGAGCAGAAGGGCGAATCCTACTTCGGGATCTAGATCGGGCTTCAGGATACCGCGCTGCTTACCGCGCGCCATCATGCTGCCGAGAGACTTGCGGGCGGGCTCAATCACCCGGGAACGCCAGGCATCTCCGAAGACCCGATTGTGCGAGGCATAGGCAATCAGATGCGGCATGATCCGTTCTCGCATCACCTTCCGTTCCGCCGCCGGGTCATGCTGCAACTGCGCTATCAAATCCGCGCGAAAGTCGCCTGAGTCGAAGACAGGCGGCTCCTTGTCAAGCCCGTGCAGGTAGCCGAGCACCTCGAGGCACAATGAGTCCTTGTGCGGCCAGTGGCGGTAGATGGTTGCCTTACTCACTCCCGAGGCCTTGGCGATGGCATCCATGCTAGTGGCCTCGAGGCCGCGCTCAGCAAAGAGGGTCACGGCCGACTCGATGACCTGACTGTGCGCTCGTGCACTCTTCTGTTTTGCCATCGTTAGGAGAACTTACACTTCGATCTTAGAGAAGAGATAGGCGCCGGCGGTGACAAACACAGCAGCGATCATGGCCAGGATCGAGAGATCGAAGGCAGCGTTGAAATGCCATGTGTTGATCAACGCGCCGCGAAGTCCATCGACGCCGTAGGTCAAGGGATCGAGGCGCGTGATCAGCGCCATGACCGCAGGGAGATTCGCCAGCGGAAATAGCGCGCCGGAAAGGAAGAAAATCGGCATGACCAGGAAGTTCATTACCAACTGAAAGCCTTGCATGTCCTTGATGACGGATCCGATCGCAGTGCCCAGGGCGGCGAAAACAACGGCAATCATGATGACGAAGAGGAAGGCGACCGGAATGGCCACCCAGCTATGCGGACGGAAGCCGGCAATGAGACAGATGAGCAGAATGAGCGAACCCTGAATGATGGCGACGGTAGCTCCGCCGAGCGTACGGCCGAGCATGATTTGTATCCGCGGCACGGGAGCGACCAGGGTTTCTTTGAGGAAGCCGAACTGACGGTCCCAGAGCATGGCGATGCCGGAAAAGACCGAACTGAAGAGCACCGTCATCCCGATCACGCCCGGCGCCATGAATTGCAGGTAGCTGCCATGGCCGGCTTGGCGGAAGACCGGGCCCAGCCCAAAGCCCAGAGCGAGCAGATAAAGGCATGGCTGGCCGAGAGAGACGACTATCTGCACGCGCGAGCGCACGTACCGCTTCAGTTCACGCAACCAGAGGATGTATATCGCGCCCATTTATCGCCTCCACATCTTTGCCACCTGCCGTAGCGCATCGGCGGAGTTTGCAGCCTCATCGCGCAGGGTTGAGCCAGTCAACGCGAGAAACGCGCCTTCGAGAGAGTCGGTTGCGGTTTGTTGCTTCAGCTCCGCGGGGGTTCCCTGGGCGACAATTGCGCCGTGGTCGATTATCGCGATGCGGTGAGCCACGCGTTCCGCTTCATCCATGTAGTGGGTGGTGAGGAAAACGGTGGTCCGTTCCGTCTCATTCAAGTGCTTCACATGATTCCAGAGCAGGTTACGGCTCTGTGGATCAAGCCCGAGCGTCGGTTCATCGAGGAAGAGGATGCGCGGAGTGTGCAGCAGGCCCCGGGCGATTTCAAGGCGGCGTTTCATGCCTCCGGAGAAGCTTTTTACATAGCTGTCCCGGCGGTCCCATAGCTCGAATAATTTGAGCAGCTGCTCGGTTCTCGTTTCGCGCAGCTGGCGCGGGACGTGATAGAGGACGCCGTGCAGAGTCATGTTTTCGTAAGCAGTCTGCTCGTTATCGAGACTGGGATCCTGAAAGACAATGCCGAAGCGCTTTCGCGCTTCCTTCTGGCTGATGCGCGGATCGAGACCATCCAGCTCGATGCTTCCGCTGGTGGGCTGCAGGAGGGTGGTGAGCATTTTGATGGTGGTGGTCTTGCCCGCGCCGTTGGGTCCCAGGAAGGCGAAGATCTCGCCTTGGGCTACGTCAAAGGAGATATCGCGGACGGCGGTGAACTCTCCAAAGGTTTTTACCAGGTGCTGAACCGTGATCATGCCAGCCTCGATGATCTTCATAACGATACTGAACGGTATCGTTTCAAATGTCAAGACGGGGTGATTCGCACTGTAACGAAGGACGGGTGGCCCACATCTCGCTCGTTTTTCGCGAGATGTGGGATTCCACTACTCTTTCCCTCTGGCTTTCGTTTCATCCGATGTACTTAACGGTCAACCTCGGTGGTATCCGTCCATTCGTGAAGGAACAAGAAGCTCAGGAACGGATGCGGAGCACGAGCTTTCCCTGGACGTGCCCGCGTTCAATCCTACGGTGTGCCTCCACAACGTCTTTCAGGGGAAATACCTTGACCCTCAGCGGAATGGTTCGCGATCCAATGGCCGCATTGAGACGGTCAAAGGCTTCGTGCGCCATCTCGCCATCAAATGCCAGAGCGGAATGGCTGCTGAAATGTGGCTTGGGCTCGACGCCATTGGGATAAGCAAACGGCTTCCCTGCTTTCAGGTGTGACAGAAAAGCGGGAAGCGCATCACCGTTGGCGGTGACAAGAGCGGCATCGAATCCTTCCGGCGCTATACGGTTCAGTAGGCTCTCGCGCTGCGAGGAGTTTGGATTGATGGTGCGTGCCGCGCCAAGGGAGCGAACGTACTCCTGCGCGTCAGGCTGTGCCGAGGCGATGACCGTTGCGCCCGCAATGCTCGCAAGCCAAACTGCCATGGACCCGACACCACCACTGGCGCCAAACACGAACAGGGTTTGGCGCCTCGTTACTTTCAATTGCTCGAGCCCAGATAAAGCGGTCAGTGCAATGCAAGGCATCGCACCGGCAATCGGCATTTCGAGTTGGGCTGGGAGATGCGCCACCCGGTCAGCCAGAACGCTCACATACTCCGCATGAAACCCTCCAGGCGGGTTGCCGTAGCTGTAGGAGTACACGCGATCACCCACCTTAAACTTGCTGACGTCGGCGGCGACAGCAGCAATCGTTCCACTGCCGTCCGCGCCGAGGATCGTTCCGGGCTCAACCGTCCCGTAGGAGCCGGCTCGCTTCGCCGCGTCCCACACGCCAAGCCCGGCATACTCTAGAGCGATAATTACGTGATTGCGCGCCAGTTTGGGAACAGGCACGCTCTTGATCTGAAGGGTGTTTGGCGGTCCAGCAATCTCAACAACCGCTGCCTTCATGGTCTCTGGAAGTGCTGATGTCGTGTTCATTTGCGCAACCTCCTGCTGCCTATGGTAGTCAATCCGTGGGATCGGTAGCCACCTTGGGAGAAGCCCTATAGCATGAAAAGACCCTGGAGGCTCACATGACATCCAATCGACGTGTTCCGCCGGTCTGGCTCATGGGGCTCTCGAATGCTTCTTTCGGACTCTACGGCGGTATAGCGTTTTACGCGATACCCCAGCTGTTGGCGACGCACCATGTTTCGGAGGCAAGAATCGCCGGGATCACGGCTATGGCGTTGTCTCCTAACTTCTGGGCTGTGATCTTTGGCCCTATGCTCGACGTACGATTCAGCCGCCGCTGGTATGCTACGGCGTTCGCTGCCCTGGCTTCCATCCTGGTCTTCATCGCGGTCATCAACCTGAATCACCTGGTTGTGCTTGAAGCAGCGCTGGTCGCGGGCTCTGTGGCAGCCATACTCTCGACCACGGCGCTTGGCGGATGGCTCTCGACGGTTTGCCCCAAATCGGAAGAGAACAAGCTCAGCGCGTGGTACAACCTCGCATACATTTGTTCTTCGGGCTTCACGATGGTTGTCGGGGGCGAATTAGTCCGCCATCTGCCGCTATGGCTTGCGGCAGGAGTACTGGCAGCGCTCGTTTTTCTTCCCGCCACCATCTTCCTGCTTATTCCTGCTCCCGGTCCGGACCGGCGGCTTGCCGGGGAAAGCTTCACCCAATTCAGCCGCGAGATCTTCGCACTTTTGCGCCGGCGGGAAGTGCTGATCACGCTGCTACTCTTCATCACCCCGTGCGGTTCATTCGCGTTGACTAACCTCCTCGGAGGAGTCGGCAATGACTTCAGCGCCTCCCCGCGGATGGTGAGCCTGGCCGGCGGAGTGGGGGCAATCGTTCCCGGCATTCTCGGCTGTATGCTCTTTCCTCTGCTCGCCAAACGGATGCCGCTGCGTTTTCTCTATCTCGGCAATGGAATCTTAGGCGGCCTTTTTACGCTGAGCCTGGTGTTGCTGCCCCATGCTCCATGGACCTTCTCGCTTGCTCTCCTGGGCGAATTCCTTTTCCAGGCGATCTCTTATACCGGCACGGTTGCACTTTCCTTTGAGACGATCGGGGAGAACAATCCGTTAGCCGCGACCACCTTCACGTTTCTGATTGCGGCCACCAATGTTCCGGTCGCTTATATGTTGTACCTGGACGGCCGAGCGTACTCCTTTGGAGGAGTACGCGGCAGCTTCGCAGCGGACGCCATCATCAGCATCGTTGTATGCGCACTGATCGGTTTGCTTTTGTCCCGGCTTCAGGGGGAGGCATTCGGCTCAGGCAGTCCGGCCGTAGGCCCCATCCATACTCCGGTGAGCGATGAGTGAGCAGCAGAGCGCCGAAGCCGTGCTTAAGCGGCCCGGTTGCGAACGCGTCCCGGCATCAGGGGAGAAAGCCATGACTCCAAAGCAATCTCATTGCGCTTGTAGGCAATGCCGGCCAGGATGAACAAGAACCCTATCAGCGTCAGCGAGAAGGTGAATCCGAGCGAGTTTTTGAAGTAGGTCTCGGCTTCGCTCGCGAGGTAGAAGAAGACGCCCATGCCTCCGAAAACAAGGAACACCTTACGCCTGAGAATGACGGCGACAACCATCATGAACAAGTGGACCAGGCAATACATGGCCTTGGAAAACTGGCCGCCGCTGCCCATCAGGGTAAGGCCGCCGCTGAAGGTGAGCACGCCGAAGAGATAGAACCAGAAGGCGAGATCCAACTCGCGGGCGCCATCCAACAGGTAACCGGCAGTGATCATGAGCAGGCCGAATATCACCGAGATCCAGCACTCCTGGTGGATGGTCCAGCGCTTTTCGAAGATCAGGGCAGTGGCGTCCATGGAGAGGAACCATAACGCATAAGCGGCGGGCGCGGTGAGGAACGGGAACTTGATCCTGGTCAGCGCGGCAGCGGAGACAATCACTGTGGCGATCTCCATCACGACCCAGCTCCCATTGATCAACGGATGGAAGCGGGTGTAGGAGCCAGGATCCGTCGCCGGCCACCAGCCCATGGCGCGTTCGACGCCGTACACCGCCAGCGGCGTCATGCAAACAGCAACTGTGACCAATAGACCGCCCGGAATTCTGGTGGACGCGGAGCGGAATAGCCGCGACCCGACTGTCCCGAAGAGGAGCGCATACGCAATGGCTATCCCTGCGATCGCCGGCCCCGAAAGCCGGTCCCAGGCGCTGGTGACGAACCATCCCATCGCCCCAATGATGAGGAGAGCCCCAAGATAGTAGCTGACATGGGCCGCTTCAAACGCGGCCGCGCTCTCGGGTTCCGCGGCAAGGGCGGCCTCGATCTTTTCCCAGGTCCCGGCCGGCAGACCAGCCCTCTCTACGGCTGCCCGCAATTGATCCCCGGTTATTTTCTTCATGCTCGGGAGTATAGCTTGCTGGCGGGAAGAGTATTGCGATTGCGCGTACCTGACTGCCGGGGCCAGGCGGTCTTGAAACCTGGATTACCGCGGAGGAAGATCCAGCAGAACTACGTCCGAGCGCTCCTGCACCCGTTCAAGAACAACTTCACGACCGTCTGGGGAAATGTCGAAGTCGCGAATGGCGAAGTCGGGAGGAAGGTTGGTCAACTGCCTTGTGCGCCCGTCTTGAGGTCGATGAGCCAGAGATCTTTATGTTGAATCTCTCCGCGCAGGAGCACGAGTGCTTCTCCTCCAGGCAGGAAGGCCAGATGACGAGCGCCCCGAGTGAGGTTTAGAGCCGGCAAGGCATGCGGTGCGGCCTCGGCCGTGACCGCTTTCACAGGAAATGTGGTGCCGATATCGGGTCCCGAGTAGACAAGCAAGCGTGCCGTCAGGCGCCCACGCAGGATCAAGCGAATATTCGCGCACAAAAGAAGCGGGGGAGCGGCCATCGATGGGCACGCGGAAGAGGTGTGGGACGCCGTGATCGTCGGCCGCCGAGGTGATCGATTGGCCGTCGGGCGCCCATGCTGGAGCGCCTTGCAGGTCGAGCGAATCAGCCACGACGCGCGCGTTGGTGCCGTCGGCCTGCATCACGTATAAGAGCGTTTGGCCATGTTGCCGGACGGAGAATGCGATGTTCCGTCCATCGGGGGCGATTGCCGGGCCGCCAAAGACTTGCGCCCCCTGACCACCCCACAACTCCGTCGCCGTTCCGTTGGCTACCTTCCAGATACTCTCGCCCGTGCCGGTCGCAGAAACATAGAGAAGGTAATTTGGACCCAGCCGTGGAGAGAACCCCGTGCTCGTGGTAAGCGAGGCTTGAACAGGGGCCGAAACCTTCATAAGGGAATCATCGAAGTGCAAGCGCCAGAGTGTTCTCCGCGGGGTGGCGAGAGTGGCAACCAGGCGGCGACCGTCCGCGCTGGCCGCCAGCGACGTGTACCGGTCAAGGCCCGAGGTCAACCGGTGGGGAATGCGGCGCTCGACGTCCATGCTATAAAGCCACGGACCGGAACCATCCGGATCGCCGGCGAGGTACATCAGCGTTCGCTGATCCAATAGGACCGGATGACTCACGCGTCCCATGTGCGATGTGATTCGCTCCGGAGTTCCGCCGGCTGGACGGATGCGCCAGATATCCAATTTGTCCGGGAGCCTCCCCTGGACGAAGTAAATGAATGCCCCGTCCGGCGCCCAAAGTGGAAAGTGGCTGTGAATTCCCACAGGCGAAATAAAGATGGGGCGGCTCTCCGGTCGCAAGTTGCCGTCTGATACGAACAACGGGTCTCCGGGGCCGGGCGTGTGGTACGCGAGACGTGAGCCGTCGTGCGTCCAGTCGAATTCGGCCACCCCTTCCAGGTAAGGCCTCGGCTCACCGCCCAGTGTAGGCACCGCCCAGACGCTGATGTCGCCGCCGTTCGCCCCGCCTGGCCTGCGCAGCCAGAACGTGACCAGAGATCCATCAGGCGAGAACCCCAAAGTTCGGATCGACGGATTAGCCAGCCCCGGGGCACTTCCATGGGTCAGATTGTGGAACTCACCCGATCCGACCTGCGTGACCCAGACGTCTGTGTATCCATCCCGGTCCGACAGAAACGCTATCAGATGGCCGTCGCGTGACACCGCAGCGGCCTGCTCCAATCCATCGAAGTCCGTGACCGTCTGGAATCGTGCGTCCGCGATGGGGTTTCGCCAGAAGTACTCCGTCTTGCGAAGCCAGAAGATTGCGGCAATCGCGAGCACACACACCACCACTGCCAGCGGCAAAACGAAAGCCCACCGGATAGGAAAGGTCACTGCCGCGGGGGGCGGCGGGGCAGGGGGTGTGGGCTGGACATCGTTCCCATTCTCCTGAGCTGCTGGAAGATTCCGGCTGCGCGTCCAGGCATCCAATTCTGCCCGGGAGGCGTAGACCGAGCCCATCCTGTCATGCAGGTGCCGGTGGACGGGCATCTCCTCCCGCTTCTCCCAGCGCTGAACCGTCGTCACGTCGCGTTTGAGGTAGGCAGCAATTTCCTTCCACGAATCCAGCCGGTCTTCGGATTGGGTGCGGTGTTCGAAGGGGTGGTTCGCCCATCGCGCTCTCCTGGATGGTGTCCGCAAACGTCACGAACCCGAGAACGAAATTGTACCCCTGCACTGCAACGGCACGGCAAAGGACAGCATTCGACGGCAAACCAGGGAAACCCCTGTACCGCTGCACCTTACTGTTTGAAGGCGCCCGACAGATGTCCGATTGTTTCCATGCGTCTCAAGCGAATTTCAAACTGGAGGTCTTTCATGAAAAGCAAAACCCTGGCTTCGGCGGTACGCGTGCTCTCACTGCTCTTGTTGGCTTCAGGCACCTGTGCTTTGGCCCAGGAGGGCAGGCCAGTGCACCTCACCGGTCTGCTCAACGATTATTCACCCCTGGATCCGACTATCAAAGGCAGCCCATACGAAATGCACGGGCAATGGTCAATGGACGTCAACGCGGAAAAGGGCACCGCCGACTTCTCAGCGGATATGACGATGTCCGACTATGGAATGACAGCCGGTCTCCTCGATGCGACGAAGGGCGGTGCAGGCCCTCACACCCACCACATCGCGTTGACGAACGTTAAGATCACCTGGAACATGACCGGCTGCCCTACATACAGCACTCCCCCCCCAAAATGGGCTTTCAGCTGAACGGCCCGGTCAGCCTTATGACGGGGAATGGGAACCTCGCCCCCTTCGAGACGAATCCGCCTACATCCACGCTGCAGGTCTGCGTCACCGGGGGAGATGTTATCAAGTACTCGCTCCCGATTGCGAACATGACGTTGGTGTTCGGCGGACCTGCGACTACACATTTCGGGCAGCAGGCCATCCATGGCGTGGTGCATCCGCTAACAGATAGCTCGTTCGGTCATCGCTAACCCGGTCGATGAACGACCAGTGGGATGATTGCACTGGAACCGTACTCTTTCGGGCGTCGTTCGAAGCGTCAAGGATGAAAAATAGTTGGATGGGGGAGCGCGGTTCCGGGAACGGCCGGCATGGTCCTTCCTAGTCTCGCCTCCCTGGACGCCGGTTCGCCCAATAAAAGAGAAGGTACTCAAACCAAATGGTGGTCCTCTCCGGGATTGCAGTTGCATTGACTGATCTCTATGAAAAGGGGCCGACATGCGAAAGAGACTGATATGCCTCGTTTTGCTTAGCGTCACAATCGCGCCCACGGTTCTCTATGATTCAGGAAAGGCTTTGGCGACAGAGGCTGAAGGGTACAAGAGCACCTCGCTCGCTCTGGGCCACTTTCGCGAAATTGAAGTCACTAGTACCTTTCCACGCGGCGGGAGGGCGGCCGGGGATGAGCAAGCCTGGCAGTCACAGCAACAGGCAAAGGGACTGTCAGACGTCTATGTGCAGAGCAATACCTGGGCACCCGGCGGAAGTACGGGTTGGCACACGCATCCAGGGCATAGCTTGATCATCGTCACGGCCGGGACGGTGACGGATTATGAGGGGCACGATCCCGACTGCAAGCCGCATGTCTACAAAACGGGGATGGGGTTTGTCGATGCCGGCGGCGACCACGTACACATCATCCGGAACGAGGGCGATGTCGAGGCAAAGACCATCGCTGTTCAGCTCATTCCGGCAGATGCGGTGCGCCGGATTGACGTTGCAGATCCGGGAAACTGCCACTTCTGACACCGAACCACGGTATCAGGGTACACCGCAGCGAACGCGATTGCGTCTCAGGCAACTGGGGTCGGTGCCCGATGAAGAGGGACGAGTCTTCTTGATCGCTACTGAGGAGCCCCAGCTGAGCACTGGGTAAAGTCTGGAGTAGGTTGCTCTCCGATATTAGGCTTACGCTGCAATTCAAATCCATGCATGGGACTCTCGACGTCGAGCTAGTCGATCCAGAGCGTGCGCCAAGTACGCAACTTTTGGGGGCATAAGCAGAGCATTATGGCCCCACGTAATTTCAACGACCTCCAATTCACCCTGGCAGACCCTCTTCCAAACTCCGAGCGGGTTCGGCCAACGCGGATTGCGGATGGTTGACTGAAAGAACATAACCTTACCGGCATACGGCTTCGGCCGATATGCAGCCATGGCGACCCGCAAACCGGCAATGATTTGCCGCAGGTATGGCGGTAGAGTGAGTTCACCAAACGTCTGCTCATCGAAACCGGAACGCTTGGGCGCTTTTCCGGCGACGATACGCAGCCTGTCGGCGAAATGAGTGGCTTTGGCAAAAATGTAGCTGACGCTCTGTCGCCAGGGACGAGCGCGAATCTCACGAATTTCTAACGCGGCACGGCTCCGTTGGTGTGCCAGCCAGGCTGGAAATGTCAGGCATTGCTGGTCCACCTGGCTGTCCACGAGCGCCACCATCTCAACTTGCTCGCCAGATTGCAATAGTTGTTGTGCCATTTCAAAGGCGATCAGTCCGCCGAGGGAAAACCCTGCCAAAGCGTAGGGTCCACGGGGCTGCACTGACCGGATCTGCCTGACGTAGTCCGCGGCCATATCCTCCACACGAGTATTAGCCACTTCGCCTTCATGGAGTCCGCGCGCCTGTATTCCATAGACTGCGCTAGGGCAATCCATTTCGCGTGCCAGCGCCCACAACTCCAACACCGTACCACCGACGCTATGAGCGATAAACAGCGGCCGCTCACGGTTACCCTCATGAAGGATGACCAGGCCGGAAGGGGAGACTGCTTCTCCCGCTCTTATCATTTGCGCCAACCGCTCGATGGTGGGCGCATGGAGAAAGCAAGCGATGGGCAGGTCACAGCCTGTCAGCAATGCGAATCTTCGCAATCAGTGTGGCGGCATGAAGCGAGTTGCCGCCAAGCTCGAAGAAATCATCCTGCGGCCCAATGGGTGAGAAGCCGAACGTTTCCTCCCATACCTCAATAAGACCTGACTCCAGTGGTGATGTTGTCCGCCATAAAACCTCCATGCGTGGATACTTGCGCCAAGGGGAAGGGTAAGGGAGAGAAACGCCCGCAGGCACGGGTGAAGAACCAGCAAATCACAACTTAAGGGTGACCGTCTTCACTTCCGTATATTGCTGCAATCCATATTCGCCCAGCTCCCGTCCCATTCCCGACTGCTTGAATCCACCGAACGGCGCCCTCGTATCGAGCACGTGATAGCAATTCACCCACACCGTTCCCGCCCGTACACCGTTCGCCACTGCGTGAGCCTTTTTGATGTCACGTGTCCATACCCCCGCGGCCAGTCCATAGGTGGTGCGGTTAGCACGGCTAATGACCTCGTCCATATCCTTGAACGCGATGATGCTCATCACGGGACCGAAAATCTCTTCCCGTGCAATTTTCATTTCATCCTGAACGTCGGAGAACACCGTAGGTTGGATGAAGTAGCCACGGTGGCCAACGCGCTCGCCGCCGCAGGCAAGCGTAGCCCCCTCACGCTTTCCAGATTCGATGTAACCCATAATTCTGTCGAATTGCGATTCGCTCACCTGGGGACCCTGGTCGGTGAGCGGATCGAGGGGATCTCCTACTCTCCTTTTTCGAGCCCGGGCAATGCTCTTTTCCACGAATTCGTCATAGATCGTCTGTTCCACGAATACCCTGGATCCAGCACAACAGGATTGGCCCTGGTTCACGAAGAGCCCCAGGTGCGCGCCTTCCACCGCGTCATCGATGTCGCTATCCGCGAAAATGATGTTCGGGCTCTTGCCGCCCAGCTCCAGCGAAATTCGCTTGAGATTGGATTTCGCGGCAGCCTCCATGATCAGCCGGCCAACCTCGGTAGAGCCAGTGAACGCTACCTTGTCCACATCCATATGGCGGGCAATGGCTGCGCCTGCGGTCGGACCAAAGCCCGGCAGCAGATTCACCACACCCTCCGGGAAGCCCGCCTCTAGAATCAGCTCTCCCAAGCGAAGCGCGGATAGCGGCGTTTGCTCTGCCGGCTTCATCACGATGGTATTGCCCGTTGCCAGGGCGGGCGCGAGCTTCCAGGCTTGCATCAGCAGCGGATAATTCCAGGGAATAATCTGCCCGATCACCCCGACCGGCTCGTGGCGTGTGTAGCAGAAGAAGTCGCCGTCAATTGGGATGGTCTTGCCCTGCACCTTATCTGCCCAGCCGGCGAAATAGCGATAGCAGGCGATGGTCTTGGTAACATCCACAGCCTTGGCAATGGAGAGCGGCTTACCGTTGTCGAGCGTTTCCAGACGAGCGAGTTGGTCTGCATTTTGCTCGATCAGGTCGGCGAGGCGGTGAAGCAGCCGTCCCCGCTCCGAGGCACGCATCTTTTTCCAGGGCCCTTGATCGAAAGCTTTCCGCGCCGCCTGAACCGCCTTGTCGACATCGGCTGCATCGGCTTCGGCAACCTGGCAGATCTCTTCGCCAGTCGAGGGATTCACGGTCGCAAACGTTTTACCCGATTCGCTGGAGACCCAACGATTGTTGATCAAAAGCTTGGTGGCCGCAGGACCCGTTTGCGATTCCGTTGGCATTGGCAGGGTAGAAATCATGGTTCCTCCGGCGCTTAACCCACATCTTCCAACTGAAGCGTTGGCAGGTACGGGGTGCTCGATGTCTGTTCGCTGTTTGCCATCGCTTTCAATCGCTTTGAGACCAGCACGGTATTTTTCTGGGCGCAAATATGGCCTAGCAGATTTCTATAAATGCCCGCGGCGCTGGCCTGCCAAGTATTAGCGATCTTTTTATTCCCCAAGATAGCGTTGAGCTCGGGCAGCAATTCCTCACTTCTTTGCGAGACTGCCTTGTTCTCGAACGCCGCCAATTCCTCGACCGTGGTCTCGTCGAAATAGCTCGCAGGCATCAACGGATACCTAGGCGCCTCGCCTTTGATATACCGCCCGACGTCGCGGCGGTATTCGCGCAGCAGGGTATCGGACTCATACTCCGGATGACCTTGGAAAAAGACGAACAGCTTTTTCTGTTGCTTGATAAAGGTATCCACGCCAGCGTTCGCCGAGCGGGTCAGCACCTTATATCCGCAATCGGCCAGCTGTTCTTCGGGCACACCATTCCAACGCGAATGCGGTAGCCGGAATTGCGACGCTGTTCCAGCAGCCAAGGGATGGTCGGACACGCGCGCACACTCGAATATGCCGAAGACCTTATCATTTTCTTTCACTCGCCGAATGCCATCCATGGAGAGAATCGCAGCATGCGCCGCCAGGCACGACAAAACAGTTGCATGACAATTCTCCTGTGCCCAGGCGAGCACCCTGGTAAGACTGTCCCAGTAGGGCTCATCGGCCAGGTCGGCTGTCATCGGCTCCCTGCCGGTCACGATGAGGCCATCGAGATGCCCGCCCCACAGGTCTTCGATATTCGAGTAGCGGCTGTTGATGTGGGCGGCGGTTAAGCCACTGCGGGGAACACCCGGCAACGTGTAGAAAGACAAACGAACCGGCATGTTGCCTGATGCGGAGTCGAGCAGCGAAATGAATTGGCATTCCGTTGCCTTGAGGGCCTCGTCAGACATGTTGTTGACCAGGCCGACCCTGAGGCAGTTGGCGGGTTCGGAGTCAAACAAAACGGGCATCGGGTTCTTCCCTCGTAGTGACCTGGGTGGTGCTGGCGTCTAGAGCCTGCTTCAAATCTGCAATGATGTCGTCGCTGTGCTCGATCCCTATGCTGAGGCGAATCATTTCCGGCACCACGCCGGCCTGGCGTTGCTCTTCCGGCGACATCTGCCGGTGCGTGGTGGAGGCGGGATGGCACGATAACGACTTGGCATCGCCAAGATTGACCAGGCGCTTAATCAACTTAAGTGCGTCATAGAACTTGACCGCAGCCTTGTAGCCGCCCCTGAGGCCCACAGCCATCAGCGAGCACGCATTGTTACCCAGGTATTTCTGTGCCAGGTCGAAGTAAGGGCTCTCAGGAAAACCTGCGTAGGTAATCCATGCGATCCGGTCGTCATCGCGCAGGAACTCCGCGACCTTCCTGCCATTCTGCACGTGGCGCTCTACTCGCAACGCGACCGTCTCGATGCCTTGCAGGAGCAGAAACGCGCTCAACGGAGACAGGACAGCCCCGGTCGTCCGCTGGTAGACGGCTCGGCATCTTCCAAGGTAGGCGCCTTTGCCAAAATGCTCGCTGTAGATCAAACCATGATAGGAAGGGTCGGGTTGATTGAAGATGGGGAAACGATCGACGTGTTCCTGCCAGGGGAAATTACCGCTATCCACGATGGCTCCGCCGAGGGTGGTGCCGTGGCCACCCATAAACTTGGTAAGCGATTGCACAACAATGTCGGCGCCAAACTCGATCGGCCGCAGCAGGATGGGAGTAGCCACGGTGTTATCGACGATGAGCGGCACTCCATGTCGATGGGCCACCCGAGCCAAACCTTCGATATCGCACACATTGCCCGCCGGGTTGCCGACGCTCTCGCAGAACACGGCGCGCGTGTTGTGGTCGATCATCTTTTCTACTGACTCTGGCCGGTCCGTCTCAGCAAAGCGAACCCCGACTCCCTGGCTGGGCAGAAGGTGAGCGAACAAGGTGTGGGTGGTGCCGTAGAGCTGCGGGGTGGTGACGATATTGCACCCCAGCTCGGTTACATTTTGCACGGCGTAGGTGACCGCTGCCTGGCCGCTGGCAACGCACATGGCGTCGCGGCCCCCTTCGAGCGCGGCAACGCGTCGCTCGAGCACAGCAGTTGTTGGATTACTGATCCGGGTATATCGATAGCCGTCCACTTCCAGGTTGAAGAGCGCCGCTGCGTGTTCGGTGCTATCGAATGCATAGGCGACCGTTTGATAGATCGGCACCGCGACCGCTTTGGTTGTGGGATCAATGTCATAACCGCTGTGGATTGCAATCGTTTCCCTTTTCATGCGTTCACCCGTCCTTGGCCCTTTCCGGCGAATTGTTGCTCATCTCTAATTCCAGCCAGTCGATTCATCTCGCTGACCACCCAATCGATGTCTCTTTCGGTTGTTCGAAAACTGGTAATGCATGCGCGCACCACAGGGATGTTGCCCACCCGTGCCTCTGACATCCACGCGATCTGGCGCTTATGCAGTGATGCGAGAAATTCACCCGGTACGAGGCCGTTCCGGGTAAAGCAAACCAGCGGCAGCGGCGTCGAGTTGAGGATTGACCATCCCGATTTTCTCAGCGCGCCTCGCAGAAGATTGCCCATGCGCGCCTGGTGCTCGATCATATCGGCATAGCCGGCTTCGCCCTGTTGCGCAAGGGCCATAAAAAGCTTCAGGCCAATAAACCGCCGCGACCACTGTGCTGAGTTGGTGTAGGGGTCGAACACCGGACCGGTCTGCTTACCGGGCATGTAGGAAACATCTGCGCGAAACGCCTCCGCGACGGTATCAGGATGACGGCAGAAGAACATTCCGCAGCCCATCGAAACCGAAAGCCACTTGTGCGCGTCGCAAGTGATAGAGTCCGCGTCCCCGATACCATCCAGGCAATGCTTCAGGCTTGGAGCAAGGATGGCGCTGCCGCCCCAGGCGGCGTCGACGTGAAACCACAGCCCTTGCTCGCGGCAGACTTGTGCCATTCCCGGCAAAGGATCGATCACTCCTGTCGCCGTCGTGCCGGCGGTGCCGATCACCATGAAAGGGAGGAAGCCGTTGTTTCGATCCTCCGCCACACATCGTTGCAGTTCGCCGAGATCCATCTTCAAATCGCTGTCAGTCGGTACAATTCTCAGCGCTCTGCGGCCCAGTCCCGTCATGTGAGCGATTTTGTTGTAGCCGTGATGCGCCTCGGCGGTCAGGTAGATAGAGGGCGTGGCGTTCAGGCAGCGAAGACCGTGCTCGCCATAATCGGGAAACGCCCGGGTGAGGGCAACCACCACCGCGGAGAGGTTCGCTTCCGTTCCGCCGCTGGTGAACGTCGAAATAGAATCTGGGCGGCAAACCAAACTTCCCCGCAAGCCAGCCAAGCGTATGCCGTTCGATCTCGTTGGCTGCGGGCGAGGTACGCCAATTTGCCAGTTGGGAGTTATACATCGCGACCAGGGTGTCGGCGACCACAGAGGCCAGGGTAACGCTGGGATTAAACAGCCCGAAGTAGCGGGGATGCGTAACCTGGACCTGCCACCTACGAAGCATCTCTTCCACATCGTTAACGACTTCCTCCAGCGACATCTTCTGATGGAAGTCGTAACGAGACTCAAGGTAAGTCCGCACCTCTTCTGCCGTTACCGTGGGCAGGATGGGGCCGTCCGCAATATCGGCTTGCAATTGCGTGAAATCAAACCGGATTTCGTCGATGAACACAGTTGCTTCCCCCCGCCAGCCGCAAGCCTAGAAGCGAATGGCGCCCATTTGAATGCGTTCATACAACTGCTGGTCGAGCCGAGTGAATGAGCCCAATTCCAGGTCGTTGAAATAAACCGCATCATCGCTCGAGGCCGGGTTGAACCCCTGGCGAACCAGGTCGGTCTTCGAGTATTTAAAAGTCCCTGTCAGATCCATGTTCGATCGGATCCGCAGAAACAAAGGCCGCGCATAGGGGGGTAGGCGGTCTATCAAGTGCCGGCGGAATTCCGCCAGGTCCAATTCATCTTCGGTGACCAGCGTAGCCATACCGGCGCGGCCCTCGGCCGCGGGAAGGGTTACGCCGTATACATTCGCGTGTTTCACTCCGGGGAACGCGCAGATCGCTTCCGCAACCTCGCACGTCGCAACGTTCTCGCCCTTCCAGCGGAAGGTGTCGCCGATGCGATCGACAAAATAGAAATAACCCTGTTCATCCTTGCGCATCAGGTCGCCGGTACGAATCCAGACGTCTCCCGGCTCAAACACATTGCGCAGAATCTTGCGCTCCGATGCTTCCGTGTTGGAATAGCCTTCAAAGCGGCTACCTATATTCGATGGATCGTCCGACACCTTGCCGATCGCTTCGCCGGCTTCATTGGGGGCGCAGCGAATGCAGAAGCCCTGGGCATCCCGCACCGGTTCGCCCTTCTCCACATCGAACACCACCAACGCGGGCGAGAACCGATGCGTGAGATAGCCGGGGATATGGCCGATGGCCCCACGCCTGCCCTGGACGTTGAAGAGCGAAACCCCACCTTCGGTGGAAGCATAAAACTCAAAGATCTGAGGAATGGAAAAGCGATTCTTAAAGCCGTCCCACACTTCGGGCGCCAAGCCGTTGCCGCAAGCCATCCTGATGCGATGGGCAGTCTCGTTCGCCGAATGTGGAGCGTGCAGCAGGTAGCGGCAGAGCTCGCCGATGTATTGGAACAACGTGCAATCCCAGCGAACAATATCATTCCAGAACTGGCTGGCGGAGAATTTCTCCCGCAGGATGACTGTGCCGCCGGCCACCAGAATCGACGCCGGCACCTGCACCCCGCCGACACTGTGGTACATGGGCAGACAGTTATACATGCGGTCGGTTGCCTGCGCACCCATCATGCCGGCAAACCAATGGCCCCATTGCATGACCCGCGCGTGACTGATGTTGGCGGCTTTGGGCAGCCCGGTTGTACCGGAGGTATATATGTAGAGCGCTTTATCCTCTATGGTCGGTGGCCGCTTCTCGTACTCGCTGAGCGGCGCGTCCGACTTTGCTTCGATCTCCAGATCGAGGCGGGGCCACGAGCTTGGTTCGTTGCCATGCATCCAAATAGTGGGCGGCCGTGAAACCGCGGGGAGAGCCGCGACGAGCTGGCCGGCAAACTCCGAAGCGACAATGAGATGTTTGGGTGAAACGACATTGATGCAGTGGGCTAGAGAAGAACCGGTCAGATTTACATTCAGCAGGGAGACGACGCCCCCGACGCTGCTGATACCGAGCCATATGGCAAGGTATTCAGGTCGATTCGTCATCAGCAGGCCGACTACCTCGCCCTGACCGATGCCCTGATCAAGCGCCCATCGCGCGTATTGATTGATTCGCTGCGAGAGCTGGGCGTAGGTCATACATTCGCGGTCCGAGAGCAGCGCTGGCGTATCCCCCAGTTGCTCGGCACGCTCCTCGATCACCGTGGAGAGAATGCGATCGCGATTGCGCGCAATGGGCGCAGTCAGCTCCAGGGCGCGCAGCCACGCCTTTCCCGGCGAAACGCCGGTGGGTGCGGGCGCAATTGTTTGGAGTGCGCTCACGCCGTGCTCCCCGCGTCCACTGTCATCACGGTGCCGGTGATGTTCTTGGCTCGATGACTGAGCAGAAATTCTACTGCGTTGGCCACATCTTCCACCTCGACCAGTCGCTTGAGCGCGCTGCGGCGCACAATCTGTTCGCGCTGCTCGTCCGTCATGCCCCGCGTCATTTCGGTATCGACAAAACCTGGAGCGACGGCATTGACCGTGATCCCCAATTTTCCTACCTCCCGGGCGAGTGAACGGGTAAAGCCGACCAGCGAAGCCTTGGAGGCGCTGTAAACCGCTAGTCCGCTGTAGCCGGTAAAGGCAACCACCGAGGCGATATTAACGATGCGGCCGCCTCCATCCGCCATCATGGAGCGCACTACGGATTTCGTCATCACCATGGGCGACAGCGTATTCAAGCGCATCACCTGCTCGATCTGAGAAATGTGCATCATCGCCAGGGTTCCTTCGACGCTGATACCCGCATTGTTCACCAATCCATAGATCGGCCCGTAGTCTTTGCGCAGTTTCTTCACCAGGCCCGCAATGCCTTCAAGATCCGCCAGGTCGAAGGGTACGAAGTGAACACATCCGGGCTCTGCGCTTGGCTGCATCAAAGCCGTGAGTTCCGGGCTTTCGCTGCGCGCGATTGCGATCGCCCGATAACCCTCTTTCGCGAGCTTGCCCGCGATCCCTAGACCCAATCCCCTGCTGCCTCCGGTGACAATCACATTACGCATGACGTCGAATGAGCTTTCCAGACTCTGCAACCGCCAACGTAGTCACGAAATTAATGGTGGCCGGAACCTTGTGGGGGGCAAGTTCTTCGCGGCATAGTAAAAGGATGTCCTGCTGAATCTGACGATGGCCATCGCTCTCCGGTCCGGGCGCCGACCGTAAAACAACCTCTGCAACCACCAGCGCGCCGGTGATGGGATTTTTCTTGGTTCTCACCAGCGACATCCGAACCTCAGGATGTCGATTGATCACCTCTTCCACTTCTTCAGGATGCACCTTCAGGCCACCGACATTAATCACTCCATCGCGCCGGCCGATGAAGTAGTAGCGCTCGTTCCGTAAATCGAGCAGGTCCGTCGTGTCGACAAATCCGTTCGCGTCTTTCAGTGGGCCGTGTTCCTTATCCAGATATCGGCTCGCCGTGCGCGCGGAGCGGATGCGAAGAGAACCGTTCTCGACCTTCATCTCGACTCCAGGCGTACGGGTGAGCGTGCTCACGGGAAACCCGGTAATGCCGTCATTCACCGCGAAGGCAACTCCAGCCTCGGTGGTGGCAAAAGCGTGAGCAATGCGTGCATTCGGATAAACCTGGGCCAGATGATTGAGGATTGCCTGATCGGCAATCTCGCCGGACAAGCGAACGTATTCCGGTGCAATCAGGTGAGCGGAAGAGCTCATCAGCGCGCGCCGCCAATGCGAGGGCGTTCCTGAGATGTGCGTCACTCCATGTGCCCCGACGAAGTCCAGGAAGCCGGCGATCGACGTTTGCGTGCTCGACAGCAGCAGGGAGCTACCAGTCAGCACGGCGCGCAAAAAAATCTGCAGGCCACCATATCGGCGAATGTCGTAGAAAGTGCTCCAAACCACACGCCCACATCCGGACTTGCCAATGTCGATCGCTCCGGCCAGGCTGGCCAGCGTATGGACCACAAGCTTCGGAACTCCGGTGGTCCCCGACGTCAGCAGCACCCATTCCGTCTCGTATCGATCGGACGAGCCATAACCGTCAGGAACGATTTTTCCATCGCAATGAATGAAAGATCGAACACCGGCAATAGCCGGGTCATCGATGTTCCTGTCGGAAACAATCGCATCTGCTTCGGCAGACTTAACAATGGAGGGAAGATATTCCGGTGGTACGCCGGGTGGGCATAGAACCATGCGGCGGGCGACCCCATCGAGTTCGATGAGCGCGGCGGCGGCGGCGAGCTGGTCCGTAGTCAAGATCAGAACGGACCTTCCGCTTAGCTCCTGACGCCGGCCGCCAAGCACAGATCCCGCCAGCAAAGCGCGCAGAACAAACCTTGTCTGCGGAGTGGAGACAAAAGGGTCGCATGCGTCGATCGTGCTGCTGACCGCCTCCCGAAGGGAGGCTGAGCTATTTTGCAACGTGTTCATAAAGATTGACAAAATCTCGGAATGTAACCGGAAATTGAGCATCTTCCGAAGCCATAAACGGGTCGATACCAAAAGAATCTTCCAGGCGCGAGACAAGGATAGCGATAGAAAGTGAATCGAGCCCTGAATTCAAAAGCTCCAACTCGTCCGTCAGCGGCGCCAGACGTTTGCCTTGCTCCTGAGCGACTCGCTTGAATTGAGCGACGATTTCCGTTCGAACATTCATTACCGACATTTTCCTTTTGAGCTGCCCTATAAGAGGAGCAGGAACATTGACGAGCGAGAGATAAGAAACAAACAACCCACACACGCGCCCCGTAGGCCCGAAACCTCCGCAGCCCGAAATTACGAAATGACCGGTTTTCCAGGGGAACGAGTTACGTCCTCGTCCCCCTGTCGCCCCGATCATCGCACCGAAGTTTCGCTGCTAAAGAACGAATGTACCCTACCCGCTGAACACCAGCTATAGGATTTCTTCGCCCAAAGTTTAGTACGCCCCGATGCCCCCTTAGAAGCCTGCCTCGTTTCCGTGGCTTCTTTTAAGAACAGCACTGGTGGAAACAATCCTCTCCCGCCTCAACTTAGGCAGCAAGTACAGCAGCATGCTCATTTCCGTTGATGGTCTCGATCAAAGCGCGAAGGTCGTTCACGCCTTCGAACAGATCCGCGGACGGATCGGGTGGATTGATGGCCGCCTCTGCCGAGAGCGCCATCAGAAGCCCTTCGGAGTGTGCAATGTCGCAGACACCGTGCACATCTGTGTATTCAAAATCGGTGGAGCCTTGGGCCATCGCAAGATCCGCCAGGTATGACATGAATCTTTGAATGTAGCTTTCAAAGAAGCCCATGGTAAGCACGTTCTGCACTCCTTGCAGGCGGCCCAGGAACATACGAACTTTGGTCAACCCGTCACGCACCGCCATAGCATCTGAGTCAGTGGGATAGGCACGAGCGGCAATCGCGAATCTACGTAGCATCTCGGGATGACAATCCCCGATTTCTTCCTTGAGGTTGTCGATCAGGATGGGGCGTGCCTCCTCCGACTGGACAGACAGATAGGCTGCCGTCATCCAATAAATGAAGTTGCCTTCGAGGACAGCGCTGTATCGCGCTATGATCCCGCGCCGTTGCTCGGATGTAAGGTCCTTAGGATCTGGAAGCGCAGCAACCAAGCTGTCGATTTCGCTATCAATCCGCGGTTTGATAGACATCAGGTTCTGAATTTCAGGGGCGACGAGCGAAGTGGTCATAGTTACCTCCGTGGTTTCGAAGCTGGGTGATGGATCCGAAAATCACCATGTGAAAGTTTCCAGACCCGGTCGCGAGATGATCGCGGGCGGGCAAGAGCCTTGGCAGTTTAAAAAGGGGGAAAGAGCTCAGTAAATAAGGTGCGGTCGTTCCTCGTGTCACAGAAAAGTCAGTAGATTGTCAATTGATTGGGCGACAGAAAAGGGTCGACCCGCAACGAAGATGCATCGCTTACGAGACACATTTCGTCGCTTCTAATCAGTTGCTGCCAGCTCGTGGGGGGAGCGTTTAATTTACAACAAGCAGGAGAAAATACGAATAAGTCGACGTTTCGTTGTCGCTAAGCTCGAATAAAGAGAAAAAGTGCACTGAAACCTATTCAACTCAACCCAATCGCTATCGGGAAGATGTCAACTACCACAAGTCTTACGCGACTAAGAGTCCAATTGTCAACAAGTCTTTAGTCGTTAAGAGTAGGTTTAAGCCTACTGCGAGAAGCCAGACGTGTCCGAAGGATTTCGTGTCCAGCAGGTCTGGCGGGAGCAGCAAGAGAATTCAGCGGAATTGAATTCAGCGCAAAGAGGTCGTGCTGATTTCTAAAGCGAAAAGCATCGATGAATCCGAATGTTCCTCGACCAAGCATGTGATCATTTCTCGTTCGTTACCACCGAGGACCTTCGTACCTTCGCTACCGTTACCATTAAGCGCAAACGATTTGCGTCGCGTGTCTACACTTGACCTTAAAATGAATTTGCGTTTAGGCAGCATTGCTGTATTCCTGTTTGGCTCCAGAACGGCATCTCCCGACGTGAACTTTCCTCGCGCCTCAGCCGCCCTGCGATCCTTCAATTGAAGCCGGCCTTCAGTTCTTAAAGAGACGAACGTCAACCACATTTGCTTACTGCCTGCAGTTGCCTTAGAAATGCAGGGCGAGTTTGTTTTCGCTGCCTTTGAGGAAAGATTTTTTTGTTCGCGCAGCTCCACTGACCCGCATAGCGCGAAGCGGCAGTTATGTTCTGCGAGCGTGAGAGAGCCATGGTCCGGTTAACGCAGGTTCAGCAATATCCCGAGAGCGTGTTAGCGGAACGTGCCGGTTATTTCCCGGTTCCCGGCGCTCATCTCTACACCGTACTGCACGAAGTTGAGGCTCCGCTTGCGCGGGTCCTTTTGATAGGGTCCTTCGCTTCGGAACGCCACGTTTCCTATCGGCCATGGCTACAGTGGGCGCGGTATTTAACGGCCCGGCGAATTGAAGTGCTCCGTTTTGACTACAGGGGAGTTGGAGAGAGCACGGGCGAATTTAGGGAAATGAGCTTTCGTTCGTGGGTCGATGATATTGAGCGTCTTTCCGCGTGGCTTCGGAAACGCGACGTGGATGCGCCGCTGATTCTGCACGGATTGGAAATGGGCGGACTGTTAGCCGGAAAGGCTTTCCACAACGGCGAAGCCGACGCGTTGGTGTTGTGGTCAGCACCCGTAAACGCCAATAAAGTGCTTCGGTCAACCTTGCAGCGTTGGATTGGACCGCAACAACTGCTTAAGCCAGAAGAAGATCGGCGCCCTTCGTCGCACTATTTCCGTCTGCTCGACGAGGGACAAACCGTGGAGGTGGACGGCTACGAATGGACACCAGAATTATGGCGTGAATCGCTGAGCTTTGACCTACCGGGCACCATGATCCCTCCTAACGATCCAGCGGCCTCATATAGGAGGCCGGTTCGAATCGTTCAACTGGGCAAGAATGCCGCTCCCCTCGTCATGGGTGGCTTATTGCAAGGGTTTGAAGAAGGCAAAGACTTCAGCTGGCTCTTTGCTCCTAATTACGAGTGGATCGCGTCGAGCTTGGGTATCCCATTGGAGGGAGTATGATCAGCGACACATTGGAGACGCGTCAACTTATCACGTTGGGCGCGGACGGGATTCTGGTGCGCGGTACCTACCATGACGTTCCGCGCAGAACGACGGGATCCCATGGTCCGGAAAAGAGGATCGGTGTGTTGTTCCTGAATCCTTTGTCTACGCCACGAGCGTTGATAGGTGACAGCGCTGTTTACTGGGCCAGCGCGTTCGCGGCGCAAGGCTATCCTTCTCTACGGATCGACCTGCCTGGATTGGGGGACAGCTACGGCGAGGTCGCGAAAGATCTTCTTACCTTCATCAACACCGGGGGCTATGCGGCTATAGCGGCCGCAAAAGTAAAGGAATTTAGCGAGCGTTTTGGACTAGCAGGCGTCGTGATCTATGGCCATTGCGCGGGAGGAACGACGGCTATCTATGCCGCATCTGCCGCCAAGGAGTGCAAGGGCCTCATCATCACCGACCCATATTTTAATGTCGCAAATATGCTGACGCCAAAACTGAGTCCCGGGATGGTGGACTGGGCTAGACGGACGAAAGTTGGCGAGGTGCTTCGTGCAGCCTACACGCGTCTTCGCGAGGCGCGGAAGAAGAGCGGCGATGGTACATTGCCAGGTAGCGCAAACGTTAGATTAGTCACACACTGGAAGCAACTTGTGTCCAGCGGGTTACCCATCCTGGTTGTAAAATCGGGCGAGCCGGCGGGGGCGAGCTGCAGCAGGTTGCGCGCCGGTACCTTCGACTATCTTGAACATATAGCCTCGTTTGCAGGTCAGAGGAGTCGACTCTCGCTGCACATGATCGAGGGCACTAATCACTCATTTGCAGATCGGCTCGGGCGCGCGGCGATACTGGAGCACGCCAAGTTTTGGCTGCACAAGCAATTCCCCGGAGAAGCGGAAGAGACAGCAGTCCTTGCCGGTACGACCGCGGCGGACGTTTCAGATGGTGACTAGGGGATTTACTCGTTCGCTTGCGAGGTTGAAATGGCCAGGACGGTACCTGGGGTAAGTTCCGATTAGCGGTGAGTCCGTGTTGGGGCGAGAAGAAAATAGAGCGGCGCAGACGATACACGTAGCCAGCGTGGGACCGGCTCTGTGTGTGAAGGGCGGCATCACTCGAGTGATCGAGTTAATCGGTGCTCATCTTCCAGGCCACATCTGCGTTCGCTTTATCGCGACGTTCAACTGCTATACCGGGGACACAGAAGCGACGCGCGCCGAGAGGGGTAGCCGGTTTGGCCAGGCGCTAGTCTTTCTTCTCGCCTTCGTCCAGACACTGATCCACGCCCTGGCGCGCCGGACGATATTCCACGTTCATTTCGCCGGCAGGGGAAGCCTCCTGCGCAAGGGCGTCCTCTGTGTGATGCTTCGGTCCCTGCGATGCCGCTATTTGGTGCATTCGCATGCGGCAGACACCAATCTTTTTTCGCCGTGGCTACCGATGGCGTGCAGGCGGCTGATTTTGTGGGGAATCGGTGGCGCGGGACGCGTGATTGTTCTCAGCCAATTCTGGCATGATTACTACTCCTCCCTTCTGAATTTGCCGGCCGAGCGTGTTCTACTACTTCCCAACCCGGCTGACTTGCCGAAGTCTATCCCCGACCGTTCTCGAAGGAAGGGCTTGCGGATTCTGTTCCTGGGCAGAGTCGGGATGAGAAAGGGAGCGTACGATTTAATCCGCGCCTTCGCGGCTCTGCCTGAAGGTATCCGGAAATGCTGCCATCTAACACTTGCGGGCGACGGCGACACGGATGAGGCGCGAATACTGGCGCAAGAGTTGGGTTGCGCGCAACGAGTGACAATGCCGGGTTGGGTGGGAAAAGGAGCCGTCGAAAGGCTATTGGTCGATTCCGATGTCCTGGTTTTACCAAGTTACGCTGAAGGGATGGCGATGACCCTGGTCGAGGCGATGAGCTGGGGTCTGCCTGTGGTGACGACGAGTGTCGGCGGGGCCGGCGAGTTTCTGGAGCAGGGACGTAATTGCCTTTTGGTGGCCCCGGGGGACGTGGGTGGAATCCGGGATGCCATCGCCAACTTGGCGGGCGATCCTGATTACAGGCTCCAATTGGGGCTTGCCGGGCGCGTCACGATAAGCCGCTTCAACATCGATACCTACATATCCACCCTGAGTGCGCTATACGAGGAGCTTGCCGGCAATCAACATGCAAAGCAAAATGAACATCCTGGGGATCAAGATGGACTGTCTCTCCTACGGAGAGATGCACCGGATCTTCCATCTCTGGCTGGCCGATAAGGCGTCGCGTTCGCATTCGCTGGCGTTGATCAACGTCAATTGCTGCGTTTCGGCGCTGTTCGATAAGCGTCTGGTCGATCTCTACAACTCGGCGGACATCGTTGGCATTGATGGTATGCCATTCGTTCGCTGGGCTCGTGCCTTTCACAATAAAAGCTCTGACCGCCTCTATGCGCCGGATTTGATGCTGGAGGCCGCCCGGAAAGCAAAGGAGTACGGTTACACGTTTTTTCTATACGGAGGCTCTCCTGGTGCTCCGGAAAAAATAGAAGAGTATCTTCGGCAGCGCTATGACGGCCTTCGCGTTGTGGGCAGGTGCTCTCCCCCCTTAAGGCAACTTACGGAAGAAGAGGACCAGGCCGTCTGCGACATGATCAATGCTACTAAGCCGGATATCGTTTGGGTCGGTCTCGGGTCGCCAAAGCAAGACGTTTGGATCGCCGAACATCGGGAAAAGATTCGTGGTTCGATCTTGATAGCGTCGGGAGCTACATTCGATTTCTTCAGCGGAAGGATTCGGCAGGCGCCCGAGTGGGTCCGCAATGCTGGTTTCGAGTGGCTCTACCGATTGAGCCAGGATTTCCGCAGGCTATGGGTGAGGTACACCGTTTACAACGTCGTCTTCCTGGCCATGTTCAGCCTGCAACTCATGAAAATCCGCCGCTTCGAACCCGCGGACTAGGGCAGGGCTGGATCAACTCCACATAGGATGGCCCGCCCATTTCCGAGCCAATCCGATACTCAGGGCAGAGCATACCAAGCACTACGACCGCTACCGTGAAGGGTGAGATGACCTTGAGCAACCAACTGGCGGAAGTGCTGTTTCAATGTGTTTCTGCTCGTCCCCGTTAGTTTCACGATGTCGCTGATAGTCACTCTTCCGTGTTCACGGGCGTGTTCGATGATGCGCAGAGACAGTTCTGGAAGCACCGCAAGAATTATCCTTTCACGTTCCACTTTCTTCGCCAGCCGCTTCATCTGTTGCTGCAATGTGCGGAGGAAAAACACCAGCCAGGTTTGCCAGTTCGGGGAGTCTGTCCGGATCGTTCCCTGGGTTTGACGAAGCGCGAGATAATACCCCTCTTTGCTCTGCTCAATCACGCTTTCGAGCGAGCTGTACGGAACGTAAGAGTAGCCCCTGCGTAGTAGCAGGAGAGTCGTTAGAATGCGGCTCAACCGTCCATTACCGTCTTGGAATGGGTGGATTTCGAGAAGAACGACTACGAAGATTGCAGTGACCAATAGAGGATGCAGTTGCCGTGATGAGAGCGCGTCAGCAGTCCACGTAACGAGTTCGGACATCCGCGTCGGAGTATCAAATGGAGCGGTCGTTTCGAACACGATTCCGACCTGCTTTCCGGCGTCGTCGAAAGCTGCAATGTTGTTTGGTTGAGTCTTGTAACTGCCGCGATGATGCGCGTCTTTTTCGCTGTACTTGAGGAGATCGCGATGCAACTGCTTGATGTGGTTTTCTGTGAGCGTGATCTCGCCCCAGGATTGAAAGATCAGATCCATCGTTTCGGCATACCCAGCCACTTCCTGCTCGTCTCGCGTTGCGAAAGATTTGATTTCCAGGTTGGAGAGCAGCCGCGCCACTTCACGGTCGGAGAGTTTGCTACCTTCAATACGGGTCGACGATCCGATACTTTCGATGGTGGCGACGCGCTGCAATGCGGCGAGGCGGTCCGGAGCCAGGGTGCCAAGAGCGTGCCACGCGCCTTTGAACTCATCCAGTTCGGCGACGAGATTCAGGATCTCGGGGGTGATCCGGAGAGTGTCTGCACGGATGATCACACCCGATAATACACCCAATTACACCCAATACCTCAGGAGCATACCCGATTACCATTCCGGTGAGCCTGAGAAACAATTCGCGCCGGATCGATCCCCCTAGGAGGTTGCCGGCGGCGGCCTTTGACTTTCCGGAGGATACCGTATGTCTATGATAAATAAGTGTAATCGAGCGTAATTCACGAACCAGCTAAGCCCATTTCCAGGGAAAAGAAAGCGATCAGCGCGAACGAGATGGCCGAAGCCAGCCACGGATTCACGACATGCTTGTTCAGTTGACCATTCATGGCGGCGCCGCAACTCTGTAGCGCGCCTCCCAGGATGATGAAGGGGATAATCCATCCGGCGTTCATCTGGTTCTCCTTGTATCTAGCGTTGTCCAAAAAGCATCTGCATCAAGATCGCTCCACCAAGCGCGGCAAAGAGTGCCACCGGCATCGCGACTGCTCCAACCTTCAGGAACTTCCAGAAGCTAACGTCGAGCCCCTCTCTTGCTGTGTCGCCGCCAGAATCCTTGCGAAGTGCCAGGAGCCAGAGGATCGTGGCCAACGATCCGGTGACGGATAGATTTGGTCCCAGGTCTACGCCGATCAGAACCGCATTAGCCATCAGCCTCGTCGTATGAGCGGCTTGGATTGTGCCACCCGCAATCAGTCCCAAGGGAAGGTTGTTCACGAGGTTGTTTGCGACGCCAACGGCGAAGCCGACAACCATTGCGCTTGTGTATTGGCCGAGACTCGACGCCCAGGCGAGCCATTGTCGTGTCAGGTCCAGGGCGCCCTGACTTTCGACAGCATCGACCATGACAAACAATCCTGCGACCAGCAGAAGTGTTCCCCAGCTAATTTCGCGGGCGAGACTGATCGGATTCCTCCTCGCATTAATGGAGACGACGGCTGTTATCGCCAGCGCCGCGAGGCATGTTGGCAGCCCCAAGTCCTTCTTCATGGCGGAGGCCGTCAGGAGCACAGCAATCATCAGGGCGAGTCCGGCGAGTACAAGTTTGCCGTTCCCGCTCAGCTTTGCGTCCTCTACCTCGCATTCAATGCTCTCGCAGAGTTCGTCACGAAACAGCAAACGCATGACGAGAAAGGTCACCAGGATCGAGAGTAGCGATGGCACGCTGAAGTCTGCGAGCCACCTCCCCAGAGGCGGCATTCCGGTATGAAAGACCACCAGATTCGCGGGGTTCGAGATCGGCAACACAAAGCTCGCGGCGTTGGCGATCAACGCACATACGAACAAGTACGGAAGGGGGGAGACCTTTGCCCTGCGCACCGCGGTGAGAATTGCCGGCGTCAGCACGACGGCTGTTGCATCGTTCGACATAAAGATCGTCACCAGCGTGCCGGCGCTGTAAACCAAAAGGAAAAGCCGCGAGCAACTGCCTCTCGCTCCTCGGACCGCGACCGAAGCCACCCAATCGAAGACCCCTTGCTCCCGCGCCAGTTCGCTCAGAAGCATCATGCCGATGAGGAACAAGTAGACATCGGTGCCTTTGGCGACGGCCTGCCCGGCCAACTTGAGCGGTATTAAACGAAGCCCGATCAACAGGAGCGCCCCACCCGAGATCCACCAAACTTCACGGATCCCGTGCGGGCGGATCAACATCAGCAAGATGCTGAGGGTGACAATGCAAGGCAGAACAACGTGCGCGACCTCTGTCGGGATCATCACCACTTCTTTCCGTTGTTGTTTGGTCCGAGTTGGGAGCCGAGCAGCCCATGTTCGGGCCACGCTTCCAGCGCGTTGTTCTGATCGCGTTGCATGTACTCCCGTTCCGCACGCTGTCCGATCGTAATACGAATCTCGTCGCTTGCGACCCGCGCGCGCGCATCCTCGATCGAGACCTTCAAGAAATGAACACCCTCGCGGGGAGCGGAAACATCTGCTTTCCAGAGCCCTCCCAGCTCAACAAATCGCCAACTCACAACATCGCCGTCAATGTTGGTTACCGAGTAGCCAACCGGCCCCTCTTCAATCTGTCCGGTAGAGCGAGTGGCAGAGTAGAGCGTCCGACCATTGTTGGCGATCTCGTTGTAGTGGGTGTGTCCCATATCGATGAGGCGCACATCGAGGTTGCGAAGGACTTCCATTAGCTCGGCGCCGCCGACCTTCAGGTCACTTGGATAGCAGTGCAACAGAAGTACCTTGCTCTGTCCCGCCTCGGTCGCTGCCTGCAACTCGTGCTTCACCCAAGCCAGCTGATCTGCACTTACAGCGAAGGATGCTGGGTGCGGCACATCGAACGCGTTCATCGCGACGAACCGGACGGACCCGACCGTGAACGCATAGTGGGTTCGTTCCGACATCGCATCCAGAAAGTTCGCGAAGGTCTTTTCGTGAACATCGTGGTCGCCCACGATGGCGCACCACGGGACGTCGAGGCGATCGAGTTCTCGACGCACCACCTCGTAGGCAGCGCGGCTTCCATCGTCGGCTACGTCTCCAGGCAGAAAGACAAAGCTCACCGACCCGGCAGATGCTTGATTGACCTCATTCACGATCTCCGCCAGGTCGAGATGGTTTTGCTCGCCAGCTTTGGTCATGTGGAGATCGCCGATATGGACCCAGCTGATCACGCCAGAAGCATCAGGCAAATGTGGCCTAAAAGGACGTGTCGACGCGGATGTTTTCATGCTGGAAGCTCCTGGGTGATGGCTGGGGAAGCGGGATCGCTATCTGGTTTGTGGCGCTCGGGAAGCGTCTCGGGGATAGCTGTCCACAGCAGGACAAATGCGATTGCAGCGATGGTGCCTAGAGACAAGAAAGATATGCGATAGCTGAAGTGTTGAATCATCTTGCCGCCGAACGTCGTGCTGAGAGCTGCTCCCATCCCTACTGCGGTCGCAAGGCCACCTTGCACGAGATTGAAGCGGCCCGTAGCGCGGGTTCTATCTGCGACCACGAGAATCGAGACCACACCAAAAATTGCGTTCGCAACTCCATCCAGTATTTGGATAGCGATCAGGCTCTCCGTGTTGTGGGTCAGGGTGTAGAGAAGGGCGCGGATCGGCAGGACGCCGAAGCCCAGCAGCAGTAACGGCTTTCGGCCATGCAGGTTTGCGAACCGTCCGATGGCTGGGGCGAAGCACATGATGACAACTTGTGTGACGATGATGCAGGCCGACATGAAGGGGGCGGCAGACGCCCGCGCGCCGTGCGATAGCATCTCGCCGAGTTGCGGCAGCATGGCCGCGTTCGCAAAGTGAAAGAGGAAGGCGCAGGCGAGAAAGACCAGGAGAATCCGGTCCCCAAGCAGCGTTTTCAGCACGGACACTCTAGCAGTTACTTTTTTGCCGTTTACCTGTTTGGCGCCGCCGCGAGCAAGGTCATAGTCGATGTCCTTGCTCTTGATCGCTCGGATTGCAAGCACGGTGGGGATGGTTAGTATCGCTGCGGTGATGAAGATCGACCGGTTTCCGAATAAGTGACTCATGGCCGCGATTAACAGCGCACAGGCCACGTTGCCGGCGGAGTTGAAAGACTGGTTCTTACCAAACTGGCGATCGAAGAAGGTCACGCCGACAATCCCCATCGTGACCGCGGCCAGCGTCGGCCCAAGAAAAGGCGCCGCTCCTCCGATCAGCATTTGAGACGTGTACACCGCCCATGGAGCGGCCGTGACACTGAGCAGAACTGCTCCCAAAGCGAGAACGGCAGAGGCGACAACAAGGATCAATCTCTTAGACCTGACTTGATCGACGATGGCGCCCGCCGGAGCCTGCAGCACAACCGTGATGATGCCCCCGATGGTCAACGCCATGCCCACGCGGCCAGGCTCCCACCCAGCTCCAGCCAGGTACGCGGCGAGAAACGGACCCAGGCCTGTCTGCACATCGGCGAGAAAGAAGTTTGTCGCTTCGAGTGCGTGGACGCTCTTCTTCTTCTCAGGTGCAACGTTGGACTTGGATTCCATAGTCCTTAGAACCTCGCATTTCAGACAGGTATTTCCCAAGCCCTTAAACCAACCACGGCGGCAACCAATCTTTCATTCGCAACTATCGGATGCTGTTTGGAGGCGCCCCCGCATCATGTTCTGGAGCTCTTCTCTCATGAATCGCCTCGGGCATACCTCTCGCGCGCAATGTGAATGGCGGGAGGCTCGAAGTGCTTCGGGTTCTGCCAAACCTTTGCCCGCGATAAAGAAGGCCAGCGAACAGCAGGATCACGAGGATTCCGAATGCGGTGTCAACTTCTGGCCCCGACCCAAATGGCGGACCCGGAGGGCCCGCACATCCGGTCAGGAGCAACATGGCGATGGAAAGACTCACTCGCATACGCACAGTAGTGGCTCCTCAGTCTGGGGGCGGTGGTGGTGGCGGGGCCATCCCGTCAGGAGGAGGTGGTGGTGGCGCCATTCCATCCGGCGGCGGCGGGGGTTCACCGAAATCGGGCGGTGGTGGTGGTTCGTCCACCGATACGCCGCAGGGTGCGGGTGCAGCGGCTTTGTTTCTCCGTCGTGGCGAAGGTGCAGGAGGTGGGGCTTGTGGTGTTCCCAGGGTTTGCGGAACCTCGCCTTGAGCAAGTGCGGCGGGGGACGAGGATGCATTCGCAGAGAACGTCTGGTCGTTCAGTTGAATACTCGCTGCCTCAAGAAGGGACTGCCCATTGATCTCCGATTTCGTTCCGGTGACGGTGATCTTTCTGCCTTTCCGAACCGCAGCGCCTAGTTCTCCGCCGAGGGAGGGTGGCACATCGACAACACTGCCATTCTGGAGGTACAGGCTGCGTACCTCTCCACCTGGACCTGCATTGAAGGCACGAATGCGAGAGGTTTGGGTGACGACGGGAAGTTGTGAAAACGCCGGAGGCGCGGCAGGTATACTCGGCGGCGCGCCCGCGGGAGGATTTGGTGGTGTGGGAGGAGGGCTCTGCGCAAACGCAACAGAACCGAAGGCGAGCCCGAGAGCGGTAACGAGCCTGACGGTGGCAATGCGCAGGGGAGACGGAATGTTCATCAGCGATACCTCTGCCTGCACTAAAGCAAGTGGCTTGCCATTCATCGAAAGCGCCAAAAACCCTTCATGTCCAGCATTTCTTCTCTCTGAATGATCGGAATCATCTGTGGACCGACCGCAATCCGCTCAGCTGGTGTGCGGATTGCGGACAGGTTAGATTGGCCCCCGCATCCCGGCTCGGCGTCTGATCTCAATAGAAGTCGCCGATACCGGATAAATTCCCCGTTGGAAGTGGCAGTTGCATACCATATTGCTTGGAGTGCTCGATAGAAGTCGCATCAGAGAGAGTCAGAGAGGAGCCGAATGCCGAAGATCTTTTGGAGAAGCCTGCGTTCGCGCATCCTGCTACTCGTCGTCCTGACGTTTCTCTTCCTCTCAGCTGCGGCGATCAGCTTGTTCACATTCCTTCGCAACCGCCACGCGGAGACGCTCTCCTTGACCGAGCATCATCTTGTCAGCGTGGCCTCCAATCTCGCACGGAACTATGTCGATCATCGGACTGATGACAACGCCCTGAAAACGATCGAGCCGGGGCCACCAGCACCTCCGCCTCCAGCCACTCCTCCCCCGCCACCGCCAGCTCCTCCGCGCGAAGGTCCGCCTCACCCAAAACCCGATCCCCTTAAAGAGATCACCGCAGAAACACTGCAGCACGAGGATGGCATCGAGGGTGGCTTCTACGCTGCCCGAGCTGACGCTCTTATTGGATACGCCTTTCCAACCCATGAGGGGCCGGGACCGGAGAAGGGTATGCCGGACCGCGAGCGGCCCACGATTGAGAATCTTGCTCGTGAAGCCGTTGCGACAAACGCCATCAAGACTTTCCGCTTTGAAGGCGCACATGACGCCATCCTCTTTGTAGCGGTTCCGATCCATGAGCCGTCCCCAGCAACTCAGCTTGCTGGAGGGACGGATGAAGTCACGGGCGCGGCATGGCTTATGCAGCGTCTTCCCGGAATCGAAGGAGGGCAGAGTCGCCAACTCTTATTCGGAAGTATCGGGTTCGGCATCGCTGCAGTGATGACCGCGTTGCTTGCAGTGTTCGTTACGACGGAGATTCGTAGCGGAGTAAACATCGTTCTCCAACGACTGGGTTCGATGGAGGGTGGTCTGCCGGCAGCCACTCACCAGATAGCAGGGCGGCCACCGCTGGAAGAATTCGACCGCGTTCTCCACGGCATCGACTCATTGGCACTCGCCTTACAGGAAAAGATCGAGAATGAGCGGACACTTGAGTCACAGGTCCGCCACAGCGAACGGCTCTCGGCCCTCGGCCAGTTTGCGGCCGGTATCGCGCACGAGTTGCGAAATCCGCTCGGCACGATCAGGATGCGAACGCAGATGTGGCAGCGCTCCAGTGACCCTGAAGCGGCCAAGCGTAACAGCGCGGTGATCCTCGAAGAGATCGACCGCCTGGACACGATTATCAGCCGTCTCCTTTACTTTGCCAGACCCATTCAGCTTCAACTTCTCCCTGTCTCTCTGGATGATCTTTGCGCGGCCAGTGCTTCGACGTGGGCAGAGAAAGAAGCGGCCAAGGGTGTACAGATTATTTGCAAGGCTGCTTCCCGCAGCGTGGTCACAGCAGACCGAGGCCGGCTGCTCCAGGTGCTCGACAACCTCATGGAAAACGCAGTGCATTCAGCGTCGCACTCCACTTCGCAAGGGGGAGTGGTAACGATCAGCGCGACGCGCGAATACGGCTTTGCCCGCATCGACATCACTGACGATGGGCGGGGATTTACTCCAGCAGCCTTGCGTCATGCGATGGACCCGTTCTACACGACGAAAGACAACGGAACCGGTCTCGGCCTCTCCATCTCTTTCGAGATCGTGCAGGCTCACGGAGGCGAGTTGCTTCTCGCCAATCGCGAAGGCGGAGGAGCGATGGCTTCGCTCCGACTGCCGTTGAACTCTGGGGAGCGCGATACGCTAAGACAGGTGGATGAAGAGGTAGAGCAAGATGGCTGAAGTGCTCATCGTGGACGACGATCACAACTTTCGGGAGACGCTCCGGGAACTACTGGCGAGATGCAGGCTACCAGACTCTGGTCGCAACAAATGCCGAGGAAGCGATTACCTTACTTCAGACCGCCGCGCCCGACCTTACGCTTTGCGATTGGCAAGATGCCCGGCGGAGGCGGGGAGCAGTTTCTCAAGTGCCTCCAATCCGAAGGGCTACTGACCACCATGCCTGTCATCATTCTCACCGCCCACGGTACGGGGCCGAATGCGATGCAGGCAATGCAACTTGGAGCCTACGACTTCATCACAAAGCCGCTCGACATCGACCAGGCTCTCGCTACCGTTGCACGCGCTATCCGGCACATGGAATTGCAGCACGAGGTCGAACTGCTGCGGCAACAGCGGTTCAGAGATCGCTCTCTTGAAGATATAAGCGCGTCCGAAGAGGGGCTGAAGCCTCAACTCATCGGCAACTCGCCGGCATGGATAGAGGTCTTTAAGAATATCGGCAGGGTCGCCGCCACCGATGTGGGAGTTTTGTTGCTGGGAGAATCGGGTACAGGCAAGGAGGTTGTTGCCCGCGCGATCCATGAAAACAGCGCGCGGAGCCGCCGTCCCTTCATCATCCTCAACTGTGCTGCGTTGCCCCCTGAGCTGCTGGAGTCCGAATTATTCGGACATGAACGCGGGGCCTTCACCGGAGCAATCGCCCAGAAACGCGGGAAGTTCGAGGCTGCGGACGGAGGTACGATCTTTCTGGATGAGATTGGCGAATTGCCGCTGTCACTTCAACCCAAGCTCCTGCGTGTCCTGCAAGAGCACACCTTTGAGAGGGTGGGCGGAACGGCTTCCATCCATGCCGATGTCCGGGTGATCGCCGCTACGAACCGTCCTTTGGAAGACGATGTGGAGCAGAAGACCTTTCGTCGCCGACCTGTTCTATCGTCTCAATGCCTTTACGGTTCGTCTCCCACCGTTGCGCGAACGACAGTCGGACATACTCCCTTTGGCGGAGTATTTCCTTGCGCGCTACGCCAAACGCAATCGGATCGCCTCGACCTGGACTCGCTGCCGATGCCATCGTGGTCCTGCAAAGTTATTCCTTCCCAGGCAATGTGCGCGAACTGGAGCATCTGATCGAACGCGCCGCCGTCAAGGCAGGAGGACGGGCCATCACAGCCGAACAGTTACAAGAACAATTGAGTCAAGCGAAGAACCCAGCCTCCGGTTCGTTCGATATTCAAGCAGCTACGTCGCTGCCATTTCACGATGCGGTCGCAAGCTGGGAGCGTCATCTCATCGACCAGGCATTGAAAGCTGCCCAAGGCAACAAGTCGGACGCAGCTCGCCGACTAGGAATCCATCGGCGGCTGCTCTACGAAAAGCTCGCGCAATTCGGGATGCTATAGGCGCCAAAGTATCGTGCGCCGGATCGCTGGGTTTACTTTTCGGGACGCGGCAAACCCCCGAGTACGAGCAGTGACGTTCCGCCCGTGTTTACTTCGGGAATGAATCGCCAAACATCGGATTCCCGCTCTTGGATTGTTGCTCGGTAGCCTCGTCCTGAATGACATCCCAGTGTTCGACGAGAATTCCATCCTGTAAGCGAACGACGTCCGCTGCGATCCAGTTCACCGGCAGTCCGATATTGGATGCAAACGGTGGCTCATACGTCGCGGGAAACGTCTTTTACGTACGGCGGCATTTCTCATTGGACCGAAGCTTGAAAGAGAATCAGGAAGACTTCCACTTGGTTGCAAGCATGGCGATCTTATCGTTCATGCTGGGCTGCCGAGGCGCCTGGTGCGCTTGTTGCTTCGGTCTCTGGCCGCCTTGAGCGGGTCCCATGAGGGCCTTGATGGAGAGCGCGATGCGTTTGGTTTTAAGGTCGGCGCTGAGGACCTTGACCTTGACGATCTGTCCGGCTTTGACGGCCTCGGAGGGATCCTTGATGAAGCGGTTGGAGAGCTCGCTGATGTGGACGAGGCCGTCCTGATGGACGCCGATGTCGACGAAGGCGCCGAACTTGGTGACGTTGGTGACGACGCCTTCGAGGACCATGCCGGGCTGAACGTCGGCGAACTCGCGGACGTCATCGTTGAAGTTGGGGGCGATGAACTTGTCGCGTGGATCGCGGCCGGGCTTGCGGAGCTCTTCGAGAATGTCGTTGACGGTGAAGGTGCCCGGCGGAGAGTGCTTTGCGTCGACTTTGGTGAGGAGCTGCGGGCTTTGGATGAGCTCGGCGATGGGGGTGCTGAGCGGATCGGGCGATCTGCTCCACGACCGGGTAGGACTCGGGGTGGACGGCGGTGAGGTCGAGGGGGTTTTCGCCGTCGCGGATGCGCAGGAAGCCGGCGGCCTGCTCGAAGGTCTTGGCGCCGATACCGGCGACCTGTTGAGCTGGGTGCGCGAGCGGAAACTTTCCGTTCTCGTCGCGGTAAGCGACGATGTTGAGCGCGGTGCGTTCGGTGACGCCGGCGACGTAGCGGAGCAGCGTCCAGGAGGAGGTGTTGAGGTCGACGCCGACGCGGTTGACGCAGCTTTCGATGACGGTTTCGAGGGACTGCTGGAGCTGCGCTGATCGACATCGTGCTGGTACTGGCCGACGCCGATGGATTTGGGATCGACCTTGACGAGTTCGGAGAGCGGGTCCTGGAGGCGGCGGGCGATGGAGATGGCGCCGCGCACGGTGAGGTCGAGATCGGGAAACTCCTGACGGGCGATGTCGGAGGCGGAGTAGATGCTGGCGCCGGATTCGTTGACCATGACGGTGAAGATGTTGTTGAGCTCGCGTTCGCGAAGGAAGTCGCGGACGAAGGCGTCGGTCTCGCGCGAGGCGGTGCCGTTGCCGATGGCGATGGCGCGGACGTTGTGCTTGGCGATCAGCGCGGCGAGGGTGTCGCCTGCTCCGGAGGCTGCGTTCTTGGCAGTGTGGGGGTAGATGACGTCGTGGCGAGGAACTTGCCGGTCTCGTCGACGACGGCGATCTTGCAGCCGGTGCGGAGGCCGGGGTCGATGCCGAGGACGGAGATCGGCCCGGCGGGCGGGGCGAGCAGGAGGTTCTGGAGGTTATCGCGAAAGACCTGGATGGCGTCGGGGTCGGAGCGCTTCTTGAGCTCGAGGCGTAGCTCGCCCTGGATGGAAGGGCTGAGGAGGCGCTTCCAGGAATCGTCGATGGCGAGCTCGAGGTGCGGGGTCCAGTCGCCGGTTTGCGCGGAGGATGCGGGTGCGGACGAGCGAGGTGGCGCGGAGCGGATCGAGCTCGATGAGGAAGTAGAGGACGGACTCGGTTTCGCCGCGGCGAATGGCGAGCATGCGGTGCGAGGGGATGGTCTTTACCGGCTCGCGATAGTCGTAGTACATCTTGAACTTTTCCTGCTCGTCGACCGCGTCGAAGGATTTCTTGCTGACGATGATGCCTTCCTCGAACAGGAGTTGGCGGAGAGCCTTGCGGAGGTCGGCGTCCTCGCTGATGGTTTCGGCGACGATATGGCGGGCGCCTTCGAGGGCATCCTCGACGGTGGGGACTTCCTTTTCGGGGCTGACAAAGGTGGCCGCGAATTCGGCGAGGGGCTGCGCTGCTGGGAGCTGCGCCCAGAGGTAGTCGGCGAGCGGCTCCAGGCCGCGGTCGCGGGCGATGGTGGCCTTGGTGCGTCGCTTGGGGCGATAGGGGAGGTAGAGGTCTTCGAGCTCGGACTTGTCGAAGGTGGCGTCGATACGCGCCTTAAGGTCATCGGTGAGCTTGCCCTGCTCGAGGATGGAGGCGAGGATGGTCTCGCGGCGGCTGACGAGATCGCGGAAGTAGGCGACTTCTCCTCGATGTCGCGGATCTGGACCTCGTCGAGGTTGCCGGTGGCCTCCTTGCGGTAGCGCGCGATGAAGGGGACGGTGCCGCCATCGTTGAGCAGGCCGATGACGGCGACGAGCGACTGGAGGGGAAGCTTGAGGCACTTTGCGATGTGCAGGAGGATTTCAGGGGAGAGGGCTTTGTGTCGGACATGTTTGCTCTTTGTATCGTAGCGGCAAAGGGTCTGGAAAACGAGTCCGTCGCGCGTCCATGCCCGGCAAGATCATGACCAACTGGCAACCTGGCAACCCTTAGGGTCGATATCTGCGGCGGTGGTTTGTTGGCAAAAGCTGATACGACGAACCGCCCTTTGTTCTCTTCAAGCAAAGTGCGGGCGCCTGTCCGATAGAACGCTGGTCCCTTCTACCCTAACCGCGTAAAGCGCAGCGGGATTGCTGTCAAGTGCTTTTCAGGATGGTAGGCGCACCTGGGCAGTCCCCACCCCCGCCCCTGCTGTTGGCGGCGAGACCCTGAATGTAAAGCGGTCCTCACGGCAACCGAAGGTTCAAGAAACATGGAATGGTAATTCCAGTTAGAGCTATACAAAATGCTCCTAGGAGTTTTCGCCGTTCGATATTCGAGGTCTCCCGCGATGCACTTCACCGTTTCTCATCGCCACCGTTAGTAGCCATCGTCGTCTTGCGGACCGGACCGCCACATTCGGTCCCAGTTAAGTTTGCCATTGGCTGAATCCACATCAGTAAGGAGGAATACGAGATGCTGGCGGCAAGGATGCATGGTTACAAGCAACCACTAGTAATCGAAGACGTGAAGATCCCGGAGATCCTGCCCGATCAAGTCCTCGTACGGATCGGTGGAGTTGGGATGTGCCGGTCGGACGTTCAGCTGATCGACGGCTATTTCGCAGATGCCCTCAAAGTCACTTTTCCAATCACTCCCGGACATGAGATCGCCGGTTTAATAACGGCGATAGGCGATCGCGTTCCGGAGGGTGCTCACCTGGCCATTGGGGACCAGGTAGTTGTGGCCGCTGGCTGGGGCGACGGAATCTGTCGCGAATGCAGAGCTGGAAATGAGCAACTTTGCGAGCATGGAAGCTGGCCTGGCTTCGGCCCTCCGGGCGGTTATGCTGAGTTCATTCCCGTTCCCTACAGGCAGCTCATCCGTGTTGAACACAAACTGAAATGGGAAGAGCTCGCGCCGCTCACCGATGCAGGGGTAACACCTTACCGCGCGATTAAGAAATTGCGAACTGCTGGAGTACTCGGGCCAGGCCGCGTCATGGCAGTCTTTGGAGCGAGTGGGCTTGGGGGCTACGCTGTGCAATACGCCAGGTTGCTGTCAGCAGGAGCCACCGTCGTGGTGTGCGCCCGGAACGATGAGAAACTCGCCATCGCGAAGCAGCGCGGGGCGGATGTTGTGATCAATACACGCGGCAAATCTCTTGCTGACTTGCAAGATGAGCTCTTCCGGCTTACGGGCAAGCGGAAACTTGATGCCGCGATTGACTGCGTAGGCGCGCCGGAAACCATTCAGACAGGTATCGGTCTGCTCGCTACATCTGGTGTATTCGTGTCTGTCGGCCTGATGGGCAACAAGATCGACATTCCGTTGTTTCCATTTACGTCCGGCGAGCTGACCTATCACGGCTCATTTTGGGCGAACTATAGCGATCTACAGGAGGTGCTGGTACTCGCACAGCAAGGGAAGATTCAGCATTCCATTACGCGGGTCAAGTTTGAGGACGTTAACGAGGGCCTTGAAATGCTGCGGGCCGGCGACATCGTCGGACGTGCAGTTATCACATTCGAAGTTTAAACAGTACCAAATCCATCAGGAGAGATACGACAATGAACCTCGCAGAAATTGGTCTCGCAGGAAGCATTGGGATTGCCGCAGCTTTTTCCGGGTCCGCGCAGGCACAGACGCACCATCAACCAGTGAAAAACATCGTTCTTGTTCACGGGGCTTTTGCCGACGGCAGCAGTTGGGCTAAGGTCATTCCAATCCTAGAGGCCCGCGGCTTTCATGTGGTCGCTGTTCAGAATCCGCTGACGTCTCTCAAGGATGACGTGAACGCGACCCGCCGAATCCTTGCGCTGCAGGATGGGCCGGTGATTCTCGTTGGCCACTCCTGGGGCGGTACCGTCATCACAGAAGCAGGGGATGACCCTAAGGTGGCTGGACTCGTCTACGTTGCAGCTTATGTTCCAGATGCCGGGGCGTCGGCGAACGATAACAGCAAGCCCTACGGCTTGACGCCCGGAGTAAAGTCAATCCAGGTTGATTCACAGCACTTCGCCAGAATGTCAGAGGACGGCGTTCTCAACTTCTTTGCACAAGGGCTTCCGTTACCTGAGCGTCGGGTCGTCTTCGCAGTACAGGGTCAGACGTATGGTCCGATGTTCGATGAAAAATTGACCCATGCAGCGTGGAAGTCGAAACCCTCCTGGCACGTGATCTCCAAGGACGATCACACTTTGAGTCCCGAGATGGAAGAAGCCGACGCCAAGAAGGCGGGTGGCAAGGCCTTCCCTCTGCCGACCTGTCACGTGGCCATGCTGCAAGAGCCGGAGAAGGTTGCTGACGTCATTACCGAAGCAGCGAAAGAAGCAATGAAACAATAACGTTTCTTTTTAATAACTATCCTGACGCGTTGTATCGCCCGCAAGCGTTGCCATAACAGCCCACGAGTCCATGAACTGAAGGAGCAGACAATGTCCAAGAGTCTTCCACGCAAGGCGCTTATTTCTATCAGCAGCTTCAACGGAGCCATCTACGCTGGTGGCCGCAAAACGGGTCTCTTCTATACCGAGGCACTGCATCCCTTCGAGGTCTTGACGGAGGCTGGATTCGAAGTGGATCTCGCGTCGGAGACCGGCACATACGGTATGGATGCTATTTCGGTGACGCCACCTTTTCTATCAGGCAGCGACGATGCGGTCCTGAACAATCCCAAGCACCCGTTCAATATGAAATTAAACTCACAGCTCAGGAAAGCAGCCGACTTGAAGAAGGAAGATTATGGTTTGTTTTTTGCCTCGGCCGGCCATTCGGCGCTCTACGATTACCCGACTGCAACCGCGCTTCAGGCAATCGCCTCAAACATCTGGGATCGTGGCGGCATTGTTGCGACCGTGTGCCATGGTCCGGCGCTTCTTCCGGGCGTCATCGACTCTCAAACCGGCAAAACAATCATCGAAGGCAGGACGGTCACGGGCTTCGCGATTGAGGGCGAACACATGCTCGGAGTCTTTGACATATTCAAACGCGACAATGTCGTTCCCGTCGTGGACGCGGTCACCAAGGTTGGAGCGGACTACAGCTCCCCGATGAGCGCCTTCGACGATTACTCGATCACCGCCGGCCGACTCGTCACCGGCACAAATCCGGCGAGTGCTCGTAGCGCGGCAGAAAGAGCAGTGAAGGCGTTCGATAGCCTGTAATCAGGCGAGGCCGAGGGCAGCGGAACCGGATCGGCCGATCAGTCACGTTCACCGGACAGTGCGCAAGCAGGAGGGGAAATGGTAATGCAGAATCTAACGTTCCTTCTAAACAGGAACCTGGGATTTCCGGCAACAGATGAACCCTGGAAAACTATTTTGTCTTCCGAAGGCATCACTGCCGACGTGACAACCGACGTGACGAAGATGAACCAAGCGCTCGCGGAGGGTGTCCCGGACATCGCCTATGTTACCGGAGCAGGTTATTGCGTCATGATGAGGAACGGAAATCAGCAGTACCGAGGTCTCGTCATCGCAACATCAAAGTTCACCGGCCAGCCGGCTCAACGTAGCCTGCTCGTGGTCCGTCAGGACGATCCGGCCAAAAGCCTCGATGACCTTGAAGGATCGGAATACGGCTACATCAACAGGTCCTGCTCTTCCAGCTTTTTCCCGCCGGCAGTTCTGCTCAACCAGCAAGGAAGAAAGCTGGACGAATTCTTCAAGTTGAGGCAAGTTCCTGGATGGCAGGAGCGAGTGGATGCCGTGGTCGGCAAGACGATTCGTGCAACGATGATCCTCGAAGACGTCTGGAAGATGACACCCAAGAACAACGAGCAATTAAAAATCATTGGCGAATACTCCCATTGTGTCCCCGCCATCCTGATTGTGCGGACAGTTCTTACTTCGGATGTAGTTAAGGAGCTTCGAGAACATCTTTTACGCTACGTGCCAAATTGGACGAATGTCTACGGAGCCTTTCGCCCGTACTACTTTGCTGATGTTCAAACCTTCTACCACCAGGTTGGATTACTGCCCGAAGATGAGATTGCGGCCAGCTGACGGCGGTCGCCGCCCTTTTTGGGGATCGGAATGGCACCAAGGAATTGAGAACCAACGAACAGACAGAACCTACAGGGAGAACAAATGAATTCGTCCACGTTTTCTACGGTGAATCCAGCGACCGGTGCACCGATCGAAACATTTTCGTTCTTTACCCCGGGAGAAACTGAGGGCGCACTCGTGCGCGCTGATAAGACTTTCCAGTCGTTCAGGAAGGTATCTGTCTATCAGCGCGCACAACTCTTCGCGAACCTCGCGGTGAAGCTGAGAAAGAACAAAGACCAGCTGGCTAAAGTAGTCACAACTGAGATGGGGAAGATTACTTCTGAGGCCCTGGCAGAGATTGAGAAGTGCGCTATGGAAGCGGACTGGTATGCCGAGCATGGGCCGCAGATGTTTGCCGATGCACCCGCTGCAACGGGCAAGGTCGAAGCATACGTTTCGTATCTACCGCTAGGACCGATTCTCGCGATCATGCCGTGGAATTTGCCAATATGGCAGTTGACGCGCATGGCTATCCCAACGATGCTGGCGGGAAACGTTGTTCTGGTGAAGCACTCACCTAACACGCAGAGAAGTTCCCTCGAGTTTGAGCGAGTGATGCTGGAAGCCGGCTTTCCCGAAGGGGCGTTTCAAAATCTGATTCTGAAAACCGATGATATCGTCAACGTCATCAATGACCCGCGTGTCCAGGGAGCTTCCGTTACAGGCAGCGTGCGAGCTGGATCTGCAGTTGCCTCAGAGGCGGGAAAGGTCATCAAGAAGACCGTTATGGAGCTAGGCGGCTCTGACGCTTTTATTGTCTGCGAAGATGCGGATATCCCGAAGGCGGTGGCGGCGGGCATCACAAGCCGCTTCAGTAATGCAGGGCAAGTCTGCCTGGCTGCAAAACGGTTCGTTCTGGTTGAAGAAATAGCTGACGAGTTTGAGCGGTTATTTGTGGAATCAGCAAAGGCGATACGTGTCGGCGACCCGACAGATCCGTCAACCCAGATGGGCCCAATGGCACGAATAGATCTCCGCGACGCTCTACACAAACAGGTAGAAGACAGCATTGCAAAGGGCGCACGGCTGTTGTGCGGAGGCAAACCGCCAGAAGGCCAAGGCGCCTTCTACACGCCTACGGTGCTCGGCGGAGTGACTCAGGGTATGCCCGCTTTCGACGAAGAGACTTTCGGTCCGGTTGCCGCGATCATGCGTGTCCCGGACATTCAGGCAGCTGTCGACGCGGCGAATGCGAGCCAATTTGGTCTGAGCGGGAACATATGGACGAGCGACGTTGCTGCTGCTCGAAAGATCGCACGCGATCTTTACACAGGCGGAGTCTTTATCAATGGTTTTACCGCGACAAATCCACGGGTTCCAGTCGGCGGCGTCAAGAACAGCGGGTACGGCCGGGAGCTTTCTCATTTCGGAGCCCATGCTTTTGTCAATCCGCAAACCGTATGGATCGAGAGTCTGTAGGGACATCGCAATTCAAATATAAGAACGAAAGCCAATTGGGCTATACAAACGGCGCTCGCAGAGCGGGCGCGCCAGAGGAGGAGAGACAGGAGCCAAGCAGCATTCATCGGGCTGGGTTCGATGAGTTCACGCGTGGCGGCTCGTCTCCTCAAACACTGGGCCGACGGACCGGAAGTGCAGACGCAGATCCCAGGTGGAGGAGTCCAGTCCGACTCAATCAGCTGCAGACCATGCTCGGCGACTCAGGCCTCGAGGCCTGCTCGTTAGTTGAGCTTTGATTGCCAGTCGCTCGGGACCTTGCCCTCGGGTCCGGGGACCGGCTGCGAAACCGGATGAGCATGAGGCGGGGCCAAATTTAGGCCGTCTACCATCTGAGAAGTCTTGTAGTTCCAGAACCAGTGCTCTCCCGGTTCGAAGCTGGCGCAGATAGAGTGGCCAGTCTCCGCGGCATGCCGGGAGCCGTGTTGGCTAGGTGAACTGTCGCAGCAACCGATGTGTCCGCATTCTGCGCAGCGGCGCAGATGCAGCCACCATCCGTCCGTAGCAAGGCACTCAACACAGCCGACTCCGCTCGGCTTGGATTCTGGATTCATTCCAAGATGGTTCTTCATTGACTTTACCCTTCTGACACTGCGTTATTTCAAATTTACGCACTTGCCGGTAGGCTTTCCATTCCATGTTCGTTGAATAACCTGATACGCGAGTGTTCGTATTGATCCAGTGCCCGGACCCCGTTCACAATTCGTTTTCGGCTTCTACGCGGGAGCTTTATCATCCTGATGGATGGAGGTCCGAAATCCGTGAAATCCGCAGAAGAGTTTCATGGATTGGGAGTCAACAAACGAATCTTTGCCCTGCGAAGCTCCATATACGGTCAAGTCTTTGGAACTTTCTTCGCACTTTTCTTCGCAACCGGAGTTGCGCAAGATCGAATTCCGAGGGAAAACAACCCTCGTCTGATCTCTGTCCACCAGGGTGTGATGACCCAAAAACCGGATATCCAGAGAGTTCCGATGCAATTGCTCGAGGGCGACGACGTCAGATTCCATCAGATCCATGGGGTGAACGGTTTGTCTCAGACAAGGGCGACGCCCACCGTGCAAGATCGTTCAGGTTTTCTTTGGTTTGGCACGCAAGACGGGTTGGATCGATTCGACGGCTACAAGTTCAAAGTATTTCGACATGTGCCAGGCCAGCCAGGCAGTTTGAGCGGTGTTTATGTTCATAAACTTTTCATCGACCACACTGGTGCTCTGTGGGTTGGCTGCGATCGAGCTCTCGATAAGTTCGACCCGCTCACGGAGACCTTTACACACTTCCGCATCGGGAGAAAAGGCACAAATGAAAGCTTTGGCCCCGCCTTTGATATTAAAGAAGACCGACATGGCAGATTATGGCTGGCCACCCTCAAGGGTCTGTTCATGCTTGATCCAGCAACCGGGCAAACGATTCGGTTTACACATGATCCCAAGGATCCTTCGAGCATCAGCAACGACGGGATAAATTTCCTTGACGAAGACCGGCAAGGAACCTTCTGGGTCTCAAATTTTTCAGGACTCGATGCCTTTGATCGAGACACAGGAAAGGTCACCCGGCATATCGCCATGGACGCCTGGTTCACTTTCCACGAAGACAAGTTCGGAACATTCTGGATCGCCGGCAACGCCTCCCAATGTCCCTTAGCTGTGCTGGACCGCAATACGAATCGACTCACTTGCTACTCCATCCATGAGGGAACCCGTCCGGTGACATCCATTGCATCGACTTACACGATGCTCGAATCGCGAGACGGCACGATGTGGTTCGGGACAGAGGGCGGTGGCCTGTTGCGGTATGATCGCGAACAAAACAGACTCGTTTGTTACAAGAACCAGCCTGAGAACATTGAGAGCCTCGGCGCCAACAGCGTAATCTCTCTGTTTGAGGATGGTGAAGGCCAGATCTGGGTCGACCTGCACGAGTCAGTGCCCTACTATTTCTCTGAAAAACCGCCGCTCTTCGAGAATTTTACCCACCAGCGTGGGAGCTTGAAAGGGTCCCTCGTAAGCGCGCTCTATGAAGATAGAAACAAGGTGCTCTGGATTGGATCTACGGGAGGTCTTAACCGAATTGATCGGACCCATGGTACGAATACCGTGCCTCCCGGTGTCGCCGTCAAAGGAGAAATTCTCTCGATTCTTGAGGATCCCTCGGGTACCCTGGTAGCTGGCTCGTACCGTGAGGGATTGCTGCAGCTGAATCCAGCCACCGGGCAAGCCAAGCCATATCATCCTCCCCGTGGTATTCCTTCCAACCAGAGCGAAAATGCCATCAAGGGACTCTTTTTCGACCATACCAGGACTCTGTGGGCCGCAACGGCGGGAGGTCTAAGACGTTTCGATCCGGCAAGCGGAAATTTCACTACTTATAAGCCGGATCCGGTGGACGAGGTCAACTATTCAAATATTGGAGAGGATGCAAAAGGGGCCTTATGGCTTGGTAGCGAGGATGGATTGCAGCGCTTCGACCCAAAGACAGGACAGTTTACAGTTTTCAGACATGATCCTGATGATCCCCATTCCGTAAGCGACCACCAGGTAAACCACGTGTTTCTTGATCGGTCAGGCGGAATATGGCTGGGCACTCAAGACGGTTTCGACAAATTTGATCCGAGATCAGGCACGGCCAAGGTCTACTACGAAAAGGATGGTCTTCCTGGCAATGTCGTGAGCTGCATTCTCGAAGACGAGCGCGGTTTACTCTGGATGGGGACGAATAATGGGCTGGCGAGCTTCGATCCGCGGACGGAGAGGTTCAAGAACTATTCAGTCGCCGACGGGCTTCCTGGGCCTGACTTCACAGGCTGGGCTTCATGCTTCCGAAGTCGCGAGGGGGAGATGTTCTTCGGTGGCTTTAACGGCGCTACAGCGTTCTACCCTAGCAGACTTAATGATAATTCCTTTGTCCCGAGAACCGTACTGACTGACTTCCAACTATCGGGCATATCGGTCCCGATTGGGTCGGGCTCACCGCTGACTAAGTCCATCACTTACACTGACTCGATTACTCTCTCTCACCGGCAGAACATCTTTGCCATTGAGTTTTCGACGCTCAGCTATTTCAATGCCATCATGAACCGCTATCGATACAAACTAGAAGGCTTGGATCCCGAATGGCATGAGGTGGGCAGCGACCAACGAATCGCGAGCTATACCACCTTGCCTAAGGGCAAGTATAAGTTTCGAGTGGAGGGCGCTACGAGCAGAGGCGCCTGGGATGAGCCAGGCGCCTCGTTAGATATCTTCATCGAACCGGTGTTTTGGCAAACCTGGTGGTTCCTCGTGTTGTGTTCTGTAGCGATCTCAGGGGCGCTGTGGGCAGCCTATGTCGCTCGAGTTCGGCAGGTAACGACGCTGGTTCAATTGCGGAACCAAGACCGGCTCTCTGAACGTGAAGATATAGCCCGGGATTTACACGATACTTTTTTCCAGGCTGTTCAAAGTCTCTTTCTGCGCATTCATACGACTTCGCGACAGCTTCCAGAAGAAAACGCTACGCGGCAGGCCCTCGACGGGGTGCTTGATGAGTCTGATCGGGTGATGAAGGAAGGGCGGGAGATGTTCCTCGACATTCCCAATAAACAGCTTTTAGAGCAGGACTTTGGAGAATTGATTGCAGGATATTGCGCAGATTTTGCAACGGCATATCCGATTGAATATAGGGTTCAGATTGACGGTCAGCCTCATCGCCTTGCCCCCCTAGTCAGTTCTGCATTAGGCAAAATTGCACGCGAGGCAATTTACAATGCGTTCCGCCACTCGAAAGCAAGTGCAATCGAAGTTGAGCTCGTCTATGGAAAAGGGGATATGCAATTGCGCGTGCGGGATAATGGTAAAGGCTTCGAGCCGACATCCCTGCAGGCCGATTCTGGACACCTCCATTTGGGCCTCCAAAATATGAGAAAGCGAGCGGAAAAGCTTGATGCAGGTTTTCGCGTCTGGAGCCGTCTTGGGATCGGAACGGAGGTAGAGGTGACTCTAGCCGCGCAACGCGCATATGGTTCGGGAGAGAGAGGAAGGCCGGTCCCCGGTCGGTAGCGTAAAAGTTGAAACTGTTTCCAGGTGGATTTACGTCCGCGTGGGTATTAATTGCCTAAAGGCGGAAGCTGAACCGCCTCAAATCTCGATGTACCCTCGACGGGCTGCCGTTATCACGGCTCCGGTCCTATCGTCGGTTCCCAACTTGGCTAGTATGCTCTTTATGTGATTCTTGACTGTATGCTCGGCGATCTCAAGATCTGATGCGATGATTTTGTTGCCTTTTCCTTGCGCGACCTTTCGCAAAACGTCCAGTTCTCTGGCGGTCAGTACCTCGCACGCAAGGTGCTCGGCAAGTTGTTGTGCAATGTCAGTCGGGATTCGCTTAAGACCCGCATGAACGGCTCGGATGGTTTCAGTCAATTCCTTCCGAACGAGGTTCTTTAACAAGTAGCCGACAGCCCCCTCTTTGAGGGCTCGAAACGCCTGGACGTCTCCGATCGCGGTCGTAAGGACGATGATGCGTGCCTTTGGGAACTCTTCGCGAATTGCAACAATAGCATCGATGCCATTCAGTTTAGGCATACGAACGTCCATGATCGTTACATCCGGCCGATGCGTTCGGTAGAGCGCTAGAGCTTCTTCTCCGTCTGCGGCTTGTGCCAGCACGGTCATATCGGGCTGAGCGTTGATCTCTCCCTTTATCCCAGCAACCATAAGCGGATGATCATCGACCACGAGTACTCGAATCTTGTGAGATGGATCCATCGGGTTCCCTCAAGTAAACTCGATCCGAAGAGATAGACCCAGCAATAATACGCCAAAGCTTACGGCCACAGGGGGCCCAAAAGGGCTAGGTAAAACTGACTCCACAAGGACATTCGATCAAGCCCCGCCGCCAATATAATCAGCCGGTGCAACGACTTTTTTCGGTGTTCCCGGCTGGTTTGCCCGGCGTGGCGCTAGTTTTGTTGCGGATCACCGTGATTGGGATGCTATTCGACGCTACAGCCCAAAGCTCAGCGACTGGGAGCATCAGTCTATCGAAGATTTTGGTCCTTGCCTTGACGAGTCTCCTGCTCCTTTGCGGAGCGTTTACCCCCGTCGCAAGCGTAGTCTCGATAATCTTTGAGGCAATCTATTGGCCGTCATGGGACGGGCTTAGGTCATTTGAGTTCTACCTCCGAGCACTCGTGATGATCTCCCTTCTCCTCCTTGGTCCGGGTGCTTACTCGATAGACCTGAAAATGTTCGGTCGGCGCCTCATCTTGCCGCCTGAGTGAGGGCAGATCGATTGGGGTAAGTTGCCTCCGAATAAGCCAGACACCGACTAGACAATTGGTCTTTCGCTGGCATATCAGAGCGAATGTTTTTGCGTCGGAGAGTCTACCTCGCACCCTTCCATCACCTGTCTCGCCCTCGCCCGCCAGTCAAGCTCAATTGCAAAGCCTGAACCAACCCGCCGGGGGGGTTGCTTCGATGGAGTCCTTAAAGGGCTAGGTGAGTTCGGTCACATGGAGGGTGCGCAGCATTGAAAAGTTTGCGTAATGTAGAAACTGCGAACGGACCTGTGAGGAGAAAAGCATGCCATTGGCCACACAAGCACAACTGAATCCGCGTTTCCAGTCAAGCCTTCAAAGGATTCAGACGCCATATCATCAGGGGCCCCCTCACACATTCTCGCTCGATGCATGTGCAGCACCAGACAAAATCGTACATGTGGTCAGCAACGATGCACTACAAGTCCGTAGCCTCGCTGCATTCTTCTCTTCGCAGTCGATCAGAATCAAAGTTGCCGGATCAGCCAGCGAGCTCATAAGGAATGCAAGACCCGATCAAACCGCTTGCGTAATCCTCGATCTGAAGCTGGCCGACTGCAACGGCCTTGACGTCCAGAGCAGACTGGCTGACGTCGGAGGCCCTCCTGTCATATTTGTCACTGCGTATGGCGACCTTGTTTCCGGAGTCCAGGCTATGAAGAACGGGGCCATTGACTTCATGGTTGAACCGGTGGACTACGATCAGTTGCTGGTTGCAGTTGAAGCCGCGTTTGCTCAAGACTCAAAGAACCGTCAGGAGCGCGTGAGCCGGTTATCTCTGCTAAGGCGGTGGGATTCCCTCACACCCAGGGAACAAGACGTCTTTCGGTATACGGTCGCGGGATTTCTAAACAAACAAGCGGCCGCAGAACTCGGAATCACAGAGAATACTTTCCAGGTCCATCGCGGTCGCGTGATGAGGAAAATGAAAGCCAATTCCCTGGCGGATCTTGTGCGAATGTCGACACGACTCGAAGCCACTGTTCACTTTCGGGAGAGACGACGAAACTACAACACAATCTCTGAAGACTGCGCTTGAAGCCAAGTCGTTACTCCTGTAGGCTGCGCGACAATTTGTACCAGTGAGATTGTTCAGCCGAATGCGGAAGGCGAGTAAGTCAAATGACTGCCGCAGTTCAAAGAGCGAGGGGCCCGAGCTTGCTGCTTGCCGGTCACTGCATCGACCTGCGCAGCTCGACCTTTGCTCTCGAGAGTCTTGACGCGGTGCGGCGATCCACTATGCAGCCGGGTCATCTACTCGTCGGAGCCGCCTGTGCAGCAATAGAGGCTGGCGACAAGACCCGACGCCTGGAATGTGCTGCTGGTTTCTTGTGGCTATCCGTGGACCGTGGTCCGGGTCTAAGATCGCGCGAAGTACCTGCGCGCATCGGATCGCGCAAGCATCGATCTAGATGTGAGGCCCTTCGCCGCATTTATCGCACAGCGAGTAACCTGGTTGGTTCGGCGCACGCTATAATTTGACATCGTTTGCAGCAGCACGTTCAAGGCAGTTGGTCTTGTTGGTTTCCCTTGAATTTCCCTGAGAGCCATCCTTCCGATCCGTTGGTCTCGCGTTCTTTCATTGATCGCATTCCAACGCCAGCCTAATCTGGCATCTCGGGTCGCTCCCTAGATTGATCAACCATGGGCAGCAGGCCTTTTCCGCTTTGCAGCCGAGCTGGAGGATCTGGAGATGGAGCCTAGCAAAAGGGAGTTGATCGAGTCAGTGTTTGCCGGTGACAGCGAGATGGCCACGCGTATGCGCGCGCTCGACTGGTCGGCTACGCCGCTCGGCCCCGTGGAACAATGGCCGGAAGCCCTGCGAACGAGCGTACGAATCGTGCTGGACAGCGCACGCGCATTTGAACAGGAGCGCCAGCCGGAAATCGAAAAACTGCGCGCTAGCGAAGAGCAGATTGGCGGAGATGAGCCGGCTTTACCGCGAGCTGCAGCGAACCAACGAAGAGCTGCAACTCGAAGCCGGACTGCTACAGCAACTTCCCGTGTCCGCCTGGACGCTCAAGCCGGATGGGACACCGGATTTTGTGAATCGTGTTTGGCTTGAATTCGCCGGTCAAACTCTCGAGTTCGTCCGGTCAAATCCTGAGGCCTGGATGAACGCGGTCCACCCTGAGGATCGGGAGATGGGAGCCAAGGGCTTTCGGGAAGGTGTGAGTTCGGGGCGGGGGTTTGCGATTGAAACACGGTCTCTCCGCGCTCACGACGGAGTCTATCGCTGGCACCTTAATCAAGCCGTGCCCTTGCGCGATGCAGATGGAAAAGTCCTCAAATTCGTTGGTACGACGACCGACATCGACGATCAGAAGCGTTCCGAAGAGGCTCTGGCCGAGCTTGACCGCGCCAAGACAGCGTTCTTTAGCAACGTCAGCCACGAGTTCCGAACGCCGCTGACCCTGATGCTTGGCCCGCTTGAGGAAGTGCTGGCGCACGAGCGGCTTGAGCCGGAAGATCGCGAGCGGTTGGTCACGGTGCGCCGCAACGGCCTCAGACTGCTCAAGCTCGTCAACACGCTGCTGGATTTCTCGCGTATGGAAGCCGGTCGCGCGCAGACGTCTTATCAGCTGACAGACCTGGCAAGTTTCACGACAGAAATCGCAAGCGCATTTGACTCGGCGATGAAGAACGCCGGGCTCCGTTTCTCAGTCGAGTGCCTGCCAATCGCCGACCCGGTGTACGTGGATCGCGACATGTGGGAGAAGATTGTTTTGAATCTGCTCTCCAATGCTTACAAATTCACGTTCGAGGGCGAGGTTGCTCTCACATTGAAGCCCGTGGACGGTGCGGTGGAGTTGCAGGTCCGCGACACCGGCGTGGGAATTCCCGAAGAGCATCGCGAGCAGGTGTTCGAGCGGTTCCACCGTATTGAGGGTGTCCAGGCCAGGACATTACGAGGGCACAGGGATCGGGCTGGCACTGGTTCAGGAACTCGTGAAACTGCACGGCGGCAGTGTGCGGGTGGAGAGCGCGGTTGGCGCCGGCAGCACATTCACCGTAACGATTCCGAGCGGCACGGACCATCTGCCGGCGGAGCGCATTCAGGCCCCACAAACGCTCGCCTCCGCCACAATTCGAGCCGAAGCTTATGTCGAAGAGCTGAAACAGTGGTTGGGAATTGAACCGGGGTTGGCGGTCGATGCGGCAACGCTTCCCAAACAAGCTACGCTCGCCGCCAGCCTGGAACCCCCACCCTCGGGGAAGCGCGAACTGATCGTCCTGGCCGATGACAATGCGGACATGCGCCAATACCTCACACGCCTGCTGAGCGAGCGATATGAGGTGCACGCGGCTGCTGACGGCCTCCAGGCGCTGGAAGTCACTCGGAAATTGCGCCCAGTTCTTGTGCTGGCGGACGTGATGATGCCGCAGCTGGACGGATTTGGTTTACTCCGAGCCATTCGCGAGGACTCCTCCCTTGCAAGTACCCCAGTGATCCTGGTGTCGGCGCGGGCAGGCGAAGAGTCGCGCGTGGAAGGGCTCGAGGCCGACGCCGACGACTATCTCATCAAGCCATTCGCTGCGCGGGAGTTGCTGGCGCGTGTGGCGGCACACGTCAAAATGGCCAGTCTTCGCCGCGAAACTGCGGAACGCGAAGAACGGATGCGCAGCGAGGCGGAACTCGAACGCGAGAAACTGCGCGCCAGCGAAGAACGGTTGGCCGAGACGAGCCGCCTTTACCGTGAGCTGCAGCAGTCCGATGCAGAATTACAACTACAAGTTGCGCTGCTGCAGCAGCTTCCTGTGTCCGCCTGGACGCTCAAGCCCGATGGGACACCTGATTTCGTGAATCGGGTCTGGCTTGATTTCACAGGTCAGACCCTCGACTTCGTCCGGTCGCATCCCGAGGCCTGGATGACCGCGGTTCATCCTGAGGATCGGGAGATGGCAGCTCAAGAGCTTTTGGGAAGGCGTGAATTCGGGACAGGGTTTCGCGATGGAAACCCGGACTCTGCGCGCTGAGGACGGGACCTATCGCTGGCAGCTCCATCAAGCGGTGGTGCTGCGCGATGCGGAAGGAAAGCCCCTCAGATTCGTCGGTACGAGCACGGACATAGACGATCAGAAGCGTGCCGAAGAGGCTTTGCGCCAGGCCGAGCGGAAATTCCGCGGGCTTCTGGAATCCGCTCCGGATGCCGTGATCGTGATGAATCGCCAAGGATGGATCGTGTTGGTCAATGCTCAAGTGGAGAAACTGTTTGGCTACCAGCGGCAGGACCTCCTGGGGCAAGAGGTTGAAATACTGGTGCCAGAACGATTTCGTGGACGACACCCCCAACACCGCGATGGGTTCTTCGCCCAGCCACGGGTGCGGCCGATGGGTGAAGGTCTGGGACTGTACGGACGGCGGAGAGACGGAACCGAATTTCCCGTGGAAATCAGTCTCAGTCCGCTGGAGACGGAGGATGGCACGCTCGTCTCCGGCGCGGTACGCGACGTCACCGAACGCATGCATACCGAAGAGGCGTTACGCCAGGCGCAGGGCGATCTCGCGCGCATCAACCGGGTGACAACCATGGGAGAGTTGGCGGCATCCCTGGCTCATGAAATCAGTCAACCGATCAGTGGTGCTATGACCAACGCCAACGTCTGCCTGCGAAGGCTCGGGAGCGATAAACCCGATCTCGATGAGGTGCGCGCGGCTGTCACCAGAATTCGTAAGAGATGCACAACGTGCTGCTGAGATTATCGGCAGGATCCGCTCACAATTCGAGAAGGGCTCCGCTGAATCGAGAGGCTCTTGATGTAAACGAGATGATTCGAGAAACCGTCGCCCTCCTGCGCGACGAGGCGATGCGATACAACATATCGATCCGGACAGAACTGGCAGCCGATCTTCCTCAGATCGTTGGAGATCGCGTGCAATTGCAGCAGGTCGCGATGAATCTAATCGTCAACAGCATCGAAGCGATGAAGGACGTTGATGGAACGCGAGAGATTGGTCATCCAGTCGCAGCGAGCTGAAAACGAGCAGATTCTTGTTTCTGTCAGCGATACCGGCATAGGGCTTCCGCCGCAACTGGCGGAACAGATATTCGATCCGTTCTTTACAACCAAACCCCACGGCACCGGCATGGGGCTTCGCATCAGCCGGTCAATCATTGAGTCTCATGGTGGGCGCTTGTGGGCGGTCGGTTCCCCTGGGCGCGGCGCAACTTTTCACTTGAACCTGCCCGCCGCGATTCCAGCCTATCCTAACTCCAGCCTGTGACTGTTCTTAGGATAGGCTGGGCCTCTGCTTGAGAAATGACATTCGCGGAATGGCTGAATATAGTTTGGGCATAGAAAAAGGCATCCGAAGATGCCTATGTTTCGCAACTCGTTGATTTATTTGGTGCCGGGAGGGGGGGTCGAACCCCCACGAGGTTGCCCTCGGCGGATTTTGAGTCCCTATCCCCTACTTCATACATCTTGAAAATACATTGTTTACAGTGACTTAGCGGACTTGATGATGCGGTTCCATGCGGTTCTGTGAGGGGTCATTCGGGATGTTTGGGCACAGTTTGGGCACAGTTCGCTAGAACATATTCGGGCCGTTCGGCGTCCATTACAGCGTGGCAACTAGGTGATGTGGAGGCCTTACGAAGTTCAATGAGTGCGCTTGCGGTTTTGTATTCATCCAGACTCCTTCCTTCCAAGAAGCGCGTTTCAGGATGCTGATGCTCGCGGGATACGCAGGAAAACCTGTGCTTGGACACGTCACCTGATCACCGTAAAAGCGTTCTGATAACAGCGAGCCAGATCAAGAAGAAAAGGAGGGCCATAATGCCGTGGGTCGTCAGCACTCTGCCCGTTTTCGCACCTGCTATCACTCCGTTTTCTCCCATCGCTTCACGCTCTAGCTCTTGGCAAACGGTCATGCAACGATTCACTTCTTTGGCATTTTGATACAGGGCGACGCCCCAGAGTACGCTTGCAGTCTCTCCTGCGATGGCTACGATTCGCGTAGCATGGGAAGCCAGCCAGCCGGTACCGATGAACGGAGTCTTGGCGAGCGCTCCCGCAAGCGTCAGAAGTCCAATGTTCAAAGCAAGAAAGAATTGAGTCTTCGTCCAGGTCATCTGGCGTACTACGGCCAAGTGAACCAGGACGATGTTGTATCGCTGCAAGGCAATGTCGAGATCGCGATCACTTGGCGGTAGAGTCTGCATGAATGGCCTGATCATAGCTTCCTGTTCGGAAGCCTTCAATTTTTTTCTTGTATTCGACATGAGCCGCTACAATGTCCGGTAGAACACGCAACTGTCAAAGTGCCCTGAGTGGGGCGCAGCAGACACATGCGATCCGATCTCAACAGTGAGCCCTGAACGATGGGTATTCTTCTTGGATTCGCCCCTTTCATAATATTCGCGGTGCTGTCGCGGTTTGTTGCAGCCAGCATTAGCCTATGGGCTGCTGCCGCTACCTCTGCCACGCTCATCATGCGCCAGAAGATGCTCGGATCTTCGATGAAGATCCTTGAAATCGGGACCTTCTTTTTGTTTGCAGTACTCGGCATCTATGCGGCAGTCAATGGCGGTGGATGGGATATTCCAATCGTCCGAACGGTGGTGGATGGAGGCTTGTTCCTCATCATCCTGCTATCGATGCTCGTTCGACGCCCGTTCACATTGCAGTACGCGCGGGAACAGGCTCCTGCGTCGGTACAGAGTTCCCCAACTTTTATCAAAACGAATTACATCCTTACAGCGGTATGGGCCCTGGCAATGGCCATTGTTGTCATTACCGACCTGACTATGCATTTCCTTCCGGATTTGCCTCTTCGGTTGGAGATTGTGGTCATGCTTGCCGCCCTCGGCGGCGCATTCTGGTTTACCAAGTGGTATCCGGGCCAATTGAGAAAACAAGGGAGAGGAGCATCATGACCCACTACACACTTTCATTCGTACGCGCTGGTTCGATAGCTGCTTTATTTGCGGCTAGTCTTTCATCTTCCGCTCAGAATACCGTCGAAAAGGTACTGGTTGGCAATACCAAGGTGACGATGGTTCATAGCTATAGCGGAAAAGATAAGCTGCCGAAGCCGGCCCTGGTAACCGTCTTCGACTTCGATCTTCCCGTTGACGTCGTGACGATCGATCGATCAATGGAGGCGCATATTCTGAACCACGACCCGATCGCTCACATCAAAGGGGATGCCGGTCAGGCGTCCGACCCTGCCGCCGTTGCCCGAAAGGTGCAGGCCGCATTCTCCAAGCGGCTGATCAGCGAGTTAAAGAAGACGAAGATCCCGGTCACATCAGCGAACTCCAATGCGAACTCAGACTCTCCGGCATACGTACTGACAGTTCGAGGCGCCTTCACCTCCGTCAAGCAGGGCAACATGGGCGCACGCATGATGATTGGCTTTGGTCGCGGAGCAAGCGACGTAAAAGCCCATGTAATTGTCACGCTTACCGCTCCGAGCAGCCCTGTATTGCTGGCTGAATTTGATCTTGAATCTGAAAGCGGTAAGAAGCCAGGTGCAGCAGCGACGATGGGCGTCGGTTCGGCAGCGGCGAGCGTCGGAACTAGCACCGCCACGGACAGTAAGGCGAGCGTTGAAGGAGATACCACTCGCATGGCGAAGACGGTAGCTACCGAGATTGAAGACCTCATGGTTGCTCAGCAGTGGATCCTTCCGATGAAGACATCGAAACAGGCCGAGACTGCACAGGCGAGTCAGTAACATTTTGACGCATGCAAGCCTAAATCAACTTGAAAGGTTCAACCTATGTCGCCGAGTGCTGACACGTCAGACGCACAGAAAGACTCGCCGGACTTGCAGGAAATTGCACAGCGCACTTACGTTTTCGCTTACCCACTCGTGCTGATCGAAACCACGCGCGCCGGACAGCCCACTAATACCTTCACGCACGTACCGCAGTTTCCGCGTCCTGATACTCGCAAAGTTGTAAGACCCAACGCCGACACTCTCTACACCGTGGCTTGGATCGACCTATCGAAGGAGCCAATCCTTATCCATGTGCCCGACTCCAGCGGACGTTTCTACCTTCTTCAGTTCATGGACGCATGGAGCGAGACATTTGCCAATCCCGGAAAACGGACCACCGGCACTGATGAAAGATGGTTGGCATTTACAGGGCCGGATTGGACTGGCAAGCTTCCTGAGAATGTCACACGCTACGATGCACCGACGAACATCGTCTGGCTGCTCGGGCGTACTCAGACGAACGGTGTCTCCGACTATGAAAACGTTCACGCGTTTCAGCGGGGAATGAGAATCATGCCGCTCAGCAGCTATCCCAACGCAGAGCAAAAGCTCGCATCCGCTCTGGCGTTTGGAAAATCGGGCGATGTCACTCCCCCTGAGAGGGTAAAGGCAATGACACCGGTCGAGTTCTTGACGGCATTCACTCAGGCTTTAAAGGCGAACGCACCGCATTCTGCTGACGCTCCCATGGTCGACGACCTTGCGCTTATCGGCGTCGTTCCCGGCAAAGACTTCGACACTTCAAAGCTTGCGCCGGAGCAGCTCCAGGCAGTGAATGAGGGCGTGATCGCAGCGTCCGTACGTGTTGAGAACTTTGCTGACAAGTCTCATCAGGTCAAACCGGGCTGGAACACCTTCATTCGCCACGTCGGGCGTTATGGCACGGACTACATCAGCCGCGCCATTACGGCGCGTCTCGCACTCGGAGCGAATCCGCCGGAAGACGCCATCTACATAAGTACGTTCACTGATGGAGATAGCCAACCGCTGGACGGATCGGCACAGTATCGGATGCACTTCAACAGCGGTCAGACCCCTCCAGTGGATGCCTTCTGGTCCATCACCGCCTACAACAAGGACGGGTACTTCATCGAGAATCCGCTCGACCGCTACGCCATCGGCGATCGCGATCCCCTGAAGCCTAATTCGGATGGCTCAATCGATCTCTACATTCAGAGCGACAACCCCGGCCCCGAGCAGGAATCGAACTGGCTTCCCTCCGGGGACGGCCCATTCAATCTCACAATTCGTCTCTATTCGCCCAAAGAAACCATTCTCAATGGGGCCTGGCAACCGCCTCTAGTTGAGCGCGTTTCTTAGCCTAAGGCTTCGCCCGCTGCCCTACAGATTGGCAACGGGCAGTCGGCTTGTGTTTACCAATTCTGCTGCCGGTAAATCTCAATTGGCGCATTCAGGCCGATGCAATCATCGATCAGTAGCGGCGCTTCTGGCACGGTTACGTCTCATGTGTTCTTTGGACACATGAGAAGAATACATTCTTCTCATAATTGGAAATCACCCGCAGCGGAGGCGTCTGTCAAGGCCGCGAAGCGCCGCGCCAGCGGTCGGAGCGCAGCGCAGAGCCTTTACAGACGCCGGAGCGGAGGGTACGCCGCGCCAGCGGCTCGATTTGAAGCTGGGATTAGCTCTCTGGATTCGTGCCAGCCGATAGTCGGTGTCCACACTTGAGCGGTATCGGTTTCGGATGAAAGACACGGCACAAGGAAAGCACGGAGAACGGCCCCCACTTCGGCGAGAGTAAGGGCTTTATCACCGGCATTCAGGCGTCCCGCGAAAGCCTTCCATAGCTGCATCTTCTGGCTATCGGTCAAGAACTCGTCGGTCAGCGCAAATGGGACGCCATTCGGCATCGCCGAACCGCGCCGCTGGAAGGACAACGCGATTGCATTACGCAAGGATTCCAACTTGAATGTCCAGGTGTTCGCCATGAACCAGATGTCGTAGAAGTCCTTCATTCGGCTGTTGCGGATGTCGAGTTGAACCATCGCGTGCAACTTTTCCGCAATCGACGCCTCCCGTGGATAAGCTCGAATGATCGGCGCTGACATTGGCAGGAGTACAGGGAAAGTCGCCAGCTCAGGCTCCGGGAAAACCGCATCGCCAAATCCGATATCGACCTGCAAAGTGATCTGCGCCCCGGCGAGTTCAGCGCGAAACCGGATGTGAACGCCGTTGTATTCGTCGTTCTCTTTGATCGTCGTCCCTTCGACAGATTGGCTATCAAAGACAATGCCGTCGTCCTCCGCGATTTCGCAGATGTCACGGAAGACCTGTTCTACGTCAGCGATGGCAGAGGAGCCCCAGCCAAGCAAATCCAAGTCTTTCGTCGGTCGATGGGTTTCCCCGGTCCACAGCGTAAAGAGCGTTGCGCCTTTGAGCACAAAGCGATCTCTGTAGGTCGAAATGCCCAGCCGATAGAGGAATCTTTCAATGGCGAATCTGCCGAGCACTCTCTGATAATCTTCGCCCTTCTCGCGGGAGAGGGAGAGGAGCTTGGCTCGGATGGATGCCGCCGGATTCTTGTTGGGTTCTCGCGTCATAGAGCCTCCATGTATGGGCGAATGACATTGCTGACGCGGCAAATCTTAGCGTAGCGGTAGATGTCATTGATGCTCGCCTTCCTCTGCGAAAGGCAATCTCGTAGGGCCTCGATTGCGATATCGAGGCCGATCTTGTTACGAAACTTAAAGCAGTCCGCGACGGTCTTTGCAGCGGAGTAAACACGGACGGAAACGCCCTCGACACGATGGGTCTCAATGCCTTCTGTGAGGGATGGCCCGGACAGCCGAGCAATCCTTAGCGAAGGAGACTCCAGCGCGGGTGTTCTGGCGCCCTTCCCCAGGGCAATCCATATCGACGATGGGTTCTGAGTCGTGATCTCGTGGAAAGCGAGCGCCGTCAGAAGGCATAGAACAGCTCCCGGAACTCGCTTCGTCACCTCAGCATAGGAATGTCTCTCGGTAATGGCCGCGTCGGGTAGAGTGTAGACGCCGCGACCAGTTCGGCTGAGTTTGCCTCGCCGGTACAGACGCAGAAGATATTCGCGCGGAATGCCAAGCGCTTCAAGATCGCGGGGTCTGACGATCCCGTGCTTGCCGACATACCGCATTGTCTTCACCATGTTGTTTGTCATCGTCGATTGTCTCAAAACGTCATTAGTTGATTATAAAGGATGACGTATTGCAACACTCTCTAAAGGCTCAAGCCCAATCCAAGCTGTTCTACGATTTGCTGTACCGGCTGAGGATCAAGGCTCTTCGCAAGAGTCACATCCTCAAGAGCAACCGACTTCGATACATCACGACTCAGTTCTTGGCCCAGCGTTGCCGCGTCGTTCGTGTAAATCTGTGCGTCGTACTGCGCCCGCGAGACGGAGACATACGCCATGCGGCTATTCAGCAGCTCGCCGTGCGCCTGTTCGGAGTCAACGTGAATCAGCACCCGGTCGGCGGTCTGGCCCTGGCTGCTGTGGCTCGTCACCGCATAGCCGTAGTCGAGATGCGGATGCTGTCGCGCGTTGAACTCGACCTCACGACCCGAGTCCATCTTCAAGTTTCAGGTTTCCGCCACCGTCGATCTGCTCCACCGTCCCCAGCTCACGATTCGCCAGCTTTTGCTCGTGATAAGGGGCGGTCACCTGCACCCGGTCGCCCTCTGCAAATGTGCGCTCGGTGTCGCGGTAGACCGTCACGCCCTGCAACCGGCGCGGGTCATAGCTCAACTCCTCGCCGCTCTTCCGCGTCACCGTGACGATGTTGTTCTCCGGCTCGGTGCGGGCCACACGCGCATATTCCCCCGCCTCGATGCCGAGCGGCTTCGACCCTTTCGAGTAGCGGATTACGTCGCCACTCTCGTAGTTCTGCGCGTATTGCCGGTCGGCTCCGGTGATGTCTTGTCGGGCGTAGAGCACATGCACTCGGTGCTCTTCACCCTTCACCTGGCCGGTGTCCTGCATCGCTCGATGGATGTGCTGGTTAATCTCGCGGCGGCTTTCATTGTCGGGCGAGACTACCAACGTGTTCTCAGGCGAACGCACATACTCGCGGGCAATCTCCGCGATACGCTCCTGCCGGTCGCCGATCTCATGCACCCGCCCCTGTTCGTTGAGATTGCCAATGGCATCCCGCACCTCGCCCCGCGCAAGCTGCTCGACAACCTCCTTCAGTGCTGGGTCTTTCTGCCGGATGATCTCGTCAAGACGCGCCGTGCGAAGCCCCGCCTCCTGCAACTGCGCGTAAGGCCTCCCGGCCTCCACCGCCTCATGCTGCCGCGTGTCGCCCACGAAGAGTACACGGTCATTTTCCCTTAGCCGCTCGATGAACGTGTGCATCTGCTTGGTGCTCGCCATGCTCGATTCGTCGATAACATAGAGCCGTTTCTGGCCGTCGTCGGCCCGGTCACCACGCGCGAGATGATGCTGCAACGTGTGGGTCTCCATGCCCGCTTCGCCGAGTTTCTGTGCGGCCCGCGATGTCGGCGCAAGCCCCTCGACCTCATAGCCCGCACTCACAGCAGCCTCACGAACAGCGGCTAAGGAAGTTGTTTTCCCGGCTCCGGCAACGCCCTCCAGGCCATCATCTGGTCGCGGCTCGTCAGCACCGTATCGACGGCGTTCCGCTGGCTCAAGCTCAGATGCGGATGCTGCTCCATCGTCCGTTGCCGCACGTTGCCGTCCGCCAACACCTCGCGATTGCCCTGGCTCACCTTCATCCGGTCAATCAGCTCGCGCTCGTAGCCTTGCATCTCGCGAGTTGTGAACGTGCGCCCAGCCGCACCCTCTCGATGTGGCACCTCGATCAGTTCTGATGCCTCAACCCGCCGCCCGAACTCGGCGCGTATCTCCGGCAATCGTGCCTCTCCCATCGTGTGTTTCAGTGCGTCGCGCATCAAAGAACGCTCGTCGGTCACGGCCTCCCGCT